>NZ_CP015124.1:1960000-2660575 GCF_001678945.1 Phaeobacter gallaeciensis
TCAAACTCTCAAGTTGAAATGCGATTGCTCGCATATCCTTGACGTTCGAACCTCTGCACATCTTCACCAGGAGGCTAATCCTGATGAAAGTCTCTGTTTGTGTGCTTGGTTTCAAAAGAAACCGAAGCCGTACAAACAGTGAAGCTGACACTGGATCATCGGAACCGAAATTCCTACCAGCGCGATATACAGACGTTGATCCATCGAAATGAACCAAACCGCCCACATATCTCTTCAGTTATCTATCAATGTCAAAGAGCAACACCCAGCGGCCAAAACAAACAGATGCGCCAATCTCTCAGCGCGCCCGCCTGCCTCATCCTCAAAGATGCCTCAGTCTCTCCTGAGCGTCTCAACCGTCTTTCCGATCCGTCAGCAGCGTCTCCGCCGCGCCCCGTAGCGCCTCAGCGCCGCCGGTGAAGGGGGTTCTAGTCCTAAGGGCCGGAAGGCGCAAGCAGAAATTTTCGATTCCGGGCGGTTTTTTCAAAAAACCTTCATGCGCCCATGTTTTAAGCGATTTGATGGGCCTGAGGCACGATCAGGTGGTGGCTTTTCTGCGGATTGCGGGCAGGCGCAGGGCCAGAAGTGTAAGAATCACGGCCAGATAGGCCAGCGGTTCGATCTGAAACCCTTTGACCAGCATCACATAGTGCAGCGCCCCAAGGGCAATGGCCGGATAGGTCAGGCGATGCAGAATGCGCCAGCGCGGACCGAGTCGGCGCAGAGAGGCATTGTTCGATGTCACCGCGAGCGGCAGGAGTAGCACAAAGGCCGCCATGCCGATGGTGATATAGGGACGTTTCAGGATATCAGCGAGAATCTGGGATGGGATCTGCACATCCAGCAGCAGCCACACCAAAAGGTGGCACAGCACATATATAAAGGAGAGGACCCCCAGCGCCCGGCGGAACCGCATCAGGTTCAGCCCGGCGTAACGGCGCAAGGGGGTCACCGCCAGCACCGCCACCAGCAACTTCAGCGCCAGTTCGCCATATTCGTGCTCCAGCGCCTTGACCGGCTCGACACCAAGGCCGCCGGTGAGCCCCAGAAAGAACAGCCCCGGCACCGGCAGGAGGCCCAGCAGATAGACACTCCAAACCGGAACACGGCGCAGCAGCTGGTTCAGGCCATCCATCAGAAGTGTTTGGCCAGATCCATCCCCTCGTAAAGAGAGGCGACCTCTTTTTCATAGCCATTGAACATCAGTGTCGGCTCCCGGCCTGCAAAAAGACCACCGCCGATACGCCGTTCGGTGGCCTGGCTCCAGCGGGGGTGATCCACCTTTGGGTTCACGTTACTGTAGAATCCGTATTCGCGGGCATTGGCCATGTTCCAGCTGGTGGGCGGTTCCTGATCCGTCACGGTGATGCGCACCACCGATTTGATCGACTTGAAACCGTATTTCCATGGCACCACCAGACGCAGGGGGGCGCCGTTCTGGTTTGGCAGCGGTTTGCCGAAGATGCCGGTGGCCATCAGGGTCAGCGGATGCATCGCCTCATCAAGGCGCAGGCCCTCACGGTAGGGCCAGTCCAGAACCCGATAGGCGGTGCCCGGCATTTCCGAGGGGCGATAGAGCGTTTCGAAGGCCACGTATTTCGCCCCTTCCTGCACACCCGCCATATTCAGAAGATCCGCCAGTTCGAATCCGTTCCAGGGCACCACCATCGACCAGGCCTCGACACAGCGGAAGCGGTAGATGCGTTCCTCGATCGTCATCTCACTGAGGATCTGCTGAAAGTCATAGGCGCCGGGCCGGTCAACCATGCCATCGATCCGGACGCTCCAGGGTTCGGTCGTCATCTGTCCGGCATAGGCTGCGGGATCGCCCTTGCCAGTGCCGAATTCGTAGAAGTTGCAATAGCTGGTCACATCGTCCCAGCTGTTGGGCTCCAGCGTCTCGGCCTTGGCGCCGCCCGCCAGCGTGCTCAGCCCAAGCCCGGCCATGCCCGCCATGATCTGGCGGCGGTTCCAGAAGGCCGCTTCGGGGGTGATATCAGCCTCGGTCAGGGTATTGGTCCAGCGACGTGCCATTGCGGGCTCCTTTTTCCATGTTCGTTACCAGAGCTAGCGCGGGAGAGGCCACGGACCAAAACATATCCTGTCACGACTCCGCGATAGCACTGTAACCTGGCATGATCTCGTTCATCGGACGGGAGGTGCCATCCCCCTGTACGATGCGCACGTGGCGCCGCCGCAGCTGACGCGGCTCGGCCACCCCCACGGAATGGGCGATGGTTTCGACCTCGTGGATCACCTCGCGGGCAAACCGGGCCACGCGCTTGTCCTTATCCTCGACCACCAGGCCCTTTTGCAGGCGCGGATCATGGGTGGTGATACCGGTGGGGCAGGTGTTCTTGTTGCATTTGAGCGCCTGAATGCAGCCAAGGGAAAACATGAAGCCGCGCGCCGAGGTCACGAAATCGGCCCCTGCGGCCAATGCCCAGGCCACATCGCCCGGATTGACCAGCTTACCACTGGCGATCAGGCGGATGCGCTCCTTCATCCCGTATTCATCGCGCAGGTTACAGACCATCGGCAGCGCCTCGCGCACCGACATGCCGACCAGATCGATCAGCGGCATGGGGGCTGCGCCGGTGCCACCTTCGCCGCCATCGATGGTGATGAAGTCCGGCGCATCCTCCGGGCGCGAGGCGATGTTCATGAACATTTCCCGCATCACCGCTTCGGAGCCGACCACCGTTTTGATCCCGACCGGTTTGCCCGTGACCTCGCGCACATGAGAAATCATGTCGAGAAGGTCATCGAACGTTCCGATCTCGGGGTGGCGGTTGGGAGATATACTCGCCTTGCCTTCGGGGATGCCGCGGATCTCGGCAATCTCGGCGTTGACCTTGGCCGCAGGCAGGATGCCGCCCTTACCCGGTTTGGCCCCTTGCGACAGCTTCAGCTCGAACATCCGCACGTTCGGATGTTCGGCCACCTTGCACAGCTTTTCGTCACTCAGGTTGCCGTGTTCATCGCGCACGCCGTATTTCGCGGTGCCGATCTGGAAAACAATGTCGCAGCCGCCCTCAAGGTGAAACGGGCTGAGCCCGCCTTCACCGGTGTTCATCCAGACGCCCGCCTCACGCGCGCCGCGGCTGAGCGCCCGGACAGCGGGGCGTGACAGGGCGCCGTAGCTCATCCCGGAAATGTTGTAAAAGGAGGGCGCCAGATAGGGCACCCGTGCCCCTGCCCCGATCACCATGGGTTCGGAACTGGCGTATTGGTCATCAAGGGGCGGGAAAGGTGCGTTGACGAAGATCGCCGTGCCCGGCACCGAAGTATTGCGGGTTGAACCGAAGGCGACCGTGTTTCCCTTGCCCTCACTGGCGCGGCTCACCCAGTCGCGCTGCGCCCGGTTGAACGGCAGTTCTTCGCGATCCATGGCAAAGAAATACTGACGGAAGAATTCGCCTAGCGTGCTGAACAGATGCCGGAAGCGTCCGATGACAGGGTAGTTGCGCCGGATCGCATCCTCGGTCTGAAGCCTGTCCACAAGAAACAGGACCAGCAACAGCAGCCCGACCGCCCCCAGCGCAAAAACAAATGCAAGCGCCAGGAATTCTATGGCATTCGCCGCAATACCCATGCAAAAACTCCTATGTACCTATATATTCAGTAAGACGCGCGGCCCAGACACCGCCTGCCCTGCCCCAGACTGAGGGGGAACGCCGGGGCGGGCAAGCGAGCTTTGCTCACAAAAGGGAGATATATCATGAATTTTTTCGCAGCCACCGTTGCCGCCACGGCCACCGCCCTGTCCCTCGGCGCCAGCGCCCAGGCCGAAGGCATGGTCAGCTACAAAACCACGCTGTCCTTTGACGACGTGACCTTTGGCCTGGAAAGCGCCATCACCGACCGCGGTCTGGTGGTCGATCACATCAGCCACGTGGGCGATATGCTGGAACGCACCCGCGCCGATGTCGGCTCTGACGTCGTTCTGTTCGAAAAGGCTGACGTCTATTCCTTCTGCTCCGCGCAGCTGTCGCGGCAGGTGATGGAAGCCGACCCGATGAACATCATGTTCTGCCCCTATGACATCTTCGTCGCCCAGATCCCCGGCGAGGAAGAGATCACCATCGGCTTCCGTGCCTTCCCCGAGGGCGAGATGCAGGTGATTCAGGAACTGCTGGACGGCATCGCCCGCGAAGCGATCGAGGAATAAGGCGCGGCCCCGTCGCACACATATATATGTGTGTGTGCGGTCAGCACAGAGATTGCCCGGGACCGGGATCACCGGTTCCGGGCGGGACGCTGCTGTGGGCGGCCCTCGATAAGTCACTAAATTTCATGCTAAATTAATACCGCGAAAATATCTCTTCTTCATCCCGCCTGCCGGGAAATGCATTGCTGAAGAAGAGGTCCAATGTTTTTCAAATTCAAGTCTGCAGAACGCACACAAGAACAAGACGATTTGCTGGGTACATTGGCAGCCATAGAGAAGACACAAGCAGTCATCGAATTCACACCCGACGGAACGATCCTGCGCGCAAACGAGAATTTTCTCTCTTCCCTCGGCTATACCGAACAGGAAATCACCGGTAAGGCCCACAGAATGCTTGTCTCCGCAGACTATGCCAGTGGCCCTCAGTTCCGGGAGTTGTGGCAGGCGCTTGAACAGGGGCAGCATTTCACCGACCAGTTCCCCATGCGGTCCAAATCAGGCACCGAAGTCTGGATCCAGGCGACCTTTGCGCCGGTTCTGGACGCGGCGGGACAGGTGCGCAAGATCATCAAGCTGGGCACCGACATCACCTACCGCCGCAAGGCGATCCAGGATATTTCGCACGGGCTGGTCGCACTGCGCGACGGCGCGCTGGATCACCGCATTCCAGTCTCTGACATTCCTGACCTTGGCGCCGTGGCCGGAAATTTCAACGCGGCGGTCACCCAGCTGGAAACGGTCATCTCGGCGGTCAAATCCGTGTCGGAAACTGTAGAACACGCGGCGACTGGCATCAGCCAGTCTTCGGCAGAACTGTCACAGCGCACTGAAACCCAGGCGGCAACCCTGGAACAGACCGCAGCCGCCATTGAAGAGCTGACCACAACCGTCAAATCCGCTGCGCAGGGCGCGCAGGATGTGGAGCGAATCGTGACAGAGGCGCAGACCACCGCCGAGGGCAGCAGCACCGTCGTGCAGGAAGCCATTGATGCGATGGATCAGATCCGCGCCTCCTCGGAAAAGATCTCAACCATTCTGACCGTCATCGACGACATTTCCTTCCAGACCAGCCTGCTGGCGCTCAACGCCGGGGTCGAAGCCGCCCGGGCGGGGGAAGCAGGCCGTGGCTTTGCCGTGGTTGCCTCCGAGGTGCGGGCGCTGGCGAAACGGTCGACCGATGCCGCCGGAGAGATCAAGCTGCTGATCACCGAAAGCTCGGGCCATGTGGTCACGGGCGTCGATCTGGTCGGCCGCGCCGGCGGGGAGCTGAAATCGATCATCCAAAGCGTCAGCACGATTTCCGGCCACGTCAGCGACATCGCACGGGGAACGCAGGAGCAATCCGCGACCCTGTCCGAAATCAACATGGGCATGGGACAGCTGGACGAAGTCACCCAAAGCAATGCCGCAATGGTCGAAGACGCCTCCGGCGCCAGCCAGATCATGGCCAACAACGCTAAAAACCTGTCACAACAAGTGGCTCAGTTCAGAACCGGCAACGGCGCCGGGACTGAGAGCCGCGCGAACGTGGTGCGCTTCAATGCCGCCCAGCGCGCACAGGCCACGATCGCAACACCTTCGGCGGCTACAGTCAACGCGACAGCGCAGTCAGCCACACCGGGGAATGTGGAGACCTGGGAAGACTTCTGAACAGCCCCTGCCACAATTATAGAAAAGGCCCGCCATCTCTGGCGGGCCCTCTGCGTTTCATCCGCAAGGATCGAGCGGGTGCTTAGTGCACCACGGCATCGTCCGGCTTGGGCCGGTCGGTGGTTCCGATCCGGTCGCCGATGATCAGACCATCCGCCCCGGCAGAAACCGGTACGGTGTCCCCGTCACGAATATCGCCAGCCAGCAGCAATTCGGCCAGCGGGTTCTGCAAGGCACGCTGGATCACGCGCTTCAGCGGGCGGGCACCGAACACCGGATCATAGCCTTCGTCGGCCAGCCAGGTCTGCGCACCTTCATCCAGTTGCAGGGTGATCTTGCGATCGGCCAGACGCTTCTCAAGCCGCTTGAGCTGGATCTTGACGATGCCGTCCATATCGGCGCGGGCCAGACGATCAAAGATGATCGTCTCGTCCAGACGGTTCAGGAATTCGGGGCGGAAATGCGCCCGCACCGCATCCATCACGTCGCGCTTGGCATCCGAGGCATCAGCGCCTTCGGGCAGCTGGCTCAGCGCCTGCGCACCAAGGTTCGACGTCAGAATGATCAGCGTCTGCTTGAAGTCCACGGTGCGACCCTGACCATCGGTCAGCATGCCGTCATCCAGCACCTGCAAGAGCACGTTGAACACATCCGGATGCGCCTTTTCGACCTCGTCGAACAGAACCACCTGATAAGGACGCCGCCGCACGGCTTCGGTCAGCACGCCGCCTTCCTCGTAGCCGACATAGCCTGGAGGAGCACCGATCAGACGCGCCACCGCGTGTTTCTCCATGAACTCGGACATATCGATGCGCACCATCGCGTTGTCGTCATCAAAGAGGAACTCAGCCACGGCCTTGGTCAGTTCGGTCTTACCGACACCGGTCGGCCCGAGGAACAGGAAGCTGCCCAGCGGGCGGTTCTCATCGTTGAGCCCCGCACGTGCCCGGCGCACCGCATTGGCGACCGCCGTCACGGCAGAGTTCTGACCAATCACGCGGGCATGGAGATCGTCTTCCATCCGGAGCAGTTTCTCACGCTCGCCTTCCAGCATCTTGGAGGTCGGGATCCCGGTCCAGCGTTCGACAACACCGGCGATCTGCTCGGGGCGGACGGCCTCTTCGACCATCAGACCCTGCTGTTCCTTCTCCTCAGCCTCAGCCAGCTGTTTTTCCAGCCCCGGAATGACGCCATAGGACAGTTCACCCGCACGGGCGAGGTTGCCTTCACGCTTAGCGATATCCAGTTCGGCGCGCGCCTTGTCGAGCTGCTCTTTCAGATCACGGGCGCCGGCCAGCTTGTCACGTTCGGCCTGCCACTGGGCGGTCATCTCTGCAGATTGCTCCTGCAGGTCCGACAGCTCTTTCTGCAGCGTCTCCAAACGATCACGCGAGGCGGCATCGTCTTCCAGCTTCAGCGCCTCTTCCTCGATCTGCATCTGCAGGATCTGGCGGTCAAGCGCGTCCAGCTCTTCGGGCTTGCTGTCCACCTGCATGCGCAGACGGCTGGCGGCTTCGTCCATCAGGTCGATGGCCTTGTCCGGCAGGAAACGGTCGGTGATATAACGATTCGACAGGGTCGCCGCCGCCACCAGCGCCGCATCGGCGATGCGCACACCGTGGTGCAGCTCGTATTTTTCCTTGATGCCGCGCAGGATCGAGATCGTATCCTCCACCGTCGGCTCGGACACCATCACCGGCTGGAACCGGCGGGCAAGGGCTGCGTCTTTTTCGACGTACTTGCGGTATTCATCCAGCGTGGTTGCGCCGATGCAGTGCAGCTCACCCCGTGCAAGCGCAGGCTTGATCAGGTTGGCCGCATCCATGGCACCATCGGATTTGCCCGCCCCCACTAGGGTGTGCATCTCGTCGATGAACAGGATGATCTCACCGGCGGCTTCGGTCACTTCGGTCAGGACCGCCTTAAGGCGTTCTTCGAACTCACCGCGGTACTTCGCACCGGCGATCAGCGCCCCCATGTCCAGCGCCAGAAGCTGCTTGTCGCGCAGGCTCTCAGGCACATCGCCATTGACGATGCGCAGCGCCATGCCCTCGGCGATGGCGGTCTTACCGACGCCCGGCTCACCGATCAGCACCGGGTTGTTCTTGGTGCGGCGGCTCAGCACCTGCATGGCGCGGCGGATTTCCTCGTCCCGGCCAATGATCGGGTCGATCTTGCCCTCGCGGGCGGCTTCGGTCAGGTCGCGGGCGTATTTCTTCAGCGCGTCATAGCCTTCTTCGGCCGTGGCGCTGTCGGCGGTGCGGCCCTTGCGAATGTCATTGATCGCCTCGTTCAGCTTCTGGGCAGAAACATTGCCTGCCTCCAGCGCGTCCTTGGCCTTGGATTTCACCATGCAAAGAGCCATCAGGACACGCTCGACCGGGACAAAACTGTCGCCTGCCTTGTCGGCAATCTTGGCGGCTTCATCCAGCACCTTGGCGGTCTGCTGATCCAGATACATCTGGCTGCCGTCGCCGCTGACCTTGGGCAACTTGGCAACAGCCGCATCCGCAGATCCGGCAACCTGGGTGGCATCGCCGCCCGCGCGGGTGATCAGGTTGGCAGCAAGCCCCTGATCGTCATCCATCAAAGCTTTCAAAAGGTGCTCGGGTACCATGCGCTGGTGCTCTTCGCGCAGTGCAATTGTCTGCGCCGCCTGCACGAAACCGCGTGCACGCTCAGTGAACTTGGTCAAGTCCATCTCTCTCTCCTTTTACAAGCGCCCGATCAATATGGCAGCGCCCGCTTTGCGGCACGCCCCGGTCCGGGCCTCACACTCCAATTTGGGAGGTCTCGCCCCCTCTTCAAGAGCATATTGACCGCAAAGAGATGCAAAATCTCTGACCTCAATCAAATTCTCATGGGCAGGCGCTGCGCCAAATGCCTTGTTTTTTAGGCTTTCCCAACCGCCCCGTGCGGATTAGGAAAGCGCAATTCCGCATCCCCTGTCACGTTTTCACAAAACCGGAGACCCGCCATGTCTGCCACTACCCCGATTGCCGACGACCGCCTGATCGTTGCCATGGACGTTCCCAACGCAATCGAAGGATTGAAACTGGCCGAGCGGCTTGGCGATGCGGTGTCCTTTTACAAGATCGGTCTTGGCATGCTGACCGGCGGCGGGCTGGCGCTGGCGAATGAGATGAAGCAGGAGCTGGGCAAGCGGATCTTCCTCGATATGAAACTGTTCGACATCGGCGCCACGGTGGAAAACGCCGTGCGCGGGCTGGCGCAGTTCGATCTGGATTTCCTGACAGTGCATGGCGACCCCTATGTGGTGCGCGCGGCCAAGGAAGGCGCGGCAGGCAAGGACATGAAGATCCTCGCCGTCACCATCCTGACCTCGTTGGATCGCGATGACCTTGATGGGGCGCTGATCAAACCCGGAGAGATCCGCGATCTGGTGCAGGAGCGTGCAGGAAATGCCTTTGCCGCCGGAGCCGACGGGGTGATCGCCAGCCCGCAGGAAGCCGCCCTGATCCGCGCCCTGCCCGAGGCAGCGGGCAAGCTGATCGTCACCCCCGGCGTGCGCCCGGCCGGTGCGGATCTGGGAGACCAGAAACGCGTTGCCACCCCGGCCAGCGCCATTGCCGATGGCGCCGATCACATCGTTGTCGGTCGCCCGATCTGGAAGGCAGCAGACCCGCGCAAGGCCGCCGAAGACATTCTGACCGAGCTGCGCAGCCTGTAGTCCAGCGAGCCGCATTGCGGCTGAACGCAGTCCCAATAACCGTATCAGGGGTGGCGGTCAGTGCGTCCGTCTTGGCCGCCGCGCCCATCAGGCAAACCTTACCACTGCGGTTTGCCCAATTTTCAGGCAGAATTTGCACGACATGGTCGGCAAAATATTTCCCGCCGAAATTTCCTGAAAACCGACCTAACCCTACGTCAACCTCATAATATTTAACTAGAATACCAAAACTGACCTCCCCAGAGCCGCCACACAGCTGTGCCCGGAAAAGCACAGGCTGTGGCAGAGCATCCATTTCGGGGAAGTGCAAAATTTGCGTCAGGGAGTCGGATCGGCGATTCTGGTCTCAACACTCCCCAGACGAACTCTTCTTCCTGAGGTTCGTCACCTGCCCCCGCCGTTTCGCGCGGGGGATTTTTCTTGAAAAACCTCCACAGCGCCCGACGCTAAGCTCTGGCCTCGCTCAGATAGCCCGAGAGCTGTTCGGCGAAATGCGGCACAGCAAGGGGATGTTCGCAATACTCCCGCGGATCCATCAGAGCCCACCGCTGCCCTTCCGAACCCAAGCGGATGTCCGACACCAATCCCGCAGGCTGATGGGAGACAAAGAACCAGACATATCCGCGTGGCCGACTGTAGCGGCGCGACCAGACCAGATCAGACGGGGCCAGTTGCAGCCCGATCTCTTCCTCGGTTTCTCTCAGCGCGCAAACCTCGGGGCTTTCCTCCTGCTCCCGTCCGCCGCCGGGCAGATCCCAATGACCGGGATAGGGAATGTCGGGCTTGTCATCGCGCAGGATGACCACGATTTTCTGGCCCAGAAACAAGGCCAGTTTTGCACCTGAAAATGTCATGACATGAACATGGCCCCGCGATGGCCTAAAGACAATATTGCCGGGCCGGAGTAAACTCATCCTGCACCGTTTCAACGAAGCCCCCTACCCGCCTGCCATGCCCGCCTCATCCACATCTTCGCAGTCTTCCGCCCTGTGCCGGGACTGCCTGCGCCAGATCGCACCGCCGCAGCGGCGCCCACTGCGTTGCCCGGCCTGCGGCAGTCCGCGCGTCAAGGTGCATGACGAGCTGTTTTCGCTGACCATCGCCCATATGGATTGCGATGCCTTCTATGCCAGCGTTGAGAAACGCGATGACCCGGCGCTGGCCGACAAGCCGGTGATCATCGGCGGTGGGCGGCGCGGGGTGGTCTCCACCGCCTGTTATGTGGCGCGTATCCGCGGCGTCAAATCCGCGATGCCGATGTTTCAGGCGCTGAAGCTTTGCCCCGATGCAGTGGTAATCAAGCCCCGGATGCAGGTCTATGCCGAGGTGAGCCGCGCCGTACGCGAAATGATGAACGAGTTGACGCCGGATGTGGAACCGCTGTCACTGGACGAAGCCTTCATGGATCTGTCCGGCACCGAAAAACTGCACGGGGCGCCGCCCGCCGTGATGCTGGCGCGGTTGGTCAAACGCATGAAGGACGAGCTGGGAATCACCGGCTCGATCGGCCTCAGCCACAACAAATTCCTGGCCAAGGTTGCCTCAGATCTGGACAAGCCGCGCGGATTTTCGGTGATCGGTAAATCCGAGACCGCAGATTTCCTGCACGACAAACCGGTGCGGCTGATCTGGGGCATTGGTCCTGCGGCGCAGGCTTCGCTGGACAAGGCGGGGATTCGCACTTTTGCTGATCTTCTGCGCTGGGACCGGCAAGATCTGCACGCCCGCTTCGGCTCGATGGGGGATCGACTGTGGCATCTGGCCCGGGGCGAGGACCGGCGCCGCGTTTCTGCCAATGCGCCAGTGAAATCGATCTCCAAGGAAACAACGTTTTTTGAGGATTCAGCCAATACCGAGGTTCTGGACGGCCATCTGTGGCGGCTAGCGACACAGGTCTCGGACCGGGCCAAGGCCAAGGAAAAGGCCGGGCGCGTGGTGACGCTGAAACTGAAACGGGCCAATCATTCGGCCCTGACCCGCCGCATCGCCCTGCGCAGCCCCACCCAGATGGCCGATACGATCTATCGCACAGCACGCGCCCTGTTGGATCAGGTGGGCGATCAGGGGCCTTATCGCCTGCTTGGCTGCGGCATTTCCGATCTGGTGCCCGCCGATCAGGCCGATGTGACCGGCGACCTTCTGGACCCGCAGGCCAGCAAGCGTGCCGGGGCCGAACGGGCCAGCGATGCCATCCGCAAACGGTTTGGAGATGGCGCCATCCTGAAAGGGCGCGCCTTGCGTTAGGATCGCTCCTGCCCAGACCCGCAGCGGGCTCTTACTCGGCGGCAAGCGGAGGCTGTTCCTGCACCGAATCTGTCATTGCTGCGATGACACCGCGCAAAGCGTCCTGAAGGATGGCGAAATTGCCATTGGGCCGGATCGTGGCCTCATCCATATAAAGAGAGCGGTCGATTTCCACCTGGATCGCGTGCTGATTGCGCGACGGGCGGCCGTAGGCCTGCGTAATATAGGCGCCGGCAAAGGGCGCGTTGCGGGCCACCCGCAAACCGACACTGGTAAAGGCGGCTTCGACACGATCAACGATCTCACCCGCCGCCGCAGCCCCAAACCGATCCCCCAGTACCACGTCCGGCATCTGCCCCGACCGGGTGGGCATGGTTTCCAGCGCCTCGTGCGGCATCGAGTGACAATCGATCAGAATCGCATGGCCAAACCCGACATGGGCCTGATCCAGCAATCCCTGCAACGCCCGGTGATAGGGGCGCCAGTAGCTGTCGATGCGACTGCGGGCCTCGGTCAGGGGCAGTTTGCCCCGATAGATCGCCTGCCCGCCGGCAACGACCCGGGGAATCACCCCCAGCCCCGAAGCCACGCGGGGATTCTGCCCGCGTCGCATCACCCCTTCGATCAGCGCCGGGTCCAGTTCTTCCGGAGAACGGTTCAGATCCAGATAGGCGCGCGGCTTTACCGCCCTCAGCAGCGGCGCGCCATATTCCGGCGCTGCAGCAAAAAGCCTGTCGACAAAGGCATCTTCGGAACTGCGGATCCGATGCGGGTCGAGAATCGATTGCTCAAGGAACTGCGGCGGGTAATCGGCGCCGCTATGAGGCGATGCAAAAACGATTGCTGACCGCAGATTTTGCGGCGACATGACAGAAAATGCTGCGTCGGACATCCCGGCTCCGGCCCCTTAGATCTAAAAACAGCATAGACTGGAAATTTCTGGGGTCAAAAGCTCTTGCACCCCTCCGCGACTCTTATTATAGACCCCTTCACCGGCGCGGCATCCCGCGCCCCGTTTGTTTCTGGGGCAGGATGTTGCAAGGGTTTCATGGGCGATTAGCTCAGCGGTAGAGCACTTCGTTGACATCGAAGGGGTCACAAGTTCGAACCTTGTATCGCCCACCATGAATTCATTGTTTTGGCCCACGGGTCGGAACACCCGCTAACCCAGGCGCTGGTTCGCGCCGCAGAACAGGAGAAGGACCATGAAGGTCAAGAACTCGCTCCGCTCGCTCAAGAACCGGCACCGTGACTGCCGCGTTGTGCGTCGCAAGGGCCGCGTCTACGTGATCAACAAGACCCAGCGCCGCTTCAAAGCGCGTCAGGGCTAAGATCCACCAGACCGGATCTGGGACTGCACGACAGTCACAGCGTATTTTGAAAACCGCATCTTCGGATGCGGTTTTTTTGCGTTTTAGCGGCGGCGCTTACCGAAACGAGCCGATACGACCTTGCCCACTGACCCGCAGCCAGCCCGTGAATTTTCTCCAAGTAAAATTGTCAGTTTTTGTTTTCATCCGCTTCGGAATCCTATAATCGACTAAATCAGTCGGAAAGACATACCGAAGCTTGATGGGAGTAACCATGTTGAAAGCGACCACGATACTGGCAGGCGCTCTGGCCGCCACCATTGCGACCTCGGCCGCCGCCGAGGGAGAGGTAAACCTCTATTCCTCGCGCCATTACGACACCGATGAACGCCTATATTCGGACTTCGAAGAGGCAACCGGCATCCGCATCAACCGGATCGAAGGCAAGGCGGATGAGCTGATTGCCCGCATGCAGGCCGAGGGCGAGAATTCCCCTGCCGATATCCTGCTGACCGTCGACACCTCGCGTCTGGCCCGCGCCAAGGATGCAGGCGTGCTGCAATCCATCGACAGCGACGTGCTGGAGGCGCGCGTGCCCGGTTACCTGCAGGACGCAGACAACCAGTGGTTCGGCTTTTCCCAGCGCGCCCGGATCATCTTCTACGACAAGGCTGACGTGGCCAACCCGCCGCAGACCTACCTTGATCTGGCCGATCCGGCGTACAAGGGGCTGGTCTGTATCCGCTCCTCGACCAACACCTACAACCAGACCCTGCTGGCCTCGATCATCACCCACCAGGGCAGCGATGTTGCCAAATCCTGGGCCGAAGGCGTGGTTGCCAACATGGCGCGTGATCCGCAGGGCGGTGACACCGACCAGCTGCGCGGCATCGTCTCGGGTGAATGCGAGATCTCCGTTGCGAACAGCTATTACTTTGCCCGCTCGATCCGCAAAGACGTCAAAGGCCTCTCCGATTCGCGTGACATGATCGGCTGGATCTTCCCGGCGCAAAACGAACAGGGCGCGCATATGAACCTGTCCGGTGGCGGCGTTGCTGCACATGCCCCGAACCGCGATAACGCGATCAAGTTCCTCGAGTATCTCGCCTCGGATCAGGCGCAGCAGTATTTCTCGGCAGGCAATGACGAATACCCGGCCGTGCCGGGCGTGGGCCTCGCCCCCAGCATCGCTGCCCTTGGCCATTTCAAACCCGACGACATCAACCTGTCCGACGTGGCCAAGAACATCCCCGAAGCACAGAAGATCTTTGATGCGGTAGGCTGGAAATAATCCACCTCAGGATGATTCGAATTTTAAAAAAGGCGCGAGGCCCCCTCGCGCCTTTTTGTCCTTTTTGAGAGTCGCAGATGGTCAGAATGTCTCAACTCAAGACCCGGATTTTCAGAATCGGCCATTGCCCGCTCCCAAAATGATCCTTTAGCGCCTTTACGCCTGCAATCCGGCAACTTTGTTGCTGAATTTCTGGACCTGCACCCTACTGCCGCCTATAGATTTGCGGAATTTTCAAGTGAGGGGTTAAAGGCACATGCAGGGTTTCCGGGATATCGCACGACAAGGAACCATGCTGTGAAAAGGGTGCCTGTCACGATTATCAGCGGTTACCTCGGCGCAGGTAAAACCAGCCTCATCAATCGCATCCTCGCCGAGTCGCACGGGCTGGACCTGACCGTCATCGTCAACGATTTCGGCGCCATAAACATCGACGCCGATCTGATCCGCGATACGGAAAACGGCACCATCGCCCTGAGCAATGGTTGCATCTGCTGCACCATGGGAACGGATCTGGCGCTGACGCTGCGGCAAATCCTGGATCGGCCGGAACAGCCCGGCCATCTGGTGATCGAGGCCAGCGGTATCTCCGATCCAGTCGCCATCGCAAATACCGTCATGGGCGAAAGCGGCTTTAGCTATGCCGGCATTGTCACCGTGGTGGATGGGCTCAATGCCGATACCCTTCTGCAGGATGAAGAGATTGCCCCCCAGGTGCTGCAGCAAATCCGCGCCGCTGACCTGGTTCTGGTCTCCAAATGCGAAGCAATCGATGCGGATCTGGCAGACCAATTGAAGGCCGCGGGCGCGCGCACCCCGACGGTTCTGGATGGTGCGCCAGTTTCTGATCTCCTGTTTGACGTCGTGCCCCTGCCCAAAGGCCGCTCCGTGGCCGCGCATCCCGCCTATGCCACTTGGCAACATCAAAGCCGCGATGTTCTGGATCGCCGCGCATTGGGCGACAAACTGGCCAGCCGCCCCGACGGTCTTTACCGCATGAAAGGCTACGTGCTGACCACTGGCGGTGCCTATGAGCTGCATATCGTCGGCCGCCACGTCGAAGCCCGTCACTGCGATGCCGACGAAACCCTTCTGATTGGGCTTGGGCCTGCCGGGCGGATTTCCCCCGAACAAATCGAGGCCTGGTGGACGGGCCAGCCTGACGCTCAGAGCCAGGCAGGTGGGCACGCCTAACGGCGGCGCCCAACCTGTCGGCAGATCAGGATCACCGGCAGTAACCCAACCGCCATGATGACCAGAGACGGCACCGCAGCGCCCTCCAACCGCTCGTCCGAGGCCAGCCGGTAGGCCTGCACCGCCAGCGTATCGTAATTGAATGGCCGCATGATCAGCGTTGCGGGCAGTTCCTTCATCACATCCACGAAAACAATCAGCAGCGCGGTCAGCAGGCTCGGCGTCAGGATCGGCAGATGCACCCGGCGCAGCATGCCCAGCGGGCTTTGTCCCAGCGACCGGGCAGCCGCATCCATATTGGCGTGTACGGTGGACTGGCCGCTCTCATAGGCACCAAGAGCCGCCGCGAGGAACCGCACCATATAGGCGGCCACCAAGAGCCAGATGGATCCGGTGATCAGCAAGCCGGTACGAATATCAAAGGTCGCCCGCATCCAGGCATCGAGAGCGTTGTCAAAGGCCGCGAAAGGTACCATCAGCCCCACCGCGATCACCCCGCCCGGCACCGCATAGCCCAGCCGTGACATATAGGCCGCGAGTGCAGAACTGCGCCCCGGGCGCAGTCGCTGATAAAAGCCAAGGATGACCGCCGCCAGCACGGTGATCACCGCAGCAGTCGAGGCTAGAAGCAGAGAGTTCTGGATGAACCCGATATAGCGGCGGCTGAACAGGTCCTGCTCGGATTGCAGCCCCATATTGCACAGGATCACCACCGGCAGCACAAAGCCCAGCACCACCGGAATCGCACACAGAACCCAGGCCGCAACGGCGCGCAAACCGGTGAGGTCAGCAGGCGGCATTTCAGCGTGATGCTTGCCCGCCTGATGATAGCGCGCCTTGCCGCGGGTGGAGCGTTCCACTACCGCCAGCATCAGCGCAAAGCTGAGAAGGCAGAGCGCCAGCTGCGCCGCCCCGGCGCGATCCGCGAGCGAGAACCAGCTGGTGTAGATCCCTGTAGCAAAGGTCTGCACCCCGAAATAGGACACGGTGCCGAAATCGGCGATGGTCTCCATCACCGCCAACAGCACGCCCGAGGCAATCGCCGGCCGCGCCATCGGCAGGCTGACACGCCAGAAGGCCTCCCAGGCACTTTTCCCCAGTGCCCGTGCCGCCAGGAAGGCGCCAGCGCTTTGCTGCAAGAATGCCGCCCGCGCCAAGAGGTAGACATAGGGATAAAGGACGAAGATCAGCATCACCGCCGCCCCACCCGGAGAGCGGATCTCCGGGAACCAGTAATCGCGCGGACCCCAGCCCGTCACCTGTCGCAGGGTGGTCTGCACGATGCCGGGGTGATCCAGAACAAAGGTATAGGCATAGGCCAGCACATAAGCCGGGAAGGCCAGCGGCAGGACCAGCGCGACCTCAAACAGGCGCACGCCAGGAAAACGGGTCATGGTGACAAGCCAGGCCGCCCCGACGCCCAGCAACAGGGTTCCAAGTGAGACCAGAACCACTAGCACCACCGTCGTGATCAGGTAGCGTGGCAGCACCGTCCCGGCCAGATGCGCGATGGTATCCGTGCCGCCGACCATCCCCGCCAGCGCCACGGCCAGCATCGGTAGGACGCAAGCCAGCGCCACGACCCAGCCCAGCACGGCAAAGACGCGTGTCCCGGCCTTGCGCCCAAGGCGGCTTCCCTTTGGGGCGTAGTCTGGAGTGTGGCTGGCTTCAGTCATCGGTTGCTCATCGCTTTGGTGAATCCCACTGCGGGTCGGAACACCCCTCTATTTCGATCATTTTTGTCGGAAACTCCAGCAGGAAACTGGCAAGCACCCTGCCCTGCGGCGAATACGCCCGGCCCCGGTTTCGGATAGAAAAAAGCCGGGCGTCCTTACGGGGCCCGGCTCTCCATGTCTGTGTAAGGCTGCGGCTCAGTCGTAGCTGCGCTGATCCTCGATCACCAGGCCGTCCTTGGGCAGGGCACCGGGGGCAACCACTTCGATCTTGCCTTTCAGCTTCAGCACTTCGATCACCGATTTCCCAAACCCAACCTCATCGCCGCCGGTGGCTTCGATCTGAACAGTCATCGCGTCCATTTCGCCGTCACGGGTGGCAATGACGCGCGCCTTGACGATCTCATCATGCTTGTCGACCAGCGCTGCCACCTGTTCAGGGCGCACGAACATGCCCTTGATCTTGGTGGTCTGATCCGCGCGGCCCATCCAGCCCTTGATCCGCATGTTGGTACGGCCGCAAGGGGACTGTCCCGGCAGAACCGCCGACAGATCGCCAGTGGCAAAACGGATCAGCGGGTAATCAGGGTTGAGCGTGGTCACCACGACCTCGCCCACCTCGCCCGGCGCAACCGGCGTGCCTGTGCCCGGCGTGACGATCTCGACGATAACACGCTCATCGACGATCATGCCTTCCATCGCGGCGCTCTCGTAGGCGATGTTGCCGAGATCAGCCGTTGCATAGCTTTGCAGGCAGGTGATGCCCCGGTCGGCGTATTCCTGACGCAGCGAGGGGAACAGCGCGCCGCCCCCGACCGCCGCCTTGGTATAGCCCAGCTTCACGCCCATGGCATCGGCCTTGTCCAGGATCACCTTGAGGAAATCCGGAGTGCCCGCATAGGCGGTCGCCCCCACATCGCGGGCGGCTGTGACCTGCAATTCCGTCTGACCAGTGCCTGCGGGCAGAACCGCGGCGCCAACGGCGCGGGCGCCGCTTTCAAAGATCATGCCAGCCGGAGTCAGGTGGTAGCCGAAACAGTTTTGCACCACATCGCCAGCGCCAATGCCTGCCGCGTGCAGGAAGCGACCCATGCGCCACCAGTCATGTTCGCTGCCGCCCGGTTCATAAATCGGACCCGGCGACTGGAAGATATGCGCGAACCCATGCGCCGGTTTCACCGTGAAGCCACCAAAGGGGGCATTCTCGGCCTGGGCGCGGCTCAGTTCGGATTTGCGTAGCACCGGAAGCGCGGCCAGATCCGCAGCCGAGGTGATCGCCGCAGGATCCACATCGGCCAGCGCCGATCCATATCCCGGCGCGGTTTTGGCGCGGGCGATCTGCTCCGGCAGCGCCTTGGCGATATCCGCGGCACGTTCATCCGCCGAGCGGGTTTCAAGAATGTCAAAAAAACTCATGTCCTCATCACCCCGCATCAGCTCAGCCACCGTTTGCGGCGGCGGTAGGACCGCACATCGCGGAAGCTCTTGCGCCCCTCATCCGACATGCCGAGATAGAATTCCTTCACGTCCGGGTTTTCGCGCAGTTCGGCGGCAGGTCCATCCATCACCACGCGGCCGGATTCCAGGATGTAGCCATAATGCGCAAAGCGCAGGGCAACGTTGGTGTTCTGTTCGGCCAGCAGGAAGGTCACGCCTTCGTTTTCGTTGATCGATTTCACGATGCCGAAAATCTGCTCCACCAGCTGCGGCGCCAGACCCATCGAAGGTTCGTCCAGCAGGATGGTTTCCGGGCGGCTCATCAGGGCGCGGCCCATGGCCACCATCTGCTGCTCACCCCCGGAGGTATAGCCAGCCTGGGATTTGCGGCGTTCCTTCAGGCGCGGGAAATAGCTGTAGACCATCTCCAGATCGCGCTGGATATCGCCCTTGCCATCGGCGCGTGTATAGGCGCCGGTCATCAGGTTTTCCTCAACGGTGAGGTGTTCGAAACAATGGCGGCCTTCCATCACCTGGATGACGCCCTTGCGGACCACTTCGGCGGGATCCTGATCGTGCATCACCTCGCCGCGGTATTTGATCGACCCTTTGGTCACTTCACCGCGTTCGGAATGCAGCAGGTTCGAAACCGCCTTCAGTGTCGTTGTCTTGCCGGCGCCATTGCCGCCCAGCAGCGCGGTGATACCGCCTTTTGGAACCTTCAGGCTGACGCCTTTCAGCACGAGGATCACGTGGTTGTAGATCACCTCGATATTGTTGACCTCAAGCAGGGTTTCGGCCTGCACATCGGTGGTGTTTGCTGCGTCGAGCATCAAAGTTTGTCCTCATGCGGTCACGGCCTGTTGCGGCCTGGTCCGGGGCGAGCCGTATTCATCGCAGGCGCCCGGATCGGTGTCTCTTCGGAGGTGGTGTGGCGGCTGACCGCCACACCGGTTTTGAGTCCGGTCCCGCCCCAAAAGGCGGGACCACGAGCACTATCAGTTGCAGCGCGGTTCGATGTTGTTTTCCGCCGCATAGGAAGCGGAGTCAGCTTCGATCAGCGGCTGGATTACAGCGGTATCGGTCTTCTGGAAGTCCGAGATCAGGCTCCAGGTCTTGGTCTCTGCGTTCCACTGGGTCATGCCGACGAGGCCGGGGCCACCGTGGTTTTCACAGGAAACGTTGAAGGACGGACCGAAGTAGGGCATGCCAAGCGCCGACATACGGGCTTCGGGCATTTCCAGGGCTTCCATGCCATCGCGCATCATCGCCGGGGTGATGTCCTTGGTGCCGTGCATTTCCTGGGCGGTCTTGGCCGCTTCGACAGCCAGCATCGCCGCGTACATGCCACGGTTATAAAGCACATTACCGATCTGATCGCCTGCACCGGCAGCCAGGCCCTTGTCGACAACATATTTCTGCATGTCATCAAACACCGGGAAGTCGCGGCCAACGTTGTGGAAGGTCACAGCCTTGTAGCCATTGGCCTTCGCACCGGCGGACAGGACGTCATGCTCGGCACCGGACCACCAAACGCCGATGAAGTTTTCCATCGGATAGCGGACGTTTGCGGCTTCCTGAATGGCAACCTGGTTCATCACGCCCCAGCCCCACATAACGACATAGTCGGGACGGTCACGGCGGATCTGCAGCCACTGGGACTTCTGCTCCTGACCGGGGTGGTCAACAGGCAGGGTCGACAGTTCGAAACCATGCTTTTTGGACAGCTCTTCCAGGGTGCGGATCGGTTCCTTGCCGTAGGCGGAGTTGTGGTACAGCAGGGCGATCTTCTTGCCTTTGATGTCACCACCGTTTTCGTCCAGCAGGTAGGTGATGATACCCGAGGCGCCATCCCAGTAGTTTGCCGGGTAGTTGAACACGTTGCCAAAGACCTTGCCGTTGGCAGCCGAGGTCCGGCCATAGCCCATGGTGTGGAGCGGGATGCCGTCAGCAGCGGTTTTGGGGATCAGCTGGTAGGTGATACCGGTGGACAGCGGCTGATACACCAGCGCGCCTTCGCCCTTGGTGGATTCGTAGCATTCCACACCTTTTTCGGTGTTATAGCCGGTCTCGCATTCGATCACCTTCGCCTTGACGCCGCCGATGCCGCCGTCACGCTCGTTCACCAGGGTGAAATAGTCGGCATAGCCATCCGCGAAGGGGATGCCACCTGCGGCGTAGGGGCCGGTGCGGTAGCTCAGCGACGGGAATACGAGATCCGCCATGGCTGGCCCTGCGGCCATCAGCGCGCCCAGCGCCAGAGTGGTCAGTTTAAGTTTCATCGGGTTCATTCCTCCCATTGGTCTCATCCGATTTTTTTGATGCGGGGCCCGTGAGTTGGCTCTTGCTGTTGTCCCCGCGATGGTCTGCCGTCCCCGCGTCAGTGCGGGAAGGGCCAGAGTCTCAGTTTTTCTTTGGCAACGCGCCACAGCTGCGCCAGCCCGTGCGGTTCTGCGATCAGGAAGAACACGATCAGCCCCCCCACGATCACCAGTTGGAAATGCGCCACGATATCAGTCGGCCAGCCCATCACGTCGACGCCCAGAACCTTCAGTACCACCGGCAGCAGTACCAGGAAGGCCGCGCCCGCGAAGGAGCCGAAGATCGAGCCCAGACCGCCGATGATCACCATGAACAGCACCAGGAACGACTTGTTGATGCCAAAGGCCTCGCCGACCTCAACCGCGCCAAGGTAGACCGAGAAGAACAGTGCCCCGGAGATACCGATCAGGAAGCCGGAGACGGCAAAGGCTGTCAGTTTCGCCTTCAGCGGGTTCACCCCGATGATCTCGGCAGCGATGTCCATGTCGCGGATCGCCATCCAGGTCCGGCCCGTTGTGCCGCGCGTCAGGTTGCGGGCGACGATGGCGCAGAACGTCAGGAAGATCAGACAGAAGAAATAGGTCGCCCACGCCGGTGCGTTGGGACCGGTGATCACGATGCCAAAGACATCCCGCTCAGGCGCGTTGATCTGGCCCGAGGCTGAGTAGTTGTAGAACCACGGCACACGGTTAAACAGCCAGACCAGGAAGAACTGCGCCGCCAGCGTGGCCACCGCCAGGTAAAAGCCCTTGATGCGCAAGGACGGCAGGCCAAAGGCCACACAGACCAGCGCGGTCACACCACCCGCCAAAAGAACATGCACGAACATGCTGACTTCGGGGAAGGCGGTCATGAACTTGTAGACCGCATAGGCACCCACAGCCATGAAACCGCCGGTCCCGAGGCTGACCTGACCGCAATATCCGACCAGAATGTTAAGGCCGATGGCCGCGATCGAATAGATCAGGAACGGCAGCAGGATGGCATTCGCCCAGTAGTCGTTGATGACAAAGGGGATGACCAGAAAGGCCACGGCCAGCACCGCGTAGTAACGATAGCGATCGAACTTGATCGGAAACGTCTGGCTGTCATCCTGGTAAGAGACCTTAAAGTCCCCGGCTTCACGGTAGAACATGCTTCAGATGCTCCCTTTTTCCTGCGCGCGGTTGCGGGCCGCTGCGTCCAGTTGATTTGTCTTCTTCGCGTATCCGCTGGCCTCGGCCAGGCGGGCCAGTCGCAGATAGGCGAGGATCCCTGTGAAAAGACCGACAGCAGCCAGAAGAGCGGAGATCACGACCTGGGTGTCGGAAAAATCTCCGGAGGTCAGCGCCAGATAGCCAAAGGCCCAAAATCCAGACCAGGCGATCACATTGACGATGGCAATGAGCTTTCTCATGCGTCTTTCCTCCCTCTTATGTTGCGTTCAGTCTCTTGCGGCGCGGCCCCATCCCTCCCCGAATGGAACCGGCCTTGATGTCATTGGGCTGCGTCAGACCCTTTCGATGATCTTCTCCCCAAAGAGGCCTTGCGGACGGAACACCAGGAACAGCAGCGCCAGAACGTATGCGAACCAGTTTTCAGTCGCGCCGCCGACCATCGGGCCGATAGCAAATTCAAACAGTTTCTCACCTACACCGATGATCAGGCCGCCGACGATGGCGCCCGGGATCGAGGTGAAACCGCCCAGCATCAGAACCGGCAGCGCCTTCAGCGCGATCAGCGACAGCGAGAACTGCACGCCCGACTTGGTGCCCCACATGATACCTGCGACCAGCGCCACGAACCCGGCAACCGACCAGACCAGAACCCAGATGAAGTTCAGCGAGATACCCACAGACAGCGCCGCCTGGTGATCATCCGCCACGGCGCGCATGGCGCGGCCCTGCTTGGTGTATTGGGCAAAGATCACAAGACCGGTCACCAGCAGCGCCGCCACCACGGTCGCCACGATATCAAGGTTGTCGATGAAGAAGCCGTAGCCAAAGATGTTGTAGGTGGTCTCATCAATCCACAGGTTGATGCCCTGCGGGATGCCCACATCCAGCGTCTTGATCTCGGAGCCCCACATCAGGTCAGCCACGCCTTCCAGGAAGTAGGCCAGACCGATGGTGGCCATGAACAGGATGATCGGTTCCTGACCGACCAGATGCTTCATCACCAGAACCTGCACCAGCCAGGCCAGCAGAACCATGACCGCCACGGTCAGGATCACCGCCAAGAAGGACGGGATCGTCCACCCGAAATGGGTGATATGGCCGCCGAAGACCGCGTTGATCAGATGCGCAAAGGGCACCTGACCATTCATGATCCCCACCAGGGTCATCGCCGCGAACAGCGCCATGACGCCCTGGGCGTAGTTAAAGATGCCGGATGCCTTGTAGATCAGGACAAATCCGAGCGCGACAAGCGCATAGAGCACGCCGGCCATCAGACCGTTGAGCGTGACTTCCATCGCAAAAATCAGTTGTTCAGGCATGTTTCGCCTCCCTCAAGCCGGTCTGATGGTCAGTCATGCGCAACGCCGAGATAGGCGTCGATCACATCCTGGTTGTTGCGGACTTCGTCCGGCGTGCCATCGCCGATCTTCTTGCCGTAATCCATCACGACCACCCGGTCGGACAGATCCATCACCACGCCCATGTCGTGTTCGATCAGAGCGATCGTGGTGCCGAATTCGTCATTCACATCAAGGATAAAGCGGGACATGTCCTCTTTTTCCTCGACGTTCATGCCAGCCATCGGTTCATCCAGCAGCAGCAGGCTCGGCTCGGCCGCAAGGGCGCGGGCCAGTTCCACCCGTTTCTTCAGACCATAGGGCAGACGCGCCACCGGGGTCTTGCGGATGTGCTGGATTTCCAGAAAGTCGATGACCTTCTCCACCGCTTCGCGGTTCTCGGTCTCTTCCTTCTCGGCCTTGCCCTTCCACAGCGCCTGGCTCAGCAGGCCGGTCTTCATGTAGTTGAGCCGTCCGGTCATCACGTTGTCCAGAACACTCATCCCTTCGAAAAGCGCGATGTTCTGGAAGGTCCGGGCGATACCCTGACGCGCCACCTCGTAGGGACGCATCTGCGGACGCGGCTTGCCCTGATAGAGAACCTGACCTTCCTGCGGGACGTAGAACCCCGAGATCACGTTCAGCATCGAGGACTTGCCCGCACCGTTGGGGCCGATGATCGCGCGGATCTCACCCTGACGGATGTCGAACGAGATGTCCTTGATCGCCACCACACCGCCGAACCGCAGGGTGATGTTCTTCATTTCCATCACCACGCCGCCAATCTTGCGGCCGTCTTCGGTGACGTATCCTTCTTCCATGTCTTTCACGTGCCCAGCCCCTTTTTCTGGCTGCCTGTCTTTGTCGCGCGGATCATTCTGCGGCCACCTGCTGCGGTGTCACCGGAACCACCTTGGCATCGACGATGCTCAGCGTGGCGCTGATCGCGCCCTTGCGGCCGTCCTCATAGGTAACTTCGGTGGTGGTCGAGACCTGATCCGAGCCGTCATAAAGCGCGGTGATGATGTCGGCGAACTTGTCCTCGACGATGCGGCGGCGCACCTTGCGGGTACGGGTCATCTCACCGTCATCCGCGTCCAACTCCTTGTGCAGCACGACAAAGCGATGCACCTGACAGCCAGACAGCATTTCGTCGGCGGCAACGGATTTGTTCACCTCTTCTACATGCTCCCGGATGCTCTCCAGAACCTTCGGGTGGCCGGCCAGTTCCTGATAAGAGGCATAGGCAATGTTGTTGCGCTCGGCCCAGTTGCCTACGGCAGTCAGGTCGATGTTGATGAAAGCCACGCAACGATCCTTGCCATTACCAAAGAGCACGGCCTCAAGGATGTCGGGGTAGAACTTCAGTTTGTTCTCGACATATTTCGGAGCAAACATTGCACCGCTGGCCATTTTGCCAACATCCTTGGCCCGGTCGATGATGCGCAGGTGGCCCGTATCGTTTTCGATAAAGCCCGCATCGCCAGTCGCGACCCAGCCTTCAGGATCCTTGGTCGAAGCGGTGGATTCCGCGTTCTTGTAATACTCCACGAAAACGCCGGGCGAGCGGTAGAAGATCTCGCCATTGTCGTCAATGCGGATCTCCACATCCGGCGCCGGAACGCCAACCGTATCGGCCCGCACTTCGCCATCGGGCTGCACGGTGATGAAAACGGTGGCCTCGGTCTGACCATAAAGCTGTTTGAGGTTGATCCCCAGCGAGCGATAGAAATCGAAGATTTCCGGGCCGATGGCTTCACCGGCGGTGTATCCGACACGGATGCGGCCATAGCCAAGGGTATCTTTCAGCGGACCGTAGACCAGAATGTCACCCAGCTTGTACTTCAGCCGGTCCATCAGCCCCACGGGCCTGCCGTCCAGGATGTCGCCGCCGACCTTCTTGGCGTGGGCCAGGAAGTGGTGGAACATCTTGCGCTTCAGCGGACCTGCATCTTCCATCCGGATCATGACGCTGGTCAGCTGACCTTCGAAGACGCGCGGCGGAGCAAAGAAATAAGTCGGACCGATTTCCCGCAGGTCCGTCATCATGGTGTCCTGGCTTTCCGGGCAGTTCACGCAGAAGCCGCACCAGTAGGCCTGACCGATCGAGAAGATGAAGTCCCCAACCCAGGCCATCGGCAGGTAGGAAAGGATGTTCTCGTTGCGGGTCAGCTTATCGAAATCAGCCGAGTTCTTGGCGCTTTCGATCACGTTGCGGTTGGACAGGACAACGCCTTTTGGCTTGCCCGTCGTCCCCGAAGTATAAAGCATCACACAGGTGCTGTCGTAGGTCAGCTTGGCCTTGCGCGCCTTCAGATCCGGGATCCATTCGTCATAGGCGGCGCGGCCCTGCTCCTGCACGTGGCTGTACTGGTGCAAGGCATGGTGGTCGTATTTCCGCATGCCGCGCGGATCCAGATAGATCACATGCTCCAGCTGGTGCAGCTGCTCCTGAATCTCGATCACCTTGTCGACCTGTTCCTGGTCTTCGGCGATCACATAGCGGGCGCCGCAATGATCCAGCACATAGGCCAGTTCCTCGGCGGCAGAGTCGTTGTAGACCGGCACCGGAATGGCGCCGACGGACTGCGCCGCAACCATCGACCAGTAAAGGTAGGGGCGGTTGCGCCCAATGATGGCGATGAAATCGCCTTCCTTGATGCCTAGGTTGATCAGGCCAAGCGCCAGTGCTTCGATCTCCTTGGCGATTTCCACCCAGGTCCAGCACTGCCAGATTCCGAATTCCTTTTCCCGGTAAGCCGGCTGATTAGCGAATTCCGTGGCGTTACGTTCAAGCAGCGCCGGCAGAGACAATAGTCCTGCGGCGCCCGACTGCGTCTGAGCCAATTTTATCTCCTCCCTTTCCGGCCTCCCCTGGCCGGATGATCGCTGTTCCGCGATTCTGATCCCGATTAGGACCTGTCTGATGGTAGTGCGTCAACTTTTTCCTGATGTTTTCCCAATTCTTACGAATTGTAACAGGATCACAGGATTGTGTTCCGGCCTGTTTCACATCCCCTCAACCACCGCAGATTTACCGCGACACCGAGACCGGCAAAATGCGCCACGCGCCCTCACGCCGCAGCAGACCACCTCTTTGCCGCGCCGCCGCACAGTGGTAGCCATAGCGCGGGAGAACATATGAAACAGTCAGACAAACAACGCGCCGCTATGACGACCGCCGGGCTCAACCTGATCGCTCAGGCGCTGTCGATCTACGATAGCGATCTGCGGCTGGCAGTCTGTAATCGTCGGTTCAAGGAGATGTTCGCCCTACCGGACAGGCTGGTAACCCCCGGCGCGCGCTTTGACGAAACCATCCGGTATATCGCCGAAAGCGGCGAATACGGCCCAATCGAGGATATCGACGAATTTGTCGACTCCCGCGTCGAACAAGCGCTTGCCTTTGTTCCACATTATCTGGAACGCACCCGCGCCAACGGGCAGGTGATCTCGATCGAGGGGGCACCACTTTCGCAGGGGGGCTGGGTGTCGGTCTATACCGATATCACCCGGACAAAACGGGTCGAACTGTTGCTGCGGGCCCGGTCCGAGGAAATGTCGGACCGTCTGATCGCCCATACCGAAGAACTGTCGGCAGCAAACCGCGAACTGGCCGCCACCAACAGCGCCTTGGAAGAGGCCAAACGCCAGCTCACCGAGATCGAAGCCCGCACCCGTCTGACGACGGAAATGATGCCGGCCCATATCGCCCACGTGGATGGCGAAGGCTATTATTCCTTTACCAACCGGCGGCTCAGCTCGGTCTTTCCGGGCCGTCCCTCGGACATTCTGGGGATGCATATCTCGGATGCGCTGGGGCCATCCGCCTTTGCCCGGATCGAACCGCACCTGATGGCCGCCTACAAAGGTGGCAGCCCGGTCTTTGAGTTTACCGAGGAACACGGCAGCCGCCGCATCCGCGTCGCCTTTACCCCGGACAACAGCGGCGGCGTCTTTATCCTGTCGATGGATGTGACCGAAGAAACCCAGGCCCGCGTCGCCCTGCAACAGGCCCGCCGCCGCGAAATGGCGGCGCAGATGACCTCCGGCCTTGCGCATGACTTTTCGAACCTTCTGACCATCATCCTCGGCATGCAGGGCAAACTGGCCAAGATGGATCTGCCCCCCGAAGCGGATGAGCTAATCCAGGGCACCCTTTCAGCGGCACGGCGGGGTGGGCGGCTTCTGAACCGCATCGGGGAAATGACAGGCCAGCGCACCCTGCGCCCGCAGGCCACCGACATGCATGTGCTGCTCAATGAGCTGAAGATCCTCGCCTCGCCCTCGCTGCCGCAGGGCATCGGCCTCAGCATTCTCGACAATACGCCCGACGTGATGCTGCTGCTGGATGCGGGCAAATTGCAGGACGCGCTGCTGAACCTTATTTTCAACGCCCGCGACGCCTGCGGCACCACCGGGCAGATCACCGTCAGCGTCCATGCGGTCGGAGAAACCTGGCTGGAAATCAGCGTCAGCGACACTGGTCCCGGCTTTTCCCCCGAGGCGCTGAAACAGGCGCTGAACCCGTTTTTCACCACCAAGGGCAGCGAAGGCTCGGGCCTGGGTCTGCCGACCGTTTATGACATGGCGAAATCTACAGGCGGCGACATGCGCATCGCCAATACGGTCTCGGGCGCCAGCGTTACCCTGCGCCTGCCCTACCGGCTGGCGCCGGATGCCTCGGGCGGGATCGCACTGCTCGTCGAAGACAGCGAAAGCCTGCGCGCCACCTTTCGCGACATGCTGATCGACCTTGGCTATTCCGTGATCGAGGCCACCAGCGTAGACGAAGCCTCGGCCCTGACCGCTGACATTCCGGACATGGCGCTGGTGCTGTCCGACATCCGGCTGGAAGGTGAGGCCACCGGGATCGATCTGGTCGACCGGCTGGCCGGATCCTCCCTGCCCTGCATCCTGATGACGTCGCTGCCCCCGGGCGATGCCATGCATCGGGAGGCTTTGAAACGCGGGCCTGTTCTGCAAAAACCCTTTACCACGCAGCAGCTGTCGGCGCTGATCACACCGGAGACCCCTTCATGACCGCGCCTCTTGTCACCATTCTGGACGATGAACCCGAAATCCGCCGGATCCTGACCGAGACCCTGGAAGAGGCTGGTTTCCGCACCCAAAGTTTTTCCCGGGCGCGCGAATTCGAAGCTTCCTTGAAACGGGTGACGCCAGATGTCTGCCTCGTTGACCTGTCGCTGCCCGACACCGATGGGCTGACACTTGTGCACAGGCTGGCGCTGGAGCAGGGCGCGGCGGTGATCATCATTTCCGGTCGCGCGCAGGTGCAGGACCGGGTGACCGGGTTGGAGCTGGGCGCTGATGATTACATCACCAAACCCTTTGATCCCACCGAAGTCGTCGCCCGTATCCGCGCCCGTCTGCGCGGCGGCCCGCGTGCCCAGGTGCAAAGCGGGAATTCGGCGCAGTTCTCTGGCTGGACGGCCCATTTCGACCGCTATGTTCTGGAGGATGAAACCGGCGGCGAAACGCCCTTTTCCCATGCCGAGGGCGAAGTGCTGCGGCTGTTTCTGGACAGTCCCAAGCGGCTGATCTCCCGCGCCCAGATGCAGGAGGCACTGGGCGGGGCTGCCGGGGACAGTTTCGACCGGGCCATGGATGTGCGTGTGTCACGCCTGCGCACCAAATTGCGCGAAGATCCCAAGAACCCCCGCCTGATCAAGACCATCTACGGCGCGGGCTATATTTTCCTCGGCGATGTGAACTGGCTCTGAGGCCGGTCATCGGCTGTCGGCATCAAGCGGCAGGATGACCGGAACAAACCAGCGGTGCAAAAGTGATCCCGGCCCGTGCGGGTTCACCATCCTTTCTCTTGCCGACCCGAATCACCGCGATTAGAATCGCCTCATGGCTACCTGTCTTCTCTATCGTGAAACATCATCCCGGCCCTCCCGGTTTTACCGGATCGAACTGGCGATGAACCTGTTCTCAGAGGTTTCCGTCCTTCGGGAATGGGGGGTCGCAGGGCGCGATGGGCAAAGCGTGATCAACATCTATGGCAACCTGCGCGAGGCGTCGGTTGCCGCCGACAGCCACCGCAACCGCATGATCAAACGCGGCTATAACCGCGACGGACTGGCATCGCAGGCCACCGCCGACTGATCACGCAGCACACTCCGGCGACCCGCAGGCCGCCGGTTTCTGCACTTAATTTCTGTTCACAGGGCCGCGGCCGCCTGGGCCAAAACTTCCAGCCCCAGCGTCAGATCGGCTTCGTCCGTGTCCTCGTCAAAGGCGTGGCTGATGCCGCCGATTGACGGCACAAAGAGCATCCCGGTTGGCATGACCCGCGCCACATTAGCGGCATCGTGCAGCGCCCCCGACGGCATGTCACGCCATTGCTGCGGCGCCAGATCTTCGGCCGCCGCGCGCAGGGCCGCCTGAATGCGGTCATCCATGGCAACGGGTTCGATGCCCATCACCGGTCCCATCTCCACCTCCACGTCGCGTTCCGCTGCGATCTCGTCACAGGTCTGACGGATGATCTGTTCCATCTCCAACAGACGCGCGGCCTCCGCATCACGCCACTGCATGGAGAAGGTCACCCTGCCCGGCACCACCGAAGACGCATTGGGATGCAGTGCAACATGGCCAAGGGTCCAGACGGTTGCCGGGGTGACGATCTCGGCAAACCGTTCATTCAGGCGGGTGTTGAAGGCCGAAAGCGCCTGAAAGGCATCCTGCCGCAGATGCATCGGCGTCGTGCCCGCATGGTTCTGACGACCGGTAAAGGTGATCCGCATATCCCGGATTCCAACGATATTGGTGACAACACCGATCTTTTCACCGGTGGTGTCCAGGGTAGGCCCCTGTTCGATATGCATTTCCAGAAAGCCGGTGAACAGATCCGTCGGCACGGGTTTTTCCGTCCCTTCTTTCATCCGCTGCCGCGCGGCCCGCAGCGTCTGCCCCTCGTTATCGGTCTGCTGATCCGCATCCGCCATCGACAGCCGCCCGGTCCAGACGTCCGATCCGGTCAGAACACCGAAACGCCCCTCTTCATCCTGAAAGCTGACAACGGAAATCGGCGGCCCTCCGGCCTCTTTGCTGGCGCGGGCAATTTCCAAGCCGGCAATGACGCCCAGCGCACCATCCAGCCACCCGCCTTCGGGCTGGCTGTCGCTGTGCGAACCGATCAGCAAGGATTTCTCCCCGGCAATGCCAAAAAGATTGCCAAGCCGGTCAAACCGAACCTCAAGCCCCGCTTCCTGCATGCGGCTCGCCAGCCAGCGGCGCGCGGCGATGTCCACCGCGGTATAGGCCGGACGAACCACACCTTTCCCGACCCCGGAGGCCCCGAACGAGCGCAGCGTATGGAGATCCGCCAAGAATCTCTGGGGGTTGATCTTCATTCCGGGTTCTCCCTTGGTCACGGTCTTGTGTACGGCCCGTCAGTTCCAACGGGTGTTAACCTACATCTTCCATCATTTGCGTTATGTCCACATTTTGTTAACCTTTTTCCGGAACGTCTTTCCTGCATTTTTTCACGCGTGCCAAATCGGCACCCGGTAAATTTCGCGCCATCCCTGAAACCTTCCTTCCATGTCGCGGGCTGCTCACCTAAGAGTCAGGCCAAAGATCAGAGGAACGGAAGCGATGTCTCATATCACGCTGATCCGCCACGGGCAGGCAAACACCGAGGCCCGCGACGAGCACAGCTATGACCGGCTCAGCGATCTGGGCCATCAGCAGGCGGCCTGGCTGGGTGAGCATCTGCGCGCCAGCGGCGCCAGCCATCCCCGTATCTATTGCGGCACCCTGACCCGGCACATCGAAACCGCTGCGGGCATGGGATATACCGAAGAGGTGGTGCAGGATCCCCGTCTCAACGAGATGGAGTATTTCACCCTCGCCCAGGCGATGGAGAAACAGCACGGGCTGGCCATCCCGCAGGAACGCGAAGGCTTCATTGCCCACCTGCCGCAGGTGCTGGCCGCCTGGGCAGAAGGTGAAATCGATGATGCCCCCGAAAGCTGGAGCGATTTTGAAACTCGCACCCAAGCGGCCCTGTCCGAAATCGCGGCGGGAGAAGGTCCGGCATTGGTGGTGACCTCGGGCGGGCTGATCTCCATGGCGATGCGTCAGGCGATGATGCTCGAAATCACCGGCATGGCCCGGATGGCGCTCGCGATCATGAATACCTCGATGCACCGTCTGTTCCCCATTGGCGGGCACTGGTCGCCGGTACTGTTCAACGCGGTACCCCATCTGGAAACACCCGACCGCCATTTTGCGCAGACCCATCTTTGACCGCAGGTTTGACCACGATTTGACCATGGGGCAGACCGCCCGCGACAGGATTGAAGGAAGAAACAGATGCAACTTTATTATGCTCCCGGCACGATCTCGATTGCAGTGGCCATCGCGCTTGAGGAAGCCGGTATCACCTATGAGGCGGTCAATGTGGATTTTGCCAGCGCCGAGCAGACAAAACCCGCCTATGGGCAGATCAATCCCAAGGGCCGTGTGCCCGCGCTGGCGGTCGAGGGCGGCATCCTGACCGAAACCGGCGCTCTGCTGGACTATATCGCCGATCTTGCTCCCGACGCAGGCCTGCGCCCCGAAGACCCGGTTCTGAAGGCCCGCATGCGCGAGGTGATGTACTACCTTGCCTCGACCATGCACGTGAACCACGCCCACAAGATGCGCGGCAGCCGTTGGGCCAGTCAGCAATCCTCGTTTGAGGACATGACAGCGAAAGTGCCAGAAACCATGGCCGCCTCTGCCGCCTACATCAGCGAAAACGGCCTTAAAGGGCCCTTTGTGCTGGGTGATGAGATCAGTATCGCCGATTGCTATCTGTTTGTGGTGTGCAGCTGGCTCGAAGGGGACGGGGTTTCGGTTGCGGATTATCCCAAGATCCGGGATTTCATGGCCACCATGGATCAGCGCCCCTCGGTGCGCGCAGTCCGCGCCAAGGGCATGCTTTGATATTTGAGTGAAGGACGACAAGAGAATGACTCATCTCTGGGTACGGGCCGAGCAGCGCCCGAATGAAGAACGGGTCGGGCTGACCCCCGAAGGCGCCAAGGCGCTGATCGATGCAGGCATCAAGGTCACGGTCGAGAAGAGCTCGGTCCGGGCGATCCCCTTGCAGGGCTATGTGGATGCAGGCTGCGATATCGCCGCCGAAAACAGCTGGCCCACAGCCCCGGCAGAGGCGATCATCTTTGGCCTGAAAGAACTTCCCGAGGACGGCACGCCGCTGCCGCACAGGCACATCATGTTCGGCCATGCCTTCAAGGGTCAGCACTCGGGCAAGGCGTTGCTGGAGCGGTTCCGCCAGGGTGGCGGCACGCTTTATGACCTGGAATATCTGGTGGACGAAAGCGGCCGAAGGGTTGCGGCCTTTGGCTATTGGGCCGGCTATGCAGGCGCGGCGGTGACGCTGAAATGCTGGGCCGCTCAGCAGCGCGGCGAAATCTGTGGCCCGGTTGGTGTCTTCAAGGACAAGGATTCGCTGATTGCCGATCTGTCCTCCGAGCTGTTCGCGCTGAAAGCCCCCCGCCCCACCGCCATCGTGATTGGAGCCCTCGGGCGTGTTGGCACTGGCGCGGCGGATCTGCTGGAGACCATGGGCGTCATCGTTACCAAATGGGACATGGCGGAAACCGCCAATGGCGGTCCCTTCCCGGAAATCCTGGAGCACGATCTGTTCCTCAACTGCATCTTTGCGCGCCCCGGCACGCCTGTGTTTGTACCGCAATCTGCCCTGACAGAGCCGCGCAAGCTGACCGCCATCGGCGATGTCGCCTGCGATCCGGACAGCGATTACAACCCGGTGCCGGTCTATGACCGCGCCACCACCTGGGATGCCCCTGCCCTGCGCGTGGCCAAGGATCCGGTTCTAGACGTGATGGCCATCGACAACCTGCCCTCAATGCTGCCCGCCGAAAGCTCGGTCGATTACGCCGAGCAGCTTTTGCCCTCGCTTCTGACGCTGGGCGATCTCGGCAGCGGTGTCTGGGGCCGGGCCAAAGCAACCTTTGACGAAAACATGGGCAACTGATGGAACTGTACATCGGATATCTGGCCGGCACGATGGGCACGATCTGCTGGATCCCCCAGGCTTGGCGCGCCTGGAGCACGCGGGACACCTCGGGCCTGTCGCTGGCGGCCAACCTGATGTTTCTTCTCACCGTCTCGCTCTGGCTCATCTACGGGCTTATGGTGGGCGACATGCCTTTGATCCTGGCCAACTTCTGTGCCTTGCTGATCGTGATCAGCATCGTTCTGGCCAAACTGAAATACAAATAAGGGAGTACCACTCATGACCATCCACTGGTGCGGAACCGGCCTGTCGGCCATCCCCGGCCTGCGCCGCCTTCTGGAGGCGGGCCATGACGTTGCGGTGTGGAACCGCACCCCCGAAAAGGCGCGCGAAGCGGTGGGCGATCTGACCACCAACATTCACGCCTTTTCCATCGCCAACCTGGCCCAGATGCTGAGCCCGGAGGACGTTGTCGTCTCAATGCTGCCTGGCGACTGGCACGTGGAGCTGGCCGAACTGGCGATCTCCAAAGGCGCCCATTTCGTGTCCTCCTCCTACATTGCGCCGGAAATGCGCGCGCTGGATGACAAGGCGCGCGAAGCAGGCGTGGCCCTGGTGAACGAGGTCGGCCTTGATCCCGGCATCGACCACCTGATGGCCCACGCGCTTGTGCAGGATTACAAGGCATCGGACGCCTATGATGCCGAGAACCACATCAGCTTTATCTCTTACTGCGGTGGCATTCCGAAGACCCCGAACCCATTCCGCTATAAATTCAGCTGGTCACCGCTCGGCGTGCTGAAGGCGCTGCGTTCACCCTCGCGGTCGGTGCGGGATTATTCCGAGCTGCGCGTGGACCGGCCATGGGATGCGATCAGCAGCTATGACGCGCCGCTGCCCACGCCTGAAAGCTTTGAGGTCTACCCGAACCGCGACTCGCTGCCCTTCATGGCGCAATACGAGTTCGAAGAGGCCTGGCCGGTGAAGGAATTCGTGCGCGGCACCCTGCGCCTCAACGGCTGGTCCGAGGCCTGGGCCGATGTCTTCAAGGAAGTCGAGACCCTGGAAGGCGAAGCAGGCGATGCCCGCCTGAAAGAGATGTCCGACCAGTTCTGGGACGAAAACGCCTATGACGAAGGTGAAGCGGACCGGGTCGTGCTCTGCGTCAGCCTGAAGGCGGAAAAGGACGGCAAGGTCGTTTGGCACAAGACCTATGTGATGGATGCCTGGGGCGACGAGCGCAGCACCGCCATGGCGCGCCTTGTGTCCTATCCGGTCAGCTTTGCCATCGAGGCCGTGATGAACCGCCAGATCCCGGCCGGCGTTCACGCCGCCCCCAGCGATCCCAAGCTGATCGAAAAATGGATGGGCGAGATCGGCAAGCTGGCCCAGCATCTGGAAATCATCGACCACGCAGGCTGAACCAAACAGCTCTGCCAACACAAAAGACCCGCTCAGGCGGGTCTTTTTTTTTGTGAGGCGCCCTTCAGCGACCGATCACATCGTCTTCGATATCACCGACATCCACACCGATGGCCTCCAGCCCGGCCTCAATATTGTCGGCCAGATGCGGCGTTCCGATAAGGTAATCGGCGGTCGGGGTGGTGGCTTCGCTGCGAGCCGTCGCAAGCGCCTCTGACAGCTCTTCCGCCTCGAAACTGCCGCGACCGATCCACATGATCGCGGTCAGTTCGGCCTGCTCATCGACGCTCATCCGGTCGATAAAGGCGCGCAGCTCCCCTTCGGCCCGGTCCAGTTCCCGGGCCATCATCGCCACCTGGGCGACCTTGCGGGCGGAAATCTCCAACATTGTTCGTCTCCTGCTGTTCGCGGTTCTCCCGGTATCAGACAGCAGTGTCCCCTCCGGGTCTTTGATCTGGGGCAAAGCCGCCTTGTCCCCATCCGAAGATGTCGAGCCCGCTGCTGCGCCCGCGCAGATGCACCGGTGGCAGGGCAATCCAGCCGTCGCGCGCGGGCTTTGCTCCGGCGGCGTCAAACAGGGCGGCAGAGGCTATGATCCGGGCATCTGCCTGCCGTGTGAGCTGCTCCAGCCGCGCCGCGATATTCACTGTATCGCCAAAGACGCTGTATTCCAAACGCTCGGCATTGCCGACCACCCCGGAAAAGACCTCGCCCCAGTGCAGGCCGATCCCCGCCTCGACAGGCCCTTCCCCCGCCTCCAGACGCAAGGCCGTCCAGCGCTGCAGTTCTTCATCCAGCGCCCCGGCGCAATCGAGCGCTCGCTGCGCCCCTTCCTCACCTTCGAACAGGATCATCGCGGCATCGCCGATGTATTTGTCGATCAAGCCGTTGCTGCACGCCGCAGCCCGCTGCACCCGGCGGCGGAATTCGGTGATATAGGCGCTGACCTCCTGCGGATCGCGCCCCTCGGACCAGCTGGTGAACCTGCGGATGTCGATGAACAGGACCGCCATTTGCTGCCGCTGCCCCTGTCGTAACTCCTCCAGCCCGCCGCCCGCGAGGCGACCGGCCAACTGGGCGGGCAGGTAGCGGGTCAGATTGGTGCGCGCCTGCGCCTCGGTGATCGAGCGGTGCAAAAGCCCACGCATCCGGTAGGCGGCCACGACAAGAACAATGCCGGCCAAGGCAATCATGGAAATGCGGATGATATTAGGGGGCAAGGACAATAGGAACAGTGCCCGCTCCGCTGCCTGCACCGGCACCTGTTCGGGCTGCCAGAAGACCATCAGGGACAGGCCCGTCACGATCAGAAGCACCGTATAAGCTTGCAGATACGGATTGAACCGGAGAACCGCAAAGGCCAGCACCCCCGGTACCAGCCAGATCGGTGGCAGCAGGAAGGTCACGCCCCCCGGCAGGGATGTATTCTCAAGCCCCACCCAGGCATTCACCAGAAGGAAGGCGCAGTCCAAGGTCACGCCGGTCCAGATCATCCAGCCGCGAAACATCCCCCGGCGCGCGCGCCATAGGGTGAACAGTCCCAGCAGCAGGTAGGAAAACATGGTTGCCAGTGCAAAGAGCCATTGCCGACGCAGGTAGCTTTCCACCGTTTCAACATTGTCCCAGACGGTGAGAAAGAAGATCAGCAACAGCCCCAGCGACACCCCGATCCGCAGAACTGAGACGACGCGCTCGGCCTCCACCTCAGCCTGTCGCCACAACTCCCGGTCCGCTGCGCTGCCCCTCATCTCTCTGGATGCTCCAGCGGGACCACGGTCCCGGTTGGATCCGCCCCCTGGTCGATCTCTTCAAAGTCGAAGTTGTCGAGTCGCTGCGCCCGGCGCCCGGCCTTATCAGCGCTGATCTTGATCTCGGCGACGTCCTTGGCCGCTTGCGCAAAATGCCGATCCAGATTGACGACGCGCTCTCCCAGCCGTTCCACATCGCGGTGCAAGAGGCCCAGCTCACTGCGGATGGCCCCCGCCTGTTCGCGCATGCGAGCGTCCTTTAGGATCGCGCGCATGGTGTTCAGCGTCGCCATGCAGGTGGTGGGCGAGACGATCCAGACCTTCGCCGCAAACCCTTCGCGCACCACGCCGGTGAAATTGGCGTGCAGCTCGGCATAGACCGCTTCGGAAGGCAGGAACAGGATCGCACCATCGGCGGTTTCGCCCTCAATGATGTACTTCTCGGATATCGCCCGGATATGCGCCCGCAAGGCCGTTTTCATCTGCCGCGCCGCATAGGCCAGCTCGTCCTGGGTTTCGGCCCGGCGCAGCGCCTCATAGGGTTCGAGCGGGAATTTGCTGTCGATCACGATCGGCCCCGGCGGATTCGGCAGATGCACCAGACAATCGGCACGCTTGCCGTTGCTGAGCGTCGCCTGCAGCGTATAGGCATCCGCAGGCAGTGCCTTTGAGACGATGTCGTTCAGCTGGATCTCACCAAAGGCGCCCCGGGTCTGCTTGTTCGACAGGATATCCTGAAGGCTCAGCACATCGCCCGACAGTTTGGTGATATTGTCCTGCGCCTTGTCGATGGTCGCCAGCCGCTCCTGCAACTGCGTCAGAGAGGTCACCGTGCGTTTGGCGCTGCCGTGCAGGCTTTCCTGCATGCGTTCCTGCATCTCGGCCATGGCGCGGGCCTGACGCAGGGCATTGTCGGCCAGCCTATCGTTCATATGCTGCTGCACATCCGTCAGCCGTGCCTCCACCGTCTGCACCATCTGCACCTGCGCGTTGGCCTGCATATCCGACACATGCTGCAAACCGCCGCGCAGCTGCTGCACGGACTGTCCCAGATACTCCATCTGCTGCGCAATCGGCGCCACCGCCGAGGCCGCGCGGGCCGAGGCGCGCATGGAGAGGAACAGCAACAGGATCAGCAGCGCCGCAAAGCCGCCCGCCATCAGGGCCAGCGGCCCGACCTGATCCATGGCTGCCAAGGCCTCCTCCACGCTGTCCATCACGTGCGTCCGAACAGACGTTCGATATCGGCCAGTTTCAGCTCCACATAGGTGGGGCGGCCATGGTTGCACTGGCCGGAATGGGGCGTTGCCTCCATTTCTCGCAGCAGGGCATTCATCTCTTCGCCGCGCATCCGCCGCCCGGATCGGATCGAACCATGGCAGGCCACCCGGCTCAGGATCGCCTCCAGCCTTGCCTGAACCAGCTGGCTTTCGCCCTGATCGTCCAGCTCGTCCAGGATGTCCTTCACCATGGCCTCGGCGTTGACCTCTCCGAGGATTGCAGGGGTTTCCCGCACCGCCACGGCGTTGCCACCAAAGGCCTCGATGCCAAGACCGAATTTACCCAGCTCATCCGCCACCGCCAGCAAGCGGGCGCAGTCATTGTCGGAGAGTTCGACGATTTCCGGGATCAGCAGCGCCTGCGCCGCGACACCGTTTTCACCCATCTGACGCTTCAGCTTTTCATAGACCAGCCGCTCGTGCGCGGCGTGCTGATCGACGATCACCATGCCATCGGAAGTCTGGGCGATGATGTAGTTTTCATGCACCTGGCCGCGCGCTGCGCCCAATGGCAGGGCCTCGGCCTGCGCCTCCTGCATGCCCGGTTCTGCGGGCTGCACGGGCTCTTCGATGGTCTGCCCGCTGAAGGCGCTGCGCATCTCGGCAAAGCCTTGGCTCTGCGGCGGCGGAGAGGGCTGATAGGGCGGCACCGGCACGTAATCCGGTCGCTGCGCGCTATAGGCGGCCGTGCGGGCGCCCATCGACGGGCGGTCCATCTGGTAGACATATGGCGCCGACTGCGGGGTGGCCTGTTCGGGGCGCATGGCGCCCAGCGTCGCCCCGGCCACGGTGGTGGAGGCGCGATGCCCAGCCTCGGCCAGTGCGTGCCGCAGAGCCGAGACGATCAGCCCTCGGGCAAGCCCGGGATCGCGGAAGCGGACCTCAGATTTGGCGGGATGCACGTTCACATCGACCAGGGTCGGATCGCAATCGATGAACAGCGCCGCCACCGGATGGCGGTCCCGGCTGAGGAAATCGAAATAGGCCGCACGCAGGGCGCCGGTCAGCATCTTGTCCTTCACCGGACGCGTGTTCACAAAGAGGAACTGCGCCACCGCCGCGCCGCGGGAATAAGTCGGCAGCGCCGCGTAGCCATAAAGCCGCAAACCTTCGCGGGTGGCGTCGATCTTCAGCGCGTTTTCGGCAAACTCCCGCCCCAGCACCGAGCCAAGCCGCCCGTGCAGCGCATCGAACAGATCGCCAGACAGGGGATCGGCGCGGAAGGTGACGCGCCCCTCGCCGCCGCCGGATACATCCCGCAGGGTGAAGCCAACAGAGGGTTCGGCCATGGCGAGGCGCTTGATCACATCGCCGATCGCCTGCGCCTCGGCCCGGTCTGTGCGCATGAATTTCAGCCGCGCCGGGGTGGCGTAGAACAGATCGCGCAGCTCGACCACTGTACCCGCGCGCAGGGCGGCGGGTTTCACCGGCTCCATGCCGCCGCCTGCAACGCGGATCTGCGCCGCATCATTGCCTGCGGCGCGGCTGGTGATGGTTAGGCGTCCCACGGCGCCCAGGCTGGGCAGCGCCTCGCCCCGGAAGCCGAAGGTATGGATGTTGAGCAGGTCCGATCCGTCGATCTTCGAGGTCGCGTGACGCGACAGGGCCAGCGGCAGATCCTCGGGCGTCATGCCGCAGCCATCATCGGTGACCCGGATCAGGGTCTTGCCGCCATCGGCAATCTCCACCGTGATCCGCGTGGCGCCTGCGTCGATGGCGTTCTCCACCAATTCCTTCACGGCCGAAGCGGGGCGTTCAATCACCTCACCCGCCGCGATCCGGTTGATGGCGCTGTCCTCCAGCTGCCGGATAACGGGGCGGGAATTGTCGCGGATTTGGGGGTCTGGGCTGCTCATACCGCAAAATTTAGCATGGAGCCCTTCGATTCTGCCACCCGCAAAGCGCGCGAGGCAGCGGCGGATTACCCTCCGGCAGGCGCCCCCGCGCGACGGCGACAAGGGCCGAACCGGGCCGTCACCGCCAGGATCATGCCCGAGACGGCAGCGATCATGCCCGCCGCGCTGACCGCATCCGTACCGCCCAGCCACAGCGGCCCATAGCCCGCCAGAACATAGCCAAGCACCGCCGACAGCACCGCAAAAACGACGCTCCAGCCGATCTGCGCCTCCAGCCGGTTGGTCATCATCCGTGCCGCGGCGGGCGGGCAGATAAACATGGCGATGACGATGATCGACCCCACCGCATCAAAGGCCGCGACCGCCGCCACTGCAGCAGTGATCACCAGCGCCAGCCCCAGCAGATTGGTACGGATCCCCAGTGTACGGGCAAACCCTTCATCGAAGGTCGAGATTTTCAACGCCCGCCAGAACAGCGCGATGAAGGCCACCACGCCCAGCAGTGTCAGCCCCATGCGGGGCAGCTCCGGCGGCAGATAGCGCAGCGCCTCGGCATCCCAGAGAGAGGACCAGCCGGTAGCATCCAGCCAGATCAGACTTTCGAGGTTGCCATAAAGCGCATGTTCCACGTCCAGATGCACGGTGGAGGTATCGGTCTGTTCCAGCAGCAGCACACCGGCGGCAAACATGGTGGTAAAGATCACCCCCATGGCCGCGCCCGGCTCAATCCGGCCCAGACGGCGCACCGCCTCGATCAGGATGACGGCGGTGACGGCTGCACCCGCCGCGCCCAGCAGCATCGGCCCGGCCGCAATCGCTCCGGTCAGCAGGAAGGCCACCACGATGCCCGGCAACACCACATGGCTGATGGCATCCCCGATCAGGGCCTGTCGGCGCAGCAGCAGGAAATTGCCCGGCAGCGCGCAGGCCACGGCGGCAAATGTACCGATCAGCAGCGGCGTCAGCGAAAGGGGAACGAATTCAGAGCCCATCATCCTGCGGGAACCTCCTGCGGGCCGCCGATGCGGCGGTCGATTTCGCTGATCTGATCGCGGGTCAGCACGGTCTCGATCTCGCGCAGCCCGTCATAGAGCGCAGCGGCGGCCTCATGCGCCAGATCGCTGCGCACCAGTTCCCAGCGTTTTTCGTCGCGCAAGGCCTTGGCGGCGCGGGCGCGTCCCTTGTCGGTGGCCACTCCGTCGGCGCGCACCAATCCAGCGCGGCGCAACAGCCGCAGGGTCAGCGGTTCGTAGATCGGTTGCCCCTGCGCCAGCGCCAGCAATCCCTGCCGCAGATGCACCCGGCGCTGGAACCGCTGGTGGCGCAGCACCGCCGCCAACACGCCGCGCCCGGGGGCGAAAAGCAGAGACAGGGCAAAGAGCACAAAACTGACCAGCACGATGATCGGCCCGGTCGGCAGGTTGGGCGCCGAGGCGGAAATCGCTGCGCCGACATAGGCAGAGGCACCGCCTGCCAGCCCCGCATAGACCACGACACGATCCGAACGCTCAGTCCAGAAACGGGCGGTGACGGCGGGGATGATCAGCAGGGCGACGATCAGGATCAGGCCGACGATCTTTAGCCCCACCACGGTCACCGCCATGACCAGTCCCATCATCAAAAGGTCGATGCGGTGCACCGGCAGGCCGCGCGCAGCGGCATATTCGGGGTCAAAGGCCACCATCATCATCGGTCGCCGCGTCAGGAGGATCACCAGCAGGGCCGCTGCACTGCCTGCGGCGATGATCATCGCATCGCTGAACAGCATGCCGGCGGTCGATCCCAGAAGGAAGCCCTCAAGCCCCGCCTGCCGTCCCACGCCCAGCGTCTGGATCACCGTCAACAGCACGATCCCCAACCCGAAGAATACAGACAGGACTGCGCCGATGGCAGCATCCTCGGCCAGACGGGTGTTGCGGGTCAGCCAGTTCATGCACCAGAGGCCCAGCGCCGCCGACAGGGCAGACCCGAGCAGCAGCCCGGCCAGGTTGCGCCCGTCACCGCCCAGGAACACCATCACCAAAAAGGCAATGGCAACACCGGGCAGGGTTGCATGGCTGACCGCATCGCTGACCAGCGCCCGTTTGCGCAGGAACAGGAAGGTGCCAGTGATACCCGCTGCGCCGCCCAAAAGGGCCGCCCCAAGGGAGACCAGCGTGGCGTTATAGCCCAATTGCAGGAAAAGCGCGTCCATCAACATGGGATCAGACCTTTGCCGCCGCCAGCTGATCGATCTGCGCCGTCGCGAGGCGCCCGCCATAGGCGGCCTGCAGGGTTTCCGCGGTAAAGGCCTCGGCGACCGGACCTTCGGCGACCTTACGCGTATTGATCAGGAAGACATTGTCGAAATATTCCGCGACGGTGGCCAGATCGTGGTGCACCACCACAACCGTCTTACCTGCCGCGCGCAGGGATTTCAGGACGGTGATGATGGCCTTTTCTGTCGCCGCATCGACCCCGGCAAAGGGTTCATCCAGCAGGTACAGGTCCGCATCCTGCGCCAGTGCGCGGGCCAGGAACACCCGCTGCTGCTGGCCGCCCGAAAGCTGGCCGATCTGGCGGTCGGCGAAATCGCCCATGCCGACCCGATCCAGACAATCGCGCGCCACGGTCCGGTGATGACCCCGGATCCGGCCCAAGAGGCCAAGTTCACGATAGAGCCCCATCATCACTACGTCGATAACACGGGTCGGGAAGTCCCAGTCGATGCTGGCGCGCTGCGGCACATAGGCGATGCGGGCGCGCATTGCCTCCAATGGGCGGCCAAAGACCTGCACCCGGCCGGACACCGGCGGCACGATCCCAAGTGCGGATTTCAAAAGGGTCGATTTACCCGCCCCGTTGGGTCCGATGATGGCCGTCATCTTGCCCGGCTCGACCGTCATGTCGACACTGAAGACAGCGGGTTTCTCTCCGTAGGTAACGGTGAGGCCGCGAATGGCCAGCGGGCTGTTTTCCGGGGAAGTCGATGCGATGTCCCCTCCGGCGTCGCGCACAAGTTCAACCGTCTGTGTCATGATCAAAGCCCCGCCGACAGTTTGCCGTCCATGCCGCGCTCTGGCACATCTGCGCCCAGCGCCCCGGCGATGGTGGTCACGTTGTGGTCCAGCATACCCAGATAGGTGCCCTCATAGCTGCCATCGGCGCCCATCGCGTCCGAGAACAGCTCGCCCCCGATCTGCACCTCGTGGCCCTGCGCCGCCGCACCTTCGATCAGGGCGCGCATGGAACGGTCCGACACCGAACTTTCGACAAAGACCGCCGAGATTTTGCGCTCAACCAGCAGATCGACCAGTTCACCGATCCGATTCAGACCCGCTTCGGATTGGGTCGAGATGCCTTGAATGCCCAGCACCTCGAAGCCGAAATCGCGGCCAAAATAGCCAAAGGCATCATGTGCGGTGACCAGCACCCGGTTGTTTTCCGGCACGGTTTCCAGCGTTTTGCTCGCGTAGGCGATCAACCGGTCCAGATCCGCCAGATGTGCCTGAGCATTGGCCACAAAGGTTTGGGCCTCGGCCGGGCGGGCTTCGCTCAGCACCGCGGCGATATCCATCACCACCCGTTTCCACAGGTTCGGCGTCATCCAGACATGCGGATCGAACTTGTTCTCGTAATCGTCATGGGCCCGCAAGAGATCCTTTGGCAGACCTTCGGCCACCGCGACCACAGTCCGCTTGCGGGACAGATCGTGCAGGAAGCTTTCCATCTGCGCCTCAAGGTAGAGACCGTGATACAGCACCAGATCCGCCCGGGTCATCGCCACGATATCCGACCGCGTCTGCCGGTAGGCGTGGGGATCGACCCCCGGCCCCATCAGGGCGCGCACCTCAACCGCATCACCGCCGACCTGGCGCGCGGCATCCGCGATCATGCCCGTGGTGGCTACGATTTTCAGCGGTGCCTCGGCCACGGCGCGACCCGCCGCAAAGGCCAGTGTCAGCGGCAGTACCAGCAATAGCGCAAGCCGCATCAGGCCATTGAGCGAAACTCTCATCCTCGTTCTCCTTCATGCCGGTTTTCAGGCCGGTGTTGAAGGCAATATGAGAACGATTCTCAAAACTGTCAATGTAAATGCGAATTATTCTCAACAAAGGAAGCCGGTTTTTCCAAATGGTCAATTTACTGCACAGAAAGCAGGCGGCTTGCTTGCCAAGATGCCGCACCCGTGCGACTTTCGCGCAGAACTTTGGTGAGGATCCCCGCAATGGAAAGCCACATCTCCGCGCAAAGCACTCGGGCCAATGCCGCGGGCGACGCGCAGCTGCCGCAGGTCGGTGAGCCGCGCAATCCCGGCATGGAGCTGGATCTGGACTGGGCGCTTGGCCTGCAGGCCAATACTTCGGCGATTGAGCGGCGTTGTGCGACGCTGCCCGGACGCCGTAGCGTCAAGAAAGAGTATCAGGCCGCCTGGCTGCTGAAGGCCATCACCTGCATCGACCTGACCACGCTTTCCGGCGATGATACCGCGGGGCGGGTGCGCCGCCTGTGCGCCAAGGCGCGCCAGCCAGTGCGCGCGGACATTCTACAGGCGCTTGGCACCCCGGATATCACCACCGGCGCCGTTTGCGTCTACCACGACATGATCGCCCCGGCGGTTGCCGCGCTCAAGGGCACCAGCATTCCGGTCGCAGCGGTCTCCACCGGGTTTCCGGCTGGGCTGTCGCCCTTCCATCTGCGCGTTGCCGAGATTGAGGAAAGCGTCAAGGCGGGCGCCCATGAGATCGACATCGTGATCTCGCGCCGCCACGTTCTGAGTGGCAACTGGCAGGCGCTTTATGATGAGATGAAAGCCTTCCGCGCCGCTTGCGGCGATGCCCATGTGAAGGCGATCCTTGCCACCGGAGAGCTGGGATCCTTGCGCAACGTGGCGCGCGCCTCGATGATCTGCATGATGGCGGGCGCCGATTTCATCAAGACCTCTACCGGCAAGGAAAGCGTCAATGCCACCCTGCCCGTCAGCCTTGTGATGATCCGCGCCATCCGCGACTATCACGAACGCACCGGCTACCGCGTTGGCTATAAACCCGCTGGCGGTATTTCCAAGGCCAAGGATGCGCTGGTCTACCTATCGCTGATCAAGGAGGAGTTGGGCGACCGCTGGCTGCAGCCCGACCTGTTCCGCTTTGGCGCCTCTTCCCTGCTGGGAGATATCGAACGCCAGCTCGAACACCATGTCACCGGCGCCTATTCCGCGGGCTACCGCCACGCGATGGGCTGAGGAGTGCTGAAATGACCGTGAAAGAGATCTTTGACACCATGAGTTATGGCCCCGCTCCCGAAAGCGCCGCCGAGGCACTCGCCTGGCTTGTCGATCAGGGCGACCGGTTCGGCCATTTCATCAATGGCACCTTCACCGCGCCAGGCGATGGCTTCAACAGCCAGAACCCCGCCACCGGAGAGGTGCTTGCGACCCTGACCCAGGCAACGCAGGCCGACGTGGACACCGCCGTCGCCGCCGCGCGCAGCGCCCAGCCCAAGTGGGAAAAACTGGGCGGGCCGGGTCGCGCCAGATACCTTTATGCCATCGCGCGCCTGCTCCAAAAACACAGCCGCCTGTTTGCCGTGCTTGAAACCATGGACAACGGCAAACCGATCCGCGAAAGCCGGGACATCGATATCCCGCTGGCGCAGCGGCATTTCTACTATCACGCGGGCATGGCCCAATTGATGGAAAGCGAACTGCCGGACCGCGCCGCCCTTGGGGTCTGCGGTCAGATCATCCCGTGGAACTTCCCGCTGTTGATGCTGGCGTGGAAAGTGGCGCCTGCCATCGCCATGGGCAACACGGTGGTGTTGAAACCGGCGGAATATACCTCTCTCACCGCGCTGCTGTTTGCAGACATCTGCCGTCAGGCGGGGCTGCCGAAGGGCGTTGTGAACATCGTTACCGGCGACGGCGCCGTGGGCGAGATGGTCGTGGCTGCCGACGTGGACAAGATCGCCTTTACCGGCTCCACCGCCGTGGGCCGCCGCATCCGCGAAGCCACCGCAGGCAGCGGCAAGGCGCTGACGCTCGAACTGGGGGGCAAGTCGCCCTACATCGTTTTCGATGATGCCGACATCGACTCAGCTGTCGAAGGGCTGGTGGATGCGATCTGGTTCAACCAGGGGCAGGTCTGCTGCGCCGGTTCCCGCCTGTTGGTGCAGGAGAGCATCGCGGAGAGGTTCCACGCCAAACTGCGCGCCCGCATGGACAAGCTGCGCCTTGGCGATCCGCTGGACAAATGCATCGACGTGGGCGCCGTGGTGGACCCGATGCAGCTGAAAACGATCACCGATCTGGTCGCCGCGAATGACGCAGGCGCAACCTATCAGGCCCAGGTCGACATACCCGAGGAAGGCTGTTTCTTCCGTCCAACCCTGATCGAAGGGCTAACCCCCGCCGACCGACTGATGCAGGACGAAATCTTTGGCCCTGTGCTGGTCTCCTGCACCTTCCGCATCCCGGCCGAGGCGGTCGAGCTGGCGAACAACACCCGTTACGGGCTTGCCGCAAGTGTCTGGAGCGAGAACGTCAACCTCGCGCTTGATATCGCGCCGAAACTGGCCTGCGGCGTGGTCTGGGTGAATGGCACCAATATGTTCGATGCCGCCGCCGGGTTTGGCGGCGTGCGCGAAAGCGGCTTTGGCCGCGAAGGGGGCTGGGAAGGGCTGTCGGCCTATACCAAGCCACACGCCAAATCCAAGGCGCTGGCGCAGGTCAAAGGCTTCACCGGTCAGGGCAGCGGCGCCGATCCCATCGACCGCACCGCCAAGATGTATATCGGCGGTAAGCAGGCCCGCCCCGACAGCGGATACTCCCGCGCGGTGCATGACAGGTCCGGCGCCATCCTTGGCTATGTCGGCCTTGGCAGCCGCAAGGATGTACGCAACGCGGTCGAGGCCGCCGCCGGGGCCAAGGGCTGGTCCAAGACCACCGGCCACCTGCGGGCGCAGATCCTCTATTATATCGGAGAGAACCTCTCTGCCCGCGCCGAGGAATTCGCCCACCGCATTGACCACATGACCGGGCGGCGCAGCGGCGCCAAGGAGGTCGAAGCCTCGATCCAGCGCCTGTTCACCGCAGCCGCCTGGGCCGATAAATACGACGGTCAGGTGCATGGCGTACCGATCCGCGGCGTGGCGCTGGCGATGAAGGAACCCGTTGGCGTGATCGGCGCCCTCTGCGCGGACGAGGCGCCGCTTCTGGGTCTGGTCTCGGTGATGGCGCCCGCCATCGCCATGGGCAACCGGGTGGTGCTGACCGCCTCCGAGCCCTTCCCGCTGGCGGCAACTGATTTCTATCAGGTGCTGGACACCTCGGATGTGCCCGCAGGTGTGGTCAATATCCTGACCGGTAGTCATGTCGATCTGGCAGGGCCGCTGGCATCGCATATGAACGTCGATGCGGTCTGGAGCTTTTCCTCCACCGATCTGTCGGCAGAGATCGAAAAGGCATCCGCCAGCAATCTCAAACGCACATGGGTCAACAATGGCACGGCGCTGGATTGGGACACGGACCACAGCCGCCGGTTCCTGGAGGCGGCGACAGAGATCAAGAATATCTGGGTGCCTTACGGCGAATAACGCCGGAAAGCATGCCGAAACAAAACGGGCCGGAGATCTCTCTCCGGCCCGTTGTCATTTCAGCGACAGTGCAAGGCTCAGCCGCCGGTTTTCATTCCATCCGGCCGCCCCACAACCACGAAATGCAGATTGTCCGGTTGCAGCACTTCCGAGGCGACACGGTTGATCTCTTCCAGAGTGACCGCGTTGATCTTGTCATTGCGGGTGCGCACGTAGTCGATCGGCATGCCGTCCAGCTGCATCCCCACCAGGATCGAGGCAATGCGACCGTTGCCATCAAAACGCAACGGATAGGCCCCGGTCAGATAGGTCTTGGCATCCTGCAATTCCTTCTCGGTAACGCCTTCCCTTGCCAGACGGCTCCATTCTTCGCGGATCACCGCAACCGCTTCGGCCATCTTGGAATTGGCCGAGGCGAGCGAGCCCATGTACACAGAGCCCAGATCACGCGGCAGGAGATAGGAATAGACCCCGTAGGTCAGGCCGCGCTTTTCGCGCACTTCGGTCATCAGGCGGCTTTCGAAGGAACCGCCGCCCAGGATCTGGTTCATGATATAGGCCGCAAAGAACCGCGGATCTTCCCGGTCGATCCCCACATGCCCGAACAGCGCAACGGATTGCGGCGTGTCATAGTCGATCACGGTGGTTCCGCCCTCGATCGTGACCTCTGCCGGACCCGGCTGCGGTGCGCCAGTCTCTGGCAGATCGCCCAGAAGCGTGTCGAGCAAGGCGCCCAGCGCGGCCTCGTCGATATCCCCCACGGCGCTGACAAACAGCCTGTCGCGGGCAAAGACCGCATCATGTGCATCGAACATGTCCTGCCGCGTCAGGGTGGACACGGTGTCGATGGTGCCCGAGCCGTCCGAACCATAGGGGTGATCGCCAAAGGCCATCTTGGAAAAGGCACGCCCGGCGATGTCATTGGGGTTCTCAGCGTCCGACCGCAGACCGGACAGAACCTGCGCCCGCACCCGGTCCAGAGCGTCCTGATCAAACCGTGGCGCCACCAGGGTCTGGTGTAGCAAGTCGATGGCCTCGTCCCGGTTCTCAGTCAGGAAGCGGGCAGAGACCGACACCGCCTCCTTATCCGCGTCATAAGAGAAACTGGCCGCAAGGCTTTCGACCGCACGGGCATAGTCCTGCGCCGGCATCTCGCCGGAGCCTTCTTCCAGAAGGCCCGTCATCAGGTTGATGGCGCCACGCTTGCCCGGGGCATCCAGCGAAGTGCCACCGCGAAACCGCAGCTCAAGCGCGGTGAAGGGAATCGTATGATCCTCGACCAGCCAGGCAGTAATGCCCCCGGGCGAGGTGACTTCCTTGATGCGGATCTCGGCGCTGACCGGCAGCACAGAGATCAGAAGGGCAAAACAGGCGACCAGCCCGGCACGTATCATGGCAAATCCCGTCATTGGGTGACCTCCTCATCTGCGCGCACCATCCAGCCAGTGACCGACGCCTCGGGCTGCAGCACTTCACGGGCGACGGCGATGATTTCATCCGCGGTGACCGATTGCAGGATATGGGGCCACTCCTGCACGTCCTCCACCGTCAACCCGGAGGTCAGCGCCTGACCATAACGATTGGCGATCCCATCCACATTGTCGCGCGCATAGATTTCCGCCGCGCGCAGTTGCAGCTTGATCCGCTCCAGCTGATCGGGGTCGACACCCTCTTCAAGGAAGCGTGCAAAGGTTGCGTCAAGCGCATCCTCAGCCTCCTGCATCCCGACGCCCTCGGCCGGGACAACCAGGAAAGAAAAACTGGTCTTGTCCAGCGACACCCCCGAATAGAAGGCACCGGTATAGACCGCCAGCTGCTGATCGAATTGCAGCGCATTGGCCAGATAGGAGGTATTGCCGCCCCCCAGCAGTTCAGCCAGCAGATAAAGTGCCGCCGCCTTTTCCTGCGCGCCGCTGTTGCGTTCCGGCGCCAGATAAGAGCGCTGCACATAGGGCTGTGCCACGCGTGGATCGCGATAGACCATGCGCCGCTCTGCCGTCTGCGGTGGCTCCTGGCTGCGGAACCGTTCCGGCAGGTCGGGGTTCGCCGGAATCACACCGTAGTATTTTTCGGCCAGCTGTCGGACCTCTTCGGGTTCCACATCGCCCGAAACCACCAGAATGGCATTGTTGGGCGCATAATAGGTTCCATAAAAGGACAGCGCGTCCTCCCGGTCCAGCGTCTCCATTTCATGGCGCCAGCCGATCACCGGCTGACCATAACGGTGGTTCAGATACTGTGCCGCACTCAGCTGTTCGCGGAACAGGGACCGCGGATCGCTGTCGGTGCGCTGGTTGCGCTCTTCCAGGATCACCTCACGCTCGGTGACGATCTCCTCCTCGCTGAGGCGCAGATTGACCATACGGTCGCTTTCCATCTGCATCATCAGTTCAAGCCGGTCCGCTGCAATGCGCTGAAAATAGGCGGTGTAGTCATAGCTGGTGAAGGCATTATCCCGGCCGCCATTGGCTGCCACCGTCGCCGAGAGCTCTCCCGGCTCCAGCTTGTCGGTGCCCTTAAACAGAAGGTGCTCCAGAAAATGCGCGACCCCGGACTGACCCGGCGGCTCATCCGCGGATCCGGCGCGGTACCAGACCATATGCTGAACCACTGGCGCGCGGTGATCCTCGATCACCACCACGTCCATGCCATTTTCAAGGGTAAAGGCCGTCACCATGTCCTCAGCCGGTTCTGCAGCGCGCAGCGGCGCGGCAAGAACGGCTGTTACAGCGATGGCGGCCAGTGCGATCCGTCGGATCATGCGGCGTCCTCCAATAGATTTCTCCAAAGACATGCTGCCTCTGTCCGTCACATCCGGGGCCTATCGGGCTGTGCAAAGACAGCCACCAGCGCACCCGGCATAGTCCTACCCATATTGGGGATGTCTTGACGAACCGCAACCTAAGCCAAGGTCGCAGGGAGACAAGGCGCCCTGTCACGATAGCGAATTGTCAAAATTGTGAACGTGCTAACCCGCCCGGCGGACGGCCATCCGGTCAAGCTGCGCAGCAGAGGCGCGGCTCACTCTCCGCTTGGCGGCGGCGCAGAAGGGGTTGCCACACCCGCGCGGCGGAACTGTTCGGTTGTCTCGAACGGGTCCAGCGTCTGCTTGGCGTAGATCTGCTCATAGCGGTCGACAGGGAACAGGCGGATCCGCCCGGTGATACGCTTTTTCTTCAGGAACTTGGCGTCTTCCTCGGCCAGTTCCTGACGCACCGTTGGCGACACGCCATAGCGGCTGGAGGCGCTGACCAGCGCCAGATCCGAGGAGGATACACCCTGTCCAGGCACCAGCGCAGAGGGCTTGCCGCCCAGCGCCGCGACCGCATCGGCTTGAGGGGTCGGATCAGCGATATTGCCTGCGCCCGGTGTTGGTTCCGGCAGACTGCTGTAATCTGCGGGCTCGTTCAGCGGCTTGTTCGGTAGCACAAGGAATTCATCCGGCCCGGTCCCAGTCTTGCGAATATCACGCAGACCTTTTTGCGAGCAGCCCGCGACGGCCACCGCGCCTACCAGAACAATCATGCCGAAAGGGATCCGCATTCCCAGTTACTCCTGCCAGTTTCCCTGCGCTTTTAACGCATATTGCACCCGAGGTCACGCGGGCTTTTTTGCGCTCCGGTCGAACAGGATCAGCCCGATGGCACCGGCAAAGATGAACACATCGGCGATATTGAACACGAAGGGATTGTTAATTCCGCAGCAGGACATGTTGAGGAAATCCAGCACATAGCCATAGAGCAGCCGATCCGCGACATTGCCCAGCGCGCCGCCGATCACCAGCCCCGCCGCCAACGCCATCCAGCGCGCGCGGCGATGCGAGCGGCGAATCCAGATGGCCAGCACGGCACAGATCAGCAGCGAGAGGCCGATCAACACCCAGCGCGCCGTATCCTCGCCGCCATCGAACAGGCCAAAGTTAATGCCGGTGTTCTCGCCATAGCGGAAATTCAACAGCGGCGGCAGCACGTCGATGCTCTGGCGCTGGGACAGGCCCATCCAGTGAATCACCAGATATTTGCTGGCCTGATCCAGAAGAAAGGCCCAGAACGCGCCCCAGAACATCATACGCACTGCCATTTTCCGCTTGGTTCCCGCTGATCAGTGACGGAAGTGGCGCATGCCGGTAAAGACCATGGCAAGCCCAGCCTCATTGGCCGCCTTGATCACCTCATCGTCCCGCATCGAACCGCCCGGCTGGATCACGCAGGTGGCGCCAGCAGCCGCAGCCTCCAGGAGACCGTCGGGGAAGGGGAAGAAGGCATCGGAGGCCACGGCAGAACCTTTGGCCAGGCTTGCGTCCAGACCCAGTTCATCCGCCATGCGCTGCGCCTTGGCGGCGGCCACATTGGCGCTGTCCAGGCGGCTCATCTGGCCGGCGCCGACACCCACGGTGGCGCTGCCTTTGACATAAACGATGGCGTTGGATTTCACGTGCTTGGCCACCTTCCAGGCGAACAGCAGGTCCTGCATTTGCTCATCCGTCGGGGCCTTTTCGGTGACGACCTTCAGATCGTCCATGCCGATGTATCCCACGTCCTTGTCCTGCACCAGAACACCGCCAGAGACCTGCTTGTAGGCGGTGATCGCCTTGCGCGGATCGGGCAGCGCGTCTGTCAGCAAGAGGCGCAGATTCTTCTTGGCGGCAAAGATCTCTTTCGCCTCATCCGAGGCACCCGGCGCGATTACCACCTCGGTGAAGATCTCGGTGATCTTGGCGGCGGTTTCGGCGTCCAGCGGCTGGTTCAGCGCCACAATGCCACCAAAGGCAGAGGTGCGGTCGCAATCGAATGCCTTCTGGTAAGCCTCGGCCAGGGTAGCTCCACGCGCCACACCGCAGGGGTTGGCGTGCTTGATGATGGCAACGGCAGCGGTTTCAGCCGGATCGAACTCGGCCACCAGCTCATAGGCCGCATCGGTGTCGTTGATGTTGTTGTAGGACAGCTCCTTGCCCTGCAGCTGCACGGCGGTGGCAACACCCGGACGGTTCGAGCCATCGGTGTAGAAGGCCGCTTTCTGGTGGCTGTTTTCGCCATAGCGCAGAGTCTGCTTCAACTCACCGGCAAAGGCGCGGCGGCGCGGTGCTTCCAGCTCCAGCGCGCCTGCCATCCAGTTGGAAACAGCCGCGTCATAGGCTGCGGTGCGGGCATAGGCGATCTGCGCCAGACGCTGGCGGAAAACATAAGAGGTCTGACCGTCGTTCGCGTCCAGCTCGGCCAGCAGGGCGTCATAGTCTTCGACGTCGGTCACCACGTTGACGAACAGGTGGTTCTTGGAGGCCGCGCGGATCATCGCCGGACCACCGATGTCGATATTCTCGATCATCTCATCGTAATCCGCACCACGGGCCAGTGCCGCCTCGAACGGGTAGAGGTTCACCACCAGAAGATCGATGGCGCCAATGCCGTGTTCGTTCATCGCCGCCACATGGGCGTCGTTGTCACGCAGCGCCAGCAACCCGCCATGCACCATCGGGTGCAGGGTCTTCACGCGACCGTCCATCATTTCCGGGAAACCGGTGACGTCAGAGACGTCCTTGACGTCCAGCCCCGCATCGCGCAGCGCCTTGGCGGTGCCGCCGGTGGACAGCAGCTCGACGCCACGCTCGGCCAGCGATTTGCCAAGGTCAATCAGACCGGACTTGTCGGATACGGAAAGCAGCGCACGGCGTACGGGGTGAAGATCGGTCATGGCAGGGCGGTCCTTTGCAGGCTCAGTCAAAAATCTCGGGGTCGTCCCGGTTCAGGTCGCGCACGGCTTCGGCAGTTTCCTGTGCCTTGCTGAGCGTCCACCGGACGCGGGTTGCATAGTCGATGACCCGGCCAGATAGAACGATCTGTTTTGACGCACGCGGCTTCAAGCGGGTCTTTTCCAGGTAAACGCCCGGCTCCAGCTTCAATTCGCAGGTGCCGTCATGGCGGAAAACCCAGATTTCGCCGCTCTTGAGCGCCATGGATACTGCCGCGCCGCCCAAGTCAAGGGTTGCATCCACTTCCGGGTGCAGATGCAGGCGGATATCAAAGCCGATCCCGCGTTCTCCATGGCTGTCTAGCGCCTTTGAACAGCGCCGCTCGGCCGCCTCATCCAGCGCTACCAGCATGTCCTCGCCCGCTAGCGCGCGCCCGTCAAAGCCCAGATCCAGCGTGCGGGCGTGGGTCAGACCGAATTCGCGCGCGTATCCGTCGTGTCCGCCCTGAAACCGGCTGCCATCGCTGAGCTGCTCCAGCTGAATCTGCACGTCGGTGGGGCCGCCAACCAGTTCTTCCTGACCGGTGCCGCGACTGGGCGGTGCCAGCCGGGCGCTGGAATGGCCCTCCAGGCACAGGGTCGAATGCGATGGTGTGGCCCGCCCGGCGCGGCGCCATTCCAGACCAAAGGTCTCGCCCGAGCCGCAATTGACGATCAAAGGCCGCCGCCCCGAGGTCAGTTCAAAGGCAAGGGTGGAGGCATGACCGTTAGCCGAGGCCCGCCCCTGCGGTGGCAAGGCCGCGTCAATCACCACCGAGGTCCGGCGTGCCGACAAGCGGGCATAGCCCATCGCCAACCCTTCGACCGGGCGCGCCGATACGTGGCTGGCCGCCAGCGCATGATCCAACCAGCCTTCCAGCCCCCGGCCGCCACCGTGGAACCGTGCCAGCCCGCCATCGCTGTGGCGCAGGGTGCGCAGCGTTGGCGCAATCCGTTCAATGGCCGCGGTCTGCGCCGCTGGCACGCTGCGCCCGGCTTCGTGCAAGGCGGCGGCAGTCCAGGTCAGCAGGGTAAAGACCTCCAGCAGTTCTTCGGGATTGCGGGTCGGCAATCCGCCCTGCGCGTCGATCTGCCGGTCGCATTCTGCGCTCAGGGCACGGATGGCGGGATCAGCCAGCGCCTCCTGCCCCTGAAGGGCAAGCCCCGCATAGATCAGCCCCGCCAGCGCCTCGAACCGTGGCAGGCCCGGGGTTGCACCCTGCCAGCGATGGGCCAGGAACCATGTCTGTTGCGATAGTGAGCGGTAAAAGGCCTCAGATTCCGCACGTTCCTTGCCGTTCAGCAGGAAAATCGCATGGTTGATCCATCGAATCACGCGCCGTCCCGTCAGATCCGGCGACCAGCCGGGCCCCGAGCCGCGCCCATGCGCCTTGATCCAGCCCCAGACCCAGTTCTGCGCCTTGACGCGGGCCTTGATATCGCCGACCGCCGCCAGATCGTCGAGCCAGGCAAAACCGTGCCGCTCGGCGTCAAAGGCGGCGTCCGGCGCCGTCACTTCCCAAAGCCCGGTGGTTGTCGACTCGACCAGATACCCCGCCAGCAGCAGGTTCCCCGCCACCAGCTGCCGACCGCGGGCAAAGCTGCCAATGGTGCGGGGTTCAGGCTGCGATACGAATCCCGTCGCCGCAGGCTGCTTGCGCGCCCGCCAGGCATATAACCGGTTCAGCAGGCGGGTGCTGCGCCCCGCCATTCTATCGTATCTGGACATGCTCTTCTGCCTCACGCCGTTGGCGTTTTGGGCGCAGCATAACCCGGGGAAGGGTTCAAGTCACCGACGAATGCGACACCCTCCGGCGGCACCGGCGGAATTGCCCCGCCGGGCAAAATCAAAGCACGTTTCGCTGGGAGAAAGGTCAGCCCGCCTTGCGCAAGAGCGCCATGTAAAACCCATCCATGCTGCCCCGTTCCGCCCAGTAATCCGGACGCAGGCGCAAGCCGCCTTCCTCGGTGATCCAGGCCGGATCTGTGCCCAGACCGTCAAAACACTCACGGTCGGCTGTCATGTCCGGAAACATCTCAAGCGCCTCTTCGACCTGGCATTCGCCCTCATCCGGCAACAGGGAGCAGGTGCAGAACACCATGCGCCCGCCGGGTTTGACCAGATCCCAGGCATGGGCCAGCATCTGCGCCTGCAATTCAATGAGCCCGCCGAATTCGCTGCCATCCTTGGCATGGGGCAGATCCGGGTGGCGCCGGATCGTTCCGGTGGCCGAACAGGGTGCATCCAGCAGCACCGCATCGAATTGCCCGGTCTGCTCCAGTGCATCACCCACAATCAGATCCGCACTCAGCCCGGTGCGGGCAAGGTTTTCGCGTAGGCGCTCCATCCGTCCGGCAGAGGCATCGACGGCGGTCACCTGCGCCCCGTCTGCTGCCATCTGCATGGTCTTGCCGCCCGGTGCGGCACAAAGATCCAACACCCGTTCGCCGGGCTGCACATCCAGCATCTGCGCGGGCAGCGCTGCGGCTGCATCCTGCACCCACCAGTCCCCGGCCTCATACCCCGGCAAGGCCGAAACCTGACCGGCATCGGACAGGCGCCGCGATCCGGTGGGCAGGAGTTCCCCGCCCAGCACCGACAGGTCCGCACCGGGTTTGGCGGTGATATCCAGCGGCGCGCCTGCAAAATGCGCAGCCTCCATGCCCAGCACCGCCTCAGCGCCCCAGGCCTGCACCAGCGGCTTGCGCAGCCAGTTCGGCAGGCGGGGGATGCGCAGCTTGGCCCATTCCGCAGGCCCATGATCGGCAACCTTGCGCAGCACTGCGTTGACCATGCCCTTCAACTGACCATGGCGGCGGTGTTTCGACACGATGGTCACCATGGCATTGACCACGCCATGCGCCGCGCCACCCGAGCACAGCTCGACCGTGCCAAGGCGCAGCGCGTTCATCACCGTGAGCGGCGGTTTCTTTTTCAGGTGTTTCTGCAGGATCCGGTCAGCGCGCTCTAGGCTGCGCAGCACTTCCAGAGCCAGCCGCTGGGTGCGGGCGCGATCCTGCGGTTGCAGCTTTTCAAGGGCGCCCGCCGCAAAACATTCAGCCAGAAGCCGCCCTTCGCCCAGCACCTGATCCAGAAGATAGATCGTGGTTCTGCGGGCCTGCAGCGCATCGGGGGCTTTGTCGGACATCGGGTCTCGGCTTTCTATGGCGGCGTAGAGCCAGCATGGGATCAGAAGGGCTTTGCGTCTCGGCGGCTTGTTCCCGCCGGACAGGGGCGTATATCATGGCCCAAGCATAAAGGAACCCGCGATGAGCGACGAGACCACGCCGGAAGGCCCCGCAGAAAAAGACCTGCCCCCCGCAGCCAAACGCGCCCTGGCCGAAGCCGAAGAGCGCCGCAAGGCCGAAGCTGCCAAGGCACCACCCCCGACCGAGCTTGGCGGACGCGACGGCCCCGACCCCGCCCGCTATGGCGACTGGGAAAAGAAAGGCATCGCCATCGATTTCTAATCGGCAGCGTTCCTTCACCGCCCCTTGTTCAGGTTGGGGGCGGCACCATGACAGCCAAAAGGTGACGGCTTAAAGTCCCAGCACGTCGATCATGTCGTATTCACCGGGGGATTTGTCCTGCCCCCACAGCGCCGCCTTCAGCGCGCCACGGGCGAACAGGGCGCGGTCGGTGGCCATGTGGCGCAACACGATGCGTTCTCCGGCACCGGCGAACAGCACGTCATGCTCCCCGACGATGTCACCACCGCGAATCGCGGTGAAGCCGATATCACCGCGTTTACGCGCACCGGTAATACCGTCGCGGCCCCGGTCCGAGACATCCGCGAGTTTCACACCGCGCCCTTCGGCGGCGGCTTCGCCCAGCATCAGCGCAGTGCCGGAAGGCGCGTCGACCTTGTGGTGATGGTGCGCCTCGATCACCTCGATATCGAAATCCTCATCCAGCGCAGCGGCGACCTTCTTGGTCAGCTGCACTAGAAGGTTCACGCCCAGGGACATATTGCCCGCACGTACGATCACCGCGTGACGCGCGGCGGGCGCCAGCTGGGCGATCTGTTCATCCGTCATGCCGGTGGTGCCGATCACATGCACGGCGCGGGCCTGTGCAGCGAGGGCCGCAAATTCCAACGTGGCCTCAGGCGCGGTGAAATCGATCACCGCCTGCGCCTTGGAAAAAGCCTCAAGCGCGTCATCGGTGACGGTGACACCCAAAGGTACGCCGCCCATCGCCTCACCCACGTCGCGGCCGACCCAGTCGTGGCCGCCGCGCTCCACCGCGCCCACAAGGGTCGCCTTGTCGCTGTCCAGAACCGTCTTGATCAGCATCTGCCCCATACGCCCGGATGCTCCGGTAATCACGATCCCCGGTTTATGAGTCATTGGCCCGATCCTTTTCGCTGGCTGGCGCTTCGTTCTTTTGCTGGTTTTGTCCTACCGTCTTGCGCACGTCTTGGCAAAGGGCAGCTTTCGGCATAGATCGAAGATATGGCAAAGAACAAATTCCACGATGGCCCCGGCCCCTCTCAACGTCAGCTGCGCGTCGGCGAACTGATCCGCCGCACCCTGTCCGAGGTGCTGGCGCGCGGTGATGTGCATGACCCCGAACTCAACCGCATGTCGATCACGGTGGGCGAGGTGCGCATTTCACCCGACCTGAAGATCGCCACCGCCTATGTGCTGCCGCTCGGTGGCAAGGGGCAGGACGAGGTGCTGAAGCTGCTGGCCCGCAACAAGGGTGAGCTGCGCCGCATGGCGGGCAAGAAGCTCGGCCTCAAATACGCCCCGGATCTGCGGTTCCAGCTGGATCAGACCTTTGATCAGATGGATGACACCCGCCGGATGTTGAACCAGGACGCGGTGCGCCGCGATATCGACGATTGATCCTGCGGGCGGCAGTTGCGCTTGCCGCCTTTTGCCTGGGGTTGTCGGCCTCTGTCGCCGCAGCCGTCGAATGCCGTGACACCTCTTACGATGGCAGCCGCTACACAATCTGCGAAGTCGACGCGGGCAAGGAAGAGTTGCGGCTGTTCCTGCGGAACGCAGAGGGGAAACCCTACGGCCATTTTGCCGCCATCGATGCCGACCTCGGCAAAGAGGGCAAATCCCTCTCCTTTGCCACCAACGCCGGAATGTATCACGCCGACCGCTCTCCGGTGGGCCTCTATGTCGAGGATGGCCAGCAGGAAATGCGGCTTGTCCCCAATGCGGGCCCCGGCAATTTCGGCCTGCTACCCAATGGTGTCTTCTGCATCAATGAGACCCGCGCCGATGTGATCGAAACGCTGAAATTTCGCGACAGCGGCGCCAGCTGCCGCGATGCCACCCAGTCGGGGCCGATGCTGGTGATCGACGGGGAGCTGCACCCGCGCTTCCTGCCGGATTCGACCTCCTACTACGTGCGCAACGGTGTCGGCACCTCGGCAGACGGGCAGCGCGCGGTCTTTGTCATCTCGCGCAATGCGGTGACGTTTCACCAATTCGGCAGCCTATTCCGCGACTACCTGAAGCTGCCCAATGCGCTGTACTTTGACGGCAATATTTCGCGCCTGCACGCGCCCCAGATGGGCCGGTCGGATGCCGGTTTCTCGATGGGGCCGGTGGTGGGCGTCGTCGAATAGCCGCCGTGCAGCCCGCCTGAGCATAGACGGGGCATAGAAATGGCGCCACAACAGACCCGGCACAATTGACAGGCTGTTCTGGCTGCGCTACCCCGCGCGCCTCTTTCAGCATCATCGAGGAACAGGCATGGCACGCAAACGCAAGGGGCGCGATATTTCCGGCTGGCTGGTGGTGGACAAGCCCGCAGGGCTGACCTCGACCGCTGTCGTGAACAAGGTGCGCTGGGCGCTTGAGGCCAAGAAGGCCGGCCATGCGGGCACGCTCGACCCCGAGGCGACGGGTGTTCTGGCCGTGGCCCTGGGTGAGGCAACCAAGACGGTTCCCTATATCACCGACGCGCTGAAGGCCTATACCTTTACCGTGCGGCTGGGACAGGCGACCAATACCGACGATGCCGAGGGCGAGGTGATCGCGACAAGCGACGCGCGCCCTTCCGACGAGGAAATCAAGGCCGCGCTGGGTCAATTCATCGGTGAGATCATGCAGGTGCCGCCGAAATTCTCGGCTGTGAAGATCGACGGGCAGCGTGCCTATAAACTTGCCCGCGATGGCGACGAGGATTTCGAGATCGCCGCCCGCCCCCTGTGGGTCGAGGAACTGGTGCTGGTGGACCGCCCCGATCCCGATCATGTGGTGCTGGAAATGACCTGCGGTAAGGGGGGCTATGTACGCTCCATCGCGCGCGATCTGGGCGCCGCGCTTGGCTGTCATGGCCATGTGAAGGAGTTGCGCCGCATCTGGTCCGGACCCTTCGATGCTGCCGATGGGCTGTCGCTGGAAGAGATCGAACGGATGCAGCGCACGCCGGAACTCGACACCCATCTGCGCCCGCTGGAGGAAGGTCTGGCTGACCTCCCCGAGCTGAAATGCACGCCCGAAGGTGCCACACGCCTACGCAACGGCAACCCGGGCATGGTGCTGGCCTCGGATGTGGAGTACGGCGACGAGGCCTGGGCCTCGATTGACGGAAAGGCCGTCGCCGTCGGCATCTACAAGGCGGGTGAGCTGCACCCGAGCCGCGTCTTCAACCAGTAACGCCCGCGCTTGCCCCTCTGGGGGCAGCGTGGCATCCCTGCCCCATGATCACCCGCAGCCATACCAAGGGCGATGCACCCTCCACCGCCGTCTATTCGGATTGCGAGACCTATCGCTACAGCCTGACCCGGATCTGGGATCCGGATGGGCAAAAGGTGATGTTCGTGATGCTGAACCCTTCGACTGCGACCGAGGTGCAGAACGATCCGACCATCGAACGCTGCGAAAGACGAGCGCGCACGTTGGGGTTTGGCGGCTTCCGGGCCACCAATATCTTTGCCATCCGCGCCACTGACCCGCGGGTGATGCGCGCCGCCAAGGATCCCGAGGGGCCGGAGAATGAGGCCGCGATCCTGTCCGGCGCAGAGTGGGCCGATCAGATCATCTGCGCCTGGGGCACCCATGGCGCCCACCGCGATCAAGGTCCCCGCATTGAGAATGCGTTAAGGGCGACCGGACAGCCTCTGTTTCACCTTGGCCTCAGCAAACACGGCCATCCGAAACACCCGCTTTACATCGCCTACAGCCAGCAGCCGCAACCCTGGGCATGATCCCAAAGGCGCCGACCCCGGTATTATTTCGTTAACCGATGTTCCCGGTTTGTTTTGAGGCAAATCCTTAATTGTGCGAGAGTATACTCAGGGATAGAAATTTGTTGCGTAAGGAGTGGGGCCGATGCTCTGGTTGGCCGGCCTTTTTGGTCTTGTGGCTGTTGGCGGGGCCATGTTTGTGGATTTCAGCGGCGGTGACGACGATCTGAACGACACCGACGACTCGGATGAGGCAGCGGGCGAAGGCTCCGGTGAGGACACCGGAGCCGTCATCGTGCCGCCTTCCGAATTTCTGAACCCCGACGACCCGGACAGCACCGCTACAGATGACGGCTCTGCCAGTGGCAGCGGCGACACCGGGACGACCACCGATGGCGAAACCGGTGACGGCACCGACAGCGCCACGGATGGGCTCAACCTGTCCGGTACCGATGAACCCGAACTGCTGACCGGCAGCGATTGGGCCGATATTCTGTTCGGTGGCGATGGCGATGATCAGCTGGACGGCAACGAAGGCGACGATTCCCTGTCTGGCGACGGCGGCCATGACGTCCTGCACGGTGGCGACGGCGATGACACGCTTGCGGGTGGCTGGGGACGTGATCTGCTGCATGGTGAAGACGGCGACGATCACATTGCTGGCGAGGATGGCGATGACACGCTGTATGGTCACTTCGGCAATGACACCCTGACCGGCGGCGGCGCCGAGGATGTGGCCCACGGTGGCCAGGGTCACGACGTGCTGAGCGGCGGCGAAGGCAGCGACGCGCTGCATGGTAACGATGGCAATGACACGCTGAGCGGTGGCACCCAGAACGACACGCTGTTCGGTGGCCGGGGCAACGATCTGGTCTGGGGCGCCGATGACGATGACACCAGCGATTTCCTGAACGGGGGCGATGGCGATGACACATTGGTTGCCGGAGCCGGGGATATCGTCACTGCGGGCAGCGGCGCCGATCTGATCATGGCCGGAGATATCGGCGGAGCCCCGGATGGCGACCAGCCCCCTGTCGAACTGGTCGATTATGATCCCGAAGAGGACCAACTCATGGTTCTCTGGTCCCCCGGCAGCGAATCGGAGCCGGAGATCACCGTGGAACAAGATCCCGATGCCCCGGACGAGCAGGTAATCCGCGTGAACGGCACCGAGGCCTTGCGCGTGAGTGGTGCCGCGCCGCTATCGGCCTCGGACATTCGACTGGTCGATGTGAACGATCCGACCTTCGCCGACCTGCTGCCCAGCTGACCGATCCGATTGCGGCCTGAACCGGCACGGATAGACGGCTTGCAGGGTTGCGCCTTTGCTTCTCTCGTGATTGTTATGTCATAACATAACATTTGGAGTAAACCATGCAGGATTCTCGCCTTCCCGTCACAGTGCTGTCCGGATTTCTCGGTGCGGGCAAAACCACCTTGCTGAACCGGGTGCTGAACAACCGCGACGGGCGCCGCGTCGCCGTGATTGTCAACGATATGTCAGAGGTGAACATCGACGCCGATCTGGTGCGCGCCAATACGCCCGAGCTGAGCAAGACCGAAGAAAACCTCGTGGAACTGTCCAACGGCTGCATCTGCTGCACCCTGCGCGACGATCTGCTGACCGAGGTACGCCGTCTCGCGGAAACGGGCCGGTTCGATTACCTGCTGATCGAATCCACCGGCATATCCGAACCGCTGCCGGTGGCGACGACCTTTGATTTCCGCGATGAGGCTGGCGTCAGCCTGTCCGATGTCGCGCGGCTGGATACTATGGTGACCGTGGTCGATGCGGTGAACCTGCCGGATGACTTCTCCAGCCACGATCAGCTTGGCGACCGGGGCGAGACGATGGGAGAAGCGGATACCCGCAGCCTTGTCCACCTGCTGACGGATCAGATGGAATTTGCCGATGTGGTGATCCTCAACAAGGTCACGGACGCAGGCCCAGCCCGCACCGATGCCGCGCGCAAGATCATCCGCAGCCTCAACGCCGATGCCCGCATTGTCGAAGTCGATCACAGCGAGGTCGCGCCAGAAGATATCCTCGACACCCGCCTGTTCGATTTTGAAACCGCGCATGAGCACCCGATGTGGGCCAAGGAACTCTATGGTTTTGCCGATCACACGCCCGAAAGCGATGAATATGATATCCAGTCCTTCGTCTTTCGCGCCCGCGCGCCCTTTGATCCGGTGGCAATCCACCGGGTTCTGAATGCGGATCTGCCCGGCGTGATCCGCGCCAAGGGGCATTTCTGGATTGCCACCCGCCCCGATTGGGTGGCGGAATTCTCGCTTGCCGGTGCCCTGTCCAGCGTTGCGCCGCTGGGGACATGGTGGGCCACAGTTCCCGAAGAACGCAGGCCCACTCATGCCCAGGCGCAGGAATACCTGCAGGCGCATTGGCAGGAACCCTTCGGTGATCGCAGGCAGGAACTGGTATTCATCGGCAGCGGGATCGACTGGCCATCCCTGAAGGCACAGCTGGAGGCCTGCCTGATGGCGGTTCCCGATGTCGATGCGCTGGAGTGGCTGACGGATCTGCCCGATCCTTTCCCGCGCTGGCGCCGGGCCTGAACGCCTAAGGGCGAAAAACCGGGAACCGCCGACATCTCCTTTGCTTTTTGCCGCAAAACCGCCTATACGCCCGCATCTGCCGTGGAATCGCGGCGGACTTCTCCATGGGCCTGTGCTGGACGACATCCCGGCCTGCGCCATTTCTCTAACCTTTTCAAAGGAGACCCCGATGTCGATTACTGCTGAAGAAAAAGCACGCCTGATGAAAGAATTCGCAACCAAGGAAGGCGACACCGGTTCGCCCGAAGTCCAGGTTGCCATTCTGACCTCGCGCATCAACACCTTGACCGAGCACTTCAAGACCCACAAGAAAGACAACCACGGTCGTCGTGGTCTGCTGAAGATGGTTGCTCAGCGTCGTAAGCTGCTGGACTACACCAAAGGCAAGGATGAGGCCCGTTACCAGGACCTGATCAAGCGCTTGGGCATCCGCCGCTAAGCGCGACATTTGCATTTCGATGCATGCGCCCGTTCCGAAAGGAGCGGGCGTTTTTTATTGGCGGGAACCGGATGGGATGTGGTTGGCCCACCGCCAGCCCTCGTTTACCGGCTGCCGACCTATGATGTAGGGTTTCACTGCGTGTGAAGCGCGCTCTCCCAGCTCAGACAATGAAAGAGCAGAAATATGGAACACCTGACCTCGGGAAGCTGCTCGGGAAGCTGTCTGTGCGGTGCTGTCCGGTTTCACATCCACGGCGCATTCGAAAGCTTCTTCCTGTGCCACTGCGCGCGCTGCCGCAAGGACAGCGGGTCCGCGCATGCGGCCAATCTGTTTTCCACCCAGGCAGAGATTGAATGGCTAACCGGGGGGGACAGGGTCAAGAGTTTCCAGTTGCCTGAAACACAGCATGTCAAAAGCTTTTGCATGGATTGCGGATCAGCGCTGCCGACGCTGCAGATGGATGGCGCCCTGCTGGTCGTGCCCGCAGGTGCGCTGGACAGTGAGATCCCTATCCGGCCCACGGCCCGCATCTGCTACGCCAGCCGCGCGGCCTGGACCGATGCGATTGAGACTGCGGAAACCATCGATGGGCTTCCCGGCTAACCGATCCCCTCCATTCACCTAGCGCAGTAGATCCAGCCGGGACAGGGTCAGCCGTGATTGTCGGCACAGCGCCTCATTCTTGCCGCCACGATAGAAACTGAGGGCAATTACCGCACAATAGAGCGCCCAGCCGCTAGCCCGTACCCACGCGCGGTCCTGCAGTTCCAGACGGTCGCGAAACGCGGTGCGGGCGGCAGGGTCCACCCAGGTCCAGGCCGCCGCATAATCGACGGCGGGATCGCCAACTGCCGACAGGCCCCAATCGATCACCCCCCGCAAGACACCATCCCGGGCAATCAGATTGTCCGCCTTCAGATCCCCGTGCAGCCAGACGGGTCGGTCCTGAAACCCGGCATCGCAGGCCGCGTCCCACAGGCAACGTGCGCGCGATGCGTCGATCTCATCTTTGAGGATATCGATGGCCGGATGCACCACGTGGGTCAGGTCCTGCAGCGCGACGCCACGCCGGTTGTTGGCCTCCCCCGCAACGGGTGAGCCCTCCGTGTCGGTTCGGTGCAGCGCCGTCAGAAATCTGCAAGGCTTTGCGCCACCGCAACCGGGTCCGCAATCTTTGCGGGGTTTGCGAGATCCCCTTCGATCCAGTCGAATATGCCAAAGGGCAGATCATCCCGTAGACAGCTGCGGTGCCGCAGCACCGGAACCGCAAGCGGCAGACCCTGTAGGCGCGGCAGCCAGTCCAACTCCTTGGCCAGATACTGAGTCGCCGACCACCGGCGCGGCACCCTAAGAACCATCTGCTCCCCGATACGGACCATGCAATTGTCCGTCCCAGACGATTCGATGCGCCTCCGCGGAAGGCCAGCCCATTGCGGCACCTCGGTCGCAAGGATATCGCCGACCATCGCGTCGCTGATTGCAATGTCATCCGTGTCTTTGCTCATCAGGCGAAGCTAACCGCCCGATGGCCCCACCGGCAAGGAAAGGGCGCGATCCGAGTCCCGAAGTACCGGCAGCTTGCCGCTTCAATTTGATATGTTATTACATACTAAATCAGCATTTCGAAGGACACCTATGCCACACCCGCGACGCCGCAATCTGGGCGCCACCGGCCTGCCCATCCGCAAACGTACCGGAAATGCGATGACGGAGTATGACCGCTTGCCGCCCAGCCTGCGGGCCTGGATGCAAGAGGCTGCCCTGCCGTGGTCGCCGCGCTCTTGCCGCAGCATCTGGATGAAGGTGAAACAGGATGGCGGAACCGACCGGCAGGCCATTGCACGCCTTGCCGCTGTTGAGGCCGCAATGCTGAAACGCGCCGCAGAGGCGTGAACCTCCTTCCTGTAGGTCTCCACGAGCTGTTTTTCTTTCATTCCGGGCCAAAGTGATGTATGGGCCGGGCATCTGAGACGTTGCGCCATGGCCCCGGCGCTCGAAAGAAAGATGGAGGGGGCCGGCGGCAATGGGGCCGCCATGACAACGGGAGACCCGGGATACGCCTGGGAGTGCTCCCACTTAGGATGCTGACATGTTCAACGTTACGAAGAAATCAATGCAGTGGGGCGAGGAAACGCTCACACTGGAAACCGGCAAGGTTGCCCGCCAGGCAGATGGCTCTGTGATTGCCACCCTCGGCGAAACCTCGGTTATGGCAAACGTCACCTTTGCCCGCCAGCAAAAGCCCGGCCAGGACTTCTTTCCCCTGACCGTGCACTACCAGGAAAAATACTACGCCGCGGGTAAAGTGCCCGGCGGCTTCTTCAAGCGTGAGGCCCGCCCCACCGAGAAGGAAACCCTGACCGCGCGTCTGATCGACCGCCCGATCCGCCCGCTGTTCGTCCCCGGCTTCAAAAACGAAGTTCTGGTGATGTGCACCGTGCTGTCCCACGATCTGGTCAATGACCCTGACATCGTCGCAATGATCGCTGCCTCCGCTGCGCTGACCATTTCCGGCGCCCCCTTCATGGGCCCGATCGCCGGTTGCCGCGTTGGTTTCGAGGACGGCGAATACGTCCTGAACCCGACCGTGGACGACATGCAGGACCTGCGCTTGAACCCCGATCAGCGCCTGGACCTGGTTGTTGCCGGCACCAAGAACGCCGTGATGATGGTGGAATCCGAAGCTTACGAGCTGTCCGAAGCAGAAATGCTGGGCGCCGTGAACTTTGCCCACGAGCAGATCCAGCCGGTTCTGGACCTGATCATCTCGCTGGCCGAAGAAGCCGCCAAAGAGCCGTTCGACTTTGCCGCACCGGATTACTCCGAGCTGTATGAAGCGGTCAAAGCCGCTGGCGAAGAGCAGATGCGCGCCGCCTTTGCGATCTCGGACAAGCAGGAGCGCACCGCCGCTGTTGCCGCCGCACGCGAAGCCATCAAGGAAGCGCTGAGCGAAGAGCAGCTGGAAGATTCCAACCTCGGTTCTGCTCTGAAGAAACTGGAAGCCGGCATTCTGCGCGGTGACGTTGTCAAAACCGGCAAGCGTATCGACGGCCGCAAGACCGACGAGATCCGCGACATCGTTTCGGAAACCGGCCTGCTGCCGCGGACCCACGGTTCTGCCCTGTTCACCCGTGGTGAAACCCAGGGTCTGGTCGTGACCACGCTGGGCACCGGCGATGACGAACAGTTCATCGACGCCCTGCACGGCAACTTCAAATCCAACTTCCTGCTGCACTACAACTTCCCGCCCTACTCGGTTGGTGAAGTTGGCCGCGTGGGTGGCCCCGGCCGCCGCGAAATCGGTCACGGCAAGCTGGCATGGCGCGCGCTGCAGGCGGTTCTGCCCGCGGCAACCGACTTCCCCTACACCATCCGCGTGGTGTCCGAGATCACCGAATCGAATGGCTCCTCCTCGATGGCGTCGGTCTGCGGTGGCTCGCTGTCGATGATGGACGCAGGCGTTCCGCTGAAAGCACCGGTCGCCGGTGTGGCCATGGGCCTGATCCTCGAAGATGACGGCTCCTACGCGATCCTGTCCGACATCCTGGGTGACGAAGACCACCTCGGCGACATGGACTTCAAGGTTGCGGGTACCGAGAACGGCATCACCTCGCTGCAGATGGACATCAAGGTCGCAGGCATCACGCCCGAGATCATGGAAAAAGCCCTGGCCCAGGCCAAGGACGGCCGGATGCACATCCTTGGTGAGATGTCCAAGGCTCTGTCGGAAACCAACGCGTTCTCCGTCCACGCGCCGCGCATCGAGACCATGAACATCCCGACCGACAAGATCCGTGAAGTGATCGGTTCGGGCGGCAAGGTCATCCGCGAAATCGTGGAAACCTCTGGTGCCAAGGTCGACATCAACGACGACGGCGTGATCAAGATCGCTTCCTCCAACGGTGACGCGATCCAGAAGGCCTATGACATGATCCACGCGATCGTGGCAGAGCCGGAAGAAGGCGCCATCTACAAAGGCAAGGTCGTGAAGATCGTCGATTTCGGCGCCTTCGTGAACTTCTTTGGCAAGCGCGACGGCCTGGTGCACGTCAGCCAGATCGAGAACCGCCGCCTGAACCATCCTTCGGACGTTCTGAAGGAAGGCCAGGAAGTCTGGGTCAAGCTGCTGGGCTTTGACGACCGCGGCAAGGTCCGTCTGTCGATGAAAGTCGTCGATCAGGAAACCGGCGAGCCCGCCGCGCCTGAGAAGAAAGAAGAAGCCGCGGACTGATCCGCAGCCTCGCTTCGAACAAGAAAGGCCCCGCTGGCAACGGCGGGGCCTTTTCTGTCAGCGCCGTTCAAGGAACTGCGGCCTTCCCCCCCGGCTCGTTCCCCGATATGGATCTGACCATGCACACCCTGATCATCCACATGTCCGGCAGCAGCAAACGCGGCGCAAATGTCGAACACCTGCTTTATACACTGCCGAATGCCGAGGTGGCCGTAGCGGTGAATGGCCGGACTGCGGTGAGTCACCATGTGCATCCGACGCGTCACGGCGATGTGCATGATCCGCGCTACCCCTTTCCCCTGTCACCAGGAGAGGTCGGCTGCTTCCTGTCACACCGTAGCTGCTGGCAGCGGATCGTGGATGCGGGCTGGGAGTATGCTTTGATCGTCGAGGATGATCTCTCGGTCGATCCGGAGGCATGGCAGACGGCGCTGTCGCTGGTCGAGGCCCACGCGGATGCGGACAGCTTCATCCGCCTGCCCGCCAAACGACGCGAAAGCCCCGCCACCATTATCGACCAGACGGGCGACAGCAAGCTGTTCCTGCCCCGCGTCATCGGCCTTCAGACCGTCGCGCAGGTGGTGGGGCGCAACGCGGCGGCGAACCTTCTTGCCGCCAGCACCACCATCGACCGGCCTGTCGATACCTTCCTGCAGATGCACTGGATCCACGGCCAGACCATTCATACCATCCTGCCCAATGGCGTCAGCGAGCTGACTGAGTCACTGGGCGGATCGACCATCCAGAAAAAGAAACAGGGCAGCAAGCTTGCGCGTGAATTCAAGCGCACGCTTTACCGGGCTCAGGTCGCAGCACGCCCGCAAACTGCCTGAGGGTCCAGCAGACTGGACCCAAACCCGGGACTGTGCGATGAGACACAGCATGACACCCCTTGTTCAGACATTTCCCCTGCCGCGCTGCGCGCGAATTACCGTCCCGGCCTGACAGTCGGGCCGGGTGGTCGAACGCTGAACAACATATGCGCGCCACATAGAACCTGCGCGCGCTTTCAAGGGTTTCTGAAATGTCTCAAACACTTCCGACGCTGCACATGCTGTGCGGCAAGATCGCCTCTGGCAAATCCACTCTCGCCGATCACCTGACGCGCGAAGACAAGGCCGTACGCATTGCCGAGGACCAATGGCTGAACACTCTCTTCCGCGGCGAGATAGAAACCGGAACCGATTACCTGCGTTGCACCGCGCGGCTACGCGAGACCGTGGCGCCTCATGTTATCGACCTGCTCAACGTAGGGGTTTCCGTGGTGCTGGATTTCGCCGCAAATACGATCCAGCAACGCACCTGGATGCACGGCATTCTCGACAGGACTATTGCAGACCATCAACTGCATGTGCTGGATGTCCCGGATGAAGTCTGCCTCACCCGGTTGCGTGCGCGAAATGCCAGTGGCGATCATCCATTCTCGGCAACCGAAGAACAGTTTCACCAGTTCTCGAAACACTTTGTCCTGCCCACGCCGCAGGAGAGGTTCAATATCGTGATTCACTCCGCGCCCAAAGACACGCCCCCGAAATGACAAAGGGGCCAAACGGCCCCCTTGCTGAACTTCAAAATGGTCTTCCGACTTATTCCGGCGCTTTGGTCTTGCGCAGGTAGGGGAAGATGGTTTCGAACTCACCGAACTTGGCCTTGGCGTCTTCGTTCGACACGGTCGGCGGGATGATCACATCCTGACCTGGCACCCAGTCGGCAGGGGTGGCAACGCCGTGGCCGGTGGTCATCTGCAGACCGTCCAGCGCGCGCAGGATCTCGGCAAAGTTGCGGCCCACCGACATCGGGTAGGTCATCGACAGTTTCAACTGCTTGTCCGGGCCGATGATGAAGACCGAGCGCACTGTGGCGCTGTCGGCCGGAGTGCGGCCATCGGGCAGGTAGGCTTCGGCGGGCAGCATGTCAAAGGCCTTGGACACGGCGAGCCCTTCGTCCGCGATGATCGGGAAGCCTGCCGGAGTTTTGGCATAGCTTTCAATGTCGCCTTTCCATTTCTTGTGGTCCTCGACACCGTCAACGGACACGCCGATCACCTTGGTGTTGCGCTTGGCCCACTCCTCGGACAGCTGCGCCACGGCACCAAATTCAGTGGTGCAGACCGGGGTGAAATCCTTGGGGTGGGAAAACAGGATCGCCCAGCTGTCCCCGATCCAGTCGTGGAAGGTGATGGTGCCCTGATCGGTCTCGGCGGTGAAATTCGGAACCACATCGTTGATGCGCAAACCCATGACGGTCTCCTCTCTGCGTTCACATTCAGTTTTCAATACGTATCTTGCTACGCAAGGTAATCAATCGCAGCGCAGGTTAAACCCCTGCGGCGTCAAGACCAGCACAAAAGTGCCAATCACCTGCGACAAAACGGAAAACCCTGGGTTTATCCGCGAAAATCCGCCTCACATAATTTGATCAAATTATGTGAATGTGGTCTTGCCCAAGGGTCAAGGCAGTGACACAGTGGCGCGCGAAAGCGCCGGTACAAACTGGCGAAACGTCTGATTTGGGAGATCTGGACATGATCGAGAAACGCGACTTTTACATCAATGGCCAATGGGTTGCTCCTGCGGCAGCCAAGGATCACAATGTCATCGATCCTTCCACCGAAGAACCCTGTGCAGTGATTTCCCTGGGATCCGAAGCCGATACCAATGCCGCCGTTGCCGCTGCCAAGGCCGCCCTGCCCGGCTGGATGGCGACCCCGGTAGAAGAGCGGATCGCGCTGGTGGAAAAACTGATTGAGGTCTACCAGGCCCGCGGCGAAGATCTGGCCCAGGCCATGTCCACCGAGATGGGCGCCCCGATCGAGATGTCCCGCACCCAGCAGGTTGGCGCCGGTATCTTCCACCTGAAGAATTTTGTGCGCGCGGCCAAGGCGTTTGAATTTGAACGCCCCCTGAGCGACCGCTTCCAGAACGACCGCATCATCTACGAAGCCGTCGGTGTTGCTGCCCTGATCACGCCCTGGAACTGGCCGATGAACCAGATCACGCTCAAGGTGGGTGCCGCGGCCATCGCGGGCTGCACCATGGTTCTGAAGCCTTCCGAGGAAAGCCCGCTGGATGCGATGATCTTTGCCGAGCTGATGGACGAGGCAGGTTTCCCCGCCGGCGTCTTCAACCTGGTGAACGGCGATGGCGTCGGCGTCGGCTCGCAGCTGTCCTCGCACCCGGATGTGGACATGGTGTCCTTCACCGGCTCGACCCGCGCAGGCACCGCGATCTCCAAGGCAGCCGCCGACACCCTGAAGAAGGTGCACCTTGAGCTGGGCGGCAAAGGCGCCAACGTGATCTTTGACGATGCCGACGAAAAAGCGGTCAAGCGTGGCGTGCTGCACATGATGAACAACACCGGCCAAAGCTGCAACGCGCCCTCGCGGATGCTGGTTCAGAAAGGCATCTACGATCAGGCCGTGGCCACCGCTGCCGAAGTTGCCGCCAAGGTCACCGTCGGCCCGGCGTCCGAGGAAGGTCGCCACATCGGCCCCGTGGTCAATGAAACCCAGTGGAACAAGATTCAGGACCTGATCCAGAAGGGCATCGACGAAGGCGCGCGCCTTGTCGCCGGTGGCACCGGTCGCCCTGAAGGCTTCAACAAGGGCTTTTACGTCAAACCGACCGTCTTTGCCGATGTGAACAACCAGATGACCATCGCCCGTGAAGAAATCTTTGGACCGGTCCTGTCGATCATCCCGTTTGAGACCGAGGAAGAAGCCGTCGAGATCGCCAACGACACGCCCTATGGTCTGACCAACTATGTGCAGACCCAGGACGGCGCCAAGGCCAACCGTATGGCCCGCGTGCTACGGTCCGGCATGGTGGAAATGAACGGCCAGTCCCGGTCCCCCGGTGCGCCCTTCGGTGGCATGAAGCAGTCCGGCAACGGCCGTGAAGGCGGTATCTTCGGGATCGAGGATTTCCTGGAAATCAAGGCCGTCGGCGGCTGGTCCACCGACTGATTTTCAGCCTCTTTGAAATAGCAAAAGCCGCTCCTATCCGGAGCGGCTTTTCTTTTGCCCGCGTGGTGCACGGGGTCTTGCAGCTCCCCGTTACGCCCAAACTTGGTCGGGATCGGGCAGCGGGATCGCAGACAGGAGCTCTTGCGTGTAGGGCGCAGTCGGCGCAGCGAACAGGTCCGCCGTCGCGGCGTTTTCAACGATTTCGCCCTGATAGAGCACCAGAATGCGGCTGCACAGGCGGCGGATCACCGACAGGTCGTGGCTGATGAAGGCCAGCGTCAGGCCCAGCTCGCGCACCAATTCTTCGAGCAGGTTCAGCACCTGCGCCTGACTGGAGACATCCAGCCCCGAGACGATCTCATCCGCGAGGATGAAATCGGGGCGCAGGGCGATGGCGCGGGCGATACCGACGCGCTGACGCTGCCCACCGGACAATTCATGCGGATAGCGGCTGGCAAAGCTGCGTGGCAGGCCCACCATATCCAGCGCCTCATTTACGCGGGCGTCGATCCCCTCAAGCCCATGCAGGCGCAAGGGACCGGCGATGATCCCCCCCACCCGGCGGCGCGGGTTAAGCGAGGACAGGGGATCCTGAAAGATCATCTGGAACCGCCGCCGCAGGGGGCGCAGGGCCTCCTCTGACATATGGGTGATGTCTGTCCCCTCAAACGAAATTTGACCACTGTCCGGTTCAATCAACCGGATCAGCGCCCGCCCCAATGTGGATTTACCGGACCCAGAGCCGCCAACGATGCCCAAAACCTCACCCTTGGGGATCTGGAAGGTCAGCCCCTTGAGGATCTCGATCCGCGGCGCAGGACCAAGGATTGGTTTGCGCGACATGTCCGGAAAGCTGAGCCGCAGATCCTTCACATCATAGATCACATCACTCATGCCGAGCCCTCCATTTGTCGGTCAAAGGCCGCAACCTCTTCCTCCACCGCGCGGATCACCGCGTCGGGGACCGGGGTCAGACTGCCGTCCGGATCGGTGTATTTCGGCGTCGCTGCCAACAGGGCCGCCGAATAGGGATGCCCGGGGCTCGCGAAGAAGTCGCGCACCTTGGTGTCCTCGACCACCTTGCCGGAGTAGAGCACGGTCATGGTCTGGCAGACCTTGGAGACCACGCCCAGATCATGGGTCACGAACAACAGCGCGGTACCATGGCGTTGCTGCATGTCCGAGATCAGCCGCAGGATCTGCTTCTGCACGGTGACATCCAGCGCGGTCGTCGGCTCATCCGCGATGATCAGCTTCGGCTCTGCCGCAAAGGCGGAGGCAATGAGGATCCGCTGGCGCATTCCCCCCGACAGCTCGTGCGGGTAGGCGCGCATGACGCGGGCGGGATCGGGGATATGGACCTCTTCCAGCAGCTCCAGCGCCCGGGCCTCGGCGGCCTTGCGCGACCAGCCAAGGATATCCACCAGCCGGTTGGTGATCTGCGGCCCCACCCGGCGCGAAGGGTTGAGCGCGGTCAGCGGATCCTGTGGGATCAGGGCGACCTTGGCGCCAATCCTCTGGCGGCGCGCGCGCGGTGACAGCTGGCCCAGATCCTCGCCTTCCAGGATGATCTGCCCGCCGGTGATTCCCAGCGCCTGCGGCAGGGTGCCCAGCACCGATTTGCCGATCATGGATTTGCCTGCGCCGCTTTCGCCGACAAGGGCGCGGGATTCACCCGCCGCCACATTGAGCGACACACGCCGCAAGATCGGCACATTGCCCCTGAGGCGCACGGTCAGGTCTTGAATGGACAGAAAGCTCATCGCAGCACCGGATCGAAATGGTCCTTCAGACCCTCGCCAAGCTGCGAGAAGCTGAGAACGGTGAAAAACAGGGCGACCAGCGGGAACACCAGCACCCACCAGGCCTGATGGACCGAGGTGCGCCCCTCGGCGATCATCCCGCCCCAGGTCGGCGCATCGGTGGAGATCGACAGGTTCACAAAGCTGAGGATCGCCTCGACGATGATTGCAATGCCCATCTCCAGCGTCAGCAGCGCCACGATGGTGGGCAGCACGTTGGGCAGGATTTCCGTCAGCGCGGTACCGAACCGGGTGCGCCCCACAACCTGTGCCGAGGCGACGTAATCCATCTTGCCCTGGCTCATTGCTTCGGCCCGGATCACCCGGGCAAAACGGGTCCAGTCAATCACCACGATGGCGATGATGATCGAAGTCATGCCAGTGCCCAGAACCGCGATCAGCAGGATCGCAAAAAGGACCGGCGGGAAGGCCATCCAGATATCCACGAGGCGGGAAATCACCAGATCGGCCCAGCCGCCGTAATAGCCAGCGATCAGGCCCAGCGTGGCCCCAATCAGACAGGTCAGCACCCCGGCGATCAGCGCCACGCTCAGCGCCAGCCGGGCGCCATGCAGAATGCGGCTGAGGACATCGCGGCCCAGGGAATCGGTGCCCAGCCAGTAATTGGGATCGGCGCCCGTCTCCCAGAAGGGCGGCATCCGTCCGGCGAACAGGTCCTGCGCCAGCGGATCATGCGGGCTGATCCAGGGCGCCAACAGCGCGGCCAGAACTAGAAGGCTGATCCAGCCCCCGGACAGCCACAGGCGCAGGCCCGGTTTGCGGGTGTGTGCTCGGGTATCACGCATGACGGAGCCTCGGGTTCAGGGCGGCATAGGTCATGTCGACGACCAAATTGACCACGGTGAAAATCAGGGCGAACAGGATCACGATCCCCTGGATCAGTGGCAGATCGCGGTTGATCACCGCATCAATGGCCATGTTGCCCAGCCCCTCATAAGAAAACAGCCGCTCCACAATGACCGTGCCGCCAATCAGGAAGGTGAACTGCACCCCGACCAAGGTCAGCGTCGGCAGGATCGCATTGGGCAGCGCCTCGCGGGTGATGATGCTGGTCTCGGCGTAGCCCTTGGTGCGCGCCAGGGTCACGTAATCCAGATGCATGGTTTCCTTCAGCGACTGTTTCAGCAGCTGCGAGATGATCGCCGCCAGCGGGATCGCCAGCGCCAGCGCGGGCATGAACATATGGGCGACGATATCGGCCCAGACATCGAACCGCAGGCGGATGAAGCTTTCCCAGAGATAGAAATTCGACTGGAACTCGAACCCCAGCGAGGGCGACACCCGGCCCGAGATATGAAACAGCGGCCAAAGCACGCCAAAGAGCAGGATCAGCACCAGCCCCCACAGGAAGTCGGGCACCGACAGGGCCATGCCCCCGGCCACATCGATCGCACCTTCGACGCGCGTGCCCCGGTAAAGCGTCGCGGTCAACGCCATGGTGCCGCCCAGCATCACCGCGATTACCAACGCCATTACTGATAGTTCCAACGTGGCGGGCAGACGGCCCAGCACCAGTTCGGACACCGGCTGGCGCAGGGAAATCGAGGTTCCGAAATCCCCCTGAAGCACGCCAGAGGCCCAGATCAGGAATTGTTCGGGGATCGATTTGTCGAACCCGTAAAGCGCCTGAAGCCGCTGGATATCCGCATCGGTGGCCCCCGGCGGCAGCATCATGGCAATCGGATTGCCCGGCACCACGCGGATAACCACAAAGACGATGATCGCCACCCCGACCAGCGTCACCATAGTGGCCGCCAGCCGCGCGATCATTCTGCGCAGGATCTGCATTGTCTACCTTCGTTCTGTGAGGTCGTGAAAAAGGGCCGCGGGGCACCGGCACAATCAGACCGATGCCCCGCAACCAAGGGAGAGAGGGATCAGGCCCGTGTCATCAGATGCGGCAACAGCGCGCCCGAGGCATGCGGCACCACCTTCACCTGATCGCTGTGCAGGATCGGCTGAACATATTGCAGCAGCGGGATCACCAGCGCGTTCTCGGCGATGAAACGGTCCACGTCCTTCCAGCCCGCGATCCGCTTGTCCTCGTCCGATTCACCCCAGAGCGGCAGGATCTTCTGCATCAGCTCCTCACCGTCCCAGACCGAATGCGGCGAGGGGCCGAACATGGCAAAGCCGGTCGAGGTGGTGGGATCACCAATCGAGTTGCCCCAGTTGTAGAAGGCCGCAGGCGCCAATGTGTCGGCCGCGCGCAGCTCGTAGTGTTTGGCAATCTCGTAGACTTCGATCTCGGCCTCGATACCGACCCGGCGCCACAGACCGACGATGGCCTGGATGATCTCGTAATCCTTCGGCTTAAAGCCACGGGTGGTCTGGATGGTGAATTTCACCGGATTGTCGGGACCATAGCCAGAGGCCGCCAGCAGCTCCTTGGACTTCTCCGGATCATAGGCGACCTTGATCGTCTCGTCATAGCCCACGTAATCGGGCGTCTGCAGCGTGTCGATCGCCACGCCATAGCCGGACAGCAGCCGGTCGATGATCAGCTGTTTGTCGATCGCATGGGCCATGGCCATGCGCACGTTGGGATCGGTCATCACTTCGATATCGTTGATGAAGATCATGCCGATATCCGACACCGGTGCGGCAGTGCCCATGATGCCCGATTTTTCCTTCAGGCGGTCGAATTCCTCATAGGGCATTTCCAGCGTCACATGGGCGTTGCCCGATTCCACCTCGGCCACGCGGCTGGCGGCATCGGTCACGAACTTGATGGTGACGGATTTGAATTCGGGCGCGCCGCCCCAGTAGTTCTCGTTCGCCTTCAGGCGCACGAATGCGTTGCGCTCGAACTTTTCGACCATATAGGGACCGGTGCCCACAGGCGCGGCCTCAAAGCCATCTGCCCCGACTTCCTCGTAGTATTTCTTGGGCAGGATATAGCCGGTCAGGAAGCTCATCCATTTGAAGATCGTCGGCTCATAGGCCAGCACGTCAGCGGTGACGCGGTTCCCCTCGATGGAGAAATTGCCGATCTTGCCCCAGATGAACTGGATCGGGTTGCCGGTCTCGGGGTTGCCCGCACGTTCCAGCGACCAGACCACGTCTTCGGGTGTCAGGGGATCGCCATTGTGCCAGGTGACGCCTTCGCGCACATCCATCCAGACCTTTGTCTTGTCATCGTTCCAGCCATAATCGCTGATGATCCCGGAACCAAAGGACAGATCCGGGTTCTGCGGGATGAACAGATCGAACACCGATTGGTAGATGCCCTGAATGGTGGGGTTCACCGCCGAGGGACCGACGGTCGGATCCCAGCTGGGCAGGTTCACGTTATAGGCAATCACCAGCTCTTCGATCCCGGCGGCAAAGCTGGGCAGGCTGGCCCCGGCAAGCGCCACGCTGGCGGCGGTGCTCTGAAGTAAAGTGCGTCTTGTCAATTTCATTTTGCTTTTCCCTGTTGGTTGGAAGGCCGACATGTTGTTGTGATTAGGTGCCGGCCAGTTTTTGCCCGAGGAGGTATCCCGCCCCGGCTCCGGTTCCCGCTCCGGGCCAGACAGCCGCCCCGGTGTGATAAAGATCACGGATCGGGGTGGAGCCATCCGCAAACCCGCGCAGGGGCCGGAACATGAAATGCTGGTTGAGCTGGTGACTGCCACAGACCTGATCCCCGCCCACAAGGTTGGGGTTATCGGCCTCCAGCATGGTGGGCGTCACGATATGCTGGCCAAGGATCTTTGCCCTTGTACCGGGCGCATAGGTTTCAAGGATATCGAGCGCGCGCTCTGCCATTGGCTGCGCTGCCTCTGTCCAGTCGGTGGCGGTGATCTGTCCGGCGGCATCGCCCTTGATCTGACCGGGCACCATGCGCACCTGCAACCACAGAACATGTTTGCCCTCGGGCGCGCGACTGGGGTCGATGACGGTGGGCTGACCGCAGACGATCACCGGCTCATCCGGCAACAGCCCCGCCTTGGCCTGCGCATAGGTGCGCGCCATCTGGTCAAGCTCGGGCGCCATATGCACATAGGCAAAGCGTTTCAGACCATCCCCCGCCGCCCAGTCCGGCAGATCCTCCATCGCCAGATGGATCATCATGGTCCCCGGCGCATGGGCGAATTTCTCCATCCCGCGATCATACCGTTTGTCGGGTGTGCCGCCGGTCAGCCGCAGCATCGCGGCAGGGGCGACATTAGCGATGACCGCCCGTTTTGCCTGCACCTGTGTCCCGTCCGACAACTCGATTCCCGTGGCCCGTCCGCCCGCGTGCAGAATCCGCGACACTTCGGCGCCGCAGGTTACCGATCCGCCACGCGCCTCGATCATGGCGATCATGGCCTTGATGATGCCATCGGCGCCGCCCTGCCCCAGTACCATGCCAAACGCCTGGTTCACCTGTCCTTCTAGGTAAGGAAACAGCGCACCGCCCGCGATGTCCGGGGCAAAATCCAGATGCATGCCCCAGGCCGCCAGAAGGGCACGGACCTTTGACGATTCGAATGTCTCTTCCAGCCAGCTGCGCGGCGAAGAGGCCAGAAACTGCCCCAGATCCATCAGCCCGGCAGCGCCCATCTTGCGCCAAGACTTCCAGCCTAAAGATGCAAATGCACGTTTATTGATCGGACTGCCCAGCAAAGCGAACAAAGTTTCAGCACGCTCTGGAAACGCGGCGCTCAACGCCTCCCAGGCTTTTGCATCAGCCGCATTTTCAGCTGCGATTCGCGCCACATTGGCCGCCGCATCATTGCCGATACCCAACCAGGTCTGATCCGGAAAAACCGAGGCAAAACAATCCGCCGCAGGAGCAAAACCAAGCCCGTGCCCGGCCAGTTCCTCGGCATATTTCTGATGAAAGGCGGACCCTGCAAAGAGCGACAGATTCATCGCGGCCCAGTCATGGCGAAAGCCCGGAAGCGTATATTCCCCGGTTTTTACTGCCCCGCCGGGCGTTTCGGCGCGCTCGTATACGGCCACACTCCAGCCCTTTGCCGCCAGATGCGCAGCACAGGCCAAAGAGTTGTGACCGCTTCCGATAATAACTGCGTCCGGCGCCGCTGACATGGGCAGATTCCTTTATCCTTTACATATTGATATTTGCAAATGCATGTAATTATGTCTAGCATGGATTTGTCATCGCAAAAAGCGGCACCTTCAGACCGCGCACAACACGGGAGGCGATAATGACCGCAACAACCGCATTGGACGGGCTTGGCGCCAAGCTTTTGACCGGGGAAATCGAAGTGGTGGACTGCACCGGGGTTCTGGGGCCGAACACTCCGATCCTGCAGCTGCCGGAAGATTTCGCGAAAAACACACCCAAGGTCGAAATCCACAAGATCAGCGAATACGACGAAGACGGCCCCTTCTTTGCCTGGAACTGGATGAAGCTGGGCGAACACACCGGCACCCACTTTGATGCGCCGCATCACTGGATTACCGGCAAGGATTTCGAAGAAGGCTACACCGACACGCTGGACGTGCAGCGCCTGATCGCGCCGGTGAACGTGCTCGACTTCTCCAAGGAGTGCGGCGAAGATTCCGACTTCCTGCTGACCATCGACCACGTGAAGGCCTGGGAGGCCGAGCACGGCGAGATCAAGGCCGGTGAATGGGTCGTCCTGCGCAGCGACTGGGATCAATACGCCGACGACGAGGCCAAGTTCCTCAACGCCGATGAAACCGGTCCGCACACCCCCGGACCGACCGCCGAGGTGATCCAGTATCTGGTCGACAAGGGCATCGTCGGCTGGGGCAGCCAGTGCATCGGCACCGACGCAGGCATGGCCGGTGGCATGACCCCGCCCTTCCCGGCGCATAACCTGCTGCACGCCAACAACCGCTTTGGTCTGGCCTCGCTGGCCAATCTGGACAAGCTGCCCGCAAAGGGCGCCATCCTGATTGCCGCACCGCTGAAGATCCAGCGCGGCACCGGCAGCCCGATCCGCGCGCTGGCGCTGGTCCCCAAGGGATAAGAGCAGATGGCCGCCGCCCCTCACATCATCATCGGCACCGGGATCAATTCACTGGTCGCCGCCGCGCTGTTGTCCCGCAAGGGCAAACCGGTTCTGATGCTCGAACGCTCGGACCGCATCGGAGGCTGCCTGCGCACCGATGAGATCACGCTGCCCGGGTATTCCCATGATGTGATGGCGGCGACCTTCGTCCTGTTTCTCACCTCGCCTGCCTATGCAGAACTGGCGGGCGATCTGGCGAAACATGGGCTTGAGTTCTGTCACACGGACCGCCCCACGGCGGTCCTGCGCCCCGATGGCCGCGCCACCGTACTGACCATGGACCGCGCCGCCAATATCGCTGCCTTTGACGCGCTCAGCCCCGGCGACGGGGCGCAACATGGCCGCGACGTGGGCGGCATCGAAGCCGACGCCGACTTCCTCTTTGCGCTGCTGGGCGGACCGCTCTGGTCTGCTGGCACCGCCAAACTGCTGGCAAAACAGGCGTGGAAACGGGGCCTCAACGGTCTCAAATCCTGGGTCGGCGCAGCGCTGCAACCGGCGCGCGGCTGGCTGGAAAGCTCTTATGGCTCCGAAGACCTTCAGGCGCTTTGGGCGCCTTGGGTGCTGCATTGCGGCCTCACCCCCGAAAGCACTTATTCCGGCCAGATGGGCCGCGTCATCGCCTTTGCGCTAGAGGCCGCTGGGGCGCCGGTGGTCAAAGGTGGCGCCGGGGCTGCCGCCGAAGCCTTTGAACGGCTGATCACCGCCAATGGCGGCGAGATCCGTACCGGCACCGATGTGACGCGTATCCTTACCGAAAACGGCCGCGCCACCGGCATCGAAACCGCCGACGGAGAGGTCATCCGCGGCGCCTCGGTCATCGCTTCGGTCACGCCGTCGCAACTCTATGGCCGCCTGCTGCCGCAGGAAACCGCGCCGGAGGCCGCGAAGAACTACCGCCACGGGCGCGGCAATTTCCAGCTGCACTATGCGCTGGATGCCGTTCCGGAATGGCTGAGCGAGGGGCTGGAAGATGTCGCGCTTGTCCACCTCGCAGACGGGGTCGACAGCGTTTCGAAATCCGCCAACGAGGCCGAACGCGGCATGCTGCCGGAAACGCCCACGATCTGCGTGGGCCAGCCCCACCGCATGGACCCCACCCGCTGCCCGGATGGAAAGGCGATCCTGTGGCTGCAGATCCCCGACGCCCCCCGCGTTATCAAAGGCGACGCCGCAAAAGAGATCGACAGCGGACCCGAGTGGGATGAACCGACCCGCGAAGCCTTTGCCGACCGGATCGAGGCGATCCTGTCCCGTAACATCAAGGATTTCGACAAGATCAAACTGGCCCGCCGCGCCTATTCCCCTGCCGATCTTCAGGATCTGAACATGAACCTGGTGGGCGGCGATCCCTATGGCGGATCCTGCACGCTGGACCAGTTCTTTGTCTGGCGCCCCTTCCCGCAATCGGTCAATAACGCCACCGCAGTGAAGGACCTGCATCTGATTGGGGCCGCGACCCACCCCGGACCTGGTCTGGGCGGAGGGTCCGGCTACAACCTTGCAAAAAGGATGGGCGCATGAGCACGGACGACACCACCACGGCCACGGCAGACCAACCGGAGGCGGACACACCGCTGCCCCGTCTGGGCGAAATCGGGCTGGAAAACTTCCCCCCCTACCTGATGAACCGCATCATGGGCCGCTACAACGCGTCCTTGCGCGAAGAGATGGCGGCGCTCGGCCTCAACACGGCTAAGATGCGCGCCCTCGCCGTACTGTCGGTGCTCGACGGGCTGCTGATCCGTGAACTCGCCGTCTATGCGGTGGTCGAACAATCCACGCTCAGCCGGTCGCTGGACAAGCTGGAACAGGACGAGCTGATCATCCGCCGTCCCGACCCCGACGACAGCCGCGCCACCCGGATCTTCATGGCCCCCAAGGGCCGAGAGACGCAGGAAAAGCTCTGGCCGCATATCGCCGAAGCCTATGCCCAGATGTTCACCGGCATCAGCGCCGAAGAGCAGCGTCAGTTCGTGACCACCCTGCAAACCATCCTGCGCAACGTGCGCGTACACCAGATTTAACCCGACCGTCTTCCACGACGGTCCCCCAGAACGATATCCAAGGAGGCGCCAATGGCCGAAAGGTCGTTCAAGGCAGAAGTAGAGCACCTGCGCAAAGGTGCCGGGACCAGCTTTACCGGCGAAGGCATTCTGGCCATCACAAAGGCCTTGCTGGAAAACGGAGTCGGCTATGTCGGCGGTTATCAGGGCGCGCCGATCTCGCACCTGATGGACGTGCTGGCCGATGCCGAGGACCTGCTCGGCGAACTTGGCGTGCGCTACGAGGCAAACGCCTCCGAAGCGGCAGCGGCGGCGATGCTTGCAGCCTCGGTCCATTATCCCATCCGCGGCGCGGTCACCTTCAAGGGATCGGTCGGGGTCAACGTGGCCTCGGATGCGCTGGCCAACCTCGCCTCTTCGGGCGTCACCGGCGGCGCTCTTGTGGTGGTGGGTGAGGATTACGGCGAAGGCTCCTCGATCATGCAGGAGCGGTCTTATGCCTTTGCGATGAAATCGCAGTTCTGGCTCTTGGACCCACGCCCCAACCTGCCTTCGATCGTGAAATCTGTGGGCGATGGCTTTGGCCTGTCCGAAGCGTCGAACACGCCGGTGATGCTGATGGTGCGGATCCGATCCTGCCACGTGACTGGCACCTTTGAATGCCGCGAAAACCAGCGCCCCGATCTGACCGTGCGCGATGCGCTGGCCAACCCGCAGCGGGATTTCTCCCGCGTGGTGCTGCCGCCGATGTCCTATCAGCATGAACACGACAAGATCGACAACCGCTGGCCCGCTGCCGAGAAGTACATCCTCGACAATGGTCTGAACGAACGCTTTGGCCCGAAGGAAGGCAAGGTCGGGTTGATCTGCCTGGGCGGCATGTACAACAGCGTCATCCGCGCCCTGCAACGCCTTGGCCTTGCGGATCTGTCGGGCAACACCGACGTGCCGCTTTACGTGATGAACGTGACCTACCCGCTGGTGCAAAGCGACCTTCTCGATTTCTGCGAGGACAAGGATGCCGTCCTGATGATCGAGGAAGGCCAGCCCGAGTTCATCGAACAGCAGCTTGGCGCCATGCTTTACAAGGCAGGCAGCAGCACCAAGCTTGAAGGCAAGGGCACCTTCCCCAAGGCAGGCGAATATACCGGCCAGGTGATGAAGGACGGCATCGACGATTTCCTGCGCACCTATGCCGCGCACCTGCTGCCCGGACAGGTTCTGGCCCCGAACGAACCGGCGCCCGAAATTCCCGACCTCAGCCAGACCGTGCCGATCCGCCCGCCGGGGTTCTGCACCGGCTGCCCGGAACGGCCCATCTTTGCCTCGATGAAACTGGTGGAGCAGGAGCTGGGCAAGCATCAGATCTCGGCCGATATCGGCTGCCACCTGTTTGCAGCCTTGCCGCCCTTCGAAATCGGCGGGCAGACCATGGGCTATGGCCTTGGTCCGGCCTCCAACGCGGCCTTTGACGGCGGCGGCGAGAAACGCGCGATCTCGATCCTTGGCGACGGGGGCTTCTGGCACAACGGCCTCAGCTCTTCGATCGGCAACATGGTGTTCAATAAATCGGACAGCGTCGCGATCATCGTCGACAACTACTATTCCGCAGCGACCGGCGGGCAGGACATCCCATCCAGCCGCGCCAAGAACCCCAGCAAGGCGACCAACAACCCGATCACCAAGGCGCTGGAGGGTGCTGGCGTCAAATGGATCCGGCAGATCGACCGCACCTATGATGTCACCCAGATGCGCGCCACCATCCGCGAGGCGCTGACCACCGATTACGATGGGCCAAAGGTGATCGTGGCCTCCTCGGAATGCATGCTGAACCGGCAGCGGCGGGAGAAACCCCAGCGCAATGCCGCGATCAAGGACGGTACCCGCGTCGAGGTGCCCCGCTTTGGCGTTGATGAGGATATCTGCACCGGCGATCACGCCTGTATCCGCCTGTCCGGCTGCCCCTCACTGTCGCTGAAGAAACTGGACGACCCGCTGCGCGACGATCCTGTCGCCCATATCGACCAGACCTGCGTCGGCTGCGGCAACTGCGGCGAGGTCGCTGATGCTGCGATCCTCTGCCCGTCCTTCTACGAGGCCCGCGTGGTGCACAACCCGACCGGGTTTGAACGCTGGACCGCAGGATTGCGCAACCGGATGATCTCCTGGCTGCAGAACCGCCGCGCAGCGCGACGCCTGACCTTTTCCACCGACCTGAGCGAAGGAGCCGCGTGATGTCCATCGAACTGCCAATCGCATCTGGCGGAGGCGCCACCCATCTGGACGGCGTCATCAAGGTCGCGATCCTTGCCGTGGGCGGACAGGGCGGCGGCGTCCTGACCAACTGGATCGAATCCCTGGCCCGCGCCGAAGGCTATTCCGCGCAGGCGACCAGCGTCGCGGGCGTGGCGCAGCGTACCGGCGCCACCATCTATTACATCGAAATGGCGCCTGCATCGGTGCCAACGCCTGTCTTCTCCCTCGCACCGGCGCAGGGCGACATCGACGTGATGATTGCCGCCGAAATGATGGAAGCCGGGCGCGCCATCATGCGCGGCTTTGTCACCCCGGACCGCACCACTCTGATCGCATCGACCCACCGGGCGCTGGCAGTCTCTGAGAAAATGGTGCCGGGCGACGGCATGGCCGATGCCGCCGAAGTGCGCGCCGCCGCCGAAACCGCGGCGCGGCAGCTGGTCATGGCCGATATGGAACAGGCCGCTGTCGGTGTCGGCTCAGTGATCTCCGCGTCGCTGTTCGGTGCACTGGCCGGATCCGGAGCCCTGCCGTTCAAACGTGCTGCCTTTGAAGAGGCGATCCGCGCGGGAGGTAAGGGCGTCGAGGCCAGCCTGCGTGCCTTTGCCGCCGGATATGATCTGGCCCAGGGCGGGAAAGAGGCCCCGGCTGCAGCCGCCTCCACCCCCGCCGAAGCGGCGAAACCGGCGGGATCCGCCGGAAAGCTACGGGCCTATGGCGCGCTGCTGGACCGGATCAATGCCCTGCCAGCTGCGGTCCAGGAATTGGCGCTGCCGGGCCTGCGCAAGGTGGTGGATTTTCAGGACATCGCCTATGGCGCCGAATATCTGGACCGGCTCGAAGGCATCCTGGGCCGCGACAGCGCTGACCGGGGGTATGTGCTGTCGCGCGAGGCCGCGAAATACATCGCCAATGCCATGGCCTATGACGATGTGATCCGGGTGGCAGATCTGAAAACCCGCGCCAGCCGGTTCGACCGGATCGAGGATCAGGTTGGCAGTGCTGACAAGCTGATGACCCTGACCGATTATCTGCACCCGCGCGCCGAAGAGATCGCCGGTCTGCTGCCTGCGGGGCTTGGCGCCCGGATCGAGGCCAGCCCGGTCTGGATGAAACGTCTCGACCGGCTGTTCAACAAGGGCCGCCGCATCCGCACCGACCGCTTCCGTGGCTTTGCCCTGCTTTATGTGATGGGCGGCCTGCGCGGCTGGCGCCGCAAGAGCCGCCGCCACGCGCTGGAACAGGCGCATCTGGACGACTGGTTGAACCGCGCGATCGGCTATCTGCCCAGCAGCTATGACATGGCGGTGGAAGTGCTGCGCTGTCGGCGCCTGATCAAGGGCTATTCCGACACCCACACACGGGGCCTGTCGAAATTCGACCGGGTTCTGGACGGCGCGCGACTGGTCGAAACCCGCGACGACGGTCCCGAATGGGTCGCCCGCCTGCGCGAAGCGGCGCTGCAGGACGAAAAAGGTGAAGCCTTGGACGGCGCGCTGAAGACCATCCGCAGCTTTATCTGACCCTTTAAAGACAGAACCTCCCGCGCCCAAAGGCTGCCGTGGCCGTGCCACGACAGCCTTTGCGGCCTTGGGCCCGGCGCCGCGCCTTGCGCGGCGCCGGGCCCAACGGGAGGCAGCCTTTCACCAAAAAGGCGAACGACGGGCGGGAGGACGCCCCATCGCCGGACCCGGATCGGATCATCCTGTCCCTATCGACCTTCCAATGTGGCTACGGCACCGATATGCAGGGGTATCGGATCCTCCCCTTTGCAAGGACAGACAGCCGCGATGATCACCGCCCGCCTGCACGGCCGCCTTGGCAATCAGATGTTTCAATACGCCGCCGCCCGCGCGCTGGCCGAGCGCCTTGGCGTGGCTGTCGCTCTCGATAGCCGCGAAGCGGTGCGGCGCTGCGAAGGCGTGTTGACCCGGGTCTTTGATCTCGATCTGACCGACCCCGCACCACTGCCGCCACTGAAAAAGGAAGCACCGCTGCGCTATGCCCTGTGGCGCGCCTTTGGCTCCGCTCCAACTTTCCGGCGCGAACGCGGCCTTGGCTACAACGCCGATTTTGCGACCTGGGGCGATGACAGCTATCTGCATGGCTACTGGCAAAGCGAGAAATACTTTGCCGCGATCGCCGACCGCATCCGGGCCGATTTCAGCTTCCCGGAGTTCACCAACACGCAGAACGCCGACATGGCCGCCCGTATCCAAGGTAGCAATGCCATCTCACTGCACGTGCGGCGCGGTGATTACGTGGCGCTTGCCGCCCATGTGCTTTGCGATCAAGCCTATTACGAAGCCGCCCTCGCCCGCGTTCTGGAGGGGCTGGAGGGTACGCCAACCGTATTTGTCTTCTCCGACGATCCGGACTGGGCCAAGGAAAACCTGCCCTTGCCCTGCGAAAAGGTGGTGGTGGATTTCAACGGCCCAGACACCGATTTCGAGGACATGCGGCTGATGACCCTGTGCCAGCACAATATCATCGCCAACAGTTCATTTTCCTGGTGGGCGGCCTGGCTGAACCAGAACCCGGAGAAACGCGTCACCGGCCCGGCGCAGTGGTTCGGAGATCCGAAGCTCTCCAACCCCGATATCCTGCCAGACAGCTGGCACCGGATCGACGCCTGATCAAAAGGGCGCCTTGGCCCGGAACTTCATCGACTGTTCGCTATCGGGGTGTTTGATCCGCAGCTCTTCGGAATGCAGCATCATGCGGGGGAAATCCCGCGCCGCGCCTTCAGCATACAGCGGATCGCCCAGAATGGCGTGCCCCAGCGACAGCATATGCACCCGCAACTGGTGCGACCGGCCCGTCTTGGGCGTCAGCCGCACTCGGGTCTCCCCTTCGCCGTATTTCATCACCCGCCAGTCGGTCACCGCAGGTTTACCCGTCTCATGGCAGACCATCTGGCGCGGACGGTTCGGCCAGTCGACGATCAGCGGCAGATCCACCGTGCCCGCCTTTGGCTCCAGCCGCCCGGTGACGCGGGCCACGTAGACCTTGCGCGTGCTGCGTTTCTCGAACTGCATCGACAGGTGCCGCTGCGCATGGGGCGTCAGCGCAAAGACCATCACCCCCGAGGTATCGCGGTCCAGCCGATGCACCAGCAGCGCCTCGGGAAAGGCAAGCTGCACCCGCGACAACAGGCAATCGGCGAGATGTTCACCCCGGCCCGGCACGCTCAGCAATCCCGCCGGTTTGTTTACCGCAAGGATCTGCGCATCATGATGCAGGATCTCCAGCGGGTCCTGCGGCGGGGTGTAATCGCTCGATACCGTCATGGCCGCCTGCCTACTGCCTTGCTGCCGCCGGAGCAAGTTCCCGCCACGTCCGTCTTGCCCGGCCCGCCGCCGCAAGGGCAGGATCGCATCAACAAAGGGAGAGAAACCATGCATCCAACCATCACCCGCATGCAGGAGGTCGTCGCCAAGGGCGATGAGGCGCTGATCGCAGAGCTGCTGTCCGAGGACGTGAAATTCCTGCCCCCCACCTATTGGAAAACCTGGACCGGCCGCGCGCCGGTGGCGGCGGTGCTGGGTCATGTGGGGCAAGTGTTCTCGGACTTCCGCTATCGCAGGATCATGGGAGAGGGCAACGACTGGGCGCTGGAATTCCAGTGCAAGATCGGCGAGTTCGACGCCGTGGGCGTGGATCTGATCACTCTGGGTGATGACGGGCTGATCGAGGTCTTCGAGGTGGTCATGCGCCCCTATAAATCCGTCGGCGCCCTGCGCGATGCGATGAATGCACGGGTGCAGACCGATGCGCGCTTCCTGAAATTCCGTGAGGCACTCAGCTGATTCCCTCATGTTAGAGCCACATATTGGCAGATAACCCATGATCGCAGCCGACCAGATCCTTCGCCTGCCGCTGCTCCCGCTGTTGATTGCGCAGGGGCTGCACCTCCGGCGCCGGGCCTTGCGGCTGCCTGAGCCGGAGGGAGCGCGACAGGGAACTGCGGGTTCCGGTGCGCCGCTACGGCTGCTGATTGCCGGGGACAGTTCCGCCGCCGGTGTGGGCGCTGCGCATCAGGAGCAGGCGCTTACCGGGCAACTGGTGCAGCGGCTGGCGCCCCGGTGGCAGGTTCACTGGCGCCTTGAGGCCACCACCGGGCATCGTACGGCAGATACGTTGCAGCGGCTGATGGCCCTGCCCGCGCAGCCCTTTGACGTAGCCGTACTGGCGCTGGGAGTGAACGATGTGACCGGAGCCGTTCCACAAGGGCAATTTGAACGGCAGCAACGCGATCTGGCACGGCTTCTAACGGATCGCTTTGGTGTGCAAAGAATCCTCGTCTGTGGGGTGCCACAGATGGAGTATTTCCCCGCCCTGCCGCAGCCGCTTGCCTGGGCGCTGGGGTGTCAGGCACGGCGGTTGGATTGCAGGCTTGCAGACCTCTCCGGGCAGATCGACGGGTTTCACCATCTTCCGTTTGAATTGCCCAGTGACCCGGCGCTGGCCGCCGAGGATGGCTATCACCCAAATCCGCGCGCCTATGCGCTTTGGGCGGACCGGCTGGCGAAAGAGATCGAAAACCCTTGATCAGAGCCTGAGTTAGGTAAGCTTCTGCACCTTCGGCTTGCGCCGCATCTGACGGATCAGGGGAATGGAATAGATCACCAGCGCCGCCCAGATCATCGGGAAGGCGATCATGCGGGCGTGGCCGAACTCCTCACCAAAGACAAAGACGGCGACCAGAAAGATCAGCGTCGGCGCGATATATTGCAGGATACCGATGGTCGATAGCCGCAGCAGCTTGGCACCATTGGCATAGATGATCAGCGGCACCGCCGTCACCACGCCGCACCCCATCAGCAGCAGGCTTTGCCCCCAGCTGATGCCAAAGCTGCCTGTGCCTGTCGCGGTCAGATAGGACAGATAGGCCAGCGCGGGCACCGACAGGATCAGCACCTCCAGAAGGAACCCCTGATTGGGGCCGACCGGCAACCATTTCTTGAAGAAGGCGTAAAAGCCCCAGCTGAACGTCAGACCGACAGCAGCCCAGGGCAGGCTTCCGGTTTCCACGGTCAGAACCACAACCGCGGCCGCCGCCAAGGCGATCGCCAGCATCTGAGTGCGACTCGGCCGCTCCCCCAACAAAAGGGCGCCCAATGCGACACTAAACAAGGGGTTTATGTAATATCCAAGTGCTGCATCCAGCGCGTGATCCGTGGCAATGGACCAGACATAGATGCCCCAGTTCACCGAAATCAGCACCGCCGTGATGCAGGCCATCAGCAGGGTGCGCGGGCTGCGCAGGGCCGCGCGCAGATCGCCGGTGCGGCGCAGAACGATCAGCAGCGCCCCTGCCAAAGGCACCGACCAGATCACCCGATGGGCCACCACCTCGGCCGCCGGAATGTGCGACACCGCCTTCATGTAGAGCGGCAGGAACCCCCACAGCAGATAGGCCGTAATGGCAAAGGCCAGCCCCTGAGGGGTGTCGACGTTCTCGCGCGTATGGGTGGTCATGGCAGCTCTCCTACGCGGCCTTTATGGCAGCTTTGCAGGCGAAGGGAATGCCCAAAACGCACAGGAATTGATCACGAAACAGATCACGCCGCACCATCGCCTGCATGGCTCGTCAGACCGAAGTATGACAAATTAGCCCGTATTAAAGCCTGATTCAGACCTTCACCCGCTCCGATTTCGGGTCATACATCGGTTTCAGCGAAGCCTCTGCCTGCACCCGGATGCCCATCACGTCGATCTCGTAGGACGAGGCCAGAACCTCGGCAGCGCTTTCCCCTTCACACGGCACATAGCCCATGCCGATGGCAGCACCCAACGTATGACCATAGGCACCCGAAGAGAGATAGCCGACGATCTCTCCATCGCGCAGCAGGGGTTCGTTGTGATAAAGCAGCGGTTCAGGGTCAGTCAGGCGGAATTGCAGCATCCGGGCCTTTGGGCCGCTCTCCTTGCGCGCGGCAACGGCCGCCTTGCCGATGAAATCAGGTTTGTTCAGATCCACTGCGAATCCCAGCCCCGCGTCGATCACGTGATCCTCGCAGGTGATGTCATGGCCGAAGTGGCGAAAGCCCTTCTCGATCCGGCAGCTGTCCATCATATGCATGCCGCAGAGCTTCAGATCCATGTCCCGCCCGGCATCCTGCAGCACCTCGAAAACGTGCCCTGCCATATCGGACGAAACATAGAGCTCCCAGCCGAGTTCGCCGACGTAAGAGACCCGATGCGCACGGGCCAGCCCCATGCCGATCTCGATCTCCTGCGCGGTGCCAAAAGGGTTCACCGCGTTGCTGAAATCATTGGGAGAGACCTTCTGCAGCAACTCGCGCGAGCGTGGCCCCATGACCGCCAGGACGCCCTCCCCCGCGGTCACATCGGTAATGGTCACGCGGTAATCCCCGACCAGCCGCCGCATGCGGGTCTCATCCGCCAGCCGGGTCAGGGCAGGCGTCACAACCAAGTATACAGTCTCTGACAGGCGTGTGACTGTCACATCCGCCTCGATTCCACCGCGGCTGTTCAGGAACTGGGTATAGACGATCTTGCCCACAGGGGCAGACATGTTCGCGCCGCAGATATGGTTCAGGAAGCTTTCCGCATCCGGTCCTTCCACACGGATTTTCCCGAAGGAGGACATATCGTACATGCCAACGTTTTCGCGCACCGCACGGTGTTCAGCGGCGGAGTTCTGGAACCAGTTCTGCCGCTTCCAGCTATAGCGGTATTCCCGTTCCTGCCCCGCCTCGGCAAACCAGTTGGCGCGCTCCCAGCCCGCCAGTTCGCCAAAGACAGCGCCCGCCTCAGTCAGTTGGTGATGGAAAGGAGAGCGCCGCACCCCGCGCGCGGTTGCCTTTTGCCGATAGGGGAAGTGATCCGCATAAAGCAGGCCCAGCGTTTCCTTGGAGCGTTCGAACAGGTAGTGTTTGTTGCCCTGAAAGGGATGCATGCGGGTGATATCCACATCGCCCAGATCAAAGGGCTTCTCTCCATCCTGCATCCATTGCGCCAGCGCCATGCCCGCACCGCCCGCCGACTGGATCCCGATCGAATTGAACCCCGCAGCGACCCAGACGTTGTCCATCTCGGGCGCCAGTCCCAGGTGATAGGCATCGTCGGGCGTAAAGCTTTCGGGCCCGTTGAAGAAGGTATGAATCCCGGCATCGGTCAGCATCGGCATCCGGTTGCAGGCGGCCTCCAGGATGGGCTCGAAGTGATCGAAATCCTCGGGCAGCTGGTCGAATTCGAAACTGTCGGGAATGCCCTTCATCCCCCAGGGTTTCGCCTTGGGTTCAAAGGCGCCCAGCATGATCTTGCCCGCATCTTCCTTGTAATAAGCGCATTCATCCGGCACCCGCAGCACCGGCATCTGGCTGAGCCCTTGGATCGGTTCCGAGACGATGTAGAAATGCTCGCAGGCGTGCAGCGGCACGTTGACGCCCGCCATGCGGCCCACTTCATGCCCCCACATGCCAGCGCAGTTCACCACCATGTCACAGGCGATATGCCCCGTATCAGAGCCTGAATCGGACACCCAGTCCACTCCCATCACCCGCCGTCCTTCGCGGGCAATGCCGGTGACCTTGATCCTCTCCTTGACCAGCGCACCGCGCTGGCGGGCACCCTTGGCCAGGGCGAGCGCGATATTCCCCGGATCCGCCTGACCGTCGGTCGGCAGCCAGACACCACCGGTGACGCCATCGAGGTTGATATGGTCGTAGCGCGCTTTCACTTCTGCCGGGGAGAGCTCCTCGACCGGCACGCCAAAAGCCCGCGCCATGGCGGCATTTCGGTACAGCTCCTCCAGCCGTTCATCGGTCAGCGCGACCGAGATTGACCCCACCTGCCGCATACCGGTGGCAACGCCGGTTTCTTCCTCCAGCCCAAGGTACAGATCGGCGGAATAGCGCGCCAGCTTCGTCATGTTGGAGGATGCCCGCAGCTGCCCGATCAGCCCGGCCGCATGCCATGTGGTGCCAGAGGTCAGCTGTTTGCGCTCCAGCAGGACCACATCCTGCCAGCCGAGTTTCGTCAGGTGATAGGCCACCGAACAGCCCACCACGCCGCCGCCGATGATGACCACGCGGGCCGACTTTGGAAGATCGCTCATCTCATGCTCTCCGAACCGATTTACGGATCAGAGTGGCACAGACTTACGTCAGAAAATGCATCAAAAACGTCAAACGCGGGAACGTCTTATCCCCGGCCCGTTTTTTCAAACCGGCCTTGGCGCCCCAGAATGCGCACTGTGGGCGGTTTCAGACTCCGGGCGGGTGCGGCGCTGTTTGCGCAGGGCAAAGGGGGTGATCCCGAAAACGGATTTGTAGAGCGAGGAAAACCCGTTGGGAAACCCGCAGGCAAGGCCAATCTCACGCACGCTGAGCGTGGTGTTCAGCAGCAGGTTGTTCGCCTTGCTGAGCCGCATTTCCCGATAGAACCCGTTGGGCGTGGTTCCGAAAAACGTCCGGAACTTGCGCTCCAACGAGCGGTTGGACAGGCCCAGTTCGGTGACGATACTGCGGATCGGCATCGGCTCCTCGATATTGGTCTGCATCAGGCGGATGCAATCGTCCAGATCCCGGTCGCCCGATGTGGTCGGCGCATGACCCGCAAAGGGTTGCAGCGAGGCGAAATCGCGGATGTGGTCGTGCAGCAGGATATTGGCCACCGTGACCTGCGCCGCCGCCGAGGTCAGCTGCCCGACCAGGGCCAGAACCACATCGGTGGTGGCGCCCATCCCGGCGCAGGTCACCACCGGACCGTCCTGACGGGCCAGCGCATGGGCACCAAGATCCAGCCCAAGCTGTTCACGCAGCAGGTCCGAGTTCTCCCAATGGGTGGTGTGCGCCCCCGCCCCGCCGGACTGGCTGCGGATATGGCGGGCGGCGGCTTCGGCCAGCAGATAGACCTGCGCGCCGCGGCTGGTGTAGCTCTGGACCACCCGGCCCAGCGACAGGCCCGGATGCGCCGGATCGGAATTGCCAAGGACAAAGGCAAAATCGGCCTCTGGCTTCGCGGCGAAACACTGGGTTTCGACACTCAACCCCGACCGGCAGGTGATCTGCCCGCCAGAGGCAGAGCGCACCGTCCAGTCGAACAGAGGGCGCGCCAGCACCCGGTTGGCAATGCGCAGCGTGTCGGTGACTGCGGCCATTTCCGTCAGTACGAACCCATCGCAGACCAGAATGTCGAAATGCCAGCCTTGCGAGGCCTCTTTCAGATCCGAACCCTTCTGATCCACTCCGTGTACCCTCATTCAAACAGGACGTTAGGCCCGCAGGCGCGCGTTTTCCGGATCCCAGAGCGGTTCATCCTTCTGGACCACGGCCCGGTGCATTTGTCCGTAGATCTCCACCTCCAACTCGGTGCCGGGCGTGGCCAGATCACTGCGCACCATGCCCAGCGCGACAGAGGCGCCGACGCGGTATCCCCAATCGCCCGAGGTGGTCTCGCCCACGATCTCGCCATCCTTCCAGATGCAGGACATATAGGGCGCGTCCGCCTCACCCGCCTCGACAATCAGAGTGACAAACCGTTTGGCCGGGCCATCCTGCGCCTCTGCCGCCAGTACCGCCTTGCCGGGGAAATCATGCGGCTTGTTCAGTCGAATGAACCGGTCGAGGCCCCCTTCGATGGCCGAATAGTCAGTGGAGAGGTCGCCCTTCCACGCGCGGTACCCCTTCTCGATCCGCAGGGAATTCAACGCGTACATGCCAAAGGGTTTCGCGCCTGCCTCCAGAACCGCCTCATAAAGCGCGGGAATATCATCTGGCGCGGCGTGGATTTCCCAGCCCAACTCCCCGGCAAAGGACACCCGCGCCAACCCGCAGTCGCGCCCGGAAACCCGCGCGCTCTGCACTGAAAGCCACGGCAGCGACAGATCCGCCTCGGTCCCGATGACGGTGAAGATCTCGCGCGCGGCGGGGCCAGTGACGATCAGGGTCGAGAAATCTTTCGTCCGGTCGCTGAGGGTGATCCATTCCGGCAGGTCATGGGCGAGCACATCGTAATCGTGCCATTGCGCCGTGGCGGCGGTGATCAGCATATAGTGATCCTCGCCGTGCCACATCACGCTCATCTCGGTCAGGATACGGCCGCGGGGATCGGTGAAATAGGCCAGCCCCATACGCCCCGGTCCGGGCAGGCCGCCGGTGATCTTGCCCAAGAGCCAGTCGCGCGCGCCGGGTCCCTTGACCTCGAACCGGGAAAATCCGGGCAGATCGAGCACACCACAATGATCGCGCACCGCCTCGCATTCCTCGCGGATGCGCGCCTCCCAGGGACCGGAACGGCCCCAGGTCCGGGTGGCTTCCTCGGAGGTGTCATCGCCGTCTTTCGCGAACCAGTTGGCACGCTCCCAGCCGTTATAGGCGCCCATTTGACCGCCCAGCGCCTTGACCCGCTCATGAACCGGCGACAGTTTCCGGTCGCGTCCGGCAGGCCATTCGTGGCGCGGGAAGTGCATGGCGTATTCGTGGCCGTAGACCTCCATTCCCTTGTCGACGCAGTACTGGTGGTCGGTGTAATCGGTGTAGCGGCGCGGATCGCAGGACCACATGTCCCATTCGGTCTGCCCATCGACAATCCATTCCGCCAGCACCTTGCCCGCGCCGCCGCCCTGCGCGATGCCAAAGGTAAAGACGCAGGCCTCAAAGGCGTTCTTCACGCCCGGCATGGGGCCAAGCAGCGGCAGCCCGTCGGGTGCATAGGGGATCGGCCCGTTGATTACACGGGACACGCCCGAGGTCGCCAGCGCAGGCACCCGCTCCATGGCGTCGGTGACGATTTCCTCGATCCGGTCCAAATCGTCGTTCCACAGCTGAAAGGAGAAATCCTCGGGCATGGGATCGGCGTCGGTATCCCAATGGGCGCGGCAGTTCGGCTCATAGGGGCCAAGGTTGAAACCATGTTTTTCCTGCCGCAGGTAGTAGGAAACATCCACATCGCGCAGGAGCGGCAGTTTCTTACCGGTCTCCTTGGTATGGGCCTCGATCTCGGGGATTTCCTCGGAGAGAAGGTATTGGTGGCTCATCACCATCATCGGCACGGTGCGCCCGCCGTAAGGTTTGAACCATTCCCCCACCCGCTGCGCGTAATAGCCCGCCGCATTCACCACGTAATCGCAAGCGATGTCGCCCTTGTCGGTGTGAACGATCCAGCCATCGTCTGTCTGCGTGACGCCTGTCGCCGGGCAGAACCGCAGGATCTTGGCGCCCAGATCGCGCGCGCCCTTGGCCAGGGCCTGCGTCACCTGCGCCGGGTCGATGTCACCGTCATTGGGATCATACAGAGCGCCCGCCAGATCGTGGGTTTCCAGGAAGGGATAGCGCGCCTTAGCCTCTTCCGGAGTCAGGATCTCCATCCCCATGCCCTGATAACGGCCCATGGCGGCGGCACGCTCGAACTCCTGCATGCGTTCCTTGGTGTGCGCCAGACGGATTGATCCGGTCTGGTGATAGTTCATTGGGTAGTCGACCTCTTCGCCGAGGCGAGCATAAAGCTCGGTCGAGTAGCGCTGCATGTTCATGATCGACCAGGAGGTCGAAAAGGTCGGCACATTGCCTGCCGCGTGCCAGGTCGATCCCGCGGTCAGCTCATTCTTTTCCAGCAGCACGCAATCGCTCCAGCCGCGTTTGGCCAGATGATACAGTGACGAGCAGCCGACAACGCCGCCGCCAATGATGACCACGCGGGCCTTTGATGGAAAATCAGACATATCCGCTCCCTGTTGCTGCGGGTGTTATGGTTTCTGCGGCAGCCCGTCGGCGATCTCGTAGTAATCGCCCTTGCTGGCGCAAAAGATGTGCTTTTCGATCTTCAGCCCGCTGGGGTCCTCGACCGCGCCAAGGGCAAAGCTGATCGTGTCCTCGTCATGGGCCTTCCAGAACAGAAAGGAGCCACAGCGCACGCAAAAGCCTCGTTCGGCGCCCACGCTGGCCGCGTACCAGCTGACCGGGCCGTGAAGGATCAACTCGGTTTCCGGCACATAGGCCGAAGCCCAGACACCGCCCGATTGCTTGCGGCACTGGCTGCAATGGCACATCGACGGTCCTTGCGGCGCGGCGGCGGTTTCAAAGCGGATATCACCGCACAGGCAGGATCCCCGGATCATTGCACGCCCTCCAACTGCGGTGTGCTGCTGGCCCCCAGTAGCACGCCATAGACGATGAAGCAGACCGCCAGCAGGCGGCGGATCCAGACGTTGAACACCGCCTTCAGCGCCGCCTTGCCCATCAACACACCCAATAGGGTGAACCCCGTATAGCTGAGCGTCGTCAGCACCAGTGCCGTGGGCATGATCACCGACATCTGCTCCCAGATCGGCACACCGGGCTGCACGAACTGGGAAAAGGCGGCAAGGTATCCGGCAACGCTTTTGGGGTTGATCGTGGCGACCGCCAGCGCGTGCAGGTAAACATGGCGTGCAGGGCGTTCCACTGCGGGCGTAGGGCGCGTTGCGTTGATCCAGCCACGCACGCCCAGAAAGATCAGAAAGCCCGCCCCGATCACCTTGGCCACGAAGAACCCGGTGGGCGAGGCCGCGATCAGCGCCGTCACCCCCAGCGCCGACAGGATCAGAAAGGCGCTGGCCTGCGTCAGGATCGCCAGCACCCCCAGCATCGCCTTGGGCAGGCCCAGCGTCATGCCGTTCGAAATGCAATTCACTGCATTGGGGCCGGGCGTGGTGACAAAGACCACCCAGAACAGGGCAAACAGGGTCCAGGCTTCAAAACTCATAATGTGTCCTCTTCCTGCGCCGCCGTCACGTGCGCTACAAATGCCGTCACCAGATCAGGATCGTTTTCCGAGACGATCTCCCACCACATGGCCCTTGCCTCTTTTGGCACCTGATCCATGTGGATGCGCGCAACCGCGTTGAGCAGAGCGTCGGGGATCTTGTAGCCGGACTTCAGTTCAATCTTGCGCCGCGACTTGCTGCCCCACTCATAGGCGATCCGAAACTTCTCTTCGGCTCGGTCCATATCTCCCGCACGTAGGCTCGCCACCGCATATCCTATGAACAAGCGGGCATCACTCGGCTTTCTTGGCTGTCCAATTCTCCAGTGCACCGCCAACCCGTGTTCACTTAGCCAACACGCCTTGTCAGTTCGCTCCGGCGTTGTCAGCCCATTGACGCAAGAACTCGAAGCCAGTGACGTAACCATTCCAAAGATCCAGAACACCAAAAATCCCGCAACCAGAATTGATATGAAGGCGCCTTTGCTCATCAATAAACGGGCGGGGCAATGACCCAGACCGCCACGGCGGGCGCGTCATAGGGGTTGGCCCATTGGTAGGGTTCGTGGCGGATGCGGAAACTGTCACCGGGACCGACGGTAAAGGCATGCCCGCCGATCACCAGATCCAGCTGCCCCGAGATCATGTAGCCAACCTCTTGCGTGGGGCGGTTGGCCGGGGTCTGCATGCGGGACTGCGGTGCAAAGGTGGAATGCACCATCTCGAAATCATCGGTCAGATCCGGCGACAGCAGCTCCTCGATCAGACCTTCTTCGCCCGATCCCATCGGGCGGCGGGCACCTGCGCGCACCACATAGCCCTGTTCGTCCGCAGGCACGTTGGAATGGGCAAACAGCATGGACATGGGCACGCCCAGACATTGCGCGATCTGGCGCAGATCGGAAATCGACGGTTCGGACAGGTCCCGCTCAACCTGGCTGAGCCAGCCCACCGACCGGTTCAGCCGCGCCGCGATATCGGACAGCGTTAGCCCGCGCGCCTTGCGCAGGGCGCGAATATCCGCGCCAAGGGTCGCTGTCTGCGGGGATAGATCACTCAATGCCGGTTCCGCTTCGTGAAAAAATAAACCTCTTTTTCACGCTGCCTCACATTGCGTGAAATTTCAAAGCATTTTTTCACGAAAGCCGCAGAAAGCCTGTCAGGCGGCAAAGACCTGTTTGAGGATGGTTCCCAGCTGATCCGCATCTTCCTGGGTGAAGGCATCGGGCTGGTCGCTGTCGATGTCAAAGACGCCGATCACCTCGCCCGCCTTGTTCCAGACAGGCAGCACCAGTTCAGACCTGGTGGAGGAGGCACAGGCGATATGGCCGGGGAAGGCCTCGACATCCGGCACCAGCTGCACTTCTCCGCTGCGCGCCGCCGCGCCGCAAACGCCGCGCGAGAACGGGATCTGCAGACAGCCGTGTCCGCCCTGGTAGGGGCCGATTTTCAGCAGCTCGGGCGCCACCACGCGATAAAACCCGGTCCAGTCAAACCGGTCATCGCTGTGATGCACCTCGCAGGCGACGGTGGCCATCAGGGCGACCTCATCGGTTTCGCCCTCGGTCAGGGCGGCGATGGTCTTTGCCAAAGTGGTGTAATCGAGGCTCATCTGGTCGGCTCCCGGGTCTGTCTGTTCTGGTGCTGCTGTATCCCGCGCGGGCGCAGCCGACGCAAGGCCCCCTTCACGCGGCGGTGTTCAGCGCGCCCCGCAACCACTCTGCGGCATCGAATATGGCTTCATCCGCCTGCGGGATCACCTTGGTCAGGTTCAGGAAGCCGTGGATCTGCCCCGGATACTGCTTCACCGTGACGGGCACGCCTGCCTTCTCCAGTGCTGCCGCATAGGACAGGCCATCGTCCCACAGGGGATCATGCCCCGCCACCAGCACGAATCCCTGCGGCTGCCCGGCCAGATGGGTCGACATCAGCGGCGATATCTCGGGCGCCAGACGGTCCTGACCTTGGGGAATATACTGATCCATGTACCACTGCATCCGCGGCAGCGACAGCAGCGGGTGATCCTGCAAGGCCTGCACCGAGGCCGAGGTGAGCCGCGCATCCACAGCCGGATAGATCAAGAGCTGCGCCCGGGGCAGAGGTTTGCCCGCCTCGGACAGGCTGTGCATCAGGCTGGCCGTCAGATTCGCCCCCGCGCTGTCGCCCCCGACAGCAATGCGCGCCGGATCGATGCCAAGATCCTCCGCCCGCTCTAGCAAGGCCAGATAGGCGGCCAGCACATCCTGCGCCGCCGCCGGAAAGGGATGTTTCGGTGCCAAACGGTAGCTGACTGAAACCACCCGCACCCCGGCCCGCGCCGCCAGTTTCGCACAGAGCGCATCATGGGTGTCGATACTGCCCTGTATCCAGCCACCACCATGCAGGTAGATCAGCGTCGGAAAGCTCTGCGCCCCGTCGCATCCGCCGGGGACATAGACACGCGCAGGCCGGGGACCATCGCCGCCCGGCAGGGTCATATCGTTTCGCGTAACCGGTTCCCGGCAGGGGGCATCGAATTTTTCCACAAAACCGGCCAGTTGCACTCGGCTTTCCTGGACCGTCGGCTGGGCTGCGGGATCGCGCACCAGACCAACCAGATCCGCAACCGCCTGCGCCTTGGGGTTGGCCTGCCGCCCATCGACCACAGGCAAGGCCCCGCCATAAAGCAGGCGCACCGCGCTCTCGGGCAGCAGCACCCGCAGCAAGGCCCAGATCAACTTCACTTTCTTCATTGGAAATCCCCCGCACTGAAATCACCTGCACCCCGCCAGAATTCACGGCGGAGACAGGGCTACTCTGCGGAGGAGAGGGCAACCGCGCAAGCCACGGCAGGCTGCAGGCACATAAAAGGGCAGAGAGGTCGCCCCCTCTGCCCTTCACTCACTGATCCGCGATTAGACCCGTTCGATAGCGATGGCGGTGCCTTCGCCGCCACCGATGCAGATCGCCGCAACACCGCGTTTCAGCCCGCGTTTTTCCAGCGCATTCAGCAGCGTCACCATGATCCGCGCACCGGAGGCACCGATCGGGTGACCCAGCGCGCAGGCGCCGCCGTTCACATTCACCTTGTCGCGGGAAATGCCCAGCTCGTGCATGAAGGCCATGGGCACGACCGCAAAAGCCTCGTTCACTTCCCACAGATCCACATCCTCGACCGACCAGCCGATCTGTTTCAGCAGTTTCTGGGCCGCCGGAACCGGTGCGGTGGTGAACCATCCTGGTGCCTGCGCGTGGCTGGCGTGGCCCATGATCCGCGCCCGCACCGTCAGACCCTTTGCTTCTGCCGCCTCTTCCGAGGCCAGCACCAGCGCCGCCGCCCCGTCCGAAATCGACGAGGCATTCGCTGCGGTCACAGTGCCATCCTTGCGGAAGGCCGGTTTCAGGTTCGGAATCTTTTCCGGGCGGGCCGACTGGGGTTGCTCATCGGTGGTAATGACCTGTTCACCACTGCGGGTGTGCAGCGTGACCGAGGTGATCTCATCCGCAAAAGCACCGGTGCGTTCGGCGTCGAGCGCGTTCGACAACGAGGCCAGCGCGTATTGATCCTGCGCTTCGCGGGTGAACTGGAACTTCTCGGCGCAATCCTCGGCGAAGGTGCCCATCAGGCGCCCCTTGTCATAGGCATCCTCCAGACCATCGAGGAACATGTGGTCGATGACCTGCCCGTGACCGATCCGCGCACCCCCGCGCATCTTGGGCAACAGATAGGGCGCATTGCTCATGCTCTCCATACCGCCCGCGATCATCGTGTCGGTGTGACCAAGAGCGATCTGATCAAAGGCAATCATCGCCGCCTTCATGCCCGATCCGCACATCTTGTTGAGCGTCGTGGCCGGGACCTCTTCGCCCAGACCGCCTGCAAAACCAGCTTGCCGCGCGGGCGCCTGCCCCTGCCCCGCGGGCAGAACGCAGCCCATCAGAACCTCATCGACGGTGTCGGTTCCGGCCCCGGCGAGCGCTGCCTTGATCGCGGCGCCACCCAGTTCGGCAGCAGTCACGCCATCGAAAACGCCCTGGAACCCACCCATGGGGGTGCGCGCCGCTCCGGCAATTACAACGTGTTTCATGAAATTTTCCTCCAATCGTCGAAATTATCCATACAGAATGCTAAGGTTTGAGGTCTAGAGTCAGTGTGAAGTACAGAGAGACCCTCGGGGAACAAACATGAGCTTATCCAGTACGGTAACGGACGGTGCGCAGATCGTCACAGTGAATGCGGAGCGGATCGACGCGGCCATCGCGATTCGGTTCAAGGAAGACATGCGCTCTGCCACCGAAAGCGGACCCGACCGCGTGATCCTGGACCTGTCCGAGGTCCAGTTCATCGATTCCAGCGGTCTTGGCGCCATTGTCGCAGCCATGAAACAGCTTGGCAGCGGTCGCCGCCTTGATCTGGCTGGCCCGACCCCGATGGTGGAAAAGGTTTTCCGCCTCACCCGGATGGACACGATTTTCGATCTATATGGCTCGCTGACCGAAGCGATGTCTGAACCCAAAGTCGGCACGTGATTCCGTATATGATCCTCCGCGCAAAGCGAGAAACGAATGGTTGAAACCTTTGCCTGCTCGTTCACGGCAACAGAGCTTGATGCCCGGTCCGGCATTACGCAGGTTGTGAAACGGCTGCGCGGACTGGGCATCCCCGAGTTGCGGGTCGATGAAGTCCAGATCGCGCTGGCCGAAGCCGTGAACAATGTGGTCGAGCACGCTTATGCGGGCAAGACCCCGGGAGACGTGCGGATCCGCTGTTCCCTGGAACCTGAGCGTCTGTGGATCAATATCACCGATGCCGGAGCCCCCTTCCCCGAAGGCGAACTGCCCGAAGGCAAGCCTGCAAATCTGGATGTGGCGCCGGAAGATCTCCCCGAAGGTGGCTTTGGCTGGTTTCTGATCCGGGAGCTGACAAGCGACATCCACTATGAACGCAGCGCCGGCAACAACCAGCTGTCCTTGTGTTTCGAAATTCAGGTGACCCGGGCCTGACCCCCGTTACCTGCCCCCTGTTTTGATCTGGTACCGACCTGTCGCTGTACCAGCGGCAGAGCTTTTATTGCTCCAAACCCGTATTTTCTAAAGCGTCCTGCCAATAGCACGCCGAGTGCGCCGAAGGGGTGGCTCCGGACTTCGCCGCAATTGCGCCACATATTTACCCCTAAATCGCCTGTAAAGTGTGCTTTCTGTTACATCATAAGCTTTTGATAGCTGTCCCTGGCGCTACGTTCCACTGCCCCCATCGTGCATGTTGCGCCGGGGAACATCCTCTCCCCTTCCACTGCATGCATGGAAATCTCAGCCCCGGTTTTGCACCGCTACCGGCAATGGCCGTCTTTTGATGCGCCGAAGACGCGACAAGCATGGATGCCTTTCGCATTGCCTTCGGCGGCGAAGCCACTAGTGTTTCGCTGCTAGTCAAGAGGGAGAGGCATATGCGCGATTTTCAACAACCCGGACGCTCTGCGGTCTTTGCACAGAACGGTATCTGCGCCACATCGCACCCCCTTGCGGCCGGTGCCGCCATCGACATTCTGAAACGCGGCGGCAACGCCATGGATGCGGCCATCGCTGGGGCGGTTCTGCTCGGCATTTGCGAGCCGCAGATGACCGGGATCGGCGGCGATTGCTTTGTGCTTTATACCCGTCCTGGCAGCGATGAAATTCACGCGCTGAACGGGTCCGGCCGGGCACCTGCCGCCGCCAATGCCGCAGATCTGCGCGCCGAAGGGCTGAGCGCCGTGCCGCTGCGCAGCCCGCATGCGGTTACCGTGCCGGGCGCCATCGACGCCTTTTGCCACCTGTCGCAGACCGAAGGCAAACTGGGCCTTGATGCGATCCTGTCCCCCGCAATCCACTATGCCGAAACCGGCGTTCCGGTAGCGCCGCGTGTTGCCTTTGACTGGGCCAATGACGCGGACACCCTGCAGGGCGCGGCCCGCGACAGCTATCTTATCGGGGGCAAGGTCCCGACCGTTGGGCAGATCTTCCGCGCCCCGGGCCAGGCCGAAGTTCTGCGCCGGATCGCCAAGGACGGTCGCGATGCCTTTTACACCGGTGAAATCGCCGAAGACATGGTTGCCGCGCTCAACGCGCTTGGCGGCGTGCACACGGTTGATGATTTCGCCGCTACCGCCTGCATGTCGGTGACGCCGGTTTCCGGCGATTACAAAGGCACCGATCTGGTCGAGCATCCGCCGAACGGTCAGGGTGCGACCGCCATCCTGATGCTGAATATCCTGAAACATTTCGACATCGCGGGCATGGACCCCTTTGGCGCCGAACGCGCCCATATCGAGGCCGAAGCCGCCAAGCTGGCCTATGATGCCCGCAACCGCTTCATCGCCGATGCCGATCACACCACCCGGCTGGACCACATGCTGGCGCCCGAAACCGCGGCCAAACTGGCCGCACTGATCGATCCGAAACGCGCCATGGCCGCCGCCGCCCCGCTGAGCGAGGCCGTGCACAAGGATACGATCTATATCACCGTGGTCGACAAGGACCGCATGGCCGTGTCGCTGATCTACTCGATCTTCCACGGCTTTGGCTCGGGCATCGCCTCGGACAAATTCGGCATCCTGCTGCAGAACCGGGGCGCCGGTTTCACCCTGGAAGAAGGCCACGCCAACGAATTGGGCGGAGGCAAACGGCCGATGCATACGATCATCCCCGGAATGCTGCGCCAGAACGGGCGTGTGACGATGCCTTTCGGTGTGATGGGCGGTGCCTATCAGCCCAATGGCCACGCGCGTTTCGTCTCAAACCTTACCGATTTCGGCATGGAGCCGCAGGCCGCCATGGACGCACCGCGTAGCTTCTCGGACGCAGGTGTCATGAAGGTCGAGCGTGGCTATTCCGACAAGGTGCGTCAGGAGCTGACCGAGATGGGCCACAAGGTGGAGATCCCCGAAACCGCGATTGGCGGCTCGCAGGGCATTCGCATCCACGATGGCGATCTGCTGGAAGGCGCCAGCGATCCGCGCAAGGATGGCTGCGCGCTCGGCTACTGATCGGGCATCACCGGTGCTTCGCTGCAGCAAAGGCGCAGCGGGGCACCGGACGCGATCCGGCGATCAGTTCAGCTGGTATTGCAGGGAATAGGCCGCGCCGTCGAATTTGCCGAACATTTCCGACAGATCCGGATGGCTGATCGGTTCACCGGAATAGTCCGCAACCAGATTCTGCTCGGACACATAGGCCACGTAATAGGTCTGATCGTTTTCGGCCAGCAGATGATAGAAGGGTTGATCCTTCACCGGCCTGCTTTCTTCGGGAATGGATTCGTACCATTCCTCGGTATTTGCAAAGGCTGGATCGACGTCAAACACCACCCCGCGGAAGGGATGCTTCCGGTGGCGGACGACCTGGCCCAGGTTATATTTTGCGCGCGTTCTCAACATGGTCTTGCTGCCCCCGTCTTTTGTTACTAACGCGGATGCGCGGCAGATGTCCAACTCTTGAGGCAAATTTTCGAGGAAACAGACTGTGAACCTTGCTCTGACAGTGCTTGAAATCGTGGCCCCCGTCTTCCTGCTTGCCGGGGTCGGGTTCGCTTGGGTGCGGCTTGGATTTGAGTATCGGATTCAATTTGTTACCCGTCTGGCCATGACGCTGGCGGTGCCCTGCCTGATCTTCACGGCGCTGATGAAAACCGAGCTGGACAAGGCCGCGATCGGCTGGTTCGTGCTGGCTGCCCTTGCCGGGCATGCGCTGCTGGCATTGGCAGGCGCAGCACTGGTGCGCGTGATGCAGCTGGAGCGGCGCAGCTATCTGGCGCCCTTCATTTTCGGCAATACCGGCAACCTTGGCATTCCGCTGTCGCTCTTTGCCTTTGGCGAGGCGGGCCTTGGCTATGCGGTAGCGATGCTCGCGGTTTCTGCAGTGCTGTCCTTCACCTTTGGCATCTATCTGGTCGCCGGTGAAGGCGGCGGCGGCAAGGCGCTGCGTGAACCGATGGTCTGGGCCACGCTTCTGGGGGCACTCTTTCTGTGGCAGGGCTGGCAGACGCCGCAATTCCTGACCAATGCGCTGGATCTGATCGGGCAAATGGCAATTCCACTGATGCTGATCACCCTTGGCGTTGCGGTAGCGCGGCTGACACCGGGCAAGACCGGGCTTGCCGTGTTACTGTCGCTGATCAAGGTCACGCTCAGCGCGGCCATCGGCTGGGGGCTGGGGCTGGCATTCGGGCTCGATTACACGGCATTCGGCGTTCTGGTGCTGCAGCTGGCAACGCCCGTGGCGGTGACTTCTTACCTGCTGGCCGAAAAATTCGAAGCCGATGCGCAGGCGGTTGCTGGCATGGTGGTGGTTTCCACGCTGATGTCCGTTGCAGCTCTGCCTCTCCTGCTGTCCCTGCTTCTGGAATTGTGATTTCATCCACAGGCGCAATTCGCTAGACTGCCGCCAAAATAAAAAAGGCAGAGGCAATGAGCAGAATCATCGTCGCCCTGATCCTCCTGTTGGCGGTTGCCTCCTGTGGGGGTGGGTACAAGTCCCCGCCGCGCAATCTTGATAATGCCTGCAGCATTATCAAACAGCGGCCTGAATACCTGAAAGCCTTCCGCGCGACCGAACGGCGCTGGGGTGTTCCAGTGCACGTGCAGATGGCCACAATCTATCACGAGAGCCGTTTTGACGGCGATGCCCGCACGCCGCACAACTATCTTCTGGGCGTCATCCCGATGGGCCGCCAGTCCAGCGCCTATGGCTACAGCCAAGCCCTGGACGGCACCTGGGACGATTACCGGCGCGACACAGGACGCCGTCGGGCCAAGCGCGACCGGATCAAGGATGCCGCGGATTTCATGGGCTGGTACATGAACAAGAGCCGCGAAAAGAACGGCATCGCGCTTTATGATGCCCGCAATCAGTATCTTGCCTATCACGAAGGGCACAGCGGCTATGCCCGCGGCAGCTACCGTGCGAAATCCTGGCTGATGCGGGTGGCGAGCAAGGTGGAATCTCGCTCCTTGATGTATCAGGCGCAACTGGCCACCTGCCGTAAGTTCCGCTGACCCTCCGGGCACGTGCCACAACGAATTGGTTCCCGTCCGGGCTGCCCCAGGGAAACGCTTAGGGGGCACTCCCGCCAGTCTCGAACCCTTCTGCGAAGGCCCTCCCCCGTTGGGCCCGGCACCGCCTGACGGCGGTGCGACCCGCGCCACGGGCGCCAGTGTTCCACGGAATGTTCAGATATCACCGAGCGCGCCACGCCTTGGCGTGGCGCCCGGCCCAACACCGCCAAGGGGTTCGGGCAAAGCCCGGGCACCTGCGGGGGCGGGAGCATTCAGCTGTATGATTGACGGCCTACCGGCTGCCGAGGTCAGACTCTACAGTAGTCAGCGGGATCCGCTGCCTGCGCCCGTGGTGAAGAGGAAGGAGGATAGCTTGCCCCCGGTTTCCAGAGCGCCCAGAACCACCGTCGTGCGGCCCCCGGCGCTGTCATGCACAACCCATTTGCGCAATTCGACCGGGTCATCGGTGAACATCAGCTCCAGCCCGCCGTATTCGGGGTTCTCCGGGTCCTGCGCCTGAAGGATCGTTGTCGTTCCGTCGAACTGATGGCCCACAACCATATCGGCCTGTCCCAGATCCACAGTTTTGGCCAGGATGATCGACAGCGGCGTACGCTTCAGCGGATAAGTCTCCGGCGGCTGGTTCGATTTCGGATCGTGGATCACCACCGACCCGGCCCCGGCCACCACCGTGGCGCCATTTTCGCCATCATATTCGAACCGCATCCGGCCCGGCCGATGGATATACAGCTTGCCAGTGGACAGCGTGCCATCATCGTTGATCTGGGTAAAACTGGCTTCGGCCGTGGTCATGGCGTTCAGGTAAGCCGACAGTTCCGACAGGCTCAGCTTCTCTGCCGCCCAGGCAGCAGGGGCACACAGGATCAGCGCCGCGACAAGTGCAATCTGTTTCATGACCCTTAGATAAGCCCTGACTGTGGAAAAGGAAGAGCCACCCGCCGCTGCGGGAGACCCTGCGCACCCATCCGCCGATCTACTGTTCGGGGACTAGGATTTCCCGTTTGCCGACATGGTTCGCCGGAGACACCAGCCCTTCGTCCTCCATCTGCTCAACCAGACGCGCGGCCTTGTTATAGCCAATCGCCAGTTTGCGCTGGATGTAAGAGGTAGAGCACTTGCGGTCCTTGATCACGATCTGCACGGCGGAGTCATACAGCGCATCCTCGCCCGTGGTATTGCCGCCGGTGGACAGCCCCAGAACCGCGTCGATGTCGTCGGCCTTCTCGTCATCCGGGCCATCCAGAACCGTGCCCACATAGGCAGGCGGGCCGAATTGCTTCAGATGGGTGACGACTTCCTCGACCTCTTCATCCGACACGAAGGGACCGTGGCAGCGGGTGATCTTGGCGCCGCCCGCCATATAGAGCATATCACCCATCCCCAGCAGCTGCTCGGCGCCCATTTCGCCAAGGATGGTGCGGCTATCGATCTTGCCGGTCACCTGGAAGGAAATCCGGGTGGGGAAGTTCGCCTTGATGGTACCGGTGATCACATCGACCGAGGGACGCTGAGTGGCCATGATCAGGTGAATGCCCGAAGCCCTCGCCATCTGCGCCAGACGCTGAATGCAGGCTTCGATTTCCTTGCCAGCCACCATCATCAGGTCGGCCATCTCGTCGACGATCACAACGATATAGGGCAGTGCCTCGGGTGCGAACTCTTCGGTCTCGAACACTGGCTCGCCGGTGTCATCGTCAAACCCGGTCTGCACTGTGCGGGAGAACATCTCACCCTTGGCAAGCGCCTCTTTCACGCGACCATTGTAGCCTGCGATATTGCGCACGCCCATCTTGGACATCTTGCGATAGCGGTCTTCCATCTCGCCCACGACCCATTTCAGGGCGACGACCGCCTTTTTCGGATCGGTCACAACAGGCGACAGAAGATGCGGGATGCCATCATAGACAGAGAGTTCCAACATCTTGGGGTCGATCATGATCAGGCGGCATTCATCCGGTGTCAGCTTGTACAGCAGTGACAGGATCATGGTGTTGATCGCCACCGATTTACCGGATCCGGTGGTACCCGCGATCAATAGGTGCGGCATCTTCGAAAGGTCCGCCACCATGGCGTCGCCACCGATATCCTTGCCCAGCGCCAGCGGCAGGTTCTGGGTGCCATCGCCATAATCGCGGCTCGACAGGATTTCGCGGAAGCTGACCATTTCCCGTTTTTCATTGGGCAGTTCGATGCCGATCACCGAGCGGCCCGGCACGGTCGAAACACGCGCCGACAGGGCTGACATGGAGCGGGCGATATCATCCGCCAGACCGATCACCCGGCTGGCCTTCAGGCCCGGCGCTGGTTCCAGTTCGTACATGGTGACGACGGGGCCGGGACGGACCGAGACGATCTCACCCTTGACGCCATAGTCATCGAGCACCGATTCCAGCATCCGCGCGTTCTCTTCCAGCGCCTCATCGCTCAGATGATGACGCTCGACCGCGGCAGGATTGGCCAACAGCGACAGCGGCGGCAGGTCGAAATCACTGGAATCGTTCTCTTCAAAGGCCAGCCGCGGCTGGGCTTCCGCCTTGGCGCGGGTCGATGGCTCCGGCGCGCGGCGCTGGGGCTGCTCCACAACCACCTTGCGCGGCTCTGCCACCGGGATGGTCAGGCCCTCGGCGGGTTGCTCTGCGCGAGCCGTGATCGCGGGCTCAGCGGCTTCAGCAGGCGCGTGGGTCGGCAACTCCTCGGCTGGGACCCGATCGGGCTCCAGATCGGCGCCATATCCGGTGTCTGCTGCAGGCGCCCCAACGGTCGGCGCGGGCGGAACCTGCGACAGCCCGGGGGCGGCAGGCGCCTCGGCACTGAATTCTGCCGGAGCAGCAGGGGCATGCGCTGCGGTCAGTGGTGGTTCGGGCGGCAGCCCCGCATGGGGCGCGGGATCGGGATTGAAGACCAGCGGCTCAGGGCGGCGACCGCGCCCCTTGGTCAGGGGCAGGTTCGGATCGGGTTCCGGCGGCTGCCCAGCAGCGCGACGCACACGCACGGCATTTGCGATCTTCTGCGAAATCCGGTCATCACCCGGCAGATCCTCATCACTGATCTGCGGTGCGCTCTCGACCAACTCGGGCTGCGGCATCGGCGCATTAGCCAAATCGGGATCAGCGCGGCGGATCAGATTGGGCACCCGAGAGAACAATCCGGTTTTTGTCGGTGCGGCAGGCGCTGCGACCTCGATCGGCGGAGGCGCAGTCACATCGGTTTCGAACATCTGAGGCTCTTCCTCCTCCTGTCCGAACCAGGCCGTGTCATCTTCGGCGGCCCTTGCCTGTTCTGCGGCGGCAGCGCGTTTTTCACGATAGGACAGCGCCGCCTGGACACCGCTGGAGGCGCCACGGCCCAGAAGGCTGGCAAGCGTGCCATAGGCCAGGATAAGACCGACCAGCAGGAACCGTCCGGCCCGCTGCAGTTCCGCACGCGAAAAGCCGCAGACAAACGTGCCAAGCGCCAGCATGCCAATGGCCATCAGCAGCGACATCAGCTTGACCGCGAAATGCGAACTGATCGGCACCAGCGTCAGGAGCGCCCCCATCACGGTATCGCCAAACAGACCCCCAAGGCCAAAACTATGAGTGGCGCGCCATTCTGCGCCCGGCACCAGCGTCGCTGCATAGACCGAGCCCACGGCGATCAGAACCGGTGCAAAGACGATCCGCCCGATGACCCGCTCGGCGCCCTGATGCAGCAGGAAGCGAACACCCCAGGCGAGCAGCGTCACCGCGAGGGCCACGCCGCCCCAACCGACAACCATGAACAGCGGCGCCGCCACAGAAGCCCCCATCCGGCCCATCCAGTTCTGAACCGGCGCATCGGTGGAGACCATCCAGTTGGGATCATCCGGCGTATAAGAGCCGATCATCGCGGCGGCCATCAGGCCCAGCCCCAGAAGGGCGATCCCGATCAGTTCCTTACCGCGCTTTTCGATGGCTGCCTGCATGTTGCTGTCAAGCAACGGATCGCGGCTGCGGGTTTGAAATGCCATGCCTACCTCGGTTCCATTTTTTGGCGCCTGCCCCGCTTGTGCCGCGGGATCCTGGCATCCGGTGGTCTATTGATTTTGGCCGCGCGCCCCCAGCCGGGGCCGCGTGGCAGTCGTATCAGTACAGGCAGCTGCGCAGGGTGGTCAGCGCCGTCTGTGTTGCCTCCGCCGGGGCGACCAGCGCCACGCGGATATATCCTTCGCCCGGGTTCTGCCCCGGCGCGCCTTGCGCCAGATAGGCGCCTGGCAGCACCCGCACGCCGGTTTCCTGCCACAGCTTCAGCGCTGCCGCCTCGCCGCCGTCCTTGACCGGTAGCCACAGGAAGAACCCGGCTTCGGGGGACATGTAGCCATCCAGACCGTCAAACACCTGATCGGCGATCTGGTATTTCTCCTGATAGAGCGCACGGTTTTCCTCTACGTGCGCCTCATCGGCCCAGACACGCGCTGCCGCAGCCTGCAACGGGCCGGGCATCGGTGCGCCGCTATAGGCGCGCAGCTGTTTGAGGCGGGCAATGCATTCGGGGCCGCCCGCGATCAGACCAGCACGCAGCCCGGGCAGGTTCGAACGTTTCGACAGGGAGTTGAACAACACCACACGTTCGGGATCGGCGCCCAGTTCCTGCGCTACGGTCAGCGCGCCTACGGGCGCAGCGTCGCGGTAGATTTCGGAGTAGCATTCGTCGGCGAAAATGCGGAAGTCATGCTTTTCCGCCAGCCGGATCAGATCGGCCCAGTATTCGCGCGTGGCCACTGCGCCCTGCGGGTTGGCAGGCGAGCAGATATAGGCCACCGCTGTGCGGTCCAGCACCTCGGTGGGCAGGCTGGCGTAATCGGGCAGATGGCCGGTTTCGGCTGTGGCAGGCACAAACACCGGCTCGGCCCCGACGGAAATCGTCGCCACCATGTAGACCTGATAAAACGGATTCGGGATCAGCACCGCAGGGCGGGCGCCGTTCTTGGTTTCCGGGCACAGGGCCATCGCCGCATTGTAGAGCCCTTCGCGGGTGCCGTTCAGCGCCATTACCTGCCGGTCCGCATCCATCTTCACGCCATAGCGGCGCGCGATCCAGTCAGACATTGCGCCGCGCAGTTCCTCGGAGCCTTCGTTTGGCGGGTAGTTGTTAAACCCGGCCGCATTCTCCGCGATCACATCCGTGACCCAGGCGGGAAAGGTGTGTTTCGGCTCACCAATGGTCATATGCACCACATCCCCGCCGGGCGTATGGTGGTCTAGCAGCGCCCGCAGACGCGGAAACGCATAGGGCGGCAGGTTCGAAAACCGCTCTGGGAAGTTCATCACAATTGCCTCAGTTTCGGGATCATTAGCGCCCCGTTTGCAGATAAGGTACAGAGCGTGGGCGCCTGCGTCCAGCCGCATAGGGCACCCACGGTCCAGTTGTGCTTTTGCAACAACGTGCGATAGCCGTCAGATCAACACAGCGCCGCCTCGACGCTGGCCCCGATCCGCAACAGTGCCTCTTCGCAATCCGGTTGCCCCAATAGCTGCAAGCCGCAGCTGGGTTTACTCGTGGGCAAGGACAGCGCGCAAAGCCCCATCAGGTTGCCGATCCGGGTATTGCGCAGGGTCAGAAGATTGGCCCGGACGTAATAGTCATGATCGCTTTGCAGTTGTGCCATGTTCGGCGGCAGAATCGGGCAGGAGGGCGTTAGAACCGCGTCAAAGCCCGCCACCGCCTGATCCCAGACCATCCTGCATTGTTCCAGCTTGGCCCAGGCCGCCACATAATCGGGACCACTGTGCTGACCGCCAGCGCGGAACCGCTCCAGGATTTCGGCAAACATCAGATCCGGGCTCGCCTCGATCACATCCTTCCACAGACCATAAGCCTCTGTGGTATAAAGAATTCCGCTCAGGTCCATGGCGTCCTGCAGCTCCGGCACCTCCAGCGGTACGATCTCTGCGCCGGCCGCCTTCAGCTTGCCCAGACACTCCACATGGGCAGCGGCGACTTCAGGCTCCAGATCATCGCGCGCCACGGTGCGCAGATCGGCAAAGCGGCGCCCCTGCAGCGACGGTGGGTTGCGCAGGTCCGGCCCCTTGGTGCCCTCCAGCAGCCCCAGCATCAGGCCCGCATCTTCGACCGAACGCGCCAGCGGACCGACAGTGTCGAACTTCAGGCACAGAGGCACCACGCCCTCTAGGCTGATCCGACCTGCCGTGGTCTTAAGCCCCACAAGATTGTTCCAGGCCGAAGGGATGCGCACCGAACCGCCGGTGTCCGAACCGATGCCGCAGGCCGCCAGACCAAAGGCGACCGAAGCCGCCGCACCAGAGGACGATCCCCCCGGCGCCGCGCCTTCATCATTGACGCAGGGCGGGGTTTCCTTAACCGGGTTCAGTCCCAGCCCGGAGAAGGCAAGCTCGCTCATGTGGGTTTTGCCCAGGCAGACGGTGCCCATGGCGGTGGCATTGGCCAGAACCCGTGCGTCCTGATCCGGCACCCGGCCTTTGAGCAGGTCCGATCCCGCCTCGGTACCGGTTCCGGCACTGTCGAACAGGTCTTTCCAGCTGATCGGCACCCCATCCAGCGGCGAGCGCCGCAAATCCATCCGCGCCCGCTCGGCCGCGGCTTCCGCTTCGGCCAGGGCGCGCTCATGCGTGACCTCGGTATAGATCCGGTCGCGCAGCGGATGCGCGTCAATGGCCTCCAGATAGCATTTGGTCAGCGCAACAGGATCGATCTCCCCTGCCCCAATGCCGCGCCCCAGATCCGCAGCCGTCATCTTCAGCCAGTCCTGCATCCGCAAAGTCTCCCGTCGCGTGTTCCATATGTTTTGCCGGGGACGGTAACGGCAGCAGCGCTGAGGGACAATCCCGCGCACTCGCAAGACCGGACAATGCGATGGACATTCCGAATGCAAGGCGCATATTGCAGGGCATGAAGAACAGCTCCGATATCCTGATTGTCGGCGGCGGGCTGAACGGCCCTGCCCTGGCCCTGGCGCTGGCCCAGACCGGCCACAGCGTCACCGTCATCGATGCGCTGCCCAAGGTCGCCCTGAAGGACGAAGGCTTCGACGGGCGCGGCTATGCGCTGGCGCTGGCCTCCAAACGTCTGCTCGACCGGATCGGCGTTTGGCAACACGTCGCGGACAATGCGCAGCCGATGCTGGAGATCAAGGCCTCCGACGGACACGCCGGAGAGGGGCCCGCGCCGTTCTTCATCCATTTCGACCATACCGAGATCGAAGACGGGCCGATGGGCTATATGGTCGAGGATCGCTTTCTGCGCCGCGCCTTTCAGCAGGCGATGGAGGACGCGCCCCGGATCACCACGGTGAATGGCCGCCGCGTGGTGGCGCAGGCACCGGATCAGAGCGGCGTCACCCTGACGCTGGATGATGGCGCCGAGCTGCGCGGTCGCATGCTGGTCGGCTCGGACGGACGAAAAAGCGGCACCGCCGCCCGCGCCGGGATCAAACGCACCGGCTGGGACTACGGCCAGACCGCGCTGGTCTGCGCCATCGACCATGAAAAACCCCACCACGGCATCGCGCATCAGTTCTTCATGCCAGCGGGGCCGCTGGCCATCCTGCCCCTGCCCGGCAACCGCTCCTCCATCGTCTGGAGTGAAAAGACAGAGACCGCTGAAGCCATTCAGGGCCTGAACGACGCCGATTACATCGCCGCACTGAAACCCCGGTTTGGCGATTTCCTGGGTGAGATTTCTCTTGCGGGTAAGCGCTTTACCTATCCGCTGAACCTGACGCTCGCCAACAGTTTTATCGGGGACCGTATGGCGCTGATCGGCGATGCGGCCCACGGCATGCATCCAATTGCTGGCCAGGGTCTCAACGCCGGGCTGCGCGATGTCGGCGCCCTGGCCGAGGTGCTGACCGAGGCCACCCGGCGCGGCGAGGATATCGGATCATCGCTGGTGCTGGACCGCTATCAGCAGTGGCGCCGCTTTGACACCGCAACGCTGGCGCTGGCGACGGATACCTTCAACAAGCTGTTCTCGAACGACAACCCGCTGCTGCGGCTTGGTCGCGATATCGGCATGGGTCTGGCAGGCGCCGTCCCGGGCCTGCGCCGCGGCTTCATGCGCGAAGCCGCCGGGCTGACCGGCGATCTGCCGCGACTGTTGCAGGGCAAACCCATCTGATCAGGACGCAACCGCGCCGCGCGTTAGTGCGGCGCCGGACCTTAGGCCGCGCCTTTGTTTTGGCAAAGCCAAAGGACAGGCCGGACGCGGGAGTATCCAAGCTTCGCCTCACTCCAGCGGGCGGGCCTCGTCCACCAGCATCACCGGGATCCCATTGCGGATCGGGAAGGCCAGATTGGCAGGTTTGGAAATCAGCTCCTGCGCCGCGGCGTCGTATTCCAGAACTGCATTGGTCACCGGGCAGACCAGCGCCTCCAGCATGCGACGGTCAAAGGCGGGCGCGGCGGTGTGTTCTTCACTCATTGCAGGGGGTCCTCACTTGAACCGCTTCGCAAAGCGAATTCGATCAGGGTGACAAGGGTTTCGCGCCTTGTGGCAAGGCAGGGCGCCTCTAGCAAGGCCTGTTTGTCCTCGGGGTCGAAATCCAGCAGCATCGACAGGGAATTGATCAACAGCTCGTCATCGGCCTCCTGCAACGATTCCCAATCCGTCGACAGGCCGCGTGCCGCGAAAAAGCGTTCCAACAGCTCCAGCAGGTCCCCCCGTTCGAACCCGCAATCCGGTTCGCTCCGGCCCAGATCACCCTCAAAGCCGCTCCAGTTCACCTCGCAGCGGCGGTAGGGCGTGAAGCCATCGCATTCTTGCACCACCCGGAACCGGGATATCCCGGAGAGGGTGATCAGATAGCGCCCGTCATCGGTTTCGGAAAATTGCGATATGCGCCCGGCACAGCCGATGGCATGCAGCCCCTCGGCATCACCGCTGCGCAGCGGACAGGGCTGTACCATGCCGATCAGCCGCGTGCGCGTCTTCAGCGTGTCTTCCAGCATCTGAAGATAACGCGGTTCGAAGATATGAAGGGGCAGCTTTGACCGGGGCAGCAATAGCGCCCCGGGCAAGGGAAACACGGGAATCGTGTCAGGCAGATCTGCAGGCTTAAACATAGCCTTCAGTTTAGCGCGCAGGTGCCTTTAGGCAAATATCATCGAGCTCAGCTTGCGGCGCCCGTTCAGAACAACCGGATCGTTGGCAGGCAACGCCTCGAAGATGGTGAAGAGCTGCGCCTTGGCCGCGCCGTCGTTCCATTCGCGATCACGGCGGAACAGCTCCAGAAGTTCGGACACCGCCGCCTCGGCATCACCAGCCGCATGCAGAGCCTGCGCCAGATCGAAACGCGCTGCGTGGTCGGCCGGGTCGGCTTCGACCTTGGCGCGCAGATCGGCTACCGGACCGGCATTCTGCGCCTGACGGGCCAGCTCGATCTGGGCCCGAGCCGCTTCTATCTCGGCCGCGTCGGAAATCTCGGCAGGCGCGCCGTTCAGAATTGCCTCGGCCTGATCCAGATCTTCCATCGCGATATGCGCCCGCGCCAGACCACCATAGGCGGCGGCGTTCTTGTCATCCTCGCCCAGAACCGCGGCAAAGGTCTGCGCCGCATCGGCCGCTGCGCCTTCGGCGAGCATTTCCTCAGCCGCCTCCAGCGCCTCACCAAGGCCACCGCCTGCTTCCCCGCCTGCGGCCTCAATCACCTTTTTCAGGAAGGCGTCGATCTCGCTTGGCGGCAGCGCGCCCTGGAACATGTCGATCGGGCGGCCCTGCACAAAGGCCACCACTGTGGGGATTGATTGCAGCGGCAGCCCCTGCTGCGCCAGCGCCTGCGCCAGACGCTGGTTCTGGTCCACATCGATCTTGGCCATGGTGACCGCGCCATTGGCGCGCGTGACAGCCGCCTCCAGCGCCGGACCCAATGTCTTGCAAGGGCCACACCAGGGCGCCCAGAAATCGACGATCACCGGCGCCTGCATCGAGGCCTCAACCACGTCCTGCATAAAGGTCGCTTCTGTGACGTCCTTGATCAGATCACCTGCGGGCGTGGGCGCGCCTGCGCCTCCGAGAATATCCATCATGCTCTTGTTCTCCGTTTGGAACTTGCCCCCTATATGGAATCCCAAGGCCAAGAAACCAAGAGAGGAGTTGCCGCGTGCCGGTTCCGCGCATCGACATCTTTGCCCTGTCCGAGCGCCTGATGGCTATGGACGACGCGGCCTGGGCCCGTCACGCAAACCCGCTGAGCGTTTATAGCCGGGTGTCGATTCTCCCGCTTATGACCGTCGCGGTCTGGTCTCATCTCTGGCTCGGGTGGGGCGCTTTGGCGCCGGTTGCTCTGGTACTGATCTGGACATGGTGGAACCCGCGCGCCTTTGGCCCGCCAGCCACAACCGACAGCTGGGCGGCGCGGGGCACCTTCGGCGAACGGGTCTTTCTGAACCGTGCCAAGGTGCCGATCCCACCGCATCACGCGCAATGGGCCAGGATCCTGACCCTGGTCTCCGGGCTGGGCGTTGTTCCGTGGGTTTACGGGGTGTGGCAGCTGGACCCAGGTCTGACACTGTTCGGTCTCAGCTTGATGGTCGGCGGAAAACTCTGGTTCTTTGACAGGATGGTCTGGCTGTATCAGGACATGCAAGCGCAACGCCCGGAATATGCAAAATGGCTGCACTGATGGCATGCCCTCCCGCGCCCGCAGACGCCCCATGAGGCGCCTTCATGCGGCCTTGGGCCGGGCAGCGCGTTACCGCGCTGCTGTTTCTCCACGACGGTGACGTCTGAACGCGGCACCGCGCCGTGCGTCAGCACGGCGCACGGCCTAACTGCGGCGGGGCAATCAACGATTGCTCCAAAGCAGGCGGGAGCGCCCCCGCCCTGCGCCTAGAGGTCGAAGGTGGCAAAGACCGGTGCGTGATCGCTGGGTTTTTCCCAACCACGGGCGTCCCGCAGAACGCGGCTAGAGTGACCTGCGCTGGAAATGTCGCCCGTCGCCCAGACATGATCCAGACGCCGCCCCTTATCCGCTGCATCCCAGTCCTTTGCCCGGTAGGACCACCAACTATAGAGTCGCCCATCCGGGATGTCCTGCCGGGTGATATCGACCCAGTCGCCTGCATCCTGCGTCTCGGCGAGGTGTTCGACCTCAACCGGGGTGTGGCTGACGATCTTCAGCAGTTTCTTGTGGTCCCAGACATCGTCTTCGCGCGGGGCGATGTTGAGGTCGCCGACCAGAATGGATTTCTGTGGCTTTTCGCCGTGGAACCAATCCCGCATGCCAGTGAGGTAGTCGAGCTTCTGACCGAATTTCTCGTTGATCTCGCGGTCGGGTTTGTCGCCGCCGGCCGGGACGTAAAAGTTGTGGATGGTGACGCCATTGTCCAGCTGACCTGCAATATGGCGGGCATGGCCCAGATCGGCAAAATCCATGCTGCCGACCTCGGTGATGGGCATCCGCGACAGGATGGCGACGCCGTTGTACCCCTTCTGCCCCCGCGCGATCATGTGGGTATAGCCAAGCGCGGCAAAGCCCTCCATCGGGATCTTGTCGACCGGGCTCTTGCACTCTTGCAGGCACAGGACATCGGGCGCCTCTTCCTGCAGCAGCTTCAGCACGATCGGCTCGCGCAGGCGGACAGAGTTGATGTTCCAGGTGGCAAGGGTAAAGGGCATTGCGCGTCTCTTTCGTAACAGCGGGTCATGGCAGCGGCTCGGCGCCATTCTTGCCCTTCCGGCCCGCCGGATACCAGAGCCTATTTCCCTGGCTTCCCCCTATCACTCCCGGAAGTCCGCAGACAAAAAAAGGCCGGGCGCAAGGCCCGGCCCAGTCCAACAGGGAGGTGCATATCATGACCCGGATATGCGCGGGATGGGATCAGGGTAAAGATGACTGACAGACAGATCTTTGATCTGCGTCAACAGCTTTTCCCCGCAGGTTTCAAGCCCCGAACTGTCACAATCCGGTCAGGTCGACAGGCGGTAGCCACCGGATTCCGTTACCAGAATACGGGCATTGGAGGGATCGGGTTCGATCTTCTGGCGCAGACGATAGATATGGGTTTCCAGCGTATGAGTGGTCACGCCGGCATTATAACCCCAGACCTCGTGCAGCAGCACATCGCGCGCCACCACACCGTCGTTCGACCGGTAGAGGAACTTCAGGATGTTGGTTTCCTTCTCGGTCAGGCGAATCTTGCGGTTGTCCTCTGTCTCCATCAGCTTCATCGCCGGTTTGAAGGTATAGGGACCCAACGCAAAGACGGCGTCTTCGGACTGTTCATGGGTGCGCAGCTGGGCGCGGATCCGAGCCAGCAGCACCGGGAATTTGAACGGCTTGGTCACATAGTCATTGGCGCCCGCGTCAAGGCCGAGAATGGTATCGGCGTCGCTGTCATGGCCGGTGAGCATCAGGATCGGTGCCTTGACGCCCTGTTTGCGCAGCAGGCGGCACAGCTCGCGACCATCTGTATCGGGCAGCCCCACGTCGAGGATCACCAGATCATAGAGCGCTTCCTTGGCCCGCTCCATGGCGGCCTGACCGTTCTCTGCTTCGAAGACATCAAAGTCCTCGGTCATGATCAGCTGCTCGCTCAGCGCCTCGCGCAGATCGTCGTCATCGTCTACCAGCAAAATCTTCTTCAGTTGCGCCATGGCGGTGTCCTCCAGTTCGTGTGCAGACAGATGCGGTCAGCATCCCCCAACGACAAGGTATGCTGCAGAAGTTTCACGCCCTCGTGTCCGTCAGACAGGAATTGTTTCACTTCCGTTGCATTTGGGCCTAGGTAAGGGCTGTTATAATGTCACGAACTTCCGGATGGTCGCATGAGCCTGATGCCCACCATGATTGAATTGCTGGCCCGCGCACGGGTCGATTTGCGCATGGGCCTGCCCGTGGTGCTGGAGGGTGGCGACAGCGCGGCGCTGGCGATTGCCGTCGAAAGCCTGACGCCCGAGCGGCTGACGGAGCTTCTGTCCCTTGGCCCGGTGTCGCTGGCGCTGACCGCCCGGCGCGCCGAAACCCTGAAGGCGCGCGCCTATGATGAGGATCTCGCGCGCATCCAAGTCCCCGCTCAGGCCTCCTTGCAGTGGATACAGGCGCTGGCCGATCCCGCCGATGATCTCAATACGCCGATGAAAGGCCCGCTCACCAGCCTGCGCGACGGAACCGCCGATCTGCACCGTCTGGCGATTGCCCTGGTGAAATCAGCGCGGCTGCTGCCCGCGGCGCTACTGGTGCCCGTCAACACGCCCCCCCAATTCGCATCCGAGCACGGGTTGACCCGAATCGCCCGGGCTGCAGCCGAACCGCTGCTCAGCCAAAGCTCACCCCTGCATCCGGTGGCCGCCGCCCGCCTGCCGATGGTCGCTGCCGAGGCGGGCCGGTTACACATCTTCCGCCCCGAAGACGGCGCCGAGGAACATTATGCGGTCGAAATCGGCCGCCCCGACCGCAGCAAACCCGTGCTGGCGCGGCTGCATTCGGCCTGTTTCACAGGCGATGTTCTGGGCTCGCTGAAATGCGATTGCGGACCGCAGCTGCGCGGGGCACTGGCGCAGATGGGAGAAGAAGGCGCAGGCGTGCTGCTCTACCTCAACCAGGAAGGCCGCGGCATTGGCCTAGCTAACAAGATGCGCGCCTACAGCCTGCAGGACCAGGGCTTTGACACCGTCGAGGCAAACCACCGGCTGGGGTTTGAGGATGACGAGCGCGATTTCCGCCTTGGCGCTGCGATTCTGAAAGAGATGGGATTCAGCTCCGTCCGGCTGATGACCAACAACCCCAACAAGATTGCCATGATGGAAAAGACCGGCATCGCGGTGGCTGAACGGGTACCGCTGAAGGTCGGCGAAAACGCCCATAACGCGGGTTATCTCGCGACCAAGGCGGCGAAATCCGGGCATCTCTTGTGATGCCCCCCGCGCTGTCGCCCCGGGATCTGGTTCTGACCCCGCGCGGTCTGCGCTTCATGGGGCGCCTCCTGCCCTGTGCCATCGGCAAGGGTGGGCTGACCCAGAGCAAGCGCGAAGGCGACGGCGCCACGCCCGTGGGCGTACATCGCATCGCCGGGATGCTCTACCGTCCGGACCGCATGCTGCCCCCCACGGATTGGGCGGTGCCGATCGGGCCGGGGGATCTGTGGTCGGACGATGTGAGGGACCCCGATTACAACCTGATGGTCCGCGCGCCGCACGGTTTCAGCCACGAGCGCCTGCGCCGCGCCGATCCCCTATATGATCTGGTGCTGATCACTGACTGGAACTGGCCCAACGCGGTCAAGGGGCGCGGATCGGCCATCTTTATCCACCAGTGGAGGAGGCCCGGATATCCGACCGAAGGCTGCCTTGCCTTCAGCCGCAGTGATCTTCGCTGGATCGCGCAGCGGCTCCGTCCCGGCAGCCGGGTAATTATTCCGTCGGCTTGACCCGCTCGCCAAAAATCGCCGAGCCGACCCGCACATGGGTGGCGCCAAGCGCGATGGCAGTCTCGAAATCGCTGCTCATGCCCATCGACAGGCCGTCCAGCCCGTTACGCGCGGCGATCTTGGCCAGAAGCGCGAAATGCAGCGCCGGTTCCTCGTCCACCGGGGGAATGCACATCAGCCCCTTTACCGGCAGGTCCAGCGCCCGGCATTCGGAGATGAAGGCATCTGCATCGGCTGGAAGAATACCGGCCTTCTGCTCTTCCTCGCCGGTGTTGACCTGAATGAACAGATCCGGGCAATGGCCCAGCTCCTGCGCCAGCCGGGCGATGGCCTTGGCCAGCTTGGGACGATCCACCGAATGGATACTGTCAAAAAGCTCCATCGCCTGACGGGCCTTGTTGCTTTGCAAAGGGCCGATCAGATGCAGATCGATCCCGTCGAACCGTTCAGCGAAGCCCGGCCATTTCCCGGCCGCCTCCTGCACGCGGTTTTCACCAAAACAACGGTGGCCTTCTTCCAGCACCGCTTCGACCCGCTCGTTGGGCTGCACCTTGGACACCGCGATCAGATGAACCGAGCCCGGCGCACGGCCTGCGGCCTCTTCTGCCTTTGCGATGCGTGTCTTGATCTCTTCCAGGGACATGGTCGGCCTCCGAGCGATGAAAGTGCGGTTCGGTCTCGGCGCAGAGAAACACTGTTTGCCGACAAATGTTAAGAGGCAAAAGAAAAGGGCGAGCCTGCAAGCAGGCCCGCCCCCAATTTCACGCTAAGCGTGGTTCAGCTTAGAAGCTGAAGTACACACCAGCTTGGAACTGGTTGTCGTCGTCGGCTTCGTCAACGTAACCGGCAACCACGGTGGCGCCGCCACCCAGGTCGTACTGGTAGTTGATGCCGAAGGAGGTGCCGTCAACGCCGCCGTCACCTTTAACGGTGGACACGGAGCCCGGTGCGTCAGCGGAGTTCACCCAAACCAGAACGTTCGACGCTGCGCCGATGTCCATGTTGCCTTCCAGGGTGAAGCTGTCGACCTGGTCGGTGGAACCGTAGGCCAGTTTCGCGCCGAATGCACCGAAGTTACCGCCAGCAGCAGCAAAGGTGATGTCGTTCAGCGGAACGGAGGAGGACTGCATCGCTGCGGTGACATAGTAGTCGCCGAAGGAGTAAGTCGCCATCACGCCGGTGCGGTCTTCGCCGCCTGCGGAACCGGCAACGGTGCCGCCGTTACGCTGCGAGTAGGACACGTGACCGGTGAAGCCGCCTGCGGAGTACAGAACTTCGATGCCGTTGGAGCCAGCGCCAGCGGAGGAGTACGCGTCCCAGTTGAACACGGTGCCGCCGTTGGTTTTGATGGCAATCTGGTGGAAGCCCATGCCGTCGATGCCGGTACCAGCCGAACGGGTGCCGGTTGCGTACAGACCGGGTGCGTTTTCAACCGCGCCGATGATGTTGCCAACGTTCACGGTCACGCCGTTGTACGACACGCCAAAACGTGCGCCGTTGAATGCGCCGGTGCCGGCAACGCCGTCACGGCTTTCAGCCTGTGCGCGGTAGCGAGCGTTGAATGCAACGCCAGCGTCGGTTTCGGCGGTCATGTCGAACTGCAGGCGCAGACGGCTGGTGATGTTGGTTTTGGAACGGCCAACAACGCGCTCGTTTGCGGAGTTGTAGTCCAGACCGAAACGGCCGTAACCGGACATGCTGACTTCAGCAGCAGCCATGCCCGCGGTTGCGATCAGCGCGGTGGTCGCGAAGAGAACCTTTTTCATAGTTTTTCCCTCGGTTTTCAATTCACATGCCCAAACCGGGGAATCCGGCGTGGGTATGACAAGGGGTTTCGCTCTTTCGGCCCCGGTTTGGCAAGAGCCGCCCATTGGCCGCCGATCATTGTGGCCTGTGCTGGTGCAGCTTTGCCACAGTAGTAAATGCCGCCCCGATTTCGCCGCTCCCGCGCGGCTAAGCCATAGAGACAATATACTTTAATCACCGGCAGACCGCAGCGAGACTGTGACCAAGCGCTGCAACGCCATCTCTCTGTCTTCCGTTGATACCTTAACCTCTGCCGCCCAGCACAGCCGCCGCATAATCTCCTGCAAGGACCTCATCAGGCTGCCCCGGATCCGATTCGATGCATCACACCCGGATGCTAAAGCCCTTGCTCAAATTGCTGCGCATGCGATAGGACTGCCTCAAGTCAAAGGCTCCGGGAGCGGCTATGAAACTGCATAAGATATTTCAGGCGACCTTGATCGGCGCATTGTGCCTGAGCGTTGCCGCCTGCGGCGGGCGCAGCAAGGATCGTCCGGCCAACACGAATGTTGCGCAGGAATTCAACAACGACGTCGACGCCGCAAAGAGCGATAAATCCTCGATCTGGGATGTCTTTGGCGGCAAACCGGACCAGAAGGTCCAAGTGAACCGTTACCTGTGGAACGCCAGCATCGATGTGCTGAGCTTCCTGCCGGTGCAAAGCGTTGATCCCTTCACCGGCGTCATCATCACCGGTTATGGCACCCCACCCGGCGGCGGACGCTCCTATCGCGCCACCGTCCATATCAAGGACCCGGCGCTCGATGCGCGCTCTCTCAACGTCTCGCTGCATTCCAAGGGCGGGCCGGTCAGCGCCTCCACCACCCGCGCCGTCGAAGATGCGATTCTGTCCCGTGCGCGCCAGCTGCGCATCGCAGACAAAAAGTTCTGACTCCTCTGCCCTCTGGAAAGCCGCAGAAAACATCAGTATCACCAGCGCCGGGCCCCATCGCCCGGCGTTTTCATTCTAAAGGACCGCATCCATGTCGCGTTACTCTGCCTCTGAGATCGAAGCAAAATGGCAGGAGGCCTGGGAAAAGGCCGGAATCTTCCAGGCCAAACGGACGGCAGACAAGCCGAAGTATTACGTGCTGGAGATGTTCCCCTATCCGTCGGGGAAGCTGCACATGGGGCATGTGCGCAACTACACCATGGGCGACGTGATCGCGCGCTACAAAATTGCGACCGGCCATAACGTGCTGCACCCGATGGGTTTCGATGCCTTTGGCATGCCTGCGGAAAACGCCGCCATGGCCTCGGGCGGGCACCCCAAGGACTGGACCTACGCCAATATCGACACCATGGTCGAACAGATGCAGCCGCTGGGCCTGTCGCTGGACTGGTCGCGGATGTTCGCCACCTGTGACGAGGAATACTACGGCCAGCAGCAGGCGCTGTTCCTGGATTTCCTGGAAAAGGATCTCGTTTACCGCAAGAACGCCGTGGTAAACTGGGATCCGGTCGACATGACCGTTCTGGCCAATGAACAAGTTGAAAACGGCCGCGGCTGGCGCTCTGGCGCGCTGGTGGAACGGCGCGAACTGACGCAGTGGTTCTTCAAGATCTCCGACTATTCAGAGGAACTGCTAGACGCGCTCGATGGTCTGGACAACTGGCCCGCCAAGGTGCGCCTGATGCAGGAAAACTGGATCGGCAAATCGCGCGGTCTGCAGTTCTCCTTTGAACGCGCCGACGGTGGTGAGCCAATCGAGGTTTATACCACACGCCCCGACACGCTGATGGGCGCCTCCTTCGTGGGGATTTCCCCCGACCACCCGATTGCCAAACAGCTGGAGGCCGAGAACCCCGAACTGGCGGAATTCCTGGCCGAATGCCGCAAGGGCGGCACCACCGCCGAGGCCATCGAGACCGCGCCGAAACTGGGCCGCGACACCGGCATTCGCGTCAAACACCCGCTGAACCCGGAATGGGAACTGCCGGTCTGGATCGCTAACTTCATCCTGATGGATTACGGCACCGGCGCGATCTTTGCTTGCCCGGCCCATGATCAGCGTGACCTCGATTTCTGCCGCAAATACGACCTGCCGGTCACCGACACCTTCCTGGCGCTGGACGATCCCAAGCCGGTCGAAAACGAGGCATTTGTGCCGCCGAAGACCGAAAAGGTAAAATGGATCAACCACTTCGCAGGGCTGGACGTGGCCACAGGTGAAGAGGCGATCAACGCCACCATCGACAAGGCCGAATCCGAAGGCTGGGGCGAAGGCGTCACCAAATTCCGCCTGCGCGACTGGGGTCTCAGCCGCCAGCGCTATTGGGGTTGCCCGATTCCCGTGGTCCATTGCGATGCCTGCGGCGTGGTACCGGAGAAGAAGGAAAACCTACCCATCGCCCTGCCCTATGACGAAGACGGCAAGGCCATCGATTTCTCGGTGCCCGGCAACCCGCTGGACCGCCACCCCAGCTGGCGCGACTGTGCCTGCCCGAAATGCGGTAAGCCTGCCCAGCGGGAAACCGACACAATGGATACCTTCGTCGATTCGTCCTGGTATTTCGCCCGCTTCACCGCGCCGCGCGCCGAAACGCCCACGGTAATGGAAGAGGCAGATTACTGGATGAACGTCGACCAGTATATCGGCGGCATCGAACACGCGATTCTGCACCTGCTGTATTCGCGCTTCTTCGCCCGCGCGATGCACATCTGCGGCCACCTGCCGGAGAAGTCGAAAGAACCGTTCGACGCGCTCTTTACCCAGGGCATGGTCACCCATGCGATCTACCAGACCAAAGGCGACAATGGCCGCCCGGTCTATCACTACCCCGAAGAAGTCGAGCTGCGCGACGGCAAGGCCTTCCTCAAGGAGACCGGCGCCGAGGTTGAGGTGATTCCCTCGGCCAAGATGTCGAAATCCAAGAACAACGTGGTCGACCCGCTGCACATCATCTCGGCCTTTGGCGCCGATACCGCGCGCTGGTTCGTGCTGTCCGACAGCCCGCCGGAGCGCGACGTGGAATGGACCGCCGCCGGGGCCGAGGCCGCTTACAAGCACCTGAACCGGGTCTGGAACCTGTCGGTAAAGATCGCCGAGATGGACCCGAATGCATCCGGCAGCGGCGACGAGGACCTTTTGCGCGAGATGCACAAAGCGATCCGCGACGTGACCCTGGGTGTCGAATCCTTCGGCTTCAACGCGGCGATTGCCAAACTTTACGCCTTTACCAACACGCTGGCCAAATCCAAGGCGGGCGCGGCGGCGCAGAAACAGGCGATCATGGCGCTGGCGCAGTTGATGTCGCCGATGACGCCGCACCTGGCCGAGGCCGTCTGGGAAGCGCAGGGCGGCGAAGGTCTAGTGGCCACGGCAGCCTGGCCCGCCGCCGACGAATCGATGCTGGTCGAAGACAGCGTCACCCTGCCAATCCAGATCAACGGAAAACGCCGCGGCGAAATCACCGTCGCCAAAGATCTGGACAAAGCTGAGGTTGAAAAACTCGCGCTGGCGCACGAAGCTGTGCAAAAGGCGCTGAATGGCGGCGCCCCGAAAAAGGTGATCGTCGTGCCGGGTCGTATCGTCAATGTCGTTGCCTGATCCAAGGCATATCCTCGCGCTGCCGCTGGTCCTGTTGCTGGGGCTGGCCGCCTGTGGTTTCACCCCGGTCTATGCGCCGGGGGGCACCGGAGCGGCGCTTTATGGCAAGATCGCCATTCAGTCCCCCGAGGAGATCAAGACCGACAACGAAGTGAACGCCTACCTGCTGGTCCGCAATCTGGAGGAACGGCTTGGCCGCGCCTCTGGCAGCGATTACCGGCTGGACCTGTCCCTGCGCACCCGCAGCGAAGGTCAGGCGATCACCGCGGGCAATGAGACCACCCGCTATTCCATCGTCGGCGTTGCCAGCTACAGCCTGTTCCGCCTGTCCGACGGCATTATCGTGGCCAGCGGCAGCGAAGATGCCTTTACCGGCTATTCCGCCACCGGATCGACGGTGGAAACCCTGGCCGGGGAACGCGATGCCAATGCGCGGCTGATGCAGATTCTGGCCGATCAGATCACCGCCCGGGTGCTGACCACTGCGGATCTGGCCGCTGCGGCGCCGACTGCGGAATGAAGCTCTCCCCGCGCGACGCCGAGGGCTATTTCAAAAAGCCCGACCCGGACAAGACGGGCCTTTTGATATATGGCGCCGATGCCATGCGGGTGGCGCTGAAACGGCAACAGATGCTGGCGGCCCTGCTGGGCGCCGCGGCTGAGGAAGAAATGCGCCTGACCCGGATGCCCGGCTCCGAATTGCGCAAGGATCCGGCACAGCTTCTGGACGCGGTCAAGGCGGTCGGCTTTTTTCCCGGCCCACGCGCGGTCTTTGTCGAAGAGGCCAACGACAGCGCCGCCCCTGCGATTCTCGCGGCGCTGGAGGACTGGCAACCAGGCGATGCCCAGATCGTCGTCACCGCCGGGCAGCTGAAAGCCACATCGAAACTGCGCAAGGGTTTCGAATCGCATCGCAACGCCTATGCCACCGGCATCTATGACGATCCGCCCTCGCGGGCCGAGATCGAGCGGATCCTCTCCGAAGCGCAGATCCGAGATGTGCCTAGCGACAGCATGTCGGCGCTGACCGATATCGCCAATGACATCGGCCCCGGCGATTTCTCCCGCATGATCGAAAAACTGGCGCTCTACAAATACCAGGACAGCAGCCCCCTAAGCCTTGAGGATATCGACGCCGTCGCGCCGCAATCCACCGAAGCCGCACTTGACGATGTGCTGAACGTGGTGGCCGAGGGGCGCAGCGCCGAGATCGGCCCGCTGCTGCGGCGTCTTCAGGCGCAGGGCACCAATGCGGTGACGCTCTGCATCGGGGCGACCCGCCATTTCCGCACGCTTTACACCGTGGCCGCCGATCCCGGTGGTCCGGCGCAGGGCATCGGCCGCCTGCGCCCGCCGCTTTATGGCAAGCGCCGCGACCGGATGCTGCGGCAGGCGCAGGGCTGGGGCGCCGCCAAGCTGCAGACCGCGCTGACCATTCTGACCGACACCGACCTGCAGCTGCGCTCAGCCGGGCAGACCGCCCCGGCACTTGCCTTGATGGAGCGCGCTTTGATTCGGCTGGCGATGCTCAGCCGCGCCCGCCAGTAAGGGCCCAAAAGGCCGCAACGTTCTGCGGCCAGCGACGGGTGCAGGCAGGCTTCAGCCTTGACGCAAAGACAGCTGCGCGCATCTGATGCGCAGCAAAACCTGAGGGAGAGAAACCTATGTACACCGTGATCGGCAAACCGATGACCCGCGCCTTCCGCGTGATCTGGACGCTCGAAGAACTGGGCCAGCCTTATGATCTGAATACTGCCGCCCCGCACAGCCCGGATATCGTCGCCGTGAACCCCTCGGGCAAGGTTCCGGCCCTAGTCGAAGATGGCGAGGTGATCACCGATTCCACCGCCATCATCACCTATCTGGCGGACAAGCACGGCGCGCTCACCGCGCCCGCAGGGACCATGGCCCGCGCCAAACAGGATGCCGTCACCCATCAGATCCTGGATGAAATCGACGCCGTGCTCTGGACCGCCGCCCGCCACAGCTTTGCCCTGCCCGAAGAGCAGCGCGTGCCCGAAATCAAGGACAGCCTGCGCTGGGAGTTCGAGCGCAACATCGCCCGGCTCGAAGCGCGCCTGACCGGCCCCTACCTGATGGGGGACGCGTTCACCATCGCCGATATCATCTGCGTGCATTGCCTGAACTGGGCCTATGGCGCCAAGTTCCCGGTCGAAAGCCGTGCCCTGCTCGACTATTCCAAGACCGTGCGCAGCCGCGACGCCTTTCAGCGCACCGCAGCGCTGGCCAAGTAATCGACCGCGCCACGTCCGGCCCAGCGCCCGGTGGCAAGACAGGCCGTCAGAAGGTAGCCCCCCGTGGGCGCCTCCCAATCCAGCATCTCTCCGGCGCAAAAGGTGCCGGGGATTTCTTTCAGCATCAGCCCCGCATCCAGCGCCTCGTGGCAGACGCCCCCGGCGGTCGAAATCGCCTCATCCATCGGGCGCAGACCTTGGTGACGCACCGGCAGAGACTTGATCCGCGCCGCAAGCTCTGCGGAATCCTGCGGCAGCGGTCGGGCAAATTCCTGCATCAGCGCGATCTGCGCAGGCGTCAGTTTCAGTGCCTTGCGCAGATGATTGGCAAGGCTCGCCTTGCCACGCGGGCGAGTCAGTCTGCGCGTCACCTCTTCCACGGTCAGATTCGGCAGCAGGTCCAGCGTCAGATCCGCGCCCTCCCGCACCGCCGCGCAAATGGCGTAGATTCCGCCCCCTTCCAAACCGCGAGCAGAGATCACCGCCTCCCCGCGCGAAGACAGCGCCCCCGCGCGCAGCGCAATCCCTTTCAGCGGAACGCCGAAATGCGCCGCCATGTGATCCGACCAATCCACCACTAGCCCGGCATTGGCAGGCTTGAAGGGCGCCAACGCCACACCCCGCGCCGCCAGCAAATCCGCCCAGGCCCCGTCCGAGCCGAGCCGCGCCCAGCTTGCACCACCCAGCGCCAGAACGGTCGCCCCCGCGCGCAGCCGCACCATCCCTTCGGGCGTCTTAAAACTCAGGCAGTTCCCCTCCCAGCCAGTCCAGCGCCAGCGGGTGCGGCGTGCAACGCCCAACTCCTCCAGCCGCGCCAGCCAGGCGCGCAGCAACGGCGAGGCTTTCATTTCCCTGGGAAACACCCGCCCAGTGGAGCCGGTGAACAGATCGCGCCCCAGTCCCCGTGCCCAGTCCTGCACGGCGCCCGCATCAAATGCCCTCACCATGGGTGCAAGCCAGTCCCGCGCGGCACCATAATGTTCGATCAGGTCCTCGAAGGTTTCATCCTTGGTCAGGTTCAGGCCGGATTTCCCCGCCATCAACAGCTTGCGCGCAAGCGACGGTTTGGCCTCGGCCACCAGTACGCGATAGCCTGCGCGCGCCAGTTCCTCAGCCGCCATCAACCCCGCAGGCCCACCGCCGATGACCACCGCATCCCACTGTTCCGATTGCCCCGCCATGAAACTCCGCCTTCCGCCCCTTGCCCGCATCCATCTGCGCCGCATCTAATGCAGTCCAGCCGCAAAGACGAGAGGTCAGGATGCCAGAGCCGAACCCGACACCCATATGTCCCCTCTGCAACCGCCCCATCCCCGCGGACGTTCCGCAAAGCCTGCACCACCTGATCCCGAAACTCAAAGGCGGCAAGGGCGGCCCCACCGTGCTGCTACACCATATCTGCCACCGCGAAATCCACGCAGCCCTGACGGAGGCCGAGCTGGCCCGCGACTATGCCACCATCGACGCGCTGCGCAGCCATCCGCGCCTCGCCGGCTTCATCGCCTGGGTCCGCAAACGCCCACCTGGCTTTTCCTCCCGCGTACCGGGAAAGCGACGCAAGCGTTGATGCGCACCCGGCTCTGCTCCGGCACCGACAGCGGGTCAAGGCTGGCCGCAGGCCACCCTGCGCAGCAGGGGCAATGCGCCTTGAGGCGGTGACGGTGCCTCTACACTCGACATGGCCCTGTTGAGGCAGTTTCTGCCCTCAAAGGGCCTCTCAGCAGGAAAAACGCCGCGCGACAGCGCGGCGCTACGCCCAACGGGACGCGGGGCATGGCATGCTCCAAGGACGGGCGGGAGCCGCCCCTGCCCCTCTTAGCGGCACATCTCCAGAATACCGCGTGCAGTCTCCGGCTTGGCGGCCAGGGCATCGCTCAGCAGGGCGCGGGCGCTCTCCACCAGAGCATCGGGCTCCACGATCCGGTCCACCAGCCCCCAGGCACAGGCCTCTTCCGCCTCGATCTTCTGACCGGCGGCCAGGATCATCTTGGTGCGCGCCGGGCCGATCAGCGCCACCATGCGCGCCGGGTCCGAAGGCTGCGGCAGGTAGCCAAGCTTCATCACCGGATAGAAGAACTTTGCCGAAGGCACCGCCAGGCGGATATCACAGGCCAGCACCATGCCATTAGCGCCCCCGGCCAGCGTGCCGTTCAGCGCCGCGATGGTCAGGCAGGGCAGCGCCGCGATGGCGCCCGACAGCCGCTCCCACAGGGGCGAGGTGGCAAGCCCCGCGCGCGCCGCCTCCAAATCGGCGCCGGCGCTGAACACCTTGCCGGTACCGGTCAGGATAAATCCCCGCGCCTCGCCCGCGCGTTCGGCGATCTCGGCCAGTTCCGTCAGCATCTCAGCCGTCAGCGAGTTCGCCTTGTCCGGGCGGTTGATCGTCACCACCCACAGGCCCTCATTCGAAATCTCTAGGTTGATCATATCAGGCCCACCCGGCGGCGGATCGCGTCTTCGCGCAGGGAAATCTCCTGGCCGAGGAAATCATCGGCATCGCTGCCGCACATCCACAACAGCGCCTTCGCGGGCCATTCGGCGGGAATGTGGTCTTCCCAATCGAGCTCGCTCACCGGGTTGATGCCGCTGGCCTTGATCTCGCGCTGCATCTGGGTCGCGACGGTGCCCGGCGACAGGCCCATGGCGCGGATGCCATTGCCACCTTCCTCCAGGTGCAGGGCGCGGGTCAGCATCGCCGCCCCGGCCTTCGAGGTGCAATAAGCGCTCCAGGCCTCCAGCGGGTTATGCGCGGCGCCGGAACTCACCGTGATGATGGTGCCGCCCCCGGCGGGTTTCATCAGCGGCAGCGCGGCGCGGATGCCGTTGAACACACCCTTGATGTTGATATCGATCAGCTTGCCCCAGGCCGCCGGATCAGCCTCTTCCAGACGCGCGATCGGCTCGATCACCCCGGCGTTATTGATCAGCACATCAAGGCTGCCGAAATGCTCATGTGCTTTTTCCAGCGCCGCCGCAACCGCGCTTGGTTCCGCCACATCGCAGGCAAAGGCAAGCGCATTTCCGCCGAGTTCCCCGACCAGTTCGCCCAGCGCATCGGTGCTGCGCGCCAGCAGCGCCAGGTTGGCCCCCGCGGCGGCGAAAACCCTTGCTGCATCGGCTCCGATACCGCGGCTAGCCCCTGTGATGACGACCGTCTTGCCCTGCATATCCATATGATTTCTCTCCAATACCTGTATCGCGACAGTGGTTCCCCTCTGTGGTAAACTCCCTAGGGGGAACGGTCCAGCCCCAGGCCCCTTGACGCCGGTGGCGCCGCGACGGACCATGGTATCCAACGCTTGCTACGAAAGGTTTCACCCATGTCCATTTTTCTCGCGCGCAGCTGTGGCGCCGCTCTTCTTCTGACTGTTTCCGCCCAGGGGGCGCTGGCCGATCTCAGCGCCAAGGACGTCTGGTCCGACTGGAAATCCTACATGACCGGCACCGGTTACGAGGTGACCGCCACCGAAAGCATGTCGGGCGACACGCTGACGGTGTCCGATCTGTCGATGATGATGCCGATCCCCGACGAAGAGGACGTGACCGCCGGGCTCAGCATGCCCGAGATCAAATTCACCGAGAATGGCGACGGAACCGTCAGCATTCTGGTGCCCAAGGAATTTCCGCTGACCGTGCGCGCCAGCGAAGATGATGACAAGCTGACGGTAAATCTGATCATCACCCACGACGGCACGCCGGTGACGGTTTCGGGTGATTCCGAGAACATGACCTATGACTATGCCACCAGCGAGATGACGCTGACGCTGGACGGGCTGGAAGCCACTGGCGAGGACATCCCCCAGGATGCGATCCGGGGCACCGTCTCCCTCTCCGACATGGTGACAAAAACCACCATGTCGCTGGCCGGGGTGCGCAGCTACGATCAGACTTGGACCGCTTCAGCGCTGAGCTATGATCTTGGCTTCAAGGATCCGGACAGCGAGGATTTCGCCTCCTTCAACGGCGCGATGCAGCAGCTTCAGGCGCATGGCACCAGCACGGTTCCGGCCGATCTGGACAAGAGCGGTGATTTCTCCGCGCTGCTGGCTGCCGGTTTTGGTCTTGATACCGATTTCTCCTACACCAGCGGCACCTCTGCCTTTGCCTTTCAGGATGGCAGCGACAGCCTGACCTTTGACAGCACCTCGGGCGGCGGCAACTTTGGCGTTGCAATGGACGCAAGCAAACTGACCTATGACGTCACGCAAAAGGACATGGCCTTCAACGTCACCGGATCGGACATACCCTTCCCGCTGGCGCTCAGCATGGCCGAGGCTGGTTTCAACATCACCATTCCCCTTGCCAAGTCCGAGGAAGAACAGGACTTCGCGCTTGGCGTGGCGCTGCGCGACTTCGCGGTTCCGGAAATGCTCTGGGGCATGGTCGATCCGGCCGGCGCCCTGCCGCATGATCCGGCCAGCGTCGTGCTGAGCCTCACCGGCAAGGGCAAGGTGTTGTTCGACGTCTTTGATGCCGAAGCCATGGAAAAGGTCGAGGATGGCGAGGTCGCACCAGGTGAGTTGAACGCGGTCACCATCCAGGAGTTGCTGGTCTCGGCAGCGGGTGCCAAGCTGACCGGTACCGGTGATTTCGCCTTCAACAACGATGATCTGACCAGCTTTGACGGCATGCCGGCTCCCTCGGGCGAAGCGAACCTGTCGCTGACCGGTGCCAACACCCTGATGGACAAGCTGATCGAAATGGGCCTGATGAGCGATGATGACGCCATGGGCGCCCGGATGATGATGGGCATGCTGGCTGTTCCCGGCGAAGGCGAAGACACGCTGAACTCGAAGATCGAGATTTCCGAAGACGGCAAGATCCTCGCCAACGGCCAGCGCATCAAATAAGCTGACCCACAGCAAAAACGCTTTACGGGACCGCCTTTGCGCGGTCCCTTTTTCTTGCGGCAATTGTCCCTGCGCCCTTGCAGCAGGGGGTTCCTCTGGCTAGCTCTATGGCGACCCGCAGCAACAGGATGGCCCGAGACGCCCATGACCCAGACCCCCGAGACGCTTTGCCATGCCCTGATCGATGCCGCCCGCAAGGCAGGCGCGGATGCTGCCGATGCTATGGCCGCTGCAGGCAGTTCCCTCAGCATCGAGGTGCGCGAGGGCAGGTTGGAGCATGCCGAACGCTCCGAAGGCACCGATCTGGGATTGCGCGTCTTCCTGGGACAGCGTCAGGCGCTGGTCTCCTCCTCCGACAGCCGCCCCGAAACCATTGCCGCCATGGCCGAACGCGCCGTGGCCATGGCCCGAGAGGCGCCCGAGGACCCCTATACCGGCCTTGCCGCACCGGATCAGTTGGCGCAGAACTGGGACCTTGCGGCGCTGGATCTGAACGACCCCACCGCCGATCCGGCCCCAGCCGCCCTGCAAGAGGATGCGCTGGCCGCCGAAGCCGCCTGTCAGGCCATCGACGGGATCAGCCAGGTGCAATCCGCAGGCGCGGGCTATGGCCGCAGCTCGGTCTATCTGGCGACCTCGAACGGGTTTTCCGGCGGCTACACCCGCACCGGCCGGTCGATTTCCTGCACCGGCATCGCGGGCACCGGCACCGGGATGGAGCGTGATTACGACGGCGATTCCCGCACCTATCAAAGCGACCTGCGCAGTGCCGAAGAGATCGGTCGCAGCGCCGGGGAACGCACCGTGGCGCGGATGAACGCACGCAGGCCCAAGACCGGCACCTATCCGGTGCTGTTCGACGAACGGATTTCCGCATCGCTGATCGGTCATCTTCTGTCGGCGGTGAATGGCGCTGCCATCGCACGCGGCTCCTCCTGGCTGCAGGACAGTCTGGGACAGCAGGTGCTGCCCACGCATCTGTCGGTGATTGAGGATCCCCACCGCCCCCGCATTGCAGGCTCGCGCCCCTTTGACGGCGAAGGTCTGGCCACCCGCCGCCGCGCCATCGTCGAGGACGGCACCCTGACCGGCTGGACGCTGGATCTGGCCTCGGCCCGCAAACTGGGGATGGAAAGCACCGCAAACGCCGCCCGTGGCATCGGCTCGGTGCCGTCGCCGTCGAACTGGAACGTGGCGCTGACCCAAGGCGATCAAAGCCGCGCCGATCTAATTGCGGGCATGGGGACCGGGCTGCTGGTCACCTCGCTGATCGGCTCAACCATCAATCCCAACACCGGCGATTACTCGCGCGGCGCCTCAGGGTTCTGGGTCGAGAACGGTGCAATCGCCTATCCGGTGAACGAATGCACCATCGCGGGCAATCTGCGCGACATGCTGATGCGGATCGTGCCTGCCAATGACGCGCGGAGCTACCTGTCCCGCGTCGTACCATCGCTGCTGGTCGAGGGGATGACGCTTGCCGGCAATTGACGACGCCCAGACAGAGGAACAGGCAAAGGGCCTTACGGACCTCGAACTGCTGATCCGCGCCGCCGAGGCTGCGGGCGACATCGCCAGCCGCTACAGCGGGCCAACGGCGCGGCGCTGGGACAAGCCCGGCGGTCAGGGGCCGGTGACCGAGGCAGATCTGGCGGTGAATGCGCTGCTGGAAGAGATGCTGCCCGAGGCGCGGCCTGATTATGGCTGGCTATCCGAAGAAACCGAGGACAGCGCCGACCGGTTAAGCCGCGACAGCGTCTTCATCATCGACCCCATAGACGGCACCCGCGCCTTTGCCGAAGGCTCGCGCACCTGGGCGCATTCTCTTGCCATTGCCACCGCGGGCCGGGTCACCGCTGCGGTGATCTACCTGCCGCAGCGCGGTCTGATGTACACCGCGGCGCAAGGACAGGGAGCTGCCCGGAATGGCACCCCGATCCGCGCCTCCTCGCTGACCGATCTGGCGCTGGCCGAGGTGCTGACCGCGCGGCCCAACCTCGCCGCCGAACATTGGCGTACCCGCAATGCCCCCGGTTTCACCCGCAGCTATCGCCCGTCGCTGGCCTATCGCATGGCCAAGGTCGCAGACGGGCGCGCCGGTGCCATGCTGACCCTGCGCCGCAGTTGGGAATGGGACATCGCCGCCGGCGATCTGATCCTGCGCGAGGCTGGCGGGCAGGCGACCGACCGTCTGGGCCAGGACCTGAGGTTCAACAATCCTGTGCCATTGCTCAATGGGGTGGTGGCCGGACCTCCGGCCCTGCATAAGGAGCTGATCGAGGCGCTGGACCCCGACGGCCCCGGCATTGCAAGCTGATCCGGACGTTACGGTCCGACCACACCGGTTGCCCGCGACACGCAGATGAATTTTTGGACGCCCCATATGCCCAGCCGCAGCTCCCGCCCCGTATCAAGGACGGTTACCAGCACTGACCTGCCTCCGCGCCCGGAGGGGGAAGTGCTGTGGGTGCATGCGACCAGCACCGAACGCTACATGGCCCTCTGCGATGTCGGAAACCGGCTTAAGACGGCGCGGCCGGATCTGTCGGTTCTCGCCACCTGGGAGCCGGACATGGCGCCCCCGCCCGAGGCCGAAGGCTGCGATATCGCTGCGGGCCACCTGCCCCCTGACAGCCCGACGGATGTGCGCGCCTTTCTGGCCCTCTGGCGCCCGGATTTCTGCATCTGGTCCGGCGGACGACTGCGCCGCGTCCTGCTGCGGCACATGCGCGAACAACGCATCGACGCGCTGCTGGTCGACCTGACGGAAAAGGAACTGCCGAGCCGCACCAGTCGCTGGCTGCCCGATCAGCGCCGCCGCATGCTGGATGGCTTCGCTGCGATCCTGACTCCCGATGCCGAGGTCCAGAGCCAGTTGCAGCGCACCGGCATTTCGCCGGACAAGCTGCAGATGGCCGGACGTTTGCGGATCTCGACCTCACCGCCCGGCTGCAACGACGAGGAACTGACCGAGTTGCAAGGGGTGCTTGGCAGCCGTCCCGTCTGGCTGGCGGCGCAAGTGCGCCCGGACGAATTGCCGATGGTGCTGGAGGCACACAGGATCGCTCTGCGGCTGTTGCACCGGCTGATCCTTGTGCTGTCACCGGACAGCTATGGTGGCCTCAATGAATGTCGCGCCGCCCTGAAGGACAGCGGGCTGCAATATGCCGATTGGGACGCCGGGGATGAACCGGACGACTACACGCAGGTTCTGCTGGCGGACAAGGACGACCTTGGCCTCTGGTATCGGCTGGCGCCTGTCTGCCTGATGGCGGGCAGTCTGCACCGAGGCCGTGAGGGTCATTCGCCTCTGGACGCCGCCGCGCTCGGCTCGGCCATTCTGCACGGTCCCGGCACCGTGCGGCATCAGGAGATTTATGCCCAGCTGGCGAATTGCGGCGCTGCCGAATGCGTCTACACACCTCAGGAGTTGGCCGAAATGGTACTGCACCTGTCGGCCCCCGATATGGCGGCGGAAATGGCATTGGCAGGTTGGGAAGCCGTCACAGAGGGCGCAGCGATGACTGATCAGCTGATCGACCGGGTGCAGGATCTGCTCGACCTGAGGGAGGAGCGTAATGCGGCCTCCTGAGTTCTGGAACAAGGCGCCCGGCGCCTTTGATCTGCGCGCCATCCTGCTGGCGCCGCTGGGCCGTCTATATGGCGCGGTGACCCGCTCCCGGCTTGCCAAGGGCACGCCAGCGAAGGTCGACGTGCCGGTGATCTGCGTCGGCAACCTCAATGCTGGCGGCACCGGCAAGACGCCGACGGTGATCTGGCTGATCGAGACCCTGCGCGCCATGGGGCACGACCCGCATGTGGTCAGCCGCGGCTATGGCGGCACGCTGATTGGCCCCGAAGAGGTCATTCCCGCCCGCCACAAGGCCTCGCAAACCGGGGATGAGCCGCTGTTGCTGGCCGCCTTTGCCAATGTCTGGGTGGCCCGCGACCGCGCCGCCGGGGCACGCGCCGCTGCAGCTGCCGGGGCGACGGTGATCCTGCTGGACGACGGGTTTCAGAACCCAAGCCTGGCCAAGGATCTGTCACTGGTGGTGGTGGATGCGGCACGGGGCTTCGGCAATGGCCGCTGCCTGCCCGCCGGGCCGCTGCGCGAACCGGTGGCCGAAGGTCTGGCGCGCGCCGATGCCGTCTTGTCCATCGGCGCTCCTGCGGCGCAAGAGAAGTTCGCCCGCCTCTGGGGTGCGGCGCTGGGGGGGCTGCCACATGTCTCGGCCCATCTGGCGCCTTTGCAAACCGGTATGCCCTGGCAGGGCACCCGGGTTCTGGCCTTTGCCGGCATTGGCTATCCGCAGAAATTCTTTGATACATTGCGCACTCTTGGCGCCGATCTGGCCCGGGCCGAGGCGCTGGACGATCACCAAAGCCTGCCAACGGCGCTTTTGACCCGGCTCGAATCCGATGCAAAGGCACTGAACGCGCAACTGGTCACCACCGAAAAGGACGCCGTGCGCCTGCCCGCCAGTTTCCGCCACAAGGTGATCACCCTGCCGGTGCGGCTTGAGATTGCAGAGGCGGACCCTTTGACGGACATGCTGAAACGGGCGGCACCGCCACCGCCCTAACCACGAAAAGAAGAGGCTATGTCAGAAAATCGTGCTGGTCATCTCTGCGGACGAAGTGGCCATTGCTTTCCTGACGGTTTCTGCGAAGACCAACCGATCCAACAATGGAGGCGATGATGAAAATGTCCGGCACATTCTATCTGGCAAACGCATTTGGCATTATTGTCGCCTCTATCGCCCATGCCGCCGATCCAGCGGACCTCGGGGGCTTCATGTTGGGGAGTTCATTGGAAGCCGCGCAAAACCATGCGCGCGCACAGGAATGGAAACTCGTGCCGCTTTCAGACAATCTGCCTGGAACGTGGACTGTCGAAGGCGCGAACCTTTCCCTGTTTGTTTGCAACGGGGTGGTCTCTTCGGTCTCCGAGACCCTGGAAGGCGACTTCGAACAGTTCGCGGCTCTCGTTTTCTCGATGCAACTCGAGTTTGGTCAGCCCGATGTCCAGATCCTCAGCTATCGTTCAAGCATCGGGGTCATATCGACGATTGATGCACGTTTTGACATAGCTGGCGGAGGTGCCTCCGTCCAACTTCAAAGCCTCGGCGGAGACCGCACGTTCTCCGCAAATCATTGGATAGAAACCGAGTGCCAATGACGGCTGCTGATAATGGCTCGGAGTGAACGGCCGCGAAGGACTCACAGCGAATCAACGTGATTTTCTGATTTGACCAATGAAAAACCCGGCCACATCGGACCGGGTTTTCTGTTCGCGTGGATCCGGAAGCGGGATCAGCCGTCCAGTTCGGCGTCGATCAGCGCCTTGAAGGACTCATAGGACTGGTTCTCGATCTTCTTGCCGTTCAGCACGAAGGACGGCGTCGCGGTCACGTCGTGCTCTTCTGCGTTTTCCTGATACCAGGTCACCAGGGTCTGCGCCTTGGTGCCATCCTGCAGGCAGGCTTCCAGCTGATCGTTCTCAAGCCCGGCGAGGCGGCCGATCTTGCGCAGCGCGTCGACGATCTCGGTGGCGCCACCGGCACGGGCCCAGTCGGACTGCTCCTTGAAGATCAGATCGGTCATGCCAAAGAATTTCTCGGGACCAGCGCAGCGCGCGATCATCGAAGCCCAGAGACCATAGCGGTCAAAGTAGACCTCGCGGTAGATGAACTTCACCTTGCCGGTGTCGATATATTCCTCTTTCAGCTTCTTGTAGGGGCCCGTGTGGAAGTTGGCACAATGCGGGCAGGTGTAAGAAGCGTATTCGATCAGGGTCACCGGAGCGTCCTCGGCGCCCTGCACCATTTCGGTGATGGTCGAGGTGTCGACCTCGGCGTCCTGGGCATAGGCGGCCCCAATCAGCGGGTTTTCGGGCAGCCGGTTTTGGCCACTCAGCCCAGAGATGGCATAGGCGCCGGCAGCGACAGCCACCACGGCAAAGACACCAGACATAAGACGGGTCATTCATACCCCTTTCGAATTGTTTTCTGTTTTGTCAGAACGTTGCGCCCCAGCCGTTCCAGCGCGGCGCGCAACTCTTCGTTTCCCACCCCTTCGGCCGCCGCGGCGGCCTCGGATACGGCCTGTGGATCAGGCCGCAGCGGGGTGTTTTCCTTGGGTGCGTATTTGAACGAGACCTGACCGTCGGAAAACCCGATCGGCGCGGTCTGGGTGATCAGCACCTTGGAAATCGCATTGTAGCCATAGACCGCGTTCACCTTTTCGCGCAGCCGTTCCTTCTGCATCTCAAGCATCGGCGCATTGGCCCCGGTGGTCAGCACCGTCAGCGTTGCTCCGAAAGAACTGCGGCCATAGCCAACCTTGACCGGCCGGGCCATTGCCGCCAGATCGGCCCCGACGATCTCTTCCCAATGGGTCAAAAGGCGCGACACCGCAAAGCCCCGACTTTCGCCAGCCTTGCGGATCTGGTCGTTCAAAAGCTTGGAAGTCCGTGCGAACCCGCGTGTGCTGCTGCGCCTGAATGCCATAACTGTGGTTTTGCGTGACTGACCGCCCTATTGTAAAGGGTCCGTTTGCAGGGGCCAGAAAAAGGCAGGAACCGGGAGTAAACTATGCGTGATCTGAATGCGGATCCAGGCGGGCTCAGCCGCGATATCCTGGACTGGTACGACCGGCAGGCGCGGGACATGCCCTGGCGCACCGGCCCGGCAGACCGCGCCGCCGGGGTGCGGCCCGACCCCTATCGTGTCTGGCTGAGCGAGGTGATGTTGCAGCAGACCACCGTGGCCGCCGTGACCGACTATTTTCAGCGCTTCACCGCCCGCTGGCCCCGGGTCGAGGACCTTGCCGCGGCCGAGGATGCCGACGTAATGGCGGAATGGGCGGGCCTTGGCTACTACGCCCGCGCCCGCAACCTGCTGAAATGCGCCCGGGTGGTGGCGCAGGAGCTGGATGGCACCTTTCCCGACAGCTATGAGGCGCTGCTGAAACTGCCGGGGATCGGCCCCTATACGGCGGCGGCCATCGCCTCGATCGCATTCGACCGCCCCGAAACCGTTCTGGATGGCAATGTGGAGCGGGTGATGGCGCGGCTGCATGATATTCACGAGCCGCTGCCGGGATCAAAACCGCTGCTGAAGGACCGCGCCGCCGAGCTGACCCCTGAGGTCCGTCCCGGCTGCTATGCACAGGCGGTGATGGATCTGGGCGCCACCATCTGCACCCCGAAATCGCCCGCCTGCGGCATCTGCCCCTGGCGGGAGCCCTGCGCTGCGCGAATCGCAGGCACCGCGCCTGAATTGCCAAAGAAGACACCGAAGAAAGCCAAACCCACCCGTCACGGCATCGTCTATCTGGCGCGCAGCAGCGCCGGGGACTGGCTGCTGGAGCGGCGACCGGACAAGGGGCTTTTGGGCGGGATGCTGGGCTGGCCCGGCCCGGAATGGGGCGAGTCGCCCCAGCCTGCGCCGCCGTTTGACGCGGATTGGCAGGATCTCGGCGCCGAGGTGCGCCATACCTTCACCCATTTCCACCTGATCCTGCGGGTGATGGTGGCAGAGCTGCCTGAGGGGTTTGCACCCGCCGAGCAACAGGAGATCATCACCCGACACGCGTTCCGCCCCTCGGACCTGCCGACGGCGATGCGCAAGGCCTTTGACCTGTGGCGTGGCGGGCAGACCGGCGGCGACTGAGGCCATTCGACCTCTTGGGTTTGGGCCGGACCCGGCATAGGGTTTTCCCATCGCGCCATACTTTGGGAGTGCTCACGATGATCGCCGCCAAGATCGCCCCGGAAACCCTGAGCCGCTGGCAATCGGCCCTGCCGTTCTGGCTGTCCTTCCTGCTGGTGCCGCTGTTGTGGTTTTCCGCTATCATGGGTGGCTGGTGGGTACTGCTGACGCCGCTGGTGACATGGTATCTCTTTGCCGTGCTCGACGGGGTTTTCGGCCTCAACCTCGACAATGCCGACCCGATGACGCCCGAGGAGGATCTGCGCTGGTACAGCATGCTGACCATCGCCTGGGTGCCGATCCAGTTCCTGACGCTGTTTGGCCTGATCTTCTACGTGGCGGGCAGTGAAACGCTGAACGGGCTGGAAAAATTCGGCATCTTCTTTGGCATGGGCGTGGTCAGCGGCACCGTGGGCATCAACTACAGTCACGAGCTGATGCACCAGCGCAGCAGGGCGGAACGCTGGCTGGCCGATATCCTGCTGGCGATGGTGCTCTACTCGCATTTCCGCTCCGAACACCTGCTGGTGCATCACCGCTATGTCGGCACGCCGCGCGATCCTGTCACGGCGCGCTACAACGAAGGTTTCCACCGCTTTTATCCCCGGGTGCTGCGGCAATGCTGGCAATCCGCTTTTCGCGCCGAAAAGGAAAAACTGGCCAAAAAAGACCGCCCCTGGAGCGATCCGGCCAATCCGTTCTTCCGCTACTGGGCGCTACAGGCGGCCATGCTGGTGCTGGCGGTTCTGCTGGGCGGGTTTGGCGGATTGGTGCTGTTTTTGGTGCAGGCGGGCGTCGCCATCTGGCAGCTGGAGCTCGTCAATTACGTCGAACACTACGGGCTGACCCGCAAACATCTGGGAGGCGGCAAATACGAACCGGTGCGCCCCTGCCATTCCTGGAACGCTGCGCATAAGGCGTCAAACTGGCTGCTGATCAATCTGCAACGCCATTCCGATCACCACTATAAACCCGACCGGCGCTTCCCGCTGCTCCAGAACTATACCGAGGCAGACGCGCCGCAACTGCCCTATGGCTATCCGGTGATGACGGTGGCGGCGATGATCCCGCCCCTTTGGCGCCGGGTGATGAACCCGCGCGTACGCCACTGGCGCCAGATGTATTATCCGGAAATCACCGACTGGACGGCCTACAACAAGGCGCGCAACCCGATGCCCCGCTAACGAGGCTGCTGTCGCCGGGGCCACAAAAATCCCGGTGCACGCGGCTCAGGAGGCGCGGCTGTAGCGGGCGCCTTCGGGTTTATGCGCATCGAAATGGCTGGCGATCAGCCGGGTCAGGGCGCGTCCTTCGGGGCGGATCTCCAGCGCCTTGCCATCAAGTGTCACTAGGTCCCCGAACCGGGCCTGAACGGCGACCAGATCGGGATCGATACTGCGCGACAGATCACCGAATTCTCGCTCCAGCGCCGCGCGGTCGAGACGGAAATCACACATGATCATCTCGATGGCGCGACCACGCAGGTGGTCCTCTTCGCTCATCTCATGGCCCCGCGCCCCGGCGAGCTGCCCCTTTTCGATCCGCTCCACATAGGCAGGGGTCGCAGCGGCGTTCTGCACATATCCCCCGGCAAAACGCGAAATCGAAGAGGCACCCAACCCGATCAGCGTCGGGCACCGGTCATCGGTATAGCCTTGGAAATTGCGCCGCAGGTGGCCGCTTTTGGCCGCCTTGGCCAAACCGTCCTCGGGCAGAGCAAAATGGTCGATACCAATCGTTTCATAACCAGCGGCGCGGAACTGATCCGCAGCCGCGCAGGCCAGATCATAGCGTTCGGCGTCTCCCGGCAGGGCGGATTCGTCGATCAGCTCCTGACGTTTGGCCATCCAGGGCACATGGGCATAGCCGAACAGCGCGATCCGGTCCGGTGCAAGGCTCAGCACCTTTTCAACCGTATCCTTCAGTCGCGCGGCGTCCTGATATGGCAGGCCGTAGACCAGATCGGCATTGAGCGAGGTGATCCCCGCCTCCCGCAGATCCTCGACACAGGCGCGCGTCACCTCATAGGGCTGTTCCCGGCCAATGGCGGCCTGCACCTCGGGATTGAAATCCTGAATACCGATACTGGCCCGGTTCATGCCTTCTTCGGCCAACGCCGCGATCTTGTCCCGGTCCACCAGCGTCGGGTCGATCTCGACCGAGAACTCCCAGTCCGGCGTCGGCGGGAAGACCGCCTTGACCGCCTGGGCCAGCCTGTGGATCAGCGCTGGCGGCAGGATGGTCGGCGTGCCACCGCCCCAGTGCAACCGCCCCATCTGCAGCCCCGCGGGCAGATGCGGCGCGACCAGCTTCAGCTCGGCCTCCAGCGTTTCGACATAGCTTTCCACCGGCTCGGGCCGACGGGTGCCCTGGGTCCGGCAAGCGCAGAACCAGCACAGCCGCTCGCAGAACGGGATATGCAGATACACCGAAACCGGAACCGCCGGATCAAGCGCATCAAGATGCCCGACCTGTTCCGCCGCACCCACGGCGGAAGAAAAGACCGGAGCGGTCGGGTAGGAGGTGTAGCGGGGCACCCGGCTGTCGAACAGGCCAAGGGCGGCAAGGCGGTCAATCTGTGTCATACCGCCTTTTTGCCGCTCAGGCGCGCGCTGACTTTGCGCAGGATCAAATTGCACGGGAAAAATCACCCACCCGGTCGGCTATTGCAACGGTCCAGCCAGAAAGGCCCCATCAACCGCCTGAATTCGCGGGACATCGGCAGCAGCCATCCCCGCACAAAAAATTTGTGACATTGGGCGCATTTTGAGTTTGACGCCCCGCGCGACTCTGCTTATACGGCCCCTCACCAACCCGTGCCCAGATGGCGGAATTGGTAGACGCGCTAGCTTCAGGTGCTAGTGTCCGTATGGACGTGGAGGTTCGAGTCCTCTTCTGGGCACCATATCATTCTCCTGAAATTGTTGTAGTATCTTGGCCCCGAGCGCCTCTGATCTGTCGCTGTCCGTGATCGGTCCGTGCGGGGCTGCGAGACGGGTTTTCCTGTGCTAGGCATCCATCACGATACCACAGCCCAGCCCGTGACCATCAGGAGCGCCCGAGATGACCGATACCCTGTTTACCCTGCCCGAAACCGCTACGATCCCGGTTCTGGGAGAGGACCGCACCTATCCCATCGGGCGTATCTTCTGCGTCGGGCGCAACTACGCCGCACATGCTGCCGAGATGGGCAATGAGGTCGACCGCGAAGCGCCCTTTTACTTCACCAAATCCGCAGCCAATGCGATTCTGACCGGCGCTACCGTGCCCTACCCGCTTGGCACCTCTGATTTCCACCACGAGATGGAGCTGGCCGTGGCCATCGGCGCGCCGCTGTTCCGCGCCACGCCGGAAGAGGCCCGCACAGCGGTTTATGGCTATGGCAGCGCGCTGGACATGACGCGCCGGGATCTGCAGGGGCAGGCAAAGGACAAACGGCGCCCCTGGGATCTGGGCAAGGATCTGGAGCAAGGCACGGTTTTCGCCCCCCTGACCCGCAGCGCTGACTGGGACGGCCCAGCGGGCAAGCGGATCTGGCTTAGCGTCGACGGTGAAATACGTCAGGATGCCAGCCTGGATGAGATGATCTGGTCGGTCGAGGACATCCTCTGCCACTTGTCGGGTTATTACCACCTGCGGCCGGGCGATCTGATCCTCACCGGCACCCCAGCAGGAGTGGGAGCGGTAACAGCCGAACAGTCGATGACTGGCGGAATCGACGGGTTGAGCCAGGTCGAACTGACCCTCAGCCCCGCTGAATAAGATCAAAGGGCCATAGAGCCGCCCCGAAGGTTCGAAACCGTCAAGAATATGTGCGCTGGGTCCATTCCTGATCCCGGCGCCTTGGCCCTATCAATTACAGGGCTGTGCGCAAAGCGTACCACAGTCCTGCGCAGCGATAGGGAGGGTTGCGACCGCAGCGGCAAGGCAGCGATCCGCCGAAATGTCTTTTTTCATGGCTCCTGCGCCAATCAGTGATTGATCTTCACGAAATGAAATGCTGGAATGTATCCGGTACGGCTCAGATATGGAAATCTTGTAACATTTTCTAAACGAGTCTGAGCGCTGATTTGGGACCAGCCAATTCATGAGTGAAAAATGCATGATCTGCTGTTGATGGTTACAAATGCACCAAATAGCAGGAGGTCAGCGAAGTTTGTTTTGTGATCCGCAGGGGTGTGGAGGGGACCAAAACAGAAAGAAAATAGGCAATATATTGCAATAATGTTAGTTGCCTGCATTATGTTGCTTGGAAGTAGGGTCAAAGGGAGGAATCACATGACCACTCGCAGAAAGATTCTTGGCGCAGCAGGCGCGGCGGCCATTGCCGCAGTATGCGCCACATCCGCCTTCGCGCAGGAGGTAACGCTGAAGCTGCACCAATTCCTGCCGGCGCAGGCAAATGTGCCGAAACTGGTTCTGGATGTCTGGGCCGACAACGTTGAGGCCTCCTCGAATGGCCGTATCAAGATCGACCGCTATCCCTCCATGCAGCTGGGCGGCAAGCCGCCGGAACTGATGGACCAGGCCATCGACGGCGTTGCCGACATCGTCTGGACCGTGGTCGGCTACACGCCGGGCCGCTTCCCGTCGACCGAAGTCTTCGAACTGCCCTTCATGATGACCAACGCGCGTGCCACCTCGCACGCTTATTGGGAAATGTTCGAACGCCACATGAAGGACACCGAGTTCAAGGACGTCCACATCCTGGGCACCTGGGTGCACGGCCCCGGTATGATCCACACCACGGATCCGGTTGAAACCCCCGCCGACCTGCAGGGCATGAAGATCCGTGGCGGTTCCCGCTCGGTCAACGCGCTGCTGACCGAACTGGGCGCAACCCCCGTCGGCATGCCGGTTCCCGCGATCCCCGAAGGCCTGTCCAAAGGCGTGATCGACGGCACCACCATCCCGTGGGAAGTCACCACCGCTCTGAAAGTTCCGGAACTGGTCGAGAACCACACCGAATTCACCGGCAAGGCGCTTTATACCCTGACCTTCGTTCTGGCGATGAACAAGGACAAGTATGAAAGCCTGCCCGATGATCTGAAGAAGGCCATCGACGACAACTCCGGTCTGGAGTTCTCCGTCTTCGCCGGCGGCACCCAAGCAGATTCCGACGGCCCGGCCCGCGAATTCGCGCTGGACAACGGCAACAACGTCATCACCCTCAGCCAGGAACAGACCGACGAGTGGCGCGCGCTGGCTCAGCCGATCTACAACAAATGGCTGGCCGACATGACTGAAAAAGGCATCGACGGGCAGGCCCTGCTGGAAGAAGCAACCTACCTGATCGAAAAATACACACCGCAATACGTGAAGTAAGCGGTAGCATAGTCAAAGGGCCGCAGCGCACCCGTGCCGCGGCCCTTTGCGTACTCAGAAAAGGGTAAACACCATGCAAAAGCTCATGATGGGGTTGGCCAGGAAGATGGCCATATTGGGCGGTATGGTCCTCGTTCTCCTGATCATCCTGACCTGCCTTTCGATCATCGGCCGCCTGCTGAACGGCGTGCTGCACGGAAGCCTCATGCAAGGGCTCGCTCCTGCGCTGTCAGACTGGCTGATCAACTACATCGGACCAATCAACGGGGACTTCGAACTGGTAGAGGCCGGCGTGGCATTCGCCATCTTCGCGTTTATCCCACTGTGCCAGATCACATCGGGCCATGCCTCGGTCGACGTTGTGGCAAACGCCTTTCCCGTCAAGGTGAACCGGTTCCTGCGCATGGTGGTCGCGATCCTGTTCGCGGGGGTTCTCGCCCTGATCACAGAACGGCTCGGCGCCGGCATGGTCGGCAAGTACTACAATGGCGAGACGTCGTTCCTGCTCGAGTTTCCTACCTGGTGGGCCTATGCCGCCAGCCTCTTCGCCTCCAGCATGGCTGCTGTGGTGGCGATCTATGTCGCGATCGTGCGTACAACCGAATTTATGACCGGCCGCATTGAGCTGTGGGACGGTGTGGAGGGTGAGCAGTGACAGCTCTTGAAATCGGAATATCCTCATTCCCCATCCTGATGATCCTGATCTTCCTTCGGGTTCCCATCGGGCTTTCGATGTTCCTGGTGGGCCTGGTCGGGTTGATCCTGGTCACCGACGGAACCCAGGTTGCCTTTGGCCGACTGAAAAGCGAGACCTACTCGACCTTTTCCTCTTATTCGCTGACTATCGTGCCGATGTTCCTGCTGATGGGGCATTTCGCAACGCTGGGCGGCATGTCGTCGGCCCTGTTCAGGGCGGCCGCCAGTTTCCTTGGCCACAAGAAAGGCGGCGTCGCCATGGCCTCGATCGGGGCCTGCGCCGGCTTTGGCGCCATCTGCGGCTCCTCGCTGGCCACGGCGGCAACCATGGGCCGCGTCGCCCTGCCCGAGCTGAAGGAATACGGCTATGCCGGTGGCTTCTCGACCGCAACACTGGCGGCGGGCGGCACCCTGGGCATCCTGATCCCGCCTTCGGTGGTGCTGGTGATCTATGCCATCCTGACCGAGCAGAATATCGCCAAGCTGTTCCTCGCAGCCTTCATTCCCGGCATCCTCGCCGCGGTTGGATATGTCATCGCGATTTCGATCTATGTGCGCATGTTCCCCGAAAGCGCGGGCACCCGCCCCTCGGTTCCCTGGGCGGAACGGATGGAAAACCTGGTCAAGGTCTGGCCGGTTCTGCTGGTCTTTGGCCTTGTGGTGGGCGGCATCTACGCCGGTTGGTTCACCCCAACCGAAGGTGCGGCTGTGGGTGCATTCGGCACCGGGTTCATCGCCTGGCTGAATGGCGGCCTGAACCGTGAAACCATGGTCGACAGCTTCATCGTCACCGCCCGCTCTACCGCGATGATCTTCTTCATCGTGCTGGGCGCCGGTTTCTACAACGGCTTCCTCGCCCTCACCAAGGTACCACAGGAACTGGCAGATTTCGTCGTCAGCCAGGGGCTGAGCCCATGGATGGTTCTGGCGCTGATCCTGGCCTTCTACCTAGTCTTTGGGTGCCTGATGGACAGCCTGTCGATGATTCTGCTGACCATTCCGATCTTCTTCCCGGTGATCTCGGTGATGGACTTCGGCCTGTTGTCCCTGCCCGCGATGCAGGCGGATGCAGCGATGGAGGTGCTGCGCAACGGGGTGCCGGATGGCATGGGGGCTGAAATGCTAGCCTCGATACAGGAAGCCATCGCCAACGGCATGGAACTGACCCGCGAGCAGATGAAGGAACTGGGCATCCGCGTTACCGAAGGCCGCGTCAACCGGATCGAATCGGAATACGTCGCCATCTGGTTCGGCATTCTGGTTCTGATCGTGGTCGAGGTTGGCCTGATCACTCCGCCTGTGGGCATGAACCTGTTCATTATCAACGCGATGGACCGGACCACCCGCATGGTCGACACCTACAAGGCTGTGATGTTCTTTGTGGCATCGGACATCATCCGGGTGATTATCCTGGTCGCCTTCCCGATCATCACGCTGCTGCCGCTGATGCTGCTGCACTGACCATCAGGTCCGACGACCCCCTGCAATTGATCCCCCCGTCAGACCTCTGGCGGGGGGATTTTTTGTCTGCGAGCCACCAGACCGGCCCGCCTCGGACCTTCATCAGCGGAAATATGTGCAAAATAGTGCAGTTTATTGCAGCGATATGTTGCATTATTTTGCGACCGGTGCATTAATCCGTCCCAGAACACGACTGCGCCGCCGGGGAGGGCCGCGCAGGCCGCCGGAGCGCCCCGCGCCTTCCGCGGCACATCAGGGAGGAGCGAGGATGACACCCAGCGGCAATGCGGCAGGATATTTTGTGGATCGCCACCGGAGCGAGCGCCCGGACAAGGTGGCCTTCCGGGAGGCCGCCGGCGCGCAGCGGCAGCTTACCTATGGCGATCTGGCCGAAAGCTCGGACCGGATGGCAGGCGCCCTGCGCCGGGCGGGCATAGCCCGCGAATCCCGCGCCGCCATGCTCGTGCTGGATCAGATCGAATTCCCGCAGATCTTCTGGGGCGCGCTCAAGGCCGGTGTCGTGCCGGTGCCGCTCAACACCCTGCTGTCCACCTCGGTTTACGAGGTCATCCTTAAAGACAGCCGCGCCACCATCCTGTTTGTCAGCGCCGAACTCTGGCCGGTGGTAGAGCCCGCCGTCGCTGCCTGCCCGGATCTGCAGCGCGTCGTGGTGATCGGCGGCGAAACGCCGGAGGGCTGCAACAGTTTCGAGGATTTCCTTGCCGGGGCAGAGCCGATGGAGGCCGTGGCCTGCTGCCCCGATGAAACCGCCTTTTGGCTCTATTCCTCTGGCTCCACCGGGCAACCCAAGGGCGTGCGCCATGTGCATGGGGCGCTGGCCGCTACCGCCGACACCTATGGCGCGCAGGTGCTTCAGGTGGCCGAGGACGATGTGATCTTCTCGGCGGCAAAACTGTTCTTCGCCTATGGGCTGGGCAATGGCATGACCTTCCCCCTGTCGGCGGGCGCCACCACCATCCTGTTCGATGGCCGTCCGACACCGGACTCGGTGCTGTCGATCCTCGATTCAGAAAAGCCAACCCTCTATTGCGGTGTGCCGACGCTTTATGCGGCCACGGTAGCGGCACTGGAAACCGCCGAGAAACCAGACGCGCCCCTGCGCCGCTGCATTTCCGCAGGTGAGGCCCTGCCCGAAGAGGTCGGCCGCAAATGGGAAGACATATGGGGCGTCGAAATCCTCGATGGTGTCGGATCGACCGAGATGCTGCATATCTTCCTGTCGAATGCGCCGGGCGATGTGGTCTATGGCACCTCAGGCGTGGCGGTGCCGGGGTACGAACTGCGGCTGGTGGACGAGAACGACGAGGAGGTGCCCGCAGGCGGCATTGGCGAACTTCTGGTGCGCGGTGCCTCGGCCGCCGAAGGGTACTGGAACCAACGCGGCAAGAGCCGCAGTACCTTCGAAGGCGAATGGACCCGCACCGGCGACAAATACGAACGTGGCGAGGACGGGCGTTTCATCTACTGTGGCCGTACCGATGATATGTTCAAGGTCTCCGGGATCTGGCTGTCTCCGTTTGAGCTGGAACAGGCGCTGGTCGCCCATCCCGCCGTGCTGGAAGCTGCCGTTGTGCCCGCCCGCGACGAGGAGGGTCTGGAAAAACCAAAGGCCCATATCGTGCTGAAGGACGGGACCGGGAACGACGCACTGACCGCCGATCTCAAGGCGTTTGTGAAGGAAAAGGTCGGCAAGTGGAAATATCCGCGCTGGATCGTCTATGCCGACGACCTGCCCAAGACGGCAACCGGCAAGATCCAGCGCTTCAAATTGCGGGAGGATGCATGATGGCGTTTGAATGGGGTGGAAGTGGCACGGTCACGGCAGGCGGTGCCAATCTGGAATATGCCTGCCATGGGCCTGCGCCGGATCAGGCTCCAACCCTAGTGCTGCTGCACGAAGGGCTGGGCTGCGTGGCGCTGTGGCGCGATTTCCCCGAAAAACTGGCTGCGGCCACCGGTTGGGGTGTCTTTGTCTATTCCCGCCAGGGCTATGGCCAGTCCGATCCGGTGACCTTGCCCCGGCCGCTCGATTTCATGACCCGCGAGGCAAAGGACGTGCTGCCCGGGCTGCTGGATACCATCGGTCTGGAGCATGGCGTGCTGATGGGCCACAGCGACGGCGCCACCATCGCGGCGATCTACGGCGGCAGCGTGCTGGATCACCGGGTGCGCGGGCTGATCCTGATGGCCCCGCATTTCTTCACCGAACCGGGCGGCCTTGCGGAAATCGCCAAGGCGAAAGAGGCTTATGACAGCGGCGATCTGAAAGAGAAGCTGGCGAAATATCATAAGGACCCCGAAGGCGCCTTCCGTGGATGGAACGATGTTTGGCTCGACGAAGGCTTCCGTGACTGGGACGTTGCAGATGTGATCGACTATCTGCGGGTGCCGGTTCTGGCCATTCAGGGCCGCGAGGACCAATACGGCACCCTCGCCCAGGTCGAGGTGATCGAGGAACGCACCTATTGCCCCTGCGATATGCTGGTGCTGGAGGATTGTCGCCACAGCCCACAACAGGACCAGCCACAAAAGGTCATCGACGCGGTCGCCGAATTCACCAGCCGTCTGGCCCGGATCGAGGCCGCCGAGGTCGAAACCGCCTGACATGGCCCGTTTTCCGGATCCGCCGCACGCCCATATCCCGGGCCAGACGCCCCGGCATCCGGAAGGCACCTTCGATGCGATCTGCGAGACAGCAAGACCGGAACAGCCCCTTGGGGCTGTTTTCGCGTCAGACGCCTGGCGTGCCGGATGTCAGTATTTCCGGACCGGTTATTTCTGGGAAGCACATGAGGTCTGGGAAGCGGTCTGGATGGCCCTGCCTGATCCCTCGGCCGAACGACGACTAGTGCAGGGGATGATCCAGCTCGCGAATGCAGCGCTGAAGCAGAAGATGCAGCGCCCGCGCGCGGTGCAGCGGCTCTGCGATATCGCCGACGCGCAGATGACCGACCTGCCAGGGGCGCTGTGGATCACCGCAGACCTGCAGGAGGATCAGATTCGGGCGCAGCTGCTGGACCTTCGCCGCCAGACCGAGAACACCACAAAAAGTGCACTATAATGCATTTTCAAAGCGGATATTCCGCAATCACACCGCAATATTCTGCATTATTATGCCGAAAGAAGGCATTATTATGCATCTTTTCCTTTGCCAGCCTGCAAAGCTGCGGTAGGTTACTCACAACAGAACTCAGGAGCGCGACATGCCCCAGGCAATCGATTTTCAAACCGACCCTTCGAAGTATCGCCACTGGCGGGTGGAGTATGATGGCCCCATCGCAAACCTCTACATGGATGTGGACGAAGACGGCGGGCTGTTCGACGGCTACCAGCTGAAGCTCAATTCCTACGATCTGGGCGTCGACATCGAGCTGTCCGACGTCGTGCAGCGGATGCGGTTCGAACACCCCGAGGTCAAGGTGGTGATCATGCGCTCGGGCAAGGACAAGGTATTCTGCGCTGGCGCCAATATCCGTATGCTGGGCGGCGCCAGCCACGCCCACAAGGTGAACTTCTGTAAATTCACCAACGAGACCCGCAACACCTACGAGGCCGCCGAGGCGGATTCGGGTCAGAAATACATTGCCGCCGTTCAGGGCGCCTGCGCCGGTGGTGGCTATGAACTGGCCCTCGCCTGCAACTACATCATGCTGACCAATGACAGCGCCTCCTCTGTCGCCCTGCCCGAAGTGCCGCTGCTGGCGGTTCTGCCCGGCACCGGCGGGCTGACCCGCGTCACCGACAAACGCAAGGTGCGCCGCGATCTGGCCGATATCTTCTGCTCGGTCGAAGAAGGCGTCAAAGGCCAGCGCGCCGTTGACTGGCGTCTGGTGGATGAGGTGGTACCGAATTCGAAATTCGCCGACACCGTTGCCCAACGCGCCCAGGAATTTGCTGCTGCCAGCAGTAAGGCAGACGGGCTGACCGGTATCACCCTGGGTCCGATCACCCGCAGCTTTGGCGAAGATTCGATCACCTATACGCTGGTCGAGGTCGAAATCGACCGCAAAGGCGGCCGTGCCACCGTGACCCTGAAAGGCCCCGATGGCGATGCCCCGGCAGATACCGCTGCGCTCCAGGCCGAAGGCGATCAGACCTACCTGCTGCGTCTGGCGCGTGAGCTGGACGATGCCATCCTGCACCTGCGCCTCAATGAACGCGAAGTCGGCACCGTGGTGTTCCAGACCCAAGGCGACGCCGAAAAACTGCTGGCGCATGAAGCGCTGCTGCTGAACAACCGCGATCACTGGCTGGCCAATGAAATCCTGATGTACTGGAAGCGCCTGCTGAAACGCGTCGACATGACCTCGCGCTCGCTGGTGGCCGTGGTCGAACACGGCTCCTGCTTTGCCGGGCCGCTGGCGGAACTGCTGTGGGCCGTCGACCGCTCCTACATGATGCTGGAAGAATTCGAAGGCGACAATCGCCCGCTGGCCGCCATCACGCTCAGCGAAGGGAACTTTGGCACCTATCCGATGGGCAACGACCTGACGCGGCTTCAGACCCGGTTCCTCGGCACCCCCGAGTCGGTCGAGGCGCTGCGCGATCATATCGGTGAGCCGCTTGAGGCCGATCAGGCCGAAGAGCTGGGCCTTGTGACCTATGCCTTTGACGATATCGACTGGGAGGACGAGGTGCGCATCTTCCTTGAGGAACGCGCCAGCTTCAGCCCCGATGCGATGACCGGCATGGAGGCCAACCTGCGCTTTGCCGGGCCCGAGACGATGGAAACCCGTATCTTTGGCCGCCTGACCGCCTGGCAGAACTGGATCTTCCAGCGCCCCAACGCGGTGGGCAGCGATGGCGCCCTGCAGCGCTACGGCACCGGCCAGCGCGGCGAATACAACATGGAACGCGTGTAACCAGGAAATACAGCGGTAGCCCAAGGCGGCGCCGCGTGACGGAGGAACGATATGCTTGATCTCATCAATGTCAGCTATGACACCCAGATTCCCAACAACGTTGGCCTGTCCAGCGACAAGAAGGTGCTGAAGGCGCTGGAAAAATGGCACCCCGGTTACATCAACTGGTGGAACGACCTGATCCCGCAGAACTTTCAGGAATCGATGGTCTACCTGCGCACCGCCGTTTCGGTGGACCCCAAAGGCTGGGCCAAATTCGACTACGTGAAGATGCCGGAATACCGCTGGGGCGTGCTGCTGGCGCCGCAGGTCGAAGGCCGCACCATTCCCATGGGCGAACACTATGGCGAACCGGCCTGGCAGGAGGTTCCCGGCGAATACCGCAACATGCTGAAGCGCCTGATCGTCATTCAGGGTGATACCGAGCCGGGCTCGGTCGAGCAGCAGCGTTTCCTCGGCCTCACCGCGCCGTCGCTTTATGACATGCGCAACCTGTTCCAGGTGAACGTCGAGGAAGGCCGCCACCTCTGGGCGATGGTCTACCTGCTGCAGAAATACTTTGGCCGCGATGGTCGCGAAGAAGCGAACGAGCTGCTGATCCGCTCCTCCGGCTCCGAAGAGGCGCCGCGGATGCTGGGTGCCTTCAACGAGGAAACGCCGGATTGGCTGTCGTTCTTCATGTTCACTTATTTCACCGACCGCGACGGCAAGATGCAGCTGGAATCGCTGGCACAATCGGGCTTTGACCCGCTGTCGCGCACCTGCCGCTTCATGCTGACCGAAGAGGCGCACCACATGTTCGTGGGCGAAACCGGTGTGGGCCGTACCATTCAGGCCACCTGCGAAGCGATGAACAAGGCCGGGATCACCGACCCCTATGACATCAACAAGATCCGCGACCTGGGTGTCATCGACCTGCCCACCATCCAGAAAAAGCTGAACCTGCACTACACGCTGTCGCTGGATCTCTTTGGTCAGGAAGTTTCCACCAACGCCGCCAATGCCTTCAACTCGGGCATCAAGGGGCGTTACATGGAAATGCGCCTGAAAGACGACCACAAGCTGACCAACGACACCTACGTTGTGCGCACCGTCAAGGATGGTCAGATCGTCGCCGAAGAAGTGCCGGCCCTGACCGCGATCAACATGCGTCTGCGCGACGACTACGTCAAAGACGCCGCAGGTGGCGTGGGCCGCTGGAACAAGATCATCGAAAAGCACGGCATCGAATTCGAGATGAAGCTGCCGCACGAAGGCTTCCACCGCCAGATCGGCGTGTTCTCCGCAGTGCGCTGCGACCCCGAAGGCAACATCATCTCGCAAGAGCAGTGGGACGCCAAGGTCAAGGACTGGCTGCCCAACAAGGAAGACGGTGCCTTTATCCAGTCGCTGATGAAACCGGTCTACGAGCCGGGCAAATACGCCAGCTGGATTTCGCCGCCAAAGGTCGGCATCGACAACAAGCCGGGCGATTTCGAATACGTGAAACTGCACATGGCATAAGCAGGGTTTAACCCTCTCTTTGCCGGCGCCTGTCACACTGACCGGCAGGCGCCGGAATTCAACAGCCAGACCGGAGGATCCCCAGATGGACATCACCCGCAGCCAAGCTGAAACGCCCAATGCCAACCGTGTGTCGGTTCAGATCAATGGCCTCAAAGGCCCCTGTGTGGGCTGTTCCGACTGTGTCGGCATGTGTCGCGAGTTGATCGATGCGCTGACCGTGCCCGATGCGATCCTCAAAAAAGCGCCGAGAAGCTGAATGACCAACGCCCCCACCGCGCCGCTGAAACAGCATCTGATCGATCCCGAGATCTGCATCCGCTGCTACACCTGCGAAATGACTTGCCCCGAAGAGGCGATCGAGCATGACGACATGAACGTCGTGGTCGACGCGGAGAAATGCAATTTTTGCATGGATTGCATCCCGGTCTGCCCGACCGGCTCAATCGACGAATGGCGGGTGGTGAACACCCCCTATTCGGTGGATGAGCAGTTCGAATGGATGGAACTGCCCGAGCAGGAAGAGATTTCCGGCGGCGACGCTGCCGAAGGCGATGTCGAGGCGATGGACGATGCCGTTGCTGCGCTGCTGGCCGATGCCCATGCCGGCGCGGGCGGCAAGGCGACCGCCCCCGCGAGCGCCAGCAAGCCGGTGATCAACATGTACACCCCCGGCAAACCGGCCCGGGTCAAGGTGCAGGGCAATTACCGGCTGACCGACAAGGACAGCGACAGCGATGTACGGCACATCATTCTTGATCCGGCGGGCCTGCCCTTTCCGGTTCTCGAAGGCCAAAGCATCGGTATCATCCCCCCCGGCACCGACGCCGAAGGCAAACCGCATCTGCCGCGGCTTTATTCCGTGTCCAGCCCGCGCGACGGCGAACGCCCCGGCTATCACAACATCTCGCTGACCGTGAAACGCGAGGAACAGGGCCTGTGCTCCAACTATGTCTGCGACCTTGCTGCGGGCGACGAGGTACAGGTGACAGGGCCCTTCGGCGCCACCTTCCTGCTGCCCTCGGATCCCGCTGCCGACATCATGATGATCTGCACCGGCACCGGTTCGGCCCCCTTCCGCGCCTTCACCATGCGCCGCCTGCGTGAGGCACCGCATGAGACCGGCAAGATGACTCTGATCTTTGGCGCCCGCCGCCCGGGTGAGCTGCCCTACTTCGGCCCGCTAAAAAAGATCCCCGATACGTTCATGACCAAGCTCTTTGCCTTTTCCCGGCAGGAGGACGCGCCCAAGCAATACGTGCAGGACCGTCTGCGCGAGGAATCCGACCGGGTTGCCGCGCTGATGCAGAACCCGGCGGGCCATATCTATATCTGCGGGCTGAAAGCAATGGAGCAAGGCGTCGAAGAAGCCTTGCGTGATATTGCCCGCTCCCATGGTTTGAACTGGGCCGAACTGCGCGATAAGATGCGCACCGACGGACGTTACCACGTCGAAACCTATTGAGCCGCAGGACAAAACCCAGATGACAGACCAGATCGCCCCCGCCGGACAGGACGCCGGGACGGAGAACTTCGTGCACGAAATCCGCGTCGGTTGGGGCGACTGCGATCCGGCCAAGATCGCCTATACCGGCCGCCTGCCCGCCTTTGCGCTGGAGGCGATCGATGCCTGGTGGGAACATAACCTGGATGGCGATGGCTGGTTCCAGATGGAACTGGACCGCGGCACCGGCACCCCCTTCGTGAACATGAACATCGATTTCCGCTCGCCGGTGACCCCACGCCACCGGCTGATGTGCGAGGTCTGGCCCTGCAAGCTCGGCACCAAATCGATCACCTTCCGGGTGGATGCACGGCAGGACGGTGTTTTGTGTTTCGAAGGCACCTTTACCTGCGTCTTTATCGATCCGACCAATTTCACCGCCAAGGCGGCACCCCCGGATTACCGCGCCGTGGTCGAACCCCGGCTGCGCCCGGCCTAGGTTCCCATTCCCCGCTCCCGCGCCCCACTGACGTGGGGTCCCGCAAGATAATGCACTCCGCAGCCGCGCTCGTACCGGTTTTCATTTGAACCGGATGCGGCAGCGCCTTAAGTTTGTGCATTATGTTTCATATATCGGCGCCGCATGAGTGAGATCACCAATTTCCGGGGCGAAACCCGGCCCGCGCAGGACAAAAGCGAGATCGACCAGGTCGTTCCCGCCCTGATTTCACGCGTGGGGGAACGGGTCCGCAAGGCACGCGAGCGCAAGGGCATTCCGCGCCGGGTTCTATCGGACCGTTCGGGTGTGTCGCCGCGCTATCTGGCGCAGCTAGAGGCCGGAGAGGGCAATATCTCCATCGGCCTCTTGCAACGGGTGGCCGTGGCGCTGGATCACCGCATCGAATGGCTGATCGGCGAAGAGGATCCCTGGACCTCGGACGCGGTGCGGGTGGCGGATCTTTATCGCGGCGCCACCAGCAGCACCCAGCAGGCGGTTTTGGACCTCTTGGCGCCGCAGACGCCGGAAACCCAGCGCGCCGGGCGCGTCTGTCTGGTGGGTCTGCGCGGCGCAGGCAAATCGACCCTTGGCAGCATGGCGGGCAAGGAGCTTGGTATTCCCTTTGTCGAGCTCAACAGCGAAATCGAAAGCCAGTCCGGCATGCCGGTGTCCGAACTGATGGCGCTTTACGGCCAGGAAGGCTACCGCCAACTGGAGGCGCAGGCGATCAACCGCATCATCGCAACCCATGACAGCCTGATCCTGGCCGTCGCGGGCGGCATCGTCGCCGAACCGGAGACCTACACCAACGTTCTGGCGCATTTTCACACCATCTGGATCAAGGCCCGGCCCGATGAACATATGGCGCGGGTGCGGGCGCAGGGCGATGAACGCCCGATGGCGGGCAACCCCGAGGCGATGGAACAGCTCCGCTCGATCCTGACCAGCCGCGAGGCCCTGTACGGCAGGTCGCTGGCGCAACTGGACACCTCGGATCAGACCGTGGATCAGTCGCTGGCCAGCCTGATCACCATGGTCCAGGAGCGCGGCTTTACCGGTTGATCCGGATTGCATCCGCAAGCTTGTCTCATATCGGGTCGCGCAACCAATCATCGGCGAAGGCAACGTTTTGCAGCCCGGCGAAGCGCGCCACCCTGTCCAGTTCCGCCTCCAGCCTGCCGATACGCGGCGCTGACCAGCTGACCCCGCGCTCGGGCCAGACGGCGGTGATATTCAGCTGCCCCGCGCCGCGATCCGCTTTCATGTCGATCCGCCCCACCAGACGCTCCCGCTCCATCAGCGGGAAGACGTAGTAACCGTATTTGCGCTTGGGTGCGGGGGTGAAGACCTCGATCCGGTAGTGAAAGCCGAACAGGCGTTCGGCCCGCTTGCGATCCCGCAGGGCCGGGTCAAAGGGGCTCAGCACCCGCATCCGCCCCGGTGCCGGACCCAACGCCTCGGCCTGTTCCACGATGCCCGGGCGCGCCAGCACCCGGCGCCAGCCACCATCGGCCTGTTCGATCTCGACCTCCTCAAGGGCGCCAGATTGCAGCTGCGCCGCTGCCCATTCCTTTGCCTCAGTGGCCGAAGCGGTATCCCAGAAGGCCGCGAGTTCGCCCGAGGTGGCAAAACCCAACCGATCCATCGCGCCATTGCACAGCCAGTCGACCGTCGCTGCCACATCCACAGGTGCCACGCCCGGGTGCAGGCGTTCGTCGATCACCCGCTCGGTCAGGTCATAGCATTTCTGAAACCCCTCGCGCCCGACCACCGTCAGCGCGCCGGACCGCCAGAGGTATTCCAGCGCGGTCTTGGAAGGATGCCAGTCCCACCAGCCGCCCGATCCCTTCTTCTCGTCCTTGCCGATATCCGATGAGCTGATCGCCCCGTGATCGCGGATATGTTCCAGCACGGTGGCGAACTGCGCCTCGAATCCGTCCCGCCGCCAGTTGCGCCAGCGGCTGCGCAGCAGATCGGCATCGCGCTGAAACCTAAGATGCCAATGGGTGTAATAGGCCATCGGGATCACGGCGGCATCGTGGGTCCAGTGTTCGAACAGTCCCCGATCCGCCTCGTACAGCCGTTTCAGATGGGCGGGGCGATAGCTGGGCCTGCGGGAATAGAGGATCACATCATGCGCGCGCGCGACCGTGTTGATACTGTCGAGCTGCACAAACCCCAGCCGCGAAATCAGATCCAGCAGGTCAGCGCCCTTCGACGGGCCGCTCGGCGCCTCCAGCAGCGCGTGCCGGTCCAGAAACAGCCGTCGCGCCGCCCGGTTGCCCAGCCGTGCCCGCGCCATCAGCGCCGTTTCAGCGTATCGCCATAGGCGATGGTCGGGGTGAGGGTCACGTGGCGTTCGATCTCGGCGTCGGGATCTTCCAGCTGCGCGGCAATGATCTCCGCCGCCTTGCGCCCGATTTCCTGACGGCAGGCATCCATGGTGGCCAGCTTGCGCGGCAGACCCTGCAACAGTTCAACCCCGTTGAAACCCGCAAGACCAATCTGCCCCGGCACGTCGATACCCTGCTCCAGCAGATACAGCAGCCCACCAGCCCCGATCATGTCATTGGAGTAATAGAGGAAATCCAGATCCGGAGAGCGTTCCAGCATTTCCGCCGTCATCTCGCGCCCCTTGGCCAGCGCCGAGCCGCCAGAATAAAAGGCGCGGTCTTCGATCTCGACGCCTTCCTTGGCCAGCGCCTCGGTAAAGCCTTCGAAGCGTTTGCGGGCGCGGTGGTCCAGCGGCATCTTGGTGCCCATGAAGCCGATGTGACGATACCCGGCTTTGAGGATCGCCTTGGCCATCTCGCTGCCCGCGCGGCGGTGCGAAATTCCGACCATCGCATCCACCGGCTTGCCATCGGTATCCATGATCTCAACCACCGGAATGCCCGAGGCATTGAGCATGGCGCGCGCCGCCTCGGTATGTTCAAGCCCGGCAATGATCACCCCCGAGGGCCGCCAGGACAGCATCTCGTAAAGAACCTTTTCCTCTTTTTCCGGTTGATAGTCTGTTACCCCGACGACTGGCTGCAGCTCGGTGTTTTCCAGCACTTTGTTCACCCCGGTCAGCACCTCGGGAAAGACCATGTTCGACAACGAAGGAATGATCACCGCCACCAGATTGACCCGTTTCGACGCCAGCGCGCCGGCGATCTTGTTGGGCACATAGCCCAGTTCCTTGGCCGCGGTCAGGACCTTGGTACGGGTCTTTTCCGACACGTCCCCCCGGTTGCGCAGCACCCGGCTGACGGTCATTTCCGAAACACCTGTGGCTTCCGAGACATCACGAAGGGTGAGCGGGCGCTTGTTGTCGGTGGTCACGGGCGTGGACCTCTTTGATTGTTTCCTGAGCGATGTTAGCGCAGACGGCGATGACAACACAATGGCAACCACGCCGACCTGCCGGATCTGAAAAATACGACCACGCAGCCACATAGCATTGTGATGGCAGATGTGATTTGCTATCGCCTGAAACGCGCGGCCCCGTGGCTCAACTGGATAGAGCAGCCCCCTCCTAAGGGGCAGGTTGCAGGTTCGAATCCTGCCGGGGTCGCCAGTGATCAACTATTGGAAGATCATGTTTGGGGTCCGGGTCACAGAACTGGAAAAGCGCCGTATTCGGTTGCCCATGTTCTGCCGTTTCGCGTTGGCAACTTGTCAGACCAGGCACCGCCACCGACCAGTGTCAGCGGCGGACAGGTCGTGCCCCGCGCACCCGGTTTTCAGGCGGCGTTGGCTTCGGTGCCGTCTACTGAATTGGCTAGGTAGGCTTCGAACTCCTGGTCCATCCGGCCCTCGGCTCCGCCCACCGCATGAAGCCCAAGCGTGCTGAACCCATCCATGCTGGTCTTCAGTCGACCCGAATCCTCGGCAAGCTTCGAGGTGGTTTCATAAACCGCGCCCGCCCGGGTGGCGTTATCCAGCGTGGTCTGACCCAGATCGCTCATGCTGCTGTCGATTTCCTGCAGGCTGAGCGATTGACGAGAGATTACGCCGGAGATTTCCGACATCAGCTGCGAGACGTCGATCACGCCTTGACGAATGCCGGACAGGCTTTGCCCCGTGGCGCGAACCAGATCGCTGCCATCGTTGACGTGGATCGAGCTTTCGGCAATCAGGGCCTTGATCTCGTTCGCGGAATCCGACGCCCGCGCCGCAAGCGAGCGCACCTCGGAGGCGACCACGGCAAATCCGCGCCCGGCCTCTCCGGCCCGGGCCGCCTCGACCCCGGCGTTCAGCGCCAGAAGGTTGGTCTGAAAACTGATATCCTCGATCACATCTACGATTTTGGCGATTTTCGACGAGGACGTTTCGATACGTTCCATCGCTTCGATGGCCCTCTCCACCACAAGACCGCCTTCTTCGGCATCCTTACGGTTCAAGTCCGAGTGTCGACTGGCCTTCTCGACCATATGGGTGGCCTCGGTGGTGCCAGCGGAGACATGGCTGACGGCGGCGACGGCCTCTTCCAGGGTGGCCGCCTGCTGTTCAGCGCGCTCTGCCATTTCCCGTGTTAGCTCCGAGGTTGAGCTGATTTTGTCGGCAACCGAATTGGCGCGTGTTGTGGCATCGGAAATGATCCCAGACCAGCGGCCAAGCAGATTGTTGTAAGATTCTCGGATCCCGTCGAACCGCGCCGGAATCCCGTCTTCTTGTCGGATCGGCCTGGTCAGGTTGCCCTTCTCCAGCTCGAAAATACCGGTGGTCAGCACGTCCAGTGCCTTGCTGTGTTCGGCATGCTGCGCCTCGAAATACGAGGCGATCACCCGCTCGCAATCGGCCATCATCAACCGGTTCACCAGTTGTACCTGTTTTGACAGCACCGCCCGGCTGGTCATCCGCTTGCGCACCAGGATATCCATCATATCGGCCCCAGCCGAGGAATAACCGCCGAGATACTGAATGAAAGGCAGGCGCAACTCGTAGTGGACCCTGCCGACCCGAGCAGCGGAATCAAAATACTCCTGGTCGAACCGCCCCGAGAACAGCCGCTGCCAATGCGCCTTCTGGGCCGCTTTAGCGTGGGCAACCACCTTGTCATCGGCAAAGAAACGGCGGGTTTCCTCGCGTTCCAGCACGCGATCATAAAACCGCTCCAGCACCCGGCCGAGGTGTGGCACGAGCAGTTTTTCGGTCTGGGCGATCAGATCCTTGCTATCGGTATCAAGAGAAAACCACTGGAAAAAACTCTGATGATCTGTGGATGACATGTGACGCCCGTACCCTTGTTAAACTTGTGATCTTTCTGCCTTGCAGCATTTGATGACTAGTTAAAGACGTGCGTGAAAGTTACAAGAATACCGACCTAAACCTTTGCGGTGAAATGATTTTAATTCACCATAAATTCGATTATTGAAATCTAAAAAAGAGAGCAGCATACCGCGTGCACCCCGCCTTACGCCAAGGGTCCGCATTAAACGGTTCGAAAATGCCCTGAAACGCTCTTCTCTGCTGGCGTAGCCTGACCGAGTCAGCCACAGGTCGCGGTTACGCTCCAGACGCGCATGGACTGATCCAGACCGCGGATATCCTGTCCGTCGTGACAGGTGAAATCATTCAAAAGCTCCGGCGCCTGCCCCTCGGCCATGACCTGCCCGCGCAAATCATCACTCATCACGATCTGCGCCTGCAGTCTGCGGGTCATTTCTTCGAGCCGTGCCGCCACGTTGACCGCAGTCCCGATCACCGCATACTCCAGCCGGTTTGCACCGATATCCCCCAACACGGTCTCGCCATAGTGAATGCCGATACCGGCGCAGATTTCCGGCTCTCCCCGGCGGCGCCGGTCGCGATTCCAATCCGCCAGCGCCTCTTGCATCGCAATGGCGCAGGCCAGCGTATCGGTGGCATCCTGCGGTCCAGCCATCGGGGTACCAAAGGTCGCCATCAGCCCATCACCCAGATATTTATCGAGCGTCCCCCGATGACGGAAAACCTCGCGCTCCATCCGGGCATGAAAGGCCCGCAGCAACTCGATCACCCGGTGGGGATCCTGCCCCGCGCTCATCCGGGTAAAGCCGACGATGTCGATGAACAACACGCCCACATCCTGGCTGCGCACCTGCTTCAACGGATCGTCGTTCTGCGACAGCTGGTCCACCACATTGGGCGAGAAATAACGCGACAGGTTGGCCCGTTCGCGTTCAAGCCCCGCGTTGTCCATCAGCAACCGGCTGAACCGGCGCGCGGAAATCCCCAGCGTCACCGCCACCAGAAGAAAGACAAAGATCTCCTGAATGCGCAGGGGAATGTTGAAACTGTTCGGATCCATGATCGACGCCAATTCGGTGCCGGGACCAAAAGCGGCCTGCGTGGCGGCGGTCAGTTCTGGAAATGGGTCCGCAAACCACCACGCCAGGCCCAGTCCAGCGGCCCACATCGCAGAGGTCCAGACCCCGATCGCGATCACCGTGCGCCAGGAAAACGCCAGTGTCCCGCCCGCCAGGATCACAAAGAAATAGAGGAAGTTGTCGATCCTGTACTGCATCGCCAGCGGCAGATCACTGGGGCTGAAGGGATTCGGCGCCACCATGCCCACCGTCATGATCAAGAGGTCCATGAAGATCAGCAACAGCTCGACCCGGGAACGCCCCACCTGTCCATAGCGCTGAATCAGCCAGCCGTTGAGGCACAGCAGCAGCAGAATGCCATGGTAATAAAGCACATCCCAGGTCGGGCTGACGGCAACCAGAAAGACCGAGATGACAGCCATCGCAATCCAGCGCGCCCGCACCGCGAGTTCCAGACCCTCGCGCTTGTGCGCCTCCAGCGCCGCCGCTGCGTATTGGCTGTCCCCCACGGGATCCGCCGCATTGACCGTCTCAGCGGCGCGCATCTGCTGCGCCGCACCCAGAGCCGTATCCGCCATCGTCCGTTCCTTCGTTCCCGATCCGACCATAGGCATCACCCCGGCGGGACGCACCCCCTATCCCGCAGGTAGAACCAAAAAAGCCCCGCCAACAGGGCGGGGCAAGGTGAGGTGCCCGCGCCCCTGACCAAAGGTCGGGGCACAGGCACCAGCGGTGTTGTTTGGTTTTCTCGGTTAGATCAGGCCTGCATTTCCGCGCGGATCTGCTGACGCAGAACATCGATCGGAACGGTCTTGCCGTCGCGGCGGAAGCACCAGTAGGTCCAGCCGTTGCAGGACGGTGCGCCCTCCAGCGCGGCGCCGACCTGATGGATCGAACCTTTAACCTCGCCGCCAACCAGCGTACCGTCGGCACGCACCTTGGCCTTGTGGCGCTGGTTCATCGAAAACAGCTCTTCGCCGGGGCGCAGCATGCCGCGTTCGACCAACTGGCCAAAGGGCACACGCGGCTCGGCCCGTTTGCTGGCCGAAACCTGCAGGGCTTCACGGTCGAACTTGCGCACTGCCTTGATGCGTTTTGCTGCTACCTCGCGGTAGGCCTCTTCCTGTTCGATCCCGATGAACTCGCGGCCCAGCATCTTGGCCACGGCGCCGGTGGTACCAGTGCCAAAGAAGGGATCAAGCACCACGTCGCCCGGGTTGGTCGAGCCGACCAGGATGCGGTGCAGCAGCGATTCCGGCTTTTGCGTCGGATGCGCCTTGTCGCCATTCTCGTTCTTCAGACGCTCATGCCCGGTGCAGATCGGCAGCACCCAGTCGCTGCGCATCTGGATGCCTTCGTTGAGGGCCTTCAGCGCTTCGTAGTTGAAGGTGTATTTTGCGCCTTCCGACTTCGACGCCCAGATCATCGTCTCGTGGGCGTTGGTATAGCGCTTGCCACGGAAGTTCGGCATCGGGTTGGACTTGCGCCAGATCACATCATTCAGGATCCAGTAGCCCTCGTCCTGCAGCGCCGATCCGACCCGGAAGATGTTGTGGTACGAGCCAATCACCCAGATCGAGCCGTTCGGCTTCAGGATCCGGCGCGCCTCGCGCAGCCAGGCGCGGGTGAAATCGTCATAGACCTTGAAACTGTCGAACTGATCCCAGTGATCATCGACAGCATCGACCTTGCTGTTGTCGGGGCGATGAAGCTGGCCCTTCAGCTGCAGGTTATAAGGGGGGTCCGCGAAGATCAGATCGACGGAATTTGCCGGGAGTCCGGCCATGACCTCGATGCAATTGCCACCAAGAATCGCGTTTAGAGGGAGCGCCGCGGCGCCCTTCGTCATGGTTTTGTTCATTTGCTCTGCCTCAATAACCACGGCGCATTTTTGCGCTCATTTTGGTTATCCACAGGATGAGTCATCCGGGATTCGAGGTCAATTTGTTTTTTAGAACAGCAGTCTACGGTTCACTCTTGATACAATATCTTGTGGACCGGCTTGAAGGATCTCCGATGATGTGGGGTGACGCCCAATTCCTCAAGCGCCGTGCGGTGCTGTTTCGACGGGTAGCCTGCGTTTTTCTCCCATCCATATCCTGGAAACTGTTGCGCTAAATCCACCATGATCCGATCCCGGGCCTCTTTGGCCACGATCGAGGCCGCCGCGATCGACAGTGATTTGCCGTCTCCCTTGACCACCGCTTCGGCCGGAATCTGCAGCCCGTTGGGGATCATGTTCCCGTCGATCAGCAGGTAATCCGGCTGCGGGTTCAGAGCTGCCACGGCGCGTTCCATCGCCAGATGCGAGGCGCGGAGAATATTAAGGGAATCAATCTCTTCAACGGTAGCATGGGCAATCGCAACCACCCCATTGTCAAAGATCGCCTGCTCCACCGCCTGGCGTTTTTTCGGGCTCAGTTTCTTGGAATCATTCAGCCCCTCGGGAATGCATTCAGGGGTCAGTATGACGGCTGCTGCCGTGACCGGTCCGGCCAATGGCCCCCGGCCCACCTCATCCACTCCGGCGATGATCAGGGACCCGCGGGCGCGGGCGGCGTCTTCAAGGCTGTAATCTGGCTGGTCCATGGATCCGAGAGACCCAAACCAGCGCAGTTTTGCAATCCCGTCACGCCCGGCCAAAGGAAAAAGAGGGGCAATGCCCCTCTGAAATCGCCTCTTACTGTTGCGGAAATACCACCGCCCTGCCCGTCACCGGCGCACCAACCGGTAACCTCGGTTCTGCAGGCAGGTCGGCTTGTAACCGCTGCGATGCTTGTGCCCGTTCCAGAAGGTTACCCGGCAGGCCTGCGGCAGCGCCGATTCGTACCGGTATTGGCGCTTCAGGCAGTTCTCCCCGACCAAGGTGTGGCTGCGGCTGTAGCGCGGGAAATAGCGCACGCATTGCGCCGGAAGGTTATAACGCGCCACCCGGGGCGGCAGCGGGCGCGACCCGTGATGCGGACGACCGTGGTGGGGGTGTGCGCCGTGCTGAGGATACCCATGGCCATGCGGCGGCGTGGTCACCGGTGTAGTGTAACGGTCCTGGTGCCGCGCATCATTGATCGCCGCGCCCAGAATGCCAAGCAGAGCCACTCCTGCCAGCACCTTTGCCACGTCTTCGTCGGCACGGGCAGGCGCGGCGGAGATACCGGTAATGGCCAGCGACAGCGACAGAATCAACGCAATGAACTTGCGGTGGGATTTGCCCTGGGGGCAGCGGCGGGTGGAAGCGGAGTAGGTCATATCAAAGCCTTTCATCAGGGGCGCAGGGCGGCATGTCGTTGAATGTTTCATCGTGGCCAGAAGCCGGTGATCCAACCCTGGCTTTGCTGCCGCCGGACAGGCAATAACGCCCCCCTGATATCGGATATCAGCCCCGCCAAGACGCTGTTGTTATTGAATATCGGCGCGTTCGGGCGCAGGGTTGCGTCATGAAACACATGCTCCTGATCCCCCTCCTGGCTCTTGCCCTGACTGCGGGCGTACCGCAGGCGCAGGCCGCCGATTGCTATGCCGATTACAAGGCCAAGCAGGACAACCCGCTGAAACTGCATTATGGCGTCATCCAGCTGTCCGGCCCCTGCAAGAAGGGCCCGGCCCGCAAGGAAATCACGGCCCGTCTGGCGCCTGCCGGATGGACCCTCTTGAACGTGCTGTCGGTCTTTGGACCCGAAGGCCTGCAACAAAGGAAGGCCAATGCGGGCTCCTATTACCTCCGTTTCTGAAATGCGCGCCGCGGGCGGGCGGGTGGTCGCGTTTGGTATCGTCGCCATCGTGGCGCTGCTGGCGATTGCAGGGACCTGGCTTCTGCTGACCCTGCCCGATGCCAACGCCTTTAACGCCCGTGTCGAACGGGTCTTTGTGGAAAACGACCTGACCACCCAGGCTGAGATCAAGCTGCTGGAGATTCTCGCCCAGTCCGGCACCGCCTTTGCCGATACGCTGGCCAGCTACCGTATGGTGATCTTTGTGCTGCTGGTCTTTGCCGCTGCGATGATGCTGGCGGCGCTGGTGGTGCTGACCATGCTGCTGCTCCTGAACCGGCGCATGGCGCAGATCGAACGCGCCGGCATTCAGGTCAACGAGCTGCTGATCAGCCGCGAGGAAAACACCGTCTACCTCAACAGCATGGGCTTCCGCCTGACCCCGGCAGCGATGGAGACCCTCGCGGCCCTAGCCGAGGCGCGGATGGATGATGATGTCCTGTCGGGCGCTGAAATCGAAGCGGTGATTTCCGGCCGTCACAGCAGCGATTGTGACGAGGCCGCCGGCGCCACCCGGATCAAACGCCTGCGCGATACCCTTGGCAACCAGATGATCAGCGAGCTTCTGGTCAAGAACATCGCCAAACGCGGCTATGTCCTGGCCATTAGCAAGGATGTCATCCGCATGGTATAATGCGCGACAGAGCACCGACATCGTGCGCAACCTGCACATCACCTGTGCGGCATCTGCCGGTTTCGCATCTGGAAACCCGGCAGAGCCCGCCCCATATAGGACCAACTCCACAGATCGGTTTTTAAAAAGGACAGCCCGGATGAATGTGCACGTTAAGCCCCCCGCCCGGGGATACGGCATTCTGGTCGAACCGCTCAGCGGTCCGGTGCGGGTGTTCCGCAACGGTGTCCTTCTCGCCGAAAGCAGCGCAGCAAAGGTGATGTATGAAACCCGCCTGCCGCCCACCGTCTATTTCCCGCGCGACGATGTGTTGGTGCCCCTCTCCGAACGGGTGGCGCTGCAAACCTTCTGCCCGTTCAAAGGCACCGCCTGTTATCACGATCTGAAGCTTGAGGACGAGCGCGTCGACAATGCGGTCTGGATCTACGAGAACACCCTGCCCGAGGCCGCCGGGATCACCGGCCATGTGGGTTTCGTGCAGGATGATGAAACACAGCTGGATCTGGGGGAGAACACGCTCACCCCGCCCGATTCCGGCAATATCTCCGGCCCGCTGATCGACTGGCTGCTGCGCGAAGCAGCAATGCTGAACACTCCCGAAAGCTTTACCGAGGCGCTGGCGGAAAAGCTGCGCGAACAGGGCGTGCAACTGGCCCGGCTGTCGGTGCTGGCCTGGTCCCTGCACCCGATGATCGCGGGCAAGAACTACGTCTGGAAACGCCGCTCCCCAGAGATCATCGTCACCGCACCCAGCTATGACCTCCTCAGCAAACCGCAGTATCAGAACAGCCCCCTGCGCCATGTCTCGCAGGGGCTTGGCGGTGTGCGCCACCGGCTGCACCGCGATCTGCCCGACGATGCCTTCCCGATCCTGCAGGACCTGCGCAGCGAAGGCGCCACCGATTACGTCGCCATGCCGCTGCCGTTCTCGGACGGGCGTACCAACGTGATGACCGTGGCCAGCGATCACCCCGACGGGTTCACCACCGCCAATCTGGGCCTGATATTTGAATGCAGCGCCGTCATCGCCCGCTATTACGAGGTCTTCATGCAGCGCGAAAACGCACAATCGCTGCTGGAAACCTATGTCGGCAAACGCTCCGGCGCGCGGGTCCTGGGCGGTGAAATCCGCCGCGGCGACGGAGATGAGATCGACGCCGCCATCATGTTCTGCGATCTGCGCAATTCCACCAGACTCGAAGAGGACCTGGGCCGCGATGCCTATATCCAGCTGCTGAATGGCTTCTTTGAAACCGCCTCTACAATCGTGCATGACAACGGTGGCGAGGTGCTGAAATTCATCGGCGACGCTGTGCTGGCGGTCTTCCCCGCCGATCCACAGAAAAGCTACCGCGCCCGCAGCCAGGCACTGGCCTCGGCCCGCGCCATCGTCGATGCACTGCCGGAGCTGGCGCGCGACACCGGGCTGGCGGCGCTGCAATGCGCCACCGGCCTCGCCTATGGTTCGGTCACCTATGGCAACGTCGGCTCGCAGGAACGGCTCGATTTCACCGTAATCGGACGCGCCGCCAACGTCGCCGCCCGCCTGGGTGAATATGGCAAGACGCAAGGCCACCAGATCGTGGTCAGCGCCGATGTGCTGAAAGACCCCTCCAATGCCATCCCTCTGGGCGAGGTCGAACTGCACAATGTCTCCCGCCCGGTGAACAGCTACGCGATCCCCACCTCCTGACCTGCCCTTCCGGTCCCCACTCTCTGGTGATGGGTCAAGGGCCGCACTGCGGCCGCGCGCCAGCGCGGTTCACCCTTGAGGCAGCGCCAGAGGGTATGATCCTTGTGTAGGTCCGTTGAGGGCAGATCTGCCCCTCAATGGACCTCTCAGCAATTACACTTGCGCTGTCCAAAGGACAGCGCCCGGCCCAAGGCCGCACGAAAGGGGGCTGGCGCAGCCGACCCCCTGCGGGCGCGGGAGTATTCCGCCTGCCCCAAAGACTTAGCTCAAACCAGCAGCCACAACAGAACGGTCAGCGTCACAAAGGCGAGGCTCGTGGCGGTCAGCATAGCGAGGCTCGCCGCGCCCTCCAGCCCCTGCCGCTGGGCCAGCACCGTATAGATCCCGAACATCGGCATCGCCGCCGACAGGATCACCGCGCTGTGCAACTCTTTCGGCATCGTCACCAGACCCGCCCATAGCAGCACCGCCGCCGCGCCAGCCACCAGCGCCGGGTGCAAAAGCAGCTTGCTCGCCGCGATCTGCGCCGCAAGACTGCGGTTGCCGTGCATCGGCAGCCCCACCAGCGATCCACCGATCACCACCAGCGACAGCGCCCCGGCCGAGGCCGCCAGCATATCGACAAAACGCAGGAACGGCCCCGGCAGCGCAAACCCGGAGGCCGAAACCACAAGCCCCAGCGCCAGTGCGATCAGCATCGGCATCTTCGCCATGTTCCACAGGATACCGCGCAGTTTCGGCAACAGCGGCTGGCCCGGCGTGCTGCCCGCCAGTTCCATCAAGAGCAGGCAGGTGGGGATCAGGATCAGGTTCTCGACCAGCAGGTTCAGCGCCAGGATCACCCCGGCCAGATCCGGAAAGGTCAACAGCATGATCGGATAGCCGACAAAGCCGTTGTTGGGACAGGTCGATCCCATCACGCCCAGCGCCCGGCGACGCGGATCCACGCCGCGCAGGGTGAACAGCACGAAGGAAACCGCGATGGTGGCAATGCCGCCCAGACCATAGGCCAGCACGTATCCGGGCTGGAACACTTCGGCCGGGTTGCGCGCTGCCACGGCGGAGAAGATCAGCGCCGGTAGGGCGATGTTCAGCACATAGGCCCCGAACCGGCGCATATCCTCTGGGGTGAACCAGCCTTTCCAGACGATCCCGTAGCCAAGGCCCAGCGCCGCATAGATCGGAAAGGTGATCGACAGGATCGCGCCCATGGCTCTGTGGCTCCTAGCCGATCTTCCCCTGGTTCTCGCCGATCTGTCCGCGGTGCAGCATCAGGTGATCCAGGATCACGCAGGCCATCATCGCCTCGGCCACCGGCACCGCGCGGATACCAACACAGGGGTCATGGCGGCCCTTGGTGATCACCTCGGCCGGGCTGCCATCCTTGCGGATCGACTGGCGCGGCGTCAGGATCGACGAGGTCGGCTTTACCGCGAACCGCACCACCACATCCTGCCCGGTGGAAATCCCGCCCAGGATACCGCCTGCATGGTTGCTGGAATAGACCGGCTGACCATCGTTGCCCATGAAGATCTCATCGGCGTTTTCCGAGCCTTTCAGACGCGCGGCATTCATGCCTTCACCGATCTCCACCCCCTTGACCGCGTTGATCGACATCATCGCCGCCGCCAGATCGGTATCGAGCTTGCCATAGACCGGCGCGCCGATCCCGGCGGGCACGCCGCGCGCCACCACCTCAATCACCGCGCCAACGGAATCATGCGCCTTGCGCAACGCCTGCAGGTAGTCTTCCCAGTCTTTCACAGCGCCCGCATCGGGGATCCAGAAATCATTCTGATCGATGGCGTCCCAATCGAACCGTTCCCGGTCGATGCCCATCTCGCCCATGGCGACCATATAGCCCTTGATCTCCAGCCCCGGTGCCAGCGCCTTGATCGCCTCGCGGGCAACACCGCCCGCAGCCACCCGCGCCGCCGTTTCCCGCGCCGAGGACCGTCCGCCGCCGCGATAATCGCGGTTGCCGTATTTCTGGTAATAGGTGATGTCGGCATGACCGGGGCGGAAGGTCTGGGCGATATCGCCGTAATCCTTGGAGCGCTGGTCGGTGTTCTCGATCATCAGCTGGATCGGCGTGCCGGTGGATTTTCCTTCAAAGACACCCGACAGGATCTTCACCGCATCCGGTTCGTTGCGCTGGGTCATGTTCTTGTTCTGACCCGGGCGGCGCTTGTCCAGCCACTGCTGCAGCATCTCCGGCTCCAGCGGCACGTTCGGCGGGCAGCCATCGACGGTGGCACCCAGCGCGGGACCGTGGCTTTCACCCCAGGTGGTGACGCGGAAAAGATGGCCAAAGCTGTTCATCGACATGGGGGCGGTCTCCTTTGCGATCCGTGCTTAGCGGCGGGGCGGGCGTGGCTCAAGTGCAATTGCGCCCGCGTTGCCTGTCCCGCGCACGCTGCGGCAAGGCGCTGGTCACCTGTTTCGCGCGCGAAACATCCGCGCCGCCGCCCTCTTTCCTTGTCTTTGCCGCCCCCGGGCCCTAGGTTGCCGCTCACCTCGGGGTGCGTCGCACAAGGGCGCTGAGATCACACCCGTTGAACCTGAACCGGCTAACACCGGCGGAGGGAAGGTTATGGATAAGACCCGTCAACGGCACCACCCTTGCCTATCGCCGCAAAGGAGGATGCCATGAAGTATTCTGTTTTTGCAGCGGGACTGCTCGGCGCATCGGCGGCATTCGCCGAGACGCCCGAATTGACCGTTTACACCTACGACAGCTTTGTCTCGGACTGGGGCCCCGGCCCTGCGGTCGAGAAGGCCTTTGAGGAGGTCTGCGGCTGCGATCTGAAACTGGTCGGCGCGGGCGATGGCGCCGCGCTGCTGGCGCGGATCAAGCTGGAAGGCAACCGTTCCGATGCAGATGTGGTGCTGGGGCTGGATACCAACCTCACCGCCGCCGCCAAGGACAGCGGCCTGTTTGCGGATCATTCCGTCAGCGCCGAGTTCGATCTGCCCATCGCCTGGGAAGACGCGACCTTTGTTCCTTATGACTGGGGCTATTTCGCCTTTGTCCACAATGCGGATGCCGATGTGCCGGGCGATTTCAAATCGCTGGCCGCCAGCGACACCCGGATCGTGATCCAGGATCCGCGCTCCTCCACCCCCGGTCTGGGCCTGTTGATGTGGGTGAAGGCCGCTTACGGGGGTGAGGCGCCGACGATCTGGGAAGGTCTTGCCGACAATATCGTCACCGTCACCAAGGGTTGGTCCGAGGCCTATGGCATGTTTCTTGAGGGCGAGGCCGACATGGTGCTCTCCTACACCACCTCCCCCGCCTATCACCTGATCGCTGAAGAGGACGCCAGCAAGGCGGCCGCGTCGTTCGCCGAAGGGCACTACATGCAGGTCGAAGTCGCCGGTAAACTCGCCGCGAGCGACCAGCCCGAGCTGGCCGATCAGTTCCTTCAGTTCATGGTCTCGGATGCCTTTCAGTCCGTCATCCCCACCACCAATTGGATGTATCCGGCGGTGACACCCGAAGACGGTCTGCCCACGGGATTTGAGACACTGATCACCCCGGAGAAATCGCTGCTGCTGCCCGCCGATCAGGCTGCGGCTGTGCGTGATGCGGCGCTGGACGAATGGCGCGGCGCGCTCAGCCGCTAAGCCCGGCTGCGGGATATGGCGCCGCCCTGCTGGTGGCGGCGCTGATCCTTGGCACGCTGGCAGCGGTCGCCTTGCGCGCCGAACCCGGGCGCGGGCTGGTCACCGCCGATTGGGCGGCGGTGCGGTTCACGCTGGTGCAGGCGAGCCTTTCTGCCCTGTTCAGCGTCGCCCTTGCGGTGCCTGTGGCCCGCGCGCTGGCACGGCGACGCTTTGCCGGGCGCAACCTGCTGATCGCCCTTTTGGGCGCACCCTTCATCCTGCCCGTGATCGTCGCTATCCTTGGCCTGCTCGCAGTCTTTGGCCGCGCGGGCTGGGTCAGCGATGCGCTGGGACTGTTCGGACTTGAACCCCTCAGCATCTATGGTCTGCACGGTGTTGTGCTGGCCCATGTCTTTTTCAACCTGCCGCTGGCGACGCGGCTGATCCTGCAAGGCTGGCAGGAGATCCCCGCCGAACGTTTTCGTCTGGCCGCGCAACTGGACGCAGACGCGCGCGCCATGTGGCAGCTTTTGGAGGCACCGATGCTGGCCCGCGTCGTACCCGGCGCCTTGGCGGTGGTCTTTGCCATTTGCCTCTCCAGCTTTGCCGTGGCCCTGACGCTGGGCGGTGGCCCGCGCGCCACCACCATTGAACTGGCGATCTATCAGGCCTTCAGTTTCGATTTCGATCTGGGCCGCGCGGCGCTGTTGTCGGCGGTGCAATTGCTGCTGACCGCGCTGGCGGCCATGATCGCCCTGCGCGCCCCGGTGGGCGAAGGGTTCGGCAGCGGGCTTGACCGAATGCTGCGCCGCTGGGACGGGCGCGGCGCCATGGCGCGCGGCTTTGATGGCTTCTGGATCCTCTTTGCCGCCCTGTTCCTGCTCCTGCCGCTGCTGGCGGTGGTACTGTCGGGGCTGCCGGGAGTGCTGTCGCTGCCCGCCTCGGTCTGGCAGGCCGCGGGGGCCTCAATCCTGGTGGCAGGCGCCAGCACCCTGATCCTGCTGGCGCTGGCACTGCCGATGGCGCTGGCGGCGGCGCTGGGGCGCCCGCTGCCAATGGAGATCGCCGGACTTCTGGGACTTGCCGCCTCTCCGCTGGTGATCGGCACCGGGCTGTTCATCCTGATCTATCCTGTGGCCAGCCCCTTTGCGCTGGCGCTGCCAGTGACGGCGCTGGTCAATGCGGTGATGGCGCTGCCCTTTGCCATGCGGATCCTGATCCCGGCGGCCCGCGATGTCATCACCCGGCACCGGCGGCTTGCGCTCTCTCTTGATATGACCGGGCGACCCTTTATCCTGTGGGTGGTCCTGCCGCGTATGCGGGCGCAGATCGGATTTGCCGCCGGGCTGGCGGCGGCGCTGTCGATGGGGGATCTTGGAGTCATCGCCCTTTTTGCCGATCCCGAGGTCGCCACCCTGCCCTTGCAGGTCTACCGGCTGATGGGCGCCTACCAGATGCAGGCGGCAGCGGGCGCGGCGCTGGTGCTGCTGTGCCTGTCGATGGGGGCCTTCTGGATCCTGGACCGGGGAGGACGCTGGCATGCTGAAGCTTGAACATATCCGCATCGACAATGGCGGCTTTATCCTGACTGCTGATTTCGCGATTCCCCCCGGCGCGCGGGTTGCGGTCATCGGCCCTTCCGGCGCGGGCAAGACCACCCTCATCGAGGCCGTCGCCGGGTTTCTGCCCCTCTCCGGCGGGCGGATCCTCTGGGGAGAGAGCGATATCAGCGATCAATTGCCCGGCAAGCGTCCGGTCGCCATGCTGTTTCAGGATGGCAATCTGTTTCCGCATCTGACTGCGGCGCAGAACGTCGGGCTGGGCCTGCATCCGAACCTGCGACTGAGCGATTCCGAACACGCCCGCGTCGCGCAGGCGCTGGAGCGAGTCGGCCTTTCAGGCATGGAGGCGCGCAAACCTGCCGCCCTGTCCGGCGGACAGCAAAGCCGTGTCGCGCTGGCGCGGGTGCTGGTGCAGGGGCGGGATATCCTGCTGTTGGATGAACCCTTCGCGGCACTGGGTCCTGCCTTGAAGGCCGAGATGCTGGATCTGGTGGCGGAACTGGCAACGGAGAGCGGCGCAACGCTGTTGATGGTGAGCCATGACCCCGGCGACGCCCGGCGCATTGCCGATCAGGTGGTGCTGGTGGCCGAGGGGCAGGCTCATCCGCCCCGGCCAACGGCGGATCTTTTGGACGACCCGCCGCCTGCCTTGAAGGCTTATCTGGGGTAGTTTGTTTTCAGAAGGACAGTTCAGCGTCCGACCGAGGTGGGAGCGGAACGCGCCCGCCATGGGGGCGGGCGGACGCGTGCCTGCCGCTGAAGCGGCAGGCTGTTGGTCACAAATACGAAGGTTTACGCAGCCTGCGCCAATCCCTTTGCCTGCTCCCGCGTCTTGGTGATCATCAGCGCAGCCTGCGCCGCCTCGCGGCCCTTCTGAACGAAATGGTCGCGGTAGATCGCCATGTGGTGATCGGTTTCCTGGAAATGATGCGGGGTCAGCGAGACGGACAGCACCGGCACGCCGGTGTCCATTCCTGCACGCATCAGCCCGTCCACGACCGCCTGCGCAACGAAATCATGCCGGTAGATGCCGCCATCCACCACCAGCGCGGCGCAAGCCACGGCGGCGTATTGGCCGGTCTTGGCCAGCTCCTGCGCCATCAGCGGCATCTCGAATGCGCCAGGCACGTCAAAAACATCGATCTGCTCGGCCGGGATCAATTCCTGAAATCCTTCGAGCGCGCGATCGACGATATCGGCGTGCCAATTGGCCTTGATGAATGCATATCGGGTGTGTGTCATGGTTATCTCCTATAGGTTCGACACGTCACCCAAGGCGATAACGAACGGCAGGAGCCCCGCCCCGAAAAAGGCAGTCCCTGTCGCACGTTCTCTTCCATCCGGACTATAACCGTCGGCTCTGGCCTCTCACCAGATCTGCTTGTCACTTTCCTGACTGCTCCACAGCTTGATCCGAAAACCGGTTCCCACTTTTCGGGCTGTGGACGCGCTTGTCCAAGCCACCGGAACCGATGTTCGCCTCATTGGCTGTGGGTTCACGCCCCGAAAAGCCGCTCGCGGGCTGACGGGGACACGCCCCGCATACCGCCGGTGGGGAATTTCGCCCCGCCCTGAGAACAGGCGAAACTTGCCAACAGCGGGCCGGTGTTTCAAGTCTGTTCGCGACGTCAGGAGATCAATATGCACCCCAATCCCATTTATCATGATGCAGACCGCGCGCAGAATCTCGATTTTGCCCGGACGCGCGCCTTTGGCGTTCTGGCGGTTTCCACGGCAGAGGCGCCGCTGATCAGCCATGTTCCGTTCTTACTAAGCGAAGACGGCACCTCTACCGATCTGCATCTGGTGCGGTCGAACCCGATCACCCGGGTGCTGAAATCCCCGCAGACTGCGCGGCTGGCGGTCAGCGGGCCGGATGGCTATGTCTCGCCCGATTGGTACGGGCTGGCCGATCAGGTGCCGACCTGGAATTACGTGGCTGTGCATCTGACCGGCAGGCTGGAGCAGCGCCCGCAAGATGAACTGCTGGATCTTCTGGACCGGCAATCGGCGTATTACGAGGCGCGGTTGCTGCCAAAACCACCCTGGCACAGCGACAAAATGGAACCGGAGGCGCTGGAACGGATGATGCGGATGATCGTGCCGGTGCGGCTCAGCATCGAAACGGTGGAGGGCACCTGGAAGCTGAGTCAGAACAAGCCTGAGCCCGCCCGCACGGCGGTCGCGGATCAGATCACCACCGGTTTTGGCGCCGAGCTGGATGATCTGGCCCGGATGATGCGCCCCTGATCCCCGGACTGCCCCGCGCGGGTCGGGGCAGCAATCACAGGGTCTCGACGGCGGCCGCAGCCAGAACCTCGCCGGTGGGGGCACCGGTGGGCGAGCCGCCTTCTGGTTCGTCCGAGATCGCCAGAGTCGCCCCGGCAAACTGCTGCACCAACTCCGCAGGCAGGGTCACGAAAATCTCATTCTCATCCGGCAGCACCCCAAGGGAGACCGGCGCCTCGGCCCCATCGGCAATCAGCCACAGTTCCAGCGCCCGGCCGGGACGCGGCGCGCCCTGATCACGCCGGATCAGCAGCAGGTTCTGCTCCGCATCGAGCCCGGCGGCCACGAAGAGGTCGCCATCGGCCGAGGCCAGATCAACATGATAGGCCGGTGAGAAATCCGGGCGCGTCAGGATCGGCACCAGCACCAGCGCCGCCACCAGAACCAGCGCCGCCGCCAGCGCGCCAAGCCCCATGCGCCAGGCCGAGAAGATGCGCCGCACGCCTTCTGGACCTTCCGGCGCGGCGTCGATCTGCGCCATCAGCGCCGCCTTCACCCGGGCGGGTGGCGCGGTCTCGGGTACCTCTTCGGCAAGGCTGGCAAAATGCGCCTCCCAGCGATGAACCTCTTCCCGCAGGGCAGGCTCCGCCGCCAGGCGCGCCTCAAAGCTGCGCCGTGCCTCGGCATCCAGAAGATGCAGCACGTATTCGGCGGCGAGGAACTCGTCGTCGAAGGGAGGCTCTGCCTGAGGGGTATCGGTGCCGCTCATCGGGTCAGACATTCTTTCAGTTTCTGGAGGCTGCGACGCAGCCAGGTACGCATCGTATTCAGCGGAACGCCGTGACGTTCCGCCAGGGTCTGGTAATTGTCTCCTTCCAGATAGGCGCCGCGCACGGCCTCTGCACGGTCCTGCGGCAATTCCTCCATGCAGGCGTTCATGCGGGCCTGCTCGGACCGGGCAATGGTAGTGGCTTCGGGGCCGGGGTTACTGTCCGGCACCTGCTCCAGCAGATCGCCGCCGTCGCCCTGACCGGACATCCGCGCCTGACGGGACCGCAGCCGGTCAATCGACAGGTTTCGGGCGATGGTGATCAGCCAGGTCATCGGACTGTGCCCAGTCACCGCATAACTATCCGCCTTGGCCCAGATCCGCAAAAAGACCTCTTGCAGGGTATCTTCGGCCTCGCCGCGGTTTTTCAGCACCCGCAGGCAGACGCCGAACAGCTTGGCACTGGTCGCATCATAGAGCGCTGCGAAAGCACGCCGGTCGCGCAGGGCGATTCGTGCGATCATCGTCTCGATCTCTGCTGGTGTTGTCATATCTGCCCGGCCCTGATTTCCCATCTAGGTAGACAGGTCGTGCAGAAAGTCAAAACACCCGGCGCAGAACGCCGGGTGCCCTGCCTCTGCTCTTAGTCTTGCAACCAAGAAGGAGGCATCTGGCCAGCGGTCAGCCAAAGTCTGTTTTACTTGGCGGTGATGACGGTCATCACCAGGTTGCCGTCCATCTTGACCGGGCCGTCTTCCTTGGCGCCAAGCGTGTATTCGAACATGCCGGTCTTCATGCCGCCGTCCTCGCCGTGGACCATCAGCATCAGCATGTCGCCTGCCGCGACCTCTTCGGTCAGGATGGCGGCGACATCGGCGGTTTCACCTTTGCGCAGCGGCGCGTGCCCCACAACCGGGCCCGGCTTCATGTCGGCATTGGTGCGGTGCACCACCAGCCAGCCGTTCGCGGGCGCCACAACCTGGCTGGCACTGACCATGCCGTTTGCAACCGACTGATCCTCGGCCATGACCATGGGCTTCATATGGCCACCGGCGAGCACCGGGGCGGACAGGGCGGCAGTGGTTACCAGAGCGGCAGACAGAATAACGGATTTCATTGTGAAACTCCTTCCAAGAGATGTGTTTCAAGCGTTCGAATTGGCGAACCAATGTCGGTTCACCCCGAAATCACGCAGCAGCCGCGAAAAAGTTTCAGCGCGCCCCAGATTTTTTTCACATTGTATTGTCCCGCTGGCGATCTAGGGTGGCGGCAAACCTTGGGAGGTCCATCATGAAACTCTTTCACTCGCCCGCCTCGCCCTTTGTGCGCAAAGTCATGGTGCTGCTGCATGAAACCGAGCAGCTGGAGGATGTGGACATTGTCGATGTGCACACCACGGCCATCGCCCCCAGCGACGATCTGAAGGCCAGCAACCCGCTGGCCAAGATCCCGGCGCTGACCCGGGCCAGCGGGCCAACCCTTTATGACAGCCGGGTGATCTGCGCCTATCTGGACCATCGCGCGGGCAGCAATCTTTATGCGCGTTCCTGGGATACCAAGGTGCTGGAGGCGACCGCGGATGGCATGATGGATGCAGCGGTCCTGATGACCTATGAACGGCGTCTGCGTCCCGAAGGCATGGTCTGGGAAGACTGGATCGAAGCTCAGCTAGGCAAAGTGCTGGGTGCCTGCTCGGCGCTCAACAGTCGCTGGATGGCGCATCTGAAAGGACCGCTGGACATGGGGCAGATCGCCGTCGCCTGCGCCCTCGCCTATCTCGATTTCCGCCACCCGACCTCGAACTGGCGCCACGGCAACGAGGCGCTGGCGGACTGGTTCGCGGAATTCGAATCGCGTCCCTCGATGCAGGCCACCCAGCCGCCAGCCGCCTGAACCGCAGCCTGCGACCGGGGATGGGCCTGTCAAAACAACAGTGGCTTTTGTGACAGTCTGTAAAAAGAAACTGCCCACGCGACACAACGGCGCGTATATCACGGCTGGACGAAAGGGCTTCTCCCCGCTAGATACGCGCGATAAGGCACTGCGGGTTTCTTGCAGTGTATGCGCATGTTTGCCCTAAACGGGCGCTGGAATTGGAGAAAACCTCGTGTCCCACGCAGAAGACAACGAAGGAACCCGGAGAGATTTCCTCTACTACGCCACTGCCGGCGCCGGGGCAGTCACCGCAGGTGCCGCAGTCTGGCCCCTGGTCAATCAGATGAACCCCTCTGCTGACGTCAAGGCGCTGTCCTCGATCATGGTGGACATCAGCGGCGTGGAAGTGGGAACACAGATTTCCGTAATGTTCCTTGGTAAGCCGGTGTTCATCCGCCGCCGGACCCAGGCCGAAATCGACGAAGCCCGGGCGGTTGAACTGTCCGCGCTGATCGATCCGGCCTCGGAAAACCCGAACAAGCCGGGCACCGACGCATCGGACGAGAACCGCACCATGGACGAAGCCGGCGAATGGCTGGTCATGATGGGTGTCTGTACCCACCTCGGCTGTGTGCCGCTGGGCGATGGCGCTGGTGACTTCAACGGCTGGTTCTGCCCCTGCCACGGTTCGCACTACGACACCGCAGGCCGGATCCGCAAAGGCCCCGCCCCGCAGAACCTGCACGTACCGGTCGCCGAGTTCCACGACGACACAACCATCAAGCTGGGATAAGGAGACGCCACATGTCCGGTATTCCGCACGACCATTACGAACCGAAGACTGGCGCAGAGAAGTGGCTGCACAGCCGCCTGCCCATCGTCGGTCTGATCTACGACACAATCATGATCCCCACCCCCAAGAACCTGAACTGGTGGTGGATCTGGGGCATCGTTCTGGCCTTCTGCCTGGCGCTGCAAATCGCCACCGGCATCGTGCTGGTGATGCATTACACTCCGCATGCTGATCTGGCCTTTGCCAGCGTTGAGCACATCATGCGTGACGTGAACGGCGGCTTTATGCTGCGCTACCTGCACGCAAACGGCGCCTCGCTGTTCTTCATCGCGGTCTACATCCACATCTTCCGCGGCCTGTTCTACGGCTCCTACAAGGCGCCCCGCGAAATCACCTGGATCATCGGCATGCTGATCTTCCTGATGATGATGGGCACCGGTTTCATGGGCTACGTTCTGCCCTGGGGTCAGATGTCCTTCTGGGGCGCGACCGTGATCACCGGCCTATTCGGCGCCATTCCGTTCATCGGTGAGCCGATCCAGACCTGGCTGCTGGGCGGACCCGCTGTTGGCAACGCGACGCTGAACCGCTTCTTCTCGCTGCACTACCTGCTGCCCTTCGTGATTGCTGGCCTCGTGATCGTCCACATCTGGGCCTTCCACACCACCGGCAACAACAACCCGACCGGTGTTGATGTCCGTAAAGGTTCCAAGGAAGAAGCCGAAAAAGACACCCTGCCGTTCTGGCCCTACTTCGTGATCAAGGATTTCCTGGGTCTGGCCATCGTTCTGGTGATCTTCTGGGCCGTCGTCGGTTTCATGCCGAACTACCTGGGTCACCCCGATAACTACATCGAAGCCAACCCGCTGGCGACGCCTGCACACATCGTTCCCGAATGGTACTTCCTGCCGTTCTACGCGATCCTGCGTGCCTTCACCTCCGAAGTCTGGGTGGTTCAGATCGCCTCCTTCATCACCGGCGGTATCGTCGATGCGAAGTTCTTCGGCGTGCTGGCCATGTTCGGTGCCATCGCGGTGATGGCTCTGGCGCCCTGGCTGGACACCAGCCGCGTGCGTTCGGGTCGCTACCGTCCGATGTTCAAGTGGTGGTTCTACCTGCTGATCATCGACTTCTTTGCCCTGATGTGGCTGGGTGCGATGCCCGCAGAAGAGCCCTATGCATCGTTCTCGCTGATCGCATCGGCCTACTGGTTCGGCTACTTCCTGGTGATCCTGCCGCTGCTGGGTGTCATCGAGAAGCCAACCGCAATGCCGGCCACCATCGAAGAGGATTTCGACGCCCACTATGGCAAGAAATCCGGCGAAGCCACTCCTGCCGAGTAATCTAGAAGGACAGCTACCCATGTTGAAGAAACTCGCAACCGGTGCCGCCTTCGCTCTGGCGCTCATTCCTGCCGCAGGTTTTGCGGCAGGCGGAAGCGGCCACGTGGAGGACTTCCAGTTCTCTTTCGAGGGCCCCTTTGGCACCTATGACCAGAACCAGCTGCAACGCGGTCTGCAGATCTACACCGAGGTCTGCTCGGCCTGTCACGGTCTGAAGTTCGTGCCGCTGCGCACCCTGTCCGACGAAGGCGGCCCCGGCCTGCCCGAGGATCAGGTCCGCGCCTACGCCGCTGAAAACTTCGAAGTGTTCGATGCCGAGCTGGACGATTTCCGCCCCGCAAAACCGGTTGATCACTTCCCGGCGAACACCTCGCTCGGCGCCCCCGACCTCAGCCTGATGGCCAAGGCGCGCGCCGGTTTCCACGGTCCCTACGGATCGGGTCTGAACCAGCTGTTCAAAGGCATGGGCGGTGCCGAATACATCGCATCGCTGCTGGACGGTTACACCGGTGAGACCAAGGAAGAAGCAGGCACCACCTTCTACGGCAACACCGCCTTCCCCGGCGGCTGGATCTCGATGGCGCCGCCGCTGTCGGATGAGCAGGTGGAATTCGCTGACGGTCACGCCAACGACGTGCACCACATGGCGCAGGACGTCGCGGCCTTCCTGATGTGGACCGCAGAGCCCAAAATGATGGCCCGTCAGACCGCCGGTTTCGTCGGCGTGCTGATCCTGACCGTGCTGTCGGTGCTTCTGTACCTGACCAACAAACGCCTCTGGGCGCCGCACAAGGGCAAGAAGACCTCCTAAACCGGGTCTTCCCCTGATGCAGAAACAGAAAACCCCCGCCAGTGGCGGGGGTTTTTCTTTGTGGTTGCAGCATCGGCCATGCCCTCTAGGGTCTGTCCATGACCAGATACACCGGAAAATGCCTCTGCGGCGCCGTCACCTATGTAGCAACAGGGCAACCGCGCGTTGTCGCGCAATGCCATTGCGAGGAATGCCGAAGGATCAGCGGGACAGGTCACACAGTCGGCGCCATGTTCCCGATAGAGGCGGTCACCATCAGCGGTGAGGTCAGCACCTTCAGATACCCGTCCGCAAAGGCCTCAGAGGTTACCAAGGCGTTCTGCGGCACTTGTGGATGCCCGATCTACGGACAGAACACCCGCACCCCCGATCACCTGACCCTGTCGCTTGGCACGATGGACGATGCGGAGGGTCTGGAGATCGAAGTCGTCGTATTTGCACGCGACCGGCCGCATTGGGACCAACTCGGCCCTGACGTGCTCTCCTTTGCAGGCCAACCCGACTGGACGCCAAAGGACTGATCCCCGCGCAAAGGGGCGCAGGGAGGGCCGATTATTCAGGCAGTCAGCTGGCCCTTGGAGGCGCCTGTGATCACCGCAGTCACGATCTGCCCCTCATCCTGCGCCGCTTCGAAGGTCACCTCAGTGAACTGCTCTGTGCGGCCCATATGGGGGTTTTCCATCAGGATCCGATGCGTGCGCCCTACCTGCGCAGCAAGGTGTTTCTGAACCTGCGCATCGCCTGCGGCGCGCAGACGGGCAGCGCGTTCCTTGATCACCTTGCCATCCACCTGCTTCGGGATTTTCGCCGCAGGCGTGCCTTCCCGTTTCGAGTAGGGAAAGACATGCAGCCAGGTCAGATCGCAATCCGTCACCAGCTTCAGCGAGTTTTCGAAATGCGCCTCACTCTCGGTCGGAAAACCGGCAATGATATCGGCACCAAAGGTCATGTCGGGGCGCAGTTTGCGCGCCTCCTCAGCAAACCGGATGGCATCGTCGCGCAGATGGCGCCGGGCCATGCGTTTCAGAATCATGTCGTCGCCATGCTGCAGGCTCAGGTGCAGATGCGGCATCAGGCGCGGCTCGGTGGCGATGGCCTGCATCAGGTTCTCGTCCACCTCGATCGAATCGATGGATGAAATGCGCAGACGCGGCAGATCCGGCACCAGTTTCAGGATCCGCATCACCAGATCGCCCAGTTTCGGCTCAGCAGGCAGATCCGCCCCCCAAGAGGTCAGATCCACCCCGGTCAGCACCACCTCGTTATAGCCCTTGTCCACCAGCCGCTTGATCTGATCCACCACCACACCGGCAGGGACCGAGCGGGAATTGCCGCGGCCATAGGGGATGATGCAGAAGGTGCAGCGGTGATCGCAGCCGTTCTGAACCTGAACATAGGCGCGGGAGCGGGTGCCGAATCCATCGATCAGGTGGCCTGCGGTTTCGGTAACCGACATGATGTCATCGACCTGAACCTTCTCGGTCTCGCCAATGAAATCAGGCCCCTTTGCGATCTCAGCCCAGGTATCCGGTTGCATTTTCTCGGTATTGCCGATGACGCGGGTAACCTCTTCCATCGCGGCAAAGGTCTCGGGCTCGGTCTGGGCGGCGCAGCCGGTGACGATGATCGGCGCCTCCGGGTTTTCCCGGCGCAGGCGACGGATTTCCTGGCGCGCCTTGCGCACCGCCTCGGCCGTCACCGCGCAGGTGTTCACCACCACGGCATCCTCCAGCCCCGCCGCGCGGGACAGTTCCTTCATCGCCTCGGTTTCATAGGCGTTGAGGCGGCAGCCAAGCGTGGTGAACTTGGGCGCTGTCATCGCAGCGAATCCAGAAATTCAGCGGTGAGGGTGCCGCTGAAGACATGCATTGTCGGGCCGGTCATCCAGACACCATCCTCGCGCCAGTCGATCCACAGGGTGCCCCCATCCAGGTCAATGCGCACCCGGCGCCCTGTGAGCCCCCTGCGAGCCGCTGCAACCGCTGTGGCGCAGGAGGAGGAGCCAGAGGCCAGAGTCACGCCCACACCGCGCTCCCACACCCGCATACGGATATGATCGGGGCCGACAATATGGGCCACCTGCACGTTGGTACGTTCAGGATAGAGCGGATGATGCTCATAACGCGGGCCGAACTCCGCCAGCGGGATGAGATCGGCGTCCTCGACAAAGAAGGTACAATGGGGATTGCCCATACCAGTGGCCGTCGGCCCGCCCTCGATCGGCAGCTCCAGCGTGTCCATCTCCTCGGCCAGCGGAATTTCCTGCCAGTCCAGCTGCGGCTGGCCCATATTGACCGAAGTCAGGCCCTCGCCCGCATCGCGCGCATACAGATCACCGCGGTCGGTGGTCAGGTGCAGCGCATCCTTGCCGGTCTCAAGCATCAGGTGGCGGGCAATGCACCGGGTGGCATTGCCACAGGCCGCCGAGGTCGAGCCATCCGCATTGTAGAAGGTCAGATGCGCATCGCCTGCACCGTTTGAGATCACAGCGAGTTGATCGAACCCCACACCGAACTGTCGGTGTGCGATTCCCTGCGCCAGCGCGGGCGTGATCGCGATATCCTGCACACGCGCATCCACAACGACAAAGTCGTTGCCCAGCCCGTGCATCTTCATGAAGGGGAAACCGATGTTTTCTGTCATGCTCATGGCGGGCATATAGACCCCGCGCAAAGATGAATCCAGCCTTGTGCCAATAAACTTGAAAAAAGGGGTTGACCCCCCGCCGTACTCCCCCTAGATACGCCGCCTATCGGGACAGCATGGATGACCAAGCCAAGCGACACCGACGCGAATTAAGCGCTTGATCCTTCGGGAGTATTTCGCTTAGACAGCATAAAGATAGTGGGCCGTTAGCTCAGTTGGTAGAGCAACTGACTTTTAATCAGTGGGTCGCAGGTTCGAATCCTGCACGGCTCACCACTTCTCATAAATTATCCTTTCCCTGCTTGGGGTTGGTGTCAGAATTGACGAACCTCTCGGAAAGGTTCGCCAAATTGCGCTCGCCATTGGGGCGGGCGATCAGTTTCTCAATCGCGGAATCGGCCATGCCTTCGCGGCCAGCGGCCTCGGTGTAGCGCTGCACGAGGGCCAGTGTTTTATGCCCTGTGACCGCGCCGATCTCGTGCGCAGTAGCCCCGGCCTCGGCCAGACGGCGTGCACAGGCCTTGCGCAGCCCATGGGCCGAGCACTGGGGCAGTTTCGCGTCTTCTGTCCATCGCTGCATGAGATTGCCCAGACCACCGGCGGATCGCATCGTGCCCTTCTGGGTGGCTAGGAAGGGCTGGTCCTTCGGCAACTTGTCCAGAACCTCCGCCAAGTCCGGATGGATCGGCACGGAAACCAGCACCCCGCCTGAGCGTTGCGTCTTCTGCCGCCGGTACTCGATCTTGCCGTTGCGGACGTTCTTCGGCCCCAGCTTCACCGCATCGACACGCGCCGCGCCGGTATAGAGCATCAACGTCACCGCCGTATGTGCAAGCGTGCCGGGCTTGTGGGCCTTGAAAAACTGAGCCAACTCATCCTCGTCCCAAGTATGGAAACCGTCACCGCCAACGCGAAAGGGCTTCGTCGCGCGTGCAGGGTTGTCACCGCGCCAGTCGAGCGTGATCGCAAAATCCATCAACTGGATCAGCCGCTTGCGCAGGTTGTTTGCCGCGGTGGGTGTCTCGGCCTTCTCCGCCAGGATTGTCTGCACATGCCGCCGCTGCATCAAGCGCACCGGCTTGTCGCCATGCTCCTCCCGGAATTTCTCTACAATCCCGCGATAGACTCTCTGCGTGCTTGGCGCGAGATCGAGGAACTCGGGCGAGCGATACCAAAGCGCGACAAGCTGGCTGACACTGTAGGGCTTGGTCCGGTCTGCCCCAATCAGCCCGCGCGTCTTGTGGCCATTTACAGCGTCTTCGTATCGCCGGACAAACTCCTCGGACCCGTAGTCGCTCCCCAACTCAGCTGAGAATCCACCCTTCCGAAACCGCCACCGCCGCTTCCCGTGCCGGTCAAAATAGGCCGTTGCGCCAGGAAACTGCTTACGGCGTTTCACGGGCGATCCCAGGGGTTGCTGACCTCGTCCATCTGCTTCTCAGTGCTGTAGATCACAACCTTGCCGTCCCGGCTGATCTCGGACCGCACGACCGGAATGCCTGCATCCCGGTACGCCTTGAGGTATCGTGTCAATTCGCTCTGCGTCAGGGTCGCGCGGGGCATGGCCATGGTGTGTCCCTTTCCGTCAGAGGCTGTGGTGCTGCGGCTCGCCCAAGGGCAGGCGCGGCTGGTCGCTATCAGGACGTTTCACCCTCGTCGCGTTCCTCTGGAACCGCTCCCAACCGCTCATGGTCAACATCTTGGTCTTCGAGGATATCTCGACGAACTCCAGCCGTCCGTCGTTCATGAGCGCGCGAATTTGCGCAGGGCTTAGCCCAACGATCTCGCTAAGTTGTTTGGGTGAAAGCAGACGTTCTCGTTCCAAAATAGCCTCCTTCGCCTGTGGTTGAAGGGAATCGCTTGTTTCGCATCATCTGGCATGGTCAGATGGCGAAAGAAGCGAAAAAGTGTCATTTTGTGCATATTTGCTAAATACGACACGAACGTCAATTGGAATCTGCTTATGGCGCGAGAAACGTCTGATTTGTTTGTTGGGGTCGGGGCCAGGCTCGCGATCACACGCAGTGACATCGGGCTTTCGCAAACCGACATGGCCAAGGAAATCGGCGTCTCGCTGCGGGCATATCACAGTTACGAAAAGGGTGAACGCGGGCTGCCGATCGAGGCTCTGGTCGCGATCCATGACAAATTCGGATCGGATGTGAACTGGATTCTCCTCGGCACCAAAGCGGCCCGCGTCGAGCATGACATCGACGCGCTGGAAGCGTTTGAAACCTCGCTTGACCGGTTCCTCACCGAACAGGGCATCCGGATCAAAAGCGAAAAGCGCGGTGCCATCGTCGCGCGCTGGTATCGGTCGCTCCTCGACGGAAAAGAGATCGAAATGGAAAACGTCCACACGTGGATCGAATTATTGAGGGAATAGAAGTGCAGGTTATTCAGTCGCCCCAGTGGCACCGTCAGAATTTGGTCACGTTGGAGCGTATCCACCAGGACATTGCGCGCTTTACCGGGCCGGTCTTTCACATCGTCACCATCGCGGCGGCGATTTATCTGCCATGCTATGCCAAACTGATGCTGTTCTCTGTTCCCGGCGCGCTTGACCCGATGATGGTGCTGCTGGCCCTGTCTGCGGTTGCGCTTGTGCTGGTCTCTCCGGCCTTCGCCCTGGCGGCGACGGTGGAGGTCTATTTTACCCGCCGGATCGCCCGAGCATCGCGGGTTGGTGCATCGCATTTCCATGATGCAACCGTCGGGTGTTCCCGCTATGGTTCGTCAAAAAGAACATAAGTGATTTCAAGGGTAAGGGGCGCATATGGCATCCGATCTTTCTGACCTGATCCTCTCTCTAACGCCCGAGGATGGTTCTTCCATCGGCAATGGCGCGATGCTGGCGCGGCTGCGGGATCATATTCCGACCCTGACCGAGGAAGCCTATGCCGAGGCGAGAGATGCGCTGATCGACGAAGGCACGCTGGGCCGTGGCAAGGGGCGTGGCGGGTCGGTCTATCGGGCGGATGTTGTTGATCTGGAACTGACGGCTCCGGTGGCAAAGGAACCGAAGGCCACCACCGGCACGCGCAAGAAGGCCAGCCGCAAATCGGATGAGCCGACCGAGGTGCTGTCCTATCGTCACGACGAAACGCGCGTGAACAATCCCGAGGTGGGGATGGTGCATGCCGACACCGACCCGGATGGGGAGAAATCCACCTGGGCCTATGACCCGCATCTGGACCCGGTGCTGAACTTTGACAGCGCGCGCGGGGCGATTGAGACGCTGATTGATGACGCATTGGCCAGTGACGATCCGGAGCGGATGAAGGACGCGCTGACGGAACTCAAACGCCTGCAGGCCCCTTACCTGAACTGGACGGGCAAGGCGGAGAAGACGAGCTTTGAGGTCGATACCGTCTCGCTCCACGTCCATGAACGGGTGGACCCGGCGACGATCCTGGCCAATGCGGCCAGGCGGCTGAAGGGGCAGGATGCGGCGACGCAATGGCGGCAACCGGACTTGTTCGCCGCCCCGTTTGAGAACCTGCCGCTGCGCCAAGCGCTGGATTTCTACCATCACGAAAAGGGCTGGTCGAACCGGCTGGTGGCGGGGGACAGCCTGCTGGTGATGAACTCGCTCCTGACCAAGGAGAGCATGGGCGGCAAGGTGCAGATGATCTATATCGACCCGCCCTATGGCATCAAATACGGGTCGAACTTTCAGCCTTTTACGAACAAGCGCGACGTGAAGGACCGGTCAGACGCCGACCTGACGCAAGAGCCCGAGATGATCAAGGCGTTCCGGGACACTTGGGAACTGGGCATCCATTCCTACCTCACCTATCTGCGCGACCGGCTGATGCTGGCGAGGGAATTGCTGACCGAGAGCGGGTCGGTGTTCGTGCAGATTTCGGATGAAAATTTGCACCACGTTCGGGAGTTGATGGAGGAAGTCTTTGGCGCTGAAAACTATGCTGGACTGATTGCCTACAGCGCTACCACAGGACAAACATCCGGGCTGTTGGCGCAAATCACGGATTACATTCTTTGGTATGGCAAGGACAAAAGCCAGCTGAAGCACAATCGGTTGCTTACCGTGGGCCCTGCAATTGACAATCCGAAGGAACGGTATGTCTGCGTAGAGACTCCTGAAGGCCACATCATTGACTTGTCCGTAAAACAAAAAACCGGCGAAGAAGATTTCCCTGATGGCCGAATTCTAAAGCTTGAAAACCCATCGTCACAGTCGGGCGACGAAAACAGCCGACGACAATTCACTGCCTTCAAGAAGACCTTCAAACCCGGTGGGAGTCGTGGCTGGTCAACTAGCGTCGATGAAGGAATGCCAAGGGTCCTTAGGGCTGGCTATTTTCGTCAGCAAGGTAATTCGCTCTGGTGGAAGTCTTATCGGGATAGCGGCCGTGTTCGTCCGCTCAACTCACTTTGGACTGACACGAGACAAAATGCCTTTGGAGATGGCAAAGTTTACGTTGTGCAGACTGCTCCCAATGCAATTGAACGCTGTCTCCTGATGACCACCGATCCCGGCGACCTGGTACTCGATCCCACCTGCGGCTCCGGCACCACCGCTTTCGTCGCCGAGAAATGGGGGCGGCGGTGGATCACCTGTGACACCTCGCGCGTGGCGGTCACGTTGGCCAAGCAGCGGCTGATGACCGCCAGTTTCGATTACTACGCCCTGCGCTATCCCCATGAGGGGCTGAAGGGCGGCTTCGACTATGAAACCGTGCCGCATATCACGCTGAAATCCATCGCCAACAACCCCGACATCGACACGATCCATGACGAGGATCATCCCAAGATCGCGGCGGCGCTGGACGATTTGAACGCCGCGCTCAAATCCGCGCCCCCGCTGCCGATCAAGCCCACGCAAGGCTATCGCAAGGGCAAACAGGTCTCATTCCGCGATGGCGACGTGCTGGAGGAATGGGAGGTGCCGTTTGACCTGCCCGAGGGTTGGCCCGAGGCGGCCAAGGCCCCGTTCGAGGCATTCCACAAAGCCCGCCAAGCCATGCAGCGCCGCATGGACCAATCCATCGCCGATCACGCCGATCAGGAAACGCTCTACGACAAGCCCCGCATCGACAAGAACAAGCTGCGGATCACCGGCCCGTTCAGCGTTGAGGCAGTGCCTGCGCCTACGGTGCTGTCCCTCGACGAAACCCTGCCGGCGGAAGAGGCTGACAGCACCGTTGCCCGCTCTGGCGAGACCTCGCGCCAGTCGCTTTGGCGCGATGAGCTGCTGAAAACCGGTGTGCGCGGCAAGGGCGGCAACATGATGCGCTTTGCCGAGTTCGAGGTGATCCCCGGCACCAAGTTCCTCCATGCCAGCGGCTCGGTCGCAGATACAGGCGAGCGCGTGGTGGTAAGTTTCGGCCCCGAACATGCCGCGTTGGAGCAGCGCCAGGTCGAAGAGGCAATGAACGAAGCCTACACGCTGATGCCGAAGCCAAAGTTCCTGCTGTTCTGCGCCTTCACCTTTGACCCGGAGGCCGCCAAGGACATCGATGAGATGAACGTGCCGGGCATGACCTTCCTCAAGGTTCAGATGAACACGGACCTGCTGACCGAGGATCTGAAGAAGAAGCGGGCGAGCAATGAATCGTTCTGGCTGATGGGCCAGCCCGAGGTCGAGTTGCGCAAGCGCGGTGATGGGATGTGGGAGGTCGAGGTGCATGGCTTCGACTACTTCAACCCCAAGAATGGAAAGGTCGAGGGCGGAGGCAAGAAGCAGATCGCCATGTGGTCGCTGGATCAGGACTACGATCAACGGTCATTGATGCCGCATCAGGTGTTCTTTCCCATGGCCGATGCCAAGGGCGGCTGGAACCGGCTGAAAAAGACAATCCGCGCGGAGTTGGACGAAGACCTGCTGGAGCAGTTCCACGGCACGGTGTCGTTGCCGTTCGAGGCCGGTGACAACAAGCGGATCGCGGTGAAGATCGTGGATGATCGGGGCATCGAGTCCCTCAAGATCGTCGCGCTGGAGGGATAAGCCATGTCCCTGATCATCAACCGCCCGTGGGAGCGGCCAGAGCAGCACTGGGTCGAGGGCAAAGGCGGCAAGCTGGAGATCAAGCCGAAGCGGCGGCCTGCCAGTTACGAGGTCTTCGACGCGCGCAACAACACCAAGCGTACAGAAGTGCTGGCCATGGTCAACACGATCCGCGACCGCGTGGATCAGTGGCGCGAGGACGGCTATCCGGGCGTGACAATTGTGACGCGTAAGTTGTTGGAGCATTGGCATGATGAGACGGCGCGCCAACATCCGTTCTATTTCTGCCAGTTGGAAGCGATTGAGACACTGATCTGGTGGGTCGAGGGCGCGGAAGCCTACAAGCAGGGTATCCATGTGCCCGGCGATGGCGGTGCCTGGGAGCGGCTCTGCAACAAGATGGCGACCGGCGCGGGCAAGACGACGGTGATGGCGATGATCATCACGTGGCAGGTGCTGAACGCGCTGACCTATCCCAAGCGAAACAAGGATTTCAGCCGCGCGGTGTTCATCGTGGCCCCTGGCCTGACGGTGAAGGGCCGGTTGCAGGTGCTAATGCCGTCTGAGGGCAGTTACTACGATGAGTTCAATCTGTGCCCCTCGGAGTCGATGCGCCAGAAGCTGAATCAGGCCGAGGTGCTGATCGAGAACTGGCACACGCTGATGCCGTTGAAGGAAGTGCAGCGGTCGGTCGTTCAGAAGGGCAAGGAGTCCGACGAGGCCTTCACCCGTCGCGTTCTGGGCAAGCTGGCCGCGCACAAGGACATCATCGTCATCAACGACGAGGCGCACCACGCTTATCGGAAGCCGCCTGAGCTGAAGATTTCCAAGAAGCAGGCAGCGGATCAAGGTATCGACCTGGACGAGGCCACGCGCTGGATCGAAGGCTTGGACCGCATCCACAAAACGCGGCGCATCCAACGTTGTTTCGATCTGTCCGCGACGCCATTTGCCCCGACGGGCAAGAAGAGCACTGACACGGCATTGTTCGATTGGATCATCTCGGATTTCGGGCTGAATGACGCAATTGAGGCGGGGCTGGTGAAGACGCCGCGCGTTGTGGTGCGGGATGATGCGCTGCCAGATGCCAAAACGCTGCAATCAAGGCTCTACCACATCTATCGTGACAAGTCGGTCTCCGAAGACCTGAACCGTGCCAAGGCTGAACCGCACGAAGCTTTGCCAAAGCTGGTTCAGGACGCTTACACGCTGCTTGGGGCGGATTGGCGTGAGACGGCAAAGGACTGGGCCGAAGCCGGGCATCACTCGCCGCCGGTCATGTTGACAGTCTGCAATCGGACAGAGACAGCAGCCCGGATTGAAAACTATTTCAACCAGGGCGATGCCCATTGGCCGGAGCTTCAGGCCCCGAATAAAACCCTTCGCGTTGACTCGAAGGTGCTGGACAAGGCGGAGATTGGCGAAGCAGCAACGTCGGACAAGGCGTATGATCAGCGCCTTCAGGAGATCGTTGAGGCCTCTGACATTCCTGAAACGAGGAAGCGTCAGCTCGGCGAGCTGAAGAAGGAAGAACTGCTCCGCGAGATCATCGACAATGTCGGCAAACGCGGTCAGGCCGGGCAAGACCTTCAGAACGTGATTTCGGTGGCGATGCTATCCGAGGGGTGGGATGCAAAGAACGTCACCCACATCATGGGTCTGCGCGCCTTCACGTCGCAGTTGCTGTGCGAACAAGTCGTTGGTCGGGGACTTCGGCGGGTTTCCTATGATACCGACGAGAATGGTCTGTTTCTACCGGAATACGTGAACGTCTTCGGCGTTCCTCTTTCAATCTCCGAAGCTGGGGAACCCGGTGAAGCGCCACCTCCGCCTAAACCGACAACACAGATTGAAGTCATTCCTGAACGTGCCAATCTGGAGATCAAATGGCCGAACGTGGTTCGTGTCGAGTCGGTTGTCCGTCGCGAGTTGTCTGTCGAATGGTCGGCCGTTGAGACGCTTACGCTTGATCCTGCCTCCACGCCCATCAGCGCGGACCTAGCCCCTGCTCTAGGCGGTGCAACCGACATGGGCAAAGTTTCCTCGATTGACTTGGAAAAGCTCCCGGACGGCTTCAGGCTTCAACGCCTCGTGTTTCAAGCAGCCCGAAAGGGGTTCGCTGGTCTGTCTCATAGCTTCAAAGGGTCGGAAGACCTGCTTGCCGCGCAACTTGTCCGGATAGTCGAAGAATTCATCGACTCCGGGGCGCTGCATGTTCCGTCGCTTTTCCACTCCGATCCTCTAAGGCGTCGCATTCTGATCGCACTCAACATCGATCTGGTTGTTCAGCATCTCATGCAAAGCGTTTTTGAGCAGAACAGGACAAAGTTGACGCCGATCTTCGACGAAGAAAACCCAATCGGCTCCACGGGACAAATGCGCACCTGGTACACGACCAAGCCCAACTTCCCTGCTTTTAAGTCACATATCAGCCATTTGGTGGGGGATTCCTCCTGGGAAGGGCATGCAGCCAATGTGTTTGAGCAGTCAGACGAAGTATTGGCGTATGCGAAGAACGATCACCTCGGATTTCAAATTCAGTATTTGTGGTCTGGCTCTCGTCGGCGATACATTCCTGATTTTCTAGTGAAGCTCACCAGCGGAAAGCTTTTGGCGTTGGAGATCAAAGGTACGGACAGCCCACAGAACAAGGCAAAAAGAGATGCGTTGGCAGAGTGGGTGGAGGCGGTGAATGATGTGGGAGGGTTTGGGCTGTGGTCTTGGGATGTGGCTTTTGCGCCAGCGGAGATAAAGGACATTGTTTTGAGGCACGTTTGATCGGCGTTACAACGCAGGCTGAAAGAAGTGTGCTCCATCTATCTGGCGTTGCACTTCCCATGAAAGTGTTCATGGAAGCAAAGAAATAGTTTACTGAAAGGCCATTTGAAGTAGTGGTCGTCGGCAATGAGGAAAGGAAAAGGTACCCAATGGACGAGAAGCAGCTCAGAGATTTCTTAGTTGAGCGCGTGAATGCTCATTGGCAAACGCCAAAGAAGCTACTGCTGCTGGCCGATGTCCCCAGCGAGCTCAAGGAGCATAAGGATCTGGACTACAAGGACATTTTGGGAGACAAGCGACTGAAGTCATTTGCAGAAGAAATGCAAGGAGACGGAGGCTTCAAGCTTATCCAACATCCTAGCCAAAAGGCAAAGCTTGCTCTTGTGCCTTTTGATGCAGACTACGAATTTCCCGAGGTTAGCCTCGATGCAGGTGGTGGCAAAAGAAGGGGTGATTTACCCGGAAATCACCGCAAGGTAACACTGGATTTTCTTTCGATCGTAAAGTCTTTGCCTGAAAAGGACCAATCAGAGATCATCATTCCTGCTAGAATTATTGCCAAGCTCATTTCCGACTAATGGAGATACTGCTTCTTGTTGCGACTCGTGACGATTCGTTGCGGCAGTTCGTAGGTGCTCAAAAGAACAAAACCTTCCCGCAAGAAGCCTTCAAGCGAGGATTTCTTGCGCAGAGGAAGGTGCGTCAAGTCGTCAATGCAGTTGATGTTCGTGAGTTTACCACGTCGGATGACTTAGAAGCATTTGTTGAGCAGAGGCTCGGCAGTGCTGATGGTTTGTTGCTTCTTATTGATCAGGAGAGTGCGGGCCTAGCTAAGTGCATCCGATCAGCTGCTTTGGTTTGTGAAATCGATGTCACTCGGGCTTCGAGAAACTATCAGAATTTTTTGCACGATAGGCTCAGCAAGCTTGCAAAAACAATCAATTACTTGGCGCGTCACTTCAACGATGGCTCAGACGCGCCGTTGTTGTCTTTGCCGCTTAGAAATTTCAAGTGTCCTGCGCTTGCAGGTTTACAGGAGACAATTGCCGCCGATCCGTGCAATTCGCAGATTGCTGATAGCGTCGACGCGAGTCTGCAGAGGCTCCGCCGACGCGTAAGACCTCGGAAGAAGACAAGCTACAAAACCAAGTACGCTGTTGACGACAAGGAACGATTCTTTGTCTTCGGGAAGGAGAAGCACGCGCTTCCCGATTCTGGAGCGCCGCACAGGCGCTCGTGCAAATTAAACAGCTGTTTTCGTTTCGGATGCCGGATTGATGATACACGGCACTTCAATGTCTCGGAAGGTGAAGGCGACACCACCACCATTTCTGGCGAGTTCACCGATTGCCACGGCGACAAACGGAGTGTGGCCGGCGGCACGCATATCAATATGTTTTCAAACGATTTCTTCTGAAAATGAAAAGGAGGACTGCAACACAGCCCTCCTTAGGTATTCAGAATTTCGTTGCCTATCACGTCTCTCACTTCCGCTGCGGCAGTCAGCCAAATCGACTCCAGAACATGGTTCCGGTCTCTCCAGCATCCCATCCAACACTCTGGCGCACCGATGCTCAAGCGTGATGTTGAGTTCCATCGTTTCGCGCAAAAGTGCGTGTAGGCACGAACTGTAGATAAGAAAATACGGGGCAAATGTCAATTTTTTCTCAATGACTGATGCCAAGGCAACGGTGGAGAACCGGCTACCGCTTCGGATTCCTAGCAGATTTTGCAATTCTTCAATAGACTAATGCGTCAGCCCCCGGTCCATGTCCCGCTCCCGCGCCTCTAGCTCTGTTTCAGCCACTCTTCGGCGTCCTTCGCTAAGCTCAAGCTCTCGTTCAACTTCGCGTCCAGCGCGTTGTAGGTGGCCTCTTCGCTCAGCAAGCCACGCAACGCCTGCATTGACGCGATCTGCGAGCGTATGAGCAACGTCGCGCAACCCGCGATACCATCCAACTGGGCTTGCAGCCTCTTCGTCGAGCGCGCCTCTAACCCGCTCAATTCCTGCGCTGAGGTTTCGCAGGCCGTCACCAACCGCTCGACGCAGGCGAGCAAGTCGCGCTCCAAGGCTGTCAGGGGCGTCGTCATTCATCTCTCCTCGATCTTGATGCAGATGACTGGCGTCCCGGCCAGTGTGCAGGTCTTCAGCTCGGTCCTGTCGGGGTCCAGAGTCAGCCAGGTCTGTTCCCCCTGGTCGATCCGCGTCAGGCCCAGTTCCGTCAGCTCCGAGCGCGTCAGCAGCACCGTCCAGAACCAGCTCACGGCCATCATCGAGGCGATCCCCGTCACGATCAGCCCCGAAATCACCCAAGGCGAGATCGTCAGCCAGCGCCTGATCTGTTCGGTCCGCGTCTCGAACAAGCTCCTGTTCTCGTTCAGGAAGCGGCGCGTATCGTTCTCGATGGTACGCCGCGCGTCGCTCGCAATGGTTGTCAAATCGGTCCTGAAGCTCTCCAGCTGGGATGCCATCGAGTCGGCGTAGTCCTGGCGTATCGTGTCCAGCTCCGCGTTCAATTTCTCGCTCAGCCGGGTCGGCTTGCCAGTCTTCATGGAAAACTTCTCCTTTCAGGCGCCAGCGCTCGCCGGTCTCGGGGTCCTGGGCAGTCAGGTAGGCCTTGCCGACGCGGGGCAACTCGAAGCCTGCGTCCGTGAGCACGTCGATCATGCTGGCGCGATCCTCGATCAGACCCATCGAAATCTGATCGAGGATCCACGCATGCAGCTCGTCGCGGCCATGGGCACGGGTCGGGGTCTCGATGGTGTCGCGCACCTCCTGCACGCGCTCCAGCTCCATCGGGTCGGCCCAGCCGTGCCGCTGGTTCATCATGTCGCGCAGGCTGTCATAGGTATCCTGATAGCCCGGCGGTGCGATGTTAAGGCTGCGCCCGGTGGTCAGCTCAAGGCGCGGTGTGCAGAAGTGCAGCTCTACGCGATCCTCGTGGCTGTGGCGGACCCAGAGAATGTCATACTGCTCGCCGTCCAGCCCGGCGAAGGCCAGCTGCTCGAAGGCATCCATGACCTCGGCCTGCTGCGCCTCACTGGGGGCATCCTGGGCGGCAAAGCTGATCACGCCAGCGCGGTAGCTCCATTGGTGGCGGCTGGCGTCGATCAGCGCCTCGGTGCGGCTCGGGTCGCCACGTAACACCTCGGGCAAGGGCTCGCGCGTCACCATCAAGAGCTGGCCGTCGGCATCGCGGATCAGGTCGCGGTTGCCGTCATAGGCCAGCACGCGCTCGGCCACGAGATAGCCGACCGGCCCCGCGCCCGCGCCTTTGCCATTGGGGAAGAACTTGATCAGCACCGCCGCGCCTCTTCGAGGAGCTGGGCAAGCTGGCGTTCGATCACCAGCAGGCGGCGCGCGACGGTCAGACTGTCGAGGTCGGTGCGCCCCGCCAGCATCGCGCGGTTCAGCCAGCGTGCGATCTGGTTGAGGTTGCCGCCAATGCGCCCGACCGCCAGCACCAGCGCCGGATCGACGCGCGGCACGGGCTTGCGGCGGCGCGCCTCGGTCAGGCCAAGCGCCTCACGCAGGAGCGTTGCGGCGGGCAGGCCTGCGGCCTCGGCCTTGGCGCGCAGCTCGGCTTTCTCAGCCGCCGTGCAACGGAAGACGAAGGTCTCCGTCAGCGGCTCCTTTGCGCGGGTCCTGCCCGCGCCGGTGGGGTTCGAAGGGGAGGCTTGCCGCCCCTCGCAAGGTCCCGTGTCATCCGCGCCAGCGTATGACATGGGTCGCCTTGCTGTTTCCTCAGATCGCATGGCGGTGCTCCGCGTTTTCAGACGTCTCGCGGATCAGATTCCGCAGGAAATCAAGCTGATCCCGCCATTCTGTGCTGCCCACTGGGGCCGGTGTCCGTGCCGGAAGCCAGTATCCCAAGTGATGTTCGTGCGGTGACATGGGCAGGCTGCGTTCCAGCGTGGTCATGCCTTCCCGAGCCAACCTCTCGTTCCAGTCACGGACAAAGCAGATGCCCCTCGGCACGAAGACCAGGTGCTGGCCGTCCGGGGCTCGTTTTGAGCGGGTTTCGCCGGATTGCCCTTCATCGGGCAAATCCGGCGCGGACGCGCGCCCTCGTTCTTTTCTAAGTTCTTGTTCTCTGTTCGGGGGGCGATCCTGTCCCCCTTTCGCGGACAGGTCTGTCCCGCTTTGCGGACAGGATTGTCCCCCTTTGGCGCGGCCAAGCGGGACAACCTTGTCCCCCTCCCGGCGACGCTCGGTTGCCCGTTTCATGGCCGCTTCGGTCGGACGATAACGCGACGAGTTCCCCTTGTTGGTCCCGCGCTCGATGGTCATGTAACCCGCCGCCTCGACCTTGTTCAGCGCCCGCTTGACCGACTTGGCGTGCTTGCCGATGGCCGCGCCGATGGTCTCGAACGAGGGGCGGCTCTCTCCGGTCTCATGGTCAGCATGTGCCAGCGCCAGGTAGAGCGCCACGCGCAGGGCGTTGTCGTCCAGCTCGTGGTCGGTGACCATCTCCAGCAGGTATTGCAGCTTGATCTTGCAGAAGGGCAGAAGCTCAGACATCGGCCCCTCCCGCGATTGCGATCACGGGTGCGATCTGGTATCCATTCAGAGCAAACTTTTCGATTTGGCCGTTGACGCGGGTGCCAGCCCAGTCAGCGGCCTTTCGGTTTCTGAGACCCCTGAAACGGTTCGCCGGAGGCCCGAAGAGCCCAATCATATCAAGGGGTGGGAATTTCCGGTTCGCCAGCGCAAGCCTTTGATTTCCCTCACCCCGTACAGTCCTGCACGGCTCACCACTTTCTTCAAGACACTCAAATCACTGATCACACACCGATAGATACATCGGTGCGAATGCTCCGGTTTTCTCGGACGCAAACCATCCCTGAACGACAACCACGCCTGCGCACGCTTGCCGCAACTGCCCAATCCAGACGCAGAAGTTCGGCGTGATTCCCTCTTCACAACCGCCCCCCCCCAACCTTCGCCCAAGGCACAAGCCATGCGGACCTCAAAGCTTTCCTTAATCCTCTTGTGGCAGGATTCGGGCACAAAAAGTGACTAGAAGGGTCAATCTGAATGACGAAGGCTTCAATTTCCTCCTGCCCGGTTTGCGAGAATGCACTTGGGAATCTGACGCTTGAGCGCCGCCCGCAGGTCCCCTCACTTCAGAATGTCGCTCTGGAAACCCCGGATGCCGCGCGAACATTTCCGACCGGGGCGCTGCATATCCTGCGGTGCGCTGCCTGTGGTTTCGTCTGGAACGATGAGTTTGACCCGTCCCATATTTCCTATGATGCCGGATACAACAACGACGTCACCGCATCACCCTATTACCTGGCCCACCTTGATGCCATGGCCGACCGAATTCTCGCCTCGGTGCCCGAAGATCAGCCCATTCACTATGTTGAAATCGGCTGTGGCGAGGGCGATTTCATGGCCCTGCTTCACGCGCGTGGAAAAGGCCGTGTTGCCTCGCTGACCGGATTTGACCCTTCGTTCACGGGCGATGACAACCTGCCTGACGGCGCCGTGGTCCACCGGGTCATGTTCACCCCCGATCAGATCGATAAAATTCCCGCAGAGGCCAATGTCATCTGCTCACGCCACACGATCGAGCATATCAACGATGTTCAGGCCTTTGCCGAGGCGCTGGCAGCGTCAATGACGCCGGAGCGGAGCCTTTTCCTGGAAACGCCGGACGCCGATTGGATTCTGCGCAACCTGGCCTTTCAGGACTTCTTCTACGAGCACTGCTCGATCTACACGCCAAGATCCGTTGCAACGCTTCTGGCCCGCCATGGCCTGGCCTGTGAGGTCGTGCCCGCCTATGACGATCAGTACATGTGGATCTCGGCCCGGATGATGCCGTCACAGGAGGCATCCGACCCCACCCTGCCGACAATCGACGATGCCGCAGCCAAACGGTATGTATCCGAGACCAATCAAATCAGGTCTCAGTGGCAAGGCTATCTTGAGACCCGGCGCAAGGTGGGGCCCATCGCGCTTTGGGGTGCGGCTTCCAAGGGCGTGACCTTTTCCCTGCTTTTCAACAGCACAGAGGACGCGCCGATTGACTTCGCCATTGATCTCAACACTGCAAAGCAAGGCTGTTTCATGCCGATAACCGCCACTCCGATCCTCCCGCCCGAAGCGGCGCGCGATCAGGGGGTGCGGACCATCATTATCATGAACCCCAATTACGAGGCCGAGATTCGCCAGCACATCAGCGACCTGGGCTGTGGCGACGTGGAAATCACAGTTCTCAATCACTAGCGGCAGATCCTAAAGGCGTATTCCCAGCATCGGGCGCGGCGTGAGCGCGATCACGCCGCGGGCCTGCCGTTGCGTCCGGCGTTTTCAGCTCTCCCTTTTTTCAACGAGGCGTCCGTGCGTTGCCCGCTGAAAAACAACCCTTGCCGCCACCCGCCAAGGCTGAGCGCGCCCGCTGCGCGTGAACCTTCGGCACACCCCCTCCTTCCCGCCTGCCTAAATTTTTGTCAGATTTTCCCGGTGGTCCGCCTGGATGATATCGAGGGCGTTGACAGCTGCTCAATTTGAACCAATAGTGAATTGGTACAAATGATCCAGACCAATTCAAAGGCCGGGGAGGCCGCATATGCCAACAGGGCAGATTCAGACAGATGCAGGACCGGCGGATATTCTGCGCCTCGAAGACTTTACACTGCGGTTTCGTGGCCAGGAGAAGGCCACCGTCAACGGTATGAGCCTGAAAGTCTCCCCCGGTGAAATCCTGTGTATCGTCGGCGAATCGGGTTGCGGCAAAAGCGTGACCGCAATGTCGATCATGGGGCTATTGCCCAAAGGATCCTCAGAAGTTCTGTCCGGAAATCTCGATTTCCTTGGGAAATCCTACGATCTGCGTCAGGAAAACCTGCCCGCCGATCAACGTGGTAATCAGATCGCGATGATCTTTCAGGAACCGATGACCTCGCTCAACCCGTCCTTCACGGTTGGCGACCAGATCGCAGAAACCGTGCTGCAGCATCAGGGTGGCACCCGGGCCGAGGCAATGGAACGCGCCCATCAGATGCTGGAGAAGGTCGGCATTCCCGCGCCACGTCAACGGCTTGGCGAATATCCGTACCAATTGTCCGGTGGTATGCGTCAGCGGGTGATGATCGCCATGGCGCTGGCCAATGATCCGCAGCTGCTGATCGCCGATGAACCCACCACCGCGCTGGATGTGACCATCCAGGCGCAGATCCTTGATCTGATCTGCGATCTGCGCCGCGACACCGGCATGGGCACCATCATGATCACCCATGATCTGGGGGTCGTTGGCGAAGTGGCCGATAGCGTTGCCGTCATGTACGGCGGGGAAGTGGTCGAACAGGGCCCCACTCAGGAAATTTTCGCCAACCCTCAGCATCCCTATACAATCGGCCTGATGAGCGCGATGCCGCGCCTTGATCGCCCCGGCGAACGTCTGGCCACGGTGCCAGGTTCGGTTCCGGCGATCCGCAACATGCCCGAAGGCTGCCGGTTCCGCTCGCGCTGCGCCTTTGCCGCTGCCGCCTGCAGCACGCGGCCCGATCTCAGAACGCTTGCAGACGATCACAGCGTCGCCTGCCATTTCGCCCCTCTGGAAACCCATGTGGCGGTGCAGGCATGAGCAGCAAGGACATGATTCTCCGCACCGACGCGCTGACCAAACATTTCGGCGGCGTCGGCTTTCTGAAGAAATCCCCGGTGGTGCAGGCGGTCGACGGGATCTCGCTTGAGGTGAAGCGCGGCGAGACCTTTGCCATCGTCGGCGAATCCGGTTGCGGCAAATCCACCCTCGCGCGGTTGCTGATGCGGCTGCTGGAGCCCACGTCGGGGGAGGTCGTCTTTGACGGCAAGGACATCAGCCATGCCGCCGGACCGGATCTGACCCGGCTGCGCCGCGATATGCAGTTCATCTTTCAGGATCCGTTTTCCTCGCTCAACCCGCGCATGACCGTGGGCAAGCTGATCGCAGAACCGCTGGAGGTCCACGCCCCCGAGCTGAGCGCCGCCGAACGCCGCGCCAAGGTGGCCGACATCATGCAGAAGGTCGGCCTGCCCGCAGAACACGCGGGCCGCTATCCGCATGAATTCTCCGGCGGGCAACGACAGCGGATCGGCATTGCCCGCGCCCTGATCACCGGACCAAAACTGGTCATCGGGGATGAGCCGGTCTCGGCGCTGGATGTCTCGGTACAGGCGCAGGTGATCAACCTTCTGGGTGATCTCAGCCGCGAACTGGGGGTAACGCTGGTCGTCATTGCCCATGATCTGGGCGTGATCCGCCACATGAGCGACCGTGTCGCCGTCATGTATCTGGGCCGTATCGTGGAAATGGGCACCGCCGAAGAGGTCTTCAGCGCCCCGCACCATCCCTACACCCAGGCCCTGCTGGCCTCGATCCCGGCGCCCCGCCCCGAGGGCGAGGACCGCATGACGACGCTGACCGGCGAAATGCCCAGCCCCGCCGCACCGCCGCCCGGCTGCCGGTTTCACACCCGCTGCCCCTTTGCGCGGCCGGATTGCAAAACCACGGTACCGGATCTGTCCGCCGTGGAGGGCGCATCACATCAGGTGGCCTGCCACCACTGGCAGGAGATCGACGCTCCGGCCGGTGCGCCGCAGCAGGCCCCCCATTCCGCTGCTGCCGAAGAACGGTTTGCCCTGTACCGCGCCGCCATCGAAGGCGCCAAGGTCACCCCGCTGACGCCGGAATAATCCCATCAGAACACCCCCAGAACCAACCGTAACCAAAAGCAAGACCCGACAGAGAGGACCAAGACGATGAAACACTTGAAACCCACCCTGATGGCTGCCCTTCTCGGCGCCACCGCATTGGGGATGATGACCACCGGCGCCAGCGCCAAGGATCTGCGCATCGGCCTGCAATCGGACGCCGACGTGCTGGACCCGGATCAGTCGCGCACCTTCGTGGGCCGCATCGTCTATGCCTCGCTCTGCGACAAGCTGGTCGACATCACCCCGGATCTGGAAATCATCCCGCAGCTGGCCACCGCATGGCAGGTGTCCGAGGATGGCATGACCGTCACCATGCAGCTGCGCGAAGGCGTGGTATTCCACGATGGCACCCCCTTCAACGCCGAGGCCGTGGCCGCGAATATCGAACGCTCCAAGACCCTCGATGAATCGCGCCGCAAATCCGAGCTGTCCTCCATCACCTCGACCGAAGTGACCGGCGAGTATGAGATCAAGCTGAACCTCAAAGGCCCCGACGCGACGCTTCTGGCGCAGCTGGCCGACCGTGCCGGCATGATGATGTCGCCCACCGCCGCCGCGACAGCAGGCGTGGATTTCGGCCTCAACCCGGTCTGCTCCGGCCCGTTCAGCTTTGAAGAGCGTGTCGCCCAGGACAAGATCGTCCTGAAGCGGTTCCCGGACTACTGGAACGCCGACAAGATCGCCTTTGACAGCGTGACCTTCCTGCCGATCCCGGACACCACCGTGCGTCTGGCCAACCTGCAGTCGGGTGATATCGACATGCTGGAGCGTCTGGCCGCCACCGACCTGGCACAGGCCAATGCAGATGCGAATATCGCTGTCGCCGACGCGGTTTCGCTGGGCTATCAGGGCATCACCTTCAACCTGAACAACGGTGAAAAGGGCGACAACCCCTGGGGCAACGACGCGCGCCTGCGTCAGGCGTTCAGCTATGCCATCGACCGCAACGCGATCAACCAGGTGGTCTTTGAAGGCGCCTTTGCCGCTGGCAACCAGCCCTATCCGCCGACCTCGCCCTGGTATGACGCCGATTACCCGGTTCCGGGCCGCGATGTGGCCAAGGCCAAGGAACTGCTGGCCGAAGCCGGGTATCCCGATGGTCTGGAGCTGGAAGTACAGGTCCCCAACACCACCGTTCCGCTGCAGCTGATGCAGGTGGTTCAGGCCATGGCCGCCGAAGCAGGCATCGACGTGAAGATCGTCTCGAAAGAGTTCGCCACCCTGCTGGCCGATCAATCCGCCGGTGACTACACCGCCAGCCAGATCGGCTGGTCCGGCCGGGTCGATCCCGATGGCAACATCCACCAGTTCATGACCACGAACGGTGGCCTCAACGACAGCAAATACTCGAACCCTGCCGTGGATGAGGCGCTGAACGCGGCCCGCGTTGCCGCCAGCACCGAGGCCCGCAAGGCGTCCTATGATGCCGCACGCGACGTGCTGGTCGAGGAATCGCCGATTGTCTACCTCTACCATCAGACCTGGATCTGGGCGCATAACACCAATCTGGAAGGCTTCACCGCCTATCCGGACGGGATGATCCGCCTCGAAGGCGTCACCTGGAACGAGTGATACCCACCCTGCGCCGCCCCGCCCTGCGCGCGGGCGGCGCAGATCTTCTGGCCCCTCGGGGTCGCAGCCAATCCGTCAGGTCTGCCCGATGTTCCTGTTCCTCATGCGCCGCATCCTGATTGCGGTGCCCACGATCATACTGATCTCGATCTTTGTCTTCGCCCTGCAAAAGCTGCTGCCGGGGGATCCGCTTCTGGTGCTCGCCGGAGAAGAGCGCGACCCCGAGGTGCTGGAACTGCTGCGCGAGAAATACCGCCTGAACGATCCCATCATCGTGCAGTATTTCACATGGATCACCAATGCCCTGCAGGGAGACCTCGGGATTTCGCTGCGTACCAACCAGCCGGTCACCGAGCTGATGATGCAGAAACTGCCGGTGACGCTGCAACTGGCGGCGATGTCGATGATCTTTGCCCTGACTATCGGCGTGCCTGCGGGCATCCTGTCGGCCTACCGCAAGGGTACGCTGACCGATTACCTGGCCAATGTGGTTGCCCTTTCGGGTCTGTCGATCCCCAACTTCTGGCTTGGCATCATGCTGATCCTGCTGGTGTCGGTGAAATGGCAGCTGCTGCCCGCATCCGGCTATGTGCCCCTGTCCGAGGATTTCGCGCAGTCGATCCGCACCATGTTGATGCCTGCCTTCGTGCTGGGCACCGCCCTTGCCGCCACGATGATGCGGCACACCCGCTCGGCCATGCTGGGCGTGCTCAGCGCCGATTACGTCCGCACCGCCCGTGCCAAGGGGCTGACCGAACGCCGAGTGGTCCTGAAACACGCCTTCCGCAACGCGCTGACCCCGATTGTCACCCTGACCGCGCTGCTGTTCGGCGAATTGGTGGCTGGCGCCGTCCTGACCGAGCAGATCTTCACCATTCCCGGCTTTGGGAAGATGGTCGTCGATGCGGTGTTCAACCGCGACTATGCGGTGGTGCAGGGTATCGTTCTGGTGACCGCGGTCGGCTTTATCTTTATGAACCTTCTGGCCGATGCGCTGTATTTCATCCTCAATCCACGGCTGAGAGGGCAATAAGATGACCGAAGCAACAGCCCCCTTCACCCCCGAGCAGGATGCAATCAGCGACGGCAAGAACCGCGTCTGGAAGAAGTTCCGCTCTCACCGCAGCGCCTTGTTCGGCGGCATTCTGGTGGCCTTCTTCGTGGCGATTGCCCTCTTGGCCCCCGTGCTGCCGATCCCTGATCCCGCCGCCACCGACTGGGGCGCCGTGCGCAAGGCGCCCTCGGCCGCCCATTGGATGGGCACGGATGAGATTGGCCGCGATGTGCTGTCCCGCCTGATCTGGGGGGCGCAGGCCTCGCTTCTGGCCGGTGTGGTCTCGGTCGGGATTGCCCTCGCCCTTGGCGTGCCACTCGGCATTCTGGCCGGCTATTTCGGCGGCTGGACCGATGCGGTGATCTCGCGCTGCACCGAAGCCCTGCTGGCGGCACCCTTCCTGATCCTGGCGATTGCGCTGGCGGCCTTTCTTGGTCCGTCGCTGACAAATGCGATGATCGCCATCGGGATCTCGGCCACGCCGATCTTCATCCGCCTGACCCGCGGGCAGGTGCTGACCGTGCGCTCCGAAGACTACGTGGACAGCGCCCTGGCCATCGGCCTGCCGACGCCCAAGATCCTGCGCCGCTATATCCTGCCCAACGTGCTGCCGCCGATCCTGGTGCAGGCAACCCTGACCATTGCCACGGCGATCATCGCCGAGGCCTCTCTGTCCTTCCTCGGCCTTGGCCAGCAGGCGCCCGCGCCCAGCTGGGGATCGATGCTGAACACAGCGAAGAATTTCCTCAATCAAGCCCCCTGGATGGCCATGTGGCCGGGCATCTCGATTTTTCTCGTGGTGCTGGGCTTCAACCTTCTTGGCGATGGTCTGCGCGATGCGCTGGACCCCCGCGAGCACTAGACCAAACGGAGACATAGATGTCCGATTTTACAACACGGCCCGAAATCCGGGGCACCTTCGGGGTCGCAACCTCGACCCATTGGATTGCCTCGACCGTCGGCATGAGCATTCTGGAAAAGGGCGGCAACGCATTTGACGCCGCCGTCGCAACCGCGCTGGTCCTGCAGGTGGTCGAACCACATCTGAACGGTCCGGCCGGCGATATGCCCGCGATCTTCCACAAGGCGGAAACCGGCGAAACCAAGGTGGTCTGTGCACAGGGCGTGGCGCCCAAGGCGGCGACCATCGAAGCCTACACCGAACAGGGGCTGACCCTGATCCCCGGTTCGGGTCTGCTCGCAACCGTTGTTCCCGGCGCCTTTGACGGCTGGATGATGCTGCTGCGCGATCACGGCACCATGTCCCTTCGCGAGGTGCTGGAACCGGTGATCGGCTATGCTCGCGATGGCCATCCGGTGCTGCCGCGTGTGGCCAATACCATTGCCGGTCTGCAGGAATTCTTTGAAACCGAATGGCCAACCTCGGCTGCTGTCTGGGCCCCGGATGGCGAAGCGCCGAAACCCAACGCCCTGTTCAAGAATCCAGATCTGGCGCGCACCTACGAACGTCTGGCCGAAGCGGGCGAAGCCGCAGGTGAGGACCGTGTCGCCCAGATCGACGCCGCCCGCGCCGAATGGCGCGAAGGTTTCGTGGCCGAGGCGATCTTTGACTATCTGAAAGACGCCCATGTGATGGATGTCTCGGACGAGAAACACAGCGCGGTGCTGGCGCCCGAGGACCTGAAGGACTGGCGTGCCACCTATGAGGACACCCTGTCTTACGAATACGAAGGCTGGACGGTGCACAAGACCCACGCCTGGAGCCAAGGGCCGGTGCTGCTGCAGGGCCTTGCCATCCTCAAAGGCTTTGACCTTGGCGCGATGGATCCCTTTGGCGCCGAGTTCGTGCACACCGTGACCGAAGCGATGAAGCTCGCCTATGCCGACCGCGAGGCCTATTACGGCGACCCCGCCCAGTCCGAGATCCCGATGGAGTACCTCCTCAGCGAGGAATACAACGCCGAGCGCCGCAAGCTGATCACCGACAAGGCCTCGACCGAGCAGCGCCCGGGCCGGGTGCCGGGCTTCGAACATCTCGCCGACGCCTATGTCGAGCGCGCGGCGCGGGACTTTAACGTCGGCCAGGTGGCGGCGCAGGAACCGACCATGTCGCACCTCACCGAAAAGCGCGGCGATACCGTGCATCTCGACGTGATCGACCGTTGGGGCAACATGGTCGCCGCGACACCTTCGGGCGGCTGGCTGCAAAGCTCCCCGGTCATTCCGGGCCTCGGTTTCCCGCTCAACTCCCGCGCCCAGATGTTCTGGCTGGAGGACGGTCTGCCAACCTCGCTGGCGCCGGGCCGCCGCCCCCGCACCACCCTGACCCCCAGCTATGCGGAAAAAGACGGTGTGCAGATGGTCTTTGGCACCCCCGGCGGTGACCAGCAGGACCAGTGGCAGCTGATCTGGTTCCTGCGTTTCGTGCATTTCGGCATGGAGCTGCAGCAATGCATGGATGCGCCGCTGTTCCATTCCATGCACTTCCAGGGATCCTTCTTCCCACGCGAAGTGCGCACCGCCGAAATGATGGTCGAGCCCAACTTTGGCGAGGCGGTAATCGCGGACCTGCGCGCCCGGGGTCACAACGTCGTGGTGGCGGATCCCTGGACCGTCGGCCGCCTGACCGCTGCCCTGCGCGAGCCGGACGGCATGCTGCGCGCGGCGGCGACCCCGCGCCTGATGCAGGCCTATGCGGTCGGCCGATGACCTGGTCGCTGATTGCCAAGAATCCCGAGGATGGCCCGATCGCTGTGATCGTCGCCTCCCGGTTCTTCGCCTGCGGCGCGGTGGTGCCCTTTGTCGGGCCGACTGTCGCCGTGGCGTCGCAGGCCTTCTGCAATCCGGTCTGGGGCACCGAGGGACGCAGGCGCATGGCCGCCGGTGAAAGCGCCCAGGCGGTGCTCGCCGATTTCGCCCTTCGCGATCAGGGGCAGGCGATCCGCCAGGCCCATATGATGGATGCCGAAGGTCGCTTTGTCGCCCATACCGGCGCCGATTGCGTCGACTGGGCCGGGCACCTCTTGGCCGAGGATCATTCGGTGGCGGGCAATATGCTGACCGGCCCCGAGGTGATCGAGGCAACCTCGGCGGCCTACAAGGACAACGCGGATCTGCCCTTTGCCGAGCGTCTGATCGTGGCCATGCAAGCCGGAGAGGCCGCAGGTGGCGACAAACGGGGCCGTCAGGCCGCCGGACTGGTGATCCATCGCGGACAAGAGCATGCCTGGCTCGACATCCGGGCCGATGACCACGCGGACCCCCTAGGTGAGCTGGCCCGCCTCTGGGAGGTCGCGCAGGAACGCTATGTGCATTTCTCCAAGGGCATGCCCACGGCCGAGAAGTTTTCTGGCCTGCCCACCCGCGAAGGCATCGACGCCGATATCGCCGCGGCAGAGGCCCGCCGCATCGCAGAAGGACGCCCCAGCAAATCGCAGGCCGTCGATTATTGATCAAACAGCGCCCGGTATGCCCCGGGCGCTGTTGTTTTTACCCTTTGCGCCATTTTTTGCTTCAATATGCAGACCCTGTCTGAGAAAAAGTCTGTCATGTCATCACACTCCCGCAGCTCGTCTATCGAGCCGATCAAACAAAAGGTTCTGGCCCTGATCAAATCGGGCAGCCTCGCCGCGGACGGAAAACTGCCCACCGAACGGGTTCTGTCGGAACAGTTCGACGTCAGCCGCAGGGCGGTGCGTCTAGCCCTCGACAGTCTGGAAGAACAGGGGCTGGTCTGGCGCAAACAGGGCAAGGGCACCTTTGCCGGACAGCCCGCCGACCCAACCGGAGACCTCGCAGCCAAGATCGCCGGGGAAACCAACGCGCTACAAGTGATGGAAGCGCGCCTGTGTATCGAGCCGGAGCTTGCCGCGCTGTGTGCCAAACGGATGCAGCCGGATGAGCTGATGCGCCTGCGCCGTCTGGCCCAGCGGCAGTTTGAATCCAACGGTCCGGAAGCGATCGAACTTTGGGATGGCGCCTTTCACCGGCTGATCGCCCAATGCGCCCGCAACCGGCCATTGCTGACCTCCTTTGCCCTGCTTGACCGGATCCGCGAGAACCCGGAATGGATCCGCATCCGCGCCCGTGCCCGAAGCGGCCCGTCGCTGGAAGTGTCGCATTGCGAGCACGTGACCATCATCGAGGCGATTGCCACCGGCGACAGCGATGTGGCCCGCACCGCCATGCGCGAACATCTGACCACCCGCTTTGACGCGCTGCGGAGCGAAATGGACCCCGGCGACGACAGCTGGGAGACCGAACTGTTCGACATAGACACCGGCAAGTAACAGCGGCGTACAGATCACAACGGAACCGGCAGGAGACGCATCATGACATCCACCCTTCCCGCATCGGTGCAGAGCTGCCACTGGGGCTTTTTCGACGCGGCCCATCCGCCTGCCCTGTCCATCGACAGCGGCGAAGAGGTCATCATCGACACCGTCTCGGGCGGCCCCGACATGTTGCCCGGAGATGGTTTTCACGTGCCGCCGGAATTGCTGGAAATTCACGCCGCCGGTCTGCCGGGCATGCCGGGCCATATCCTGACCGGCCCGGTCGAGGTGCGCGGCGCCCAGCCGGGCGATGTGCTGCAGGTCGATATCCTCGATATCTCGCTACGGCAGGACTGGGGCTACAACATGATCCGGCCCTTGGCCGGGACGCTGCCGCTGGAATTTCCCAAACGCCAGCGCACCATCCTGCCGCTGGACGCCGAGCGGCAACTGGCCCACCTGCCCTGGGGCACCGATCTGCCGCTGGCGCCGTTCTTTGGGGTCATGGGGGTGGCGCCGCCGCCGGAATGGGGGCGGATCTCCACCATCGAGCCGCGTCGCCATGGCGGCAATATCGACAATAAGGAACTGATCGCGGGCACCACCCTGTACCTGCCGGTTCTGGCACCGGGCGCGCTGTTTTCCTGTGGCGACGGTCATGCCGCGCAGGGCGATGGCGAGGTCTGCGTCACCGCCATCGAAACGGCGCTGCGCGGGCATTTCCGCCTGACCCTGCGCAGGGACCTGTCGCTGGACTACCCACAAGCAGAAACGCCATCGCATCACATCACCATGGGCATGCATGCCGATCTGGATGTCTGCGCCGAAATGGCCCTGCGGGACATGATTGCCGTGGCCGAGGCGCGATTGGGGATCAGCCGGGAAGACGCCTATATGCTCTGCAGTCTCGCTGCGGATCTGCGCATCACCCAGACGGTGAATCGCGAAAAAGGCGTGCATATGATGATGCCGAAAAGCCAGCTGCAACGCCCGTAACGGCGCCTGTATCCAGTCCGCCGCGCCGACACAGGGCTGTCAGGCTGGATCACCCTGATCCACCGCCTCGAAGCCTGAAATGATATCCAGCAACTCGCGGGTAATTTCCTCCTGCCGTTTCTGGCGATAGGCATCCATCAGCTCTTCGCGGTGGTCGCTGATATTGCCCTCTGCCCGGCGCATGGCAGCCAGACGCGCAGCGTGTTCGCTGGCCAGGGATTCGGCAAGCGCGCGATAGATCTGCACAAAGATCCGCTGCCCGATCAGCCAGGAGAACAGCTTGGTCGGCGCCATGCGGTAGGTCGGCAGGCTGCGCGATGGCCAGGATTCGCGTGCCAGCGCATCGAGATCCCCGCGCGGCACCGGCAGCAGCGGCCACTCGGTCGGCACCGCCAATGAAGCCCCGGCGCGGCGGTTGAACAAAAGCGAAACTGTCCCGACGCCCGCTTCGGTCCAGCGGTCGATTTCCACCGCAACCGCATGCACCGTGGCCGTCAGACCGGCGGCCGATCCGGGCAGCGCAAACAGCGCATCGGGCATATGCCCTTCTGCCTCCATATGCGCCGCCACCCGCTGGCCCAGCACGCAGAGGCGGCAATCGCTCTCCTCCAAGAGCCGCGCGACCGCGCGACCGCCGATCCTGTCGTTGAACCGCCCGCACAGCCCCCGGTCAGAGCCGATGACGATCAGCGCCGATCCCGGCGCCACCTCTGCGGGTGACCCCACCTGCGGCTGCAGAGACTGATCACGCAGCACAGCCTGCAACCCCAGATCCACCGTGCGTTCATACTGCAGCATAGCCGCAGCTGCGCGTTCGTACTGTCGGATACTGACCGAAGAGAGGCTTTTCATGGTGCGTACGATGGAATGGATCTCGGCGGTGGTGTGCATCCGCGCCGAAAGCGCCTCAAGCGTCTGCATCACCCACTCCTTCGCGCCGCGGCGAATGCGGATCGTCGGGATAGAACCCGGTCAGCGCCGCCTGCATCGCCGTGATCAGGGCCGCCCGCTGCGCCGGGTCCAGCGGCGCGCCGCCCTCGATGGCATCGCAGATCTCGGAACAGGTCCGGCGGGCGGCCCGAGCCGCATGCAGCCCCGCATCGCTGACCCTGTCAGCAGGAATGGCATCGAACAACCCTTCGGTCGCGGCCAGCAGCGCCGCGATCTGGTCCGCCACCTCAAGCAGGTGATGTTCACGCTGCTTGAGGATTTCCCGTACCCGCAGCCCCCGGTCCAGCCGCTGCCGTGTCTCGGCATCGATCTGGGTGCCAAAGCGGGCAAAGGTCTCCAGCTCTTCGAATTGCGCGTAATAGAGCCTTAAATCCCCCGCCACAGCGCGAAAGGCAGGCAATTGCGCCTTGCCGCCAACGCGGCTGACCGAGGTGCCGATGTCGATGGCCGGCAGCCTGCCCTTTTCGAACAGCGAGGGCGACAGGTAGATCTGCCCGTCCGTGATGGAAATGAGGTTGGTGGGAATAAACGCGGAAATATTCTGCGCCTGTGTTTCGATCACCGGCAGAGCAGTCAGCGAACCGCCACCGTGTTCTTCGCGCAGCGGAGTGGCGCGTTCCAGCAGCCGCGAATGAATATAGAAAATGTCACCGGGATAGGCCTCGCGGCCGGGCGGGCGGCGTAACAGAAGCGACAGCTCGCGATAGGCGCGGGCATGGCGGGTCAGATCGTCATAGACGATCAGCACATCACGCCCTTCGTCCATGAAATGTTCAGCCATGGCAGTGGCCGCATAAGGCGCGATGAACTGCAACCCCGGCGCGTCCTCTCCGCCGGCCACCACGACGATGGTCCGCTCCAGTGCGCCGCCCTTGCGCAGGCTATCGATCACCCGCGCCACCGCCGAGGCCCGCTGCCCGATGGCGCAATAGATCGAGATCACCCCGGTGTCGCGCTGGTTCAGAATGGTATCGACGGCGATGGCCGTCTTGCCGGATTGCCGATCACCGACGATCAACTCGCGCTGACCACGCCCGATGGGCACGGCGGCATCGATCGCCTTGATCCCGGTCTGCAGCGGCACGCTGACCGGGGCGCGGTGCATGATGGGCGGGGCCGCACGTTCGATGGGGGCGCGGTCGCGGCACTGCAACGGTCCAGCACCATCGATGGGCTGCCCCATCGCATCGACAACCCGCCCCAGCAGCGCGGCACCAACCGGTGTGTCAACGACGCGGCGTGTGCGGTGCACCTTGTCACCGGGGCGGATGCCGACGCTGTCACCCAGTACAATTACCCCGATGCGGTCGGTGGCCAGGCTGGAGGCGATACCAGTCTGCCCACCGGCAAAGACCACCAGCTCATCCGCCCTGAGGTCGGGAAACCCGGCGATCCGCGCAATGCCATTGCCAACAGAAAGCACCCGGGCAACATCGGTGATTTCGGCCACCGGGGCGGTTTCGGCAAGGATCCGGTCCATCCGGTCGACCAGCCCTGCGGCAATCCGGCCCGCCATGCCCTGCCCGTCTGTGCGCTTGTCATTGCGCCCGCCGTTCTGCCCGTCATGCGGCATCGGCAGCCTCGCTTGCCACGGCATCCAGGCTTTCTTCGATCAGCAGGCCCAGCCGGTCCAGATAACGCCCCGCCGACCAGTCCAGCACCTGATGACCCAGCGTCAGACGGATGCCAAAGGTGACATCCCCGGCGGTGGCATAATCCACCTTGATACCCTCTGCGATTTCGTCGTGGATGGCGCGGGTCAGGTGACGCCGCGCCGCGCTTGGCAGCTCCATGCTGCATTCCACCAGCGCCGCCCCCGGCATGCCTTCCGCTGCCCGTTCCAGCCGCCTGCGCTCCTCAAGGTCGAGCGAGGACAATTGCCGGGCGAACTCTGCCGCCATCTGCTCCGCCAGATCGGCCCCGGCGAAATCCGCCAGAACACGGCGCAGCGCCTGCCCCACGTGGGCGGCTGTGCGCTTTTGCATCTCCAGCACGATTTCAGTGCGGTCCTCCTGCAAATGGTCCAGCCAGGCCGCACGTTTCTGCTCCATGTCTTCGCGCAGATCGGCCTCCAGCTCTTGGCGCAACGCCTCGGCTGCGGCGCGGGCCTTTGCCATCTCGGCCTCCCTATGGCTGTCCAGCGCCTGCCGCTCGGCCCGCAGCGCTTCGGCTTCGGTGACAGCCTCTTCACGCACGCGGCGCGCATCGCCAAGCCGCTCGGCAATCCGTTGTTCCCGCTCGGCCATTGCCTTGGTCACAGGCCCGTAAAGAAAGCGTTTCAGCAACCAGATCAGAACGAGGAAGTTCACCAGTTGCGCCGCGACGGTCAGCCAGTCGATCTGCACCGGATCATCCTCCGCCCGGGAGCGCCGCAGTCAGAGCGGCGATGTCCACGAATGGGTTGGCAAACAGCAGAATCATCGCCACCACGAAACAGTAGATCGCGGTGGATTCGATCATCGCAAGACTGACGAAAAGGGTGCGGGTGATCGTCGGGGCGGCGTCCGGCTGCTGTGCAAGGGACTGCAGCGCCTGCGCCGCGGCCCGGCCTTCGGCCAGCGCGGGGGCGATGGCACCGATGGTGATGGTCAGCCCCGCCGTGACAATCGAGGCGATGGCGATCCAGACGGAAGCGTCCATGATCAGGGTTCCTTTCGTGTTTGGCTGTGACCGGTTTGGTTGGCAGGGGAGGCGCCGACACCAGACGACGGCGATCGGCTGCTGCGGGCGCCCGAGGCGATGTAGACCATCGCCAGAACGGCAAAGATATACGCCTGAATCAGGCCGGTCAGCAGGCCCAGAACCTGCATGACCACCGGGAAGAAGAACGGCGCCACGCTGATCAGGATGCCGACGATGATCGTGCCGCTCATGACATTGCCGTATAGGCGCACGGCCAGGGCAACGGTCCGCGATGCCTCTGACACCAGATTGAAGGGCAGCATGATGGGGCTGGGCCGCACATAGGTCTTCAGGTAACCGCCGATCCCCTGCCGAGCGATGGAAAAGGCGGGCACTGCCACCAGCACCGCGATGGCCAGCGCCGCAGTGGTGGAGAGGGAGCCGGTAGGCGGCACATAGCCAGGCACCACCGACAGCAGGTTGGCGGCGGCGATGAACAGGAACAGGGTTCCGATAAAGGGCAGATAGCGCGCGCCGTCACCGCCGCTAATCTCGGAAATCTGGTCGCGGATGGCGGTGACGATGACCTCCAGCATGACCTGCCAGCGGGAGACCTTTTCGCCCGTCGACAGGCGCGAGGTGACCAGCCAGGACCCGGCGGCCAGCAGCGCCATCACCAGCCAAGTGAACGCCACGGTGGCGGTCAGCTGCAACCCGTGCCATTCGGCCAATACCCATTGATCGGGACTGATCTGCATCACAGTGTCTCCGCCTGTGTCATTCATCACCCCCTTCGCGCTGCACCCAGTACCAGGCGTTGAGACAACCCAGCGCCGCACCAGCCAAAAGCAGGATCAGCGTCCAGGACCGGTGCGACTGGACGTGTCCATCGATCCAGACGCCCAGCGCGACGCCCAGAACCACCGGCACCGCAACTGACCAGCCGACAAGACCGAACATCCCCAGCCCATAAAGCGCGCTGCGCTGCGGGTGCTTTTGTGCCGCCTGTTTGCGACGGGCCTTGCGGACGATCTCTTCCGCCTCCTCTGCGTCGGGCCGTTCGCCGTTCATAGCGCCTGCTCCAGTTCCAGGAACCGGCGCACGATCTGTGCCTCCAGCCGAGCCAAGGCTGCGCGGGCGGCCCGTTCGCTTTGCTCGGCGGCGCGGAAATCGGCCTGCGCCCGCTGTTGCACCGTCTGCAGATCATCGCCCAGCACCGCGCCGGAGGTGGAGACCAGCACCTCATCCCCGACCTTGACCAGGGTTCCGGAATGGATCCCGGCATAGCGCACCTGGCCGCCCGTCTCCTCGTAAGTCAGGATGCCCGGGGCCAGCTGAGAGACATAATCGATATGGTGCGGCAACATCCCGAATGCGCCATCCGGCCCTTCGGCCACAATACGCACGACCTCCAGATCAAGGCACAGCCGGTCGGGCAGCAGGATCTTAAGCCGCATATCCCGCCCCCTCTTTCTGCTCCAGATCCGCCACCGTTCCGATCATGTAAAAAGCGCTTTCGGGATGGTCGCGGAACTCATCATTCAGGATGCGCTCACAGGAGGTCAGCGTCTCACTCAGCGGCACGAAACGCCCCGGTATGCCGGTCATCTTTTCGGTGGAGTAAAACGGCTGTGTCAGAAACCGTTCGATCTGCCGGGCGCGGCGCACGGTGGCGCGGTCCATTTCCGAAAGCTCCTCCAGCCCCAGCATGGCGATGATATCCTTGAGATCCTCGTACTCGGCCAGAGTGTTGCGCACCGCGCTGGCGATCATGTAGTGGCGGGTGCTGACAACCCCCGGCGTCAGCATCCGGGAAAAGGATTTCAGCGGGTCGATGGCGGGATACAGCCCTTCGGAGGCCTTCTTGCGCGACAGGGTGATCGAGGCTGACAGGTGCGAAAACGTATGCGTCGCCGCCGGGTCGGTGAAATCATCGGCCGGCACGTAGACCGCCTGAATCGAGGTCATGCTGCCCCGGCTGGTGGAGCAGATCCGCTCTTCCAGATCGGCCAGCTCGGTGCCCAGCGTCGGCTGATAACCCACCCGCGACGGGATCCGCCCCAGAAGGCCCGAAACCTCAGAGCCGGCCTGCACGAAACGGTAAATATTGTCGATCAGCACCAGAACATCGCGGTTCAGATCGTCGCGGAAATACTCGGCAATGGTCAGGGCCGCATGGCCGACGCGGAACCGCACGCCGGGGGTTTCATTCATCTGGCCAAAGACCATCACGGTGCGGTCCAGCACCCCGGCCTCCTCCATGTCGCGATGCAATTCCTCGGCTTCGCGGCAGCGTTCCCCGATGCCACAGAACAGGCTGATACCCTCGTATTCGGCGACCATATTGTGGATCATCTCGGTGATCAGAACGGTTTTGCCAACGCCTGCACCGCCGAACAGCCCCGCCTTGCCGCCGCGTTCCAGCGGGCTGAGCAGGTCAATCGCCTTGATCCCCGTCTCAAACAACTCACCCTCGGCCCGGCGCCGGGACAGCGGCACCGGCGTGCCATGGATCGATCGGCGCGGCATGTCACCGGGCAGCGGGCGTCCGTCAATGGGATCGCCGAACAGGTTGACCATGCGTCCAAGCAGGGCAGGCCCCACCGGCACCGAGAGCGGCAGACCGGTGTTGCGCACCGGCATGCCAAGGCGCAGCTCCGTGTTGGGATTGAGGATCAGCCCGCGCGCGGTCTCCCGCCCCGGCAGGCTGGCGACCTCGATGGTGATCGCGGGATCGGACAGGGTGACCAGACGAGTGCCGATTGCGGGCAGCTCTGCCGCGAACCGGACATCGGCGATGCTGCCCTCGATGGCAGTGATATGGCCAATGGATGCGCTGTCGGACACGTCGGATCCTTTTGTTGCACCTGTGCTGCAAGCCTATCAGAAACAGGCGTTTGGTGCTGATATTATGACCCATCGGCGCATTCACCTTGATTGGAGTCAATTCAATGACATGGGAATCAGACTATTCTGCCTATGATTTCCGCACCCGGGCGGAGCGGATCCGCTGCACCCGGTGTTTGTCTTATGACGCACAACCAAAGGTGTCCCATGGCCAAAACTCAATCTGAATCGAAAACCTCCGGCGGCTTTGATCAGGCGGCGCAGGCTCTGTTTTCCGCCAATCCTCTGCTGGGCCCGCAGGCGCATCAATTCTGGGAAGTCCAGGAAAAGATCCTGCAAGAGGCCGAACAATTTTCAAAACACTGGTTCGACCGCCGCCACACGGCGGCCCGCACCGCATTGCAGGCCACGGCAGAGCTGTTCGGCACTGCTCCGGTCGATCCCGGTGCGGCGGCCAAGGTGCTGCACGACTGGCAGATGCAATCCGCCGAGCGGGTGGCCGAAGACGTCCAGGAATGGGTCGATTTCTGCACCCGCAGTGCAGAATATGTCACCGCCGGTGAAGTCAGCGCCAACAAGGAAACGCTGGATTCGGTCTCCGCTGCGGTCGAGGATGCAGAGCACGGCCACGCAATTCCGGTGTGACCCGGCCGCCACCTGACATTTCCGGATGGGCAGTTTCCAGGTTGTCCCGCACCGCGTGACGGAGAGTGATATGGCACCGGTGACGGGCACAGCACCAGACGCCTTGCCTTTCGCCCTGCCTGCAGCGGATGTCGCTGCGGCGCTGGCCTGCGATCCGGCCCGCGGCCTGAACGCCGCCGAAGTTGCCGCCCGCCGCGCCCGCCACGGCAGGAACCAGCTGCGGGCCCAAAAGCCGCAAAGCGCGCTGCTGCTTCTGGCGCATCAGTTCCGCAGCATCATCATCTGGCTGCTGGCCATGGCAGCCGGGTTGTCCTTTGCTTTCGGTGACATTCCAGAAGGTCTGGCGATCCTGGTGGTGATCCTGTTCAACGGCGCCATCGGTTTTTTCACCGAATTGCGCGCGGTCCGCTCGATGGAGGCATTGCTGCGCATTGCCGAGGTCAGGACGCTGGTGCGCCGCGACGGCAGAGTGCGCCGGATCGATGCCCGCGCGCTGGTGCCGGGAGATATCGTGATCCTCGATGCCGGAGACATCGTCACCGCCGATCTCCGTCTGCTGCAGGCCTCGAACCTGCAAAGCGATGAATCGATCCTGACCGGGGAATCCCTGCCCGTTTCCAAGAGTATCGACCCGGTCGCCCCGGAGGCCGGGATCCCGGACCGTCACAACATGGTGTTCAAGGGCACCGCAATCACCCGCGGCGCCGGAGAGGCCATCGTCGTGGCCACCGGGATGACAACCGAAATCGGCCAGATCAGTGCCCTGACAGAAACCGCCGAGGCCGAGATATCGCCACTGGAGCGGCGGCTGGACAGGCTCGGCCACCGGCTGGTCTGGCTGACGCTGGCTCTGGCCGCGTTGATGATTGCAGCGGGCGTTCTGCGCGGTCACGCGCTGATCGACATGATCCGCACCGGTACGGCGCTGGCGGTAGCGGCGGTGCCCGAAGGCCTGCCGATCGTCGCCACCCTCTGTCTGGCGCGCGGCATGTGGCGCATGGCGGCGCACAATGCGTTGATCACCCGGTTGTCCTCGGTAGAAACTCTGGGGGCAACGACGCTGATCCTCACTGATAAGACCGGCACACTGACAGAGAACAAAATGGCGGCGGTGCGCTACCTGTTCGAAGGCGCCGAGGTCCGGCTCGCGAAAAATGCCGCCGCACCGGCTGACGACCGCTTCGATCTGGCGCTGCGGATCGGGGTTCTGTGCAACAATGCCGAAACCGGCAATCCGGCCACCGGAGACAGCGCCAGCGGTGAGCCAATGGAGGTCGCACTGCTGCACGCTGCCCAAGCAGCCGCGATGACCCGCGCGGAGCTTGAGCAAGATTTTCCCCAGGTGGCCGAACACGCCTTTGACCCCGAGCATAAGATGATGGCCAGCGTCAACCGCGCCGCGGACGGGGACCGGGGCGGGTTCATCTACGCCATCAAAGGCGCGCCCGAAGCGGTGATCGAAGCCTGCGACACTCACTTGCTGCCGAATGGTCCGGCGCCGCTGGATGGCCCAGCGCGGCAGGAATGGGCAGCCCGGCAAAGCGCCGCCGCGCGCGAGGGGCTGCGGCTGCTGGCGCTGGCAATCAAGCACGCCGAAACACCTGACGAAGACCCTTATCAGGGCCTGACGCTGGTGGGGTTGGTGTGTTTCCTGGATCCGCTGCGCGCTGATGTGCCCGATGCGATCCGCGCCAGCCTGGCGGCCGGGGTGCGGGTCGCGATGATCACCGGCGATCATGCAGATACTGCGGCAACAATTGCCCGGGACGCCGGTTTAACTCTGGGCGACCTCACGGTGATCGAAGGCGATGACCTGCGGGATTTCGACCCTGATACGGCGGATTTCGCCTTGCGTGACAGGGTGCTGGCGGCAGATGTCTTTGCCCGTGTGGCGCCGGAAACGAAACTGACGCTTGTGCGCCTGTTCCAGCAGGCCGGGCATGTGGTTGCCATGACCGGCGATGGCGTCAACGATGCCCCGGCGCTGAAGAAATCAGACATCGGCATCGCCATGGGCAAACGCGGTACACAGGTCGCGCGCGAGGCGGCCGATGTGGTGCTGAAAGACGATGCCTTCGGCACCCTGATTGAGGCCATGTGGCAGGGGCGGGTGATTTTTGACAATATCCGCAAATTCGTCGTCTACCTGATGTCCTGCAACGTCAGCGAGGTGCTGGTCGTCGGCATCGCCGTCGGCGCCGGTCTGCCCGCACCGCTTCTGCCCTTGCAGATCCTGTTCCTGAACCTTGTAACCGATGTATTCCCGGCCTTTGCACTGGGGCTGGGCAAAGGAGACAGAGCGATCATGTCCCGGCCGCCCCGCGATCCCTCGGAGCCCATTGCCGGACGGCCGGAATGGGCGTTGATCGGTGTTCTCAGCCTGCTGATCACCGGCGCGACACTGTCGGGGTTTGCTCTAGCGCTCTACTGGCTGCGACTGGAGACCGGGCAGGCGATCACGGTGGCCTTCGTGACACTGGCCCTGGCGCAGCTGTGGAATGTCTTCAATGTGCGGGGGGGCAGCGGGCGGCAACTGGTCAACGACGTGACGGGGAACCCATACATTTGGGCAGCGCTGGCCCTTTGTGCTGGTCTGGTGGCACTGGCGTTGTGGCTGCCGTCGCTGTCGGCGCTGCTGGATCTTCCCGACCCCGGCCTGCCGGGATTGGGTCTGGCTGCAGCGCTCAGCCTGGTGCCGTTGATTGCCGGGCAGATCCTGCTGTTGTTCAACCTCACACCGGGACATGACCGCGAGCAAGGAACGCAGCCGTCAGGCCGGGCCAGCCTTCGGGGGCGCGACGTTGAACGCGGTTGATCTGCTTCTGGCCGGATCCGTGGTTTTCTCTGCGGCCTTTCTGCGTGGTTATTCGGGGTTCGGTTTTTCGACTGTCCTGATGGCCGGACTGATCTTCTGGCTGCCTGCCAGCCAGATCGCGCCGATGTCCATCGCGCTTGAGATCATCGCATCGCTGGGACAATCGCGCAGCGTGCTCAGGGATGTGGAACGCCGCGCCCTTGCCTATCTACTGCTGGCCGGGTTGATCGGCAATCCAATCGGGGTGGCACTGCTGGATCATGTACCGGATCAGGCGATGCGGATCGGCGTGCACGTCTTGATCATCGGCGCGGTGTTGACGCTGCTGCTGCGGCCCATCCGGCCCACAGTTCCAACCGCCATGGTTCTGTCCCTCGCCGGCTTCATTGCCGGTGTGGTCAATGGCGCCACCGCAATGAGCGGGCTGGTGCTGGGCCTGTTCTTCACCACAACCGCGATCAGTTCACGGGCCATGCGGGCGACAATGATCGCCTATTTCTTCTTCACTGATCTCTGGGCTGGCGCGCTTCTGACGGTCTCCGGCCACTACGGCGGGCAGATCCTGTGGCATATCGCAGCCGCCCTGCCCCTGCTGTTCATCGGCCTATGGCTGGGCTCAATCTGTTTTGCCCGCTATGGAAGCCACGACAGGCGTTTTCGCCGCATCGTGCTGTGGCTGCTTCTGGCGCTGTGTCTTATCGGCTTGGGCCGGGCCGTACTCTAATCAGGCCACCCGGGCCGCCAGATACTCCACCAGATGATCGAAGCTGTCCATCTGGGGATAATCCGCCTCGGGCATCTCCAGAGCGAACCGTTTGCCCAGCGCGGTGACGAGGTTCAGGAAATCGATCGAATCGATGTCGAACTCATCCCGCAGATCGGCGCTGCTGTCGATGTCGTCCAGCGGGATATCCGGCGCGATCCGGGTCAGCTCTTGGCCAAGGGCCTGTTCTATCTCGGTGCGGGTCATAGGGTTTCGGGCTCCTGTAGAAATCGGTCGATGGCGCGCAGGAACAGCGCGCCGCGATGGCCGTCGCTGACGCGGTGGTCTGCGGCCAGTGTCAGGGTTGCGATCTGGCGCGGCACCACCTTGCCATCCACCACCCTGGGGCGCAGCGCGGGCGTACCGATGCCGACGATGGCCACCTGTGGTGGGTAGATCACCCCAAACAGCCCGTCGATGCCGCGGTCCCCCAGACTGGTGAGGGTGATGGTGGCATCCGACAATTCGCGCGCCTTGAAGCGGCCCGCGCGCACCCGCCCGATCAGATCGCGCATCTGCGCCATAAGCCCGTCGCGCTCCTGCGCGGCCACATCGAACAGCGCAGGCGCCACCAGCCCGCCACCGCGCAGGGCGATGGCAAGACCTATATGGGCCTCCTTGGCTGGGGTGAAGGTGCCACCTTCGAAATGGCCATTGAACTCGGGGTATTTCTTCAGCGCCCGCGCCATGGCGCACAGGTAGAACACCGGCGGTAGCACACGGTCCTCGGGCGCGCGGGTTTCGTTCATCTCAGTGATGAAGTCATCAAGCGTGGTCAGATCCACCTGATGGGTGAGGTAGAAATGCGGAATTTCCCGTTTGGAGCGCGACATCGCGGCGGCAATCGCCTGCCGCATGGCGCTGAGGCCGGTGTCCTGCGGCGCAGTCTTGCCGCCTGCCGTGATATGGGCGGCGACATCTGCGTGGCGGATCGGCTGGCCGGATGGCACCGAGAGTGCACTGAGGTCCACACCCTTTTCGGCCGCCAAGCGTCGTGCCGCTGGAGAAGCGACAATGCGTGTACCGGTGGGAACAGATGGTGCCGGTTGCGGAGGCTCTGCGACCGCCCGGGGTTTGGGCTTTTCAGGCTCTGGCACAGGCGCAGGTTCTACAGTCTGCCCATCTGCTGCCTCCCCGGTATCGATCCGTGCCAGCGGCGTTCCTACGGGCACGCTCTCCCCGATGCCGACCAGCCATTCCGTCACCGTTCCGGTCTCGTAGCACTCTATCTCAATGGCGCCTTTCTGGGTTTCCACCACGGCGATGATATCGCCGTGCGTGACGGGTTGGCCCACGGCCACCACCTGTTCCATCAGGGTGCCCGCCTCCATATCCGCCCCAAGCGAGGGCATGAGGAAATCGCTCATGGGGTCGCCCCCATCACCCGGCGGGCGGTGGCGAGGATCTCCGCCACCTGCGGGATCGCCGCCTGTTCCAGATGCCCCGCATAGGGGATCGGCACCTCGGCGCTACACACCCGGGCCAAGGGGGCGTCCAGATCCCAAAAGGCCTCTTCCGCCAGGATCATGCCAATCTCAGCGGCCAGGCTCCCGCTCTTCCAACCCTCATCCACCATCACAGCGCGGCGGGTCTTGCGCACCGAGGACAGGATCGTCTCCCGGTCCAGGGGCCGCAGCGAGCGCAGGTCGATCACCTCCGCGTCGATGCCTTCCTGCGCCAGCGCCTCGGCCGCCTCCAGCGTCTTGAACAGGGATCCGCCATAGGTGATCAGCGAAATATCCGTGCCCGCCCGCCGGACCACGGCGCGGTCGATATCCACGGAACCAGCGTTTTCGGCCAGCTCCCCCTCGCGGTTATAAAGCATGACGTTTTCAAAGATCAGCACCGGGTCAGGATCCTCAAGCGCGGTCCAGAGCATGCCACGCGCGTCCTCCAAAGTTGCAGGCGCCAGCACCCGCAGGCCGGGGATATGGGCGTACCAGCCTTCGAGTGAATGCGAATGCTGCGCCGCCAGCTGCCGCCCCGCGCCGGTGGCCATGCGGATCACCACCGGCACCCCGAACTGGTTGTTCGACATATGGCGGAAGGTGGCGGCGGTGTTGAGGATCTGGTCCAGCGCCAGCAGCGAGAAGTTGACCGTCATCACCTCGACAATGGGCCGCATCCCGGCAATGGCAGCGCCAATCCCGGCACCGGTGAACCCGGATTCCGACAGCGGTGTATCGCGGATGCGGTCCTCACCGAACTGATCGAGCAGCCCCTTGGAGACCGCATAGCAGCCACCGTAACGGCCAACGTCCTCTCCCATCAGGAAGACACGGGGATCGCGGGTCATGGCATCGATGATGCTCGCGCGCACTGCGGCGCGGTAGGTGGTGGTGACAGGTTTTCCGGGCGGCGCGACCTCGGGCGGCGCGGGCCGATCAGGCGACATTACATATTTGGCGAGGTCCGCCACCGGCTCCTCTGTGCCACTTTCGGCAAAGGCGACGGCCTCGGCAATCTCGGCGTCAACCTCCGCGGTGATGTCATCCACTTCGCCCGCGCGCAGCAGATGATTTTCCTCGGCCCAGGTCTGGAACCGGACGATTGGCCCCTTGGCGCGCCAGTCGGCGACCTCCTCCTTGGGGCGGTAAAGCTGGGCATCGAACATGGAATGCGCGCGGAAACGGTAAGTGCGGCATTCCAGAAATTGCGGCTTGCCGGAGTCGGCAATCGCCTTCAAAGCCTTCCGCGCAGCGCCTTCAACGGCGACGATATCCATGCCATCCACAACGTGGCTGTCGATGCCATAGCTGGCCGCCTTGGCGTGAATGTCGGTCTGCGATTCCGAGCGGTCCAGTGCCGTGCCCATGGCATAGCCGTTGTTTTCACAAACGAACAAAACCGGCAGATCCCAGAGCGCGGCAAGGTTCAGACTTTCATGGAACTCGCCTTCGGCCACCGCGCCCTCGCCAAAGAAACAGGCGGTGACGGCCTCGGCCCTTTGCATCCGGTCGGCCAGCGCAAGGCCAGCGGCCAGAGGCAAGCCACCGCCGACGATGGCATTGCCGCCGTAGAAATTGTGATCGCGGCTGAACATGTGCATCGAACCGCCCCGCCCCCCGGCGCAGCCTTCAGCCTTGCCGTACATTTCCGCCAGGACGCGGCCCATGGGCACCCCGCGCATCAGCGCATGACCGTGTTCGCGGTAGGTGGCGACCACCCGGTCCTGCGGGCTGAGCAACGGGATGATGCCCGCCGCAACCGCTTCCTCCCCATCATAGAGATGCAGGAACCCACGTATCTTTTCGCGGGAGTAGAGTTCGGCGCATTTGTCCTCGAAATGGCGGATGCGGATCATCGCCTTCAGCAGCTCGCGGACATGGGCGTGGTCAAGGCGGGGTTTCACATGGTCGATGCTCATGTCTCGTCACTTTCCAGGGTTGAGATATCGCCTTCAGGCAGGCCCAGCTCGCGCGCTTTCAGAAGGCGGCGCATGATCTTGCCGCTGCGGGTCTTGGGTAGGTTCTTGCGAAAGGCGATCTCTTTCGGGGCGACCGCAGGCCCCAGCCGTTTGCGGGCGTGCCCCAGCAGATCAAGCCGCAGATCCTCATCCGGCTCATACCCCGGTTTCAGCGCCACATAGGCCTTCACCAGCTCACCCGCGGTTTCATCGGGAATGCCGATAACGCCGACCTCGGCGACGGCCTCATGCTCCATCAGGGCGCTTTCGACCTCAAATGGGCCAATCAGATGGCCTGCGCTTTTGATCAGGTCATCGGCGCGGCCCACAAACCAGAAATACCCGTCCGCATCGCGCATCGCGAGGTCACCGGTCAGGTACCAGCCATCGCGGAAGCATTTGTCATAGCGCGCCTGTTCATGCAGGTAGCCACGCATCATCGACGGCCAGCCGGGACGCAGGGCCAATTCTCCCATCGCCTGCGGCTCGGTCAGGGCGCGCAGAGAGTCTCCTTCCGGGTCCATTTCGACGATTCCCGCCTCGATCCCCGGCAGCGGCCTTCCCATGGAGCCGGGTTTCACATCCATCGCGGCATAATTGGCGATCATGATGCCGCCGGTTTCGGTCTGCCACCAATTGTCGTGGAACGGCTGACCAAAGGCCGTGTTTCCCCAGATCACCGCCTCGGGGTTCAGCGGCTCGCCGACGCTGGCCATGAACCGCAAGGCGGGGAAATCACGCCCCTGAAGCGCCTCGGTGCCAGCCTTCATCAGCATGCGGATGGCTGTTGGCGCTGTGTACCAGACGTTGACGCCCTCGCCTTCCAGAATGTCATACCAGCGAGCGACGTCAAACTCGGCCTCGTCAACGATCATCGAAACGCGGTTGGTGAGGGGCGCGACGATCCCGTAGGACGTGCCGGTCACCCAACCCGGATCGGCGGTGCACCAATAGGTATCGCCCGCCCGCAGATCCAGCGCGATGCGCCCGGTCCAGTTGTGGGCGACCACCGCCTGATGCACATGCACGACGCCCTTCGGCTTGCCAGTGGTGCCCGAGGTAAAATGCAAAAGGGCTGTGTCCTCGGGATTCATGGCTTCGGTGGTGAACTCCTCCGAGGCATCCGCCATCAGGTCGGTCAGCGGCAGGGTATCCTCTGCCGCCTCATCAATGACAAAGACCTTCCGCAGATCCGGCAGATCCGGGCGCAGGGCTTTCACCTTGCGCTTATAAAGCCGCGCGGTGGTGATCAGCGCATTGGCACCGCCGATCTCCATCCGCGAGCGGATCGGCTCGGGACCGAATGCCGAAAACAGCGGACAGAAGGTGCAACCTGCCTTCAGCGTGCCAAGGGCGGCGATGTATAGCTCCGGCACCCGCCCCAGCAAGGCATAGACCCGATCACCCTTTTGCAGACCCTGGCTACGCAGCATATTGGCGAAGCGGTTGGTTTCCGTCTGTAGCGCGGCGTAGGTAAAATCCTGCTGCGAGCCTGATTTTGAAATCCAGCGCAGCGCCAGCTGCTCCCCATGGCCGGATGCCACGTGGCGGTCCACGGCTTCATGCGCGATGTTCATCCTGCCATCGGACAGCCCATCGATCAGCGCCTGCGCGTCGTCCCAGGAAAACCCGGCGCAGAGGGTATCGTAATCGGTCATATTGGCAGCGGCCCTGACGCTGGCCGGTTTTGTGATCGGCGCTGTCGCCATGATGATCCTCCCCTCCGCTTGCCGCGCCACGCCGGGGCGCGTCTTTGACAATCATAGGTGGCGGGATGGCCCGCGCAGATGACCAGGATCAAAGCGCGGCGCTTTTCCCTCCTTCTGGAAACGACCGGCGATAGGGGCACGGCGGGGCAAGCCCCGCCAAACCGATGCATTATGCCGTGTCGCGACCGCCGCGGAACGCCCAGTAGATCGCCGGGATGACCAGCAGCGTCAGCGCGGTAGAGGTCGCCAGCCCGAACAGCAGTGAAATCCCCAGCCCCTGGAAAATCGGATCGACCAGAATAAAGGCCGCGCCCGACATCGCCGTGATCGCCGTCAGGAAGATCGGCAGGAACCGCACGCCCCCTGCCGCCAGCAGCGCATCATGCAGCGAACGTCCGTTGTCCTGTTCGCGGCGGATGAAATCCACCAACAGGATCGAGTTCCGCACGATAATCCCGGCAAGGCTGATGAAACCGATCATCGATGTCGCCGTGAAGGGCGCATCCATCGCCCAGTGGCCCAGGGTGATCCCGATCAGAGTCAGCGGGATCGGCGTCATGATCACCAGCGGTAGCTTGAAGCTGCGGAACTGGCCAACGATCAGGAAATAGATCCCGATGAGCGCCGCACCAAAGGCCGCACCCATATCGCGGAAAGTGACATAGGTGACCTCCCACTCGCCATCCCACAAAAGGATCGGATTGCTCTCATCCATCGGCTGACCGTAAAGGGTGACCTCAGGCTTCATCCCCTCGGGCCAATCGCGGGCGTCGATCTCCTCCTGCACCGCGATCATGCCGTAGATCGGCGCTTCGAACCGGCCCGCCAGATCGGCGGTGACCATCTCCAGATCCAGCCCGTTCTTGCGGAACACCGGCCATGAGCCTTGCTCGACCGAGACGCGTACCACTTCGCCCAGTTCCACGTTGCCCTCACCGATGCCGGCGGGACCGCGGGCGGGCAAGGGTGTCGCCAGCAGCGCTTCGGTGACCTGACGGCGCTCCTCGCTCAGCTTCAGACTGATCGGGATGGGCCGCACCCCGCCGCCGCGCTGGGAATAACCAACAGTGGTGCCATGGAACAGCAGCGACAGCGTGTCATAGACCGCGCTTTGCTCCACCCCGTGGAAATCAAGGCTGGCCTGATCGATCTCGATCCGCAGCCGTTCGGGCGGGTGACCGAAACTGTCGTCCACATCGACGATGAAATCCACGTCCGTAAAGATCTCGCGCAGGCCGGTGGCCACCTCGCGGCGGGTTTCAGGATCGGGGCCATAGACCTCAGCCAGCAGCGTCGCCAGAACCGGCGGTCCGGGCGGCACCTCGACCACCTTGACCGATGTGCCTTCTGGCAGATCCACCTCGGCCAGCCGCGCGCGCAGGTCCAGCGCGATGGCATGGCTTTGGCGATCACGCTCTTCCGAGTCGGCCAGGTTGATCTGCAGATCGCCCAGTTCCGGGTTCTGCCGCACGAAGTAATGCCGCACGAGGCCGTTGAAGTTGAACGGCGCCGCAGTACCTGCATAGGCTTGGATGCTTTCGATCTCGGGGATTTCGGCCGCCGCCTGCGACAGTGCGAACAGGGCGCGCTCGGTGTCTTCCAGTGTCGCGCCTTCCTGCAGATCGACGATCACCTGCACTTCGGACTTGTCATCAAAGGGCAGAAGTTTCACGACCACCGACTGGGTGCCGAACAGGGTGACCGAGGCCCCGGTGGCCACAAAGACGAGGATCAGGAAAATGGCCGCGCCGCTGCGGCTGGCCAGCAAGGGCCGGGCAATGGCGCGATAGATGCGGGCCATGCGGGAATCCTCGCCGTGACCATCCTCTACCCCATGAGCCGCAACAGCGCCCGGTTTCCGCCGCTGAAGCCGCAGCATGATCCAGGGCGCAAAGATCACCGCCACGAAAAAGCTGAGAATCATCGCCGCCGAAGCATTAGTGGGAATGGGACTCATGTAGGGGCCCATCATGCCGGAGACAAACAGCATAGGCAGCAAGGCAAAGACGATGGTGAGCGTCGCGATGATGGTCGGATTGCCCACCTCGGCTACCCCGCGCAGGGCGACCTTGGTCTTGTCGCCATTGGGATCCAGCCGCCAATGGCGGGCGATATTTTCCACCACCACGATGGCGTCATCCACCAGGATCCCGATCGAGAAGATCAGCGCGAAGAGCGACACCCGGTTGATCGTGAACCCCATCAGGTAGGAGGCGGCAAAGGTCATCAGGATGGTGGCGGGAATGATGATCAGCGTCACCACTCCTTCACGCCAGCCGATGAAGACCACGATCATCAGGAAGATCGACACGCTGGCCCCCGCAAGGTGCGAGAACAGCTCGTCCGATTTCTTCTGCGCCGTCTCACCGTAGTTGCGGGTGACCTCAACCTCCAGCGCATCGGGCAGGAAATCGCGTTCAGCGATCTCCAGCCGCTGCAGCAGCTCCTTGGCCACGTTGACAGCATTGGCGCCTTCACGTTTGGCAAAGGCAAGCGAGACCGCCGGTCGTGGTGTGGCCTCTCCAGGGTGCAGGGTCCAGGCGCGGTTGTCGGCATCGGCGGGCGCAATGCTGACGCGGGCGACGTCCTTGACATAGACCGGGCGCCCGTCACGGGTGGTGACCAGCAATAGGCCCAGATCGGGCTTGCCAACCAGGCTCTGCCCGCTCAGCAAATCGCGGGAGGCGCCGGTCTGGCGCACCCGGCCCAACAACTCAGACCGGTTGGCATTGCGCACCTTCTCGGCCAGTTGCTCCAGCGTGACACCATAAAGGGCCAGCGCCGCCGTGTCCGGCTCCACCCGGATTTCGGTGCGGCTGTCACCAACGATATAGGTGCGGCCCACGTCATCGGCCTTGGACAGTTCCGACATCAGCTGCGAGGCGACTTCGCCCAGGTTTGCCCTGTCCCACCGCTCTGCCTCATCGCGCGGCAGATCCGCGCGCGGGGCGAGTGACAGAACCAGAATGGCGACGTCGTTGACCCCGCGCCCGATGATCAGAGGCTCCGGAATGCCGATGGGCAGTTGGTCGAAATTTGCTCGGATTTCTGAATGAACGCGGAGGATGGCGTCATCCTCGGGAACGCCCACCTCGAACCGGGCGGTGGCCATGATACGGTCGTCAAAGCTCTGACTGTAGACATGTTCGACGCCGGGCAGGCGCTGCAGCAGTGCCTCGATCGGTTTGGCGACAAGCTCCACCGCGTCATCGGCGGCCAACCCGTTGGCCTGGATGAAGACATCCACCATGGGCACCGAGATCTGCGGCTCTTCCTCGCGCGGCAGCAGCAGCAGGGCCACAAACCCCAGAATCAGAGCCGCAATCAGCAGCAGCGGCGTCAGCGGTGAGTTTATAAAGGCGCGTGAAATGGAACCCGCAATGCCCAGCGATTCCCCGGCCCCGTCATCGGTGCGCGCGTCGGTGTTGGGTGTCGTGCTCATTGCTGCGCCGCCTCATAGGGGGTCAGCCGGTCGCCGGGCTTCAGCCCCGCCAGAACCTCGATCCCGCCATCGACACGCACGCCAGGCTGCACCACCACTTCGGCATCGCTGTCGAGCCGGGCAAAGGTGACACCGTGGCGCTGCTGCAGATACCCTTCGGGCACCACGATGGCGGGGCGCTGGCCGGTGGCGATCAGCAGCCGCACCCGTTCCCCGACAAAGAAATCGCCCAGCCCCTCGGCCTCCACATCGACCACGACCTGACCGGCCACCAGCTCGGGATAGATCTTGGCGACGCGTCCATCGCTTTGCACCTCGGTGTTGGTCAGCGCGCCGCGCGCCAGAATGCGCACGGTTTCACCGGTTTCCAGATAGCGGGCGTGGCGTTCCGGCAATTCGGTGCGCAGCACGAAATTCTCGGTGGCGATGGTGGCGATGGTTTCGCCGGGATTGACGAACATGCCATCCACCACCGGCACGCTGAGGATCCGACCCGCTTCGGGCGCCAGTACAATCCCCTCGGCCTGACGCGCCTGCAACAGATCCCGCTGGGCCTGCTGGGCGGCCAAATTTTCCTCGGCCACGTTCAGCGCCGTCTGCGCCTGATCCACCGCCGTTTTGGGCGAGGCGCCCCGCTCGCGCAGCTCCAGGGCGCGGGTCAGATCAATCCGCGCAAGGGCGATCTGCGCCTCCAGCGCCCGGATGCCGGCCTCAACCCCGGCGATCTCAAGCGCCAGCTTTTCATCGACGATCCGCGCCAGGGTCTCGCCGCTTGCGACGCTGTCGCCTTCCTCCGCGCTCAGCTCGTACAGGTTGCCGGACAGGCGGGCGCGGGCAAGGGCGCGTTTCACGCTTTCGACCTTGCCGAACACCGGCCGCCAGTCAGAGACCTCGGTCATCTCAACATCAAAAGCCTGCGCATGGACCCCGTTTGAGGCCAGCAGGCAGATCACCGGCAGCAAGGCACGCAGTGATGAAATTCGGAGCGGCAAGGCTCGGGGCGAAAAGCGCATATTCGTTCCTCTTCAGGGCTTGGGGTCGCGCAACATGACTGGTTCCGCACCGAAAGCTTTGGCCGACACATTCGCAGGGCGAAATGTATCGGGCTTTGACCTAGCTCAACCAACCATCCCAAAGGTTGCATGAAAAACAAAGCTTTTGATCGTGGAAACCTCGACAATTGCGCCCTGGTGGGGCCGGTCCGGGAGCGTTCCCCCGTTGAAACCCAACCTTGATCCTTTCCAAATCGCCTTTGACACACGCTCACTCATTCCATTGCGTCATGAATTGAGCTTGCATACTCATTGGAAATCCGCCCCCATCTGGAGGATAACCCCAACCGGACACTGACATGAGGACATCAGATGGATCGCGCCCAGATCGTGCATCAGAATTTTCTGGACCGGGTTGCAGCCGGACAGTTGCCAGCCGGAGCTTCACCGCGCAGCGGGCTTGCCCCAGAAACAGCCGTCGCGGTCTACCGCGCCCAGGTGCTGAGCCGGGCGCTGGATCTGACCAGCCGCGCCATGCAGAAGGCCGGTGAGGGGTTCTATACCATCGGCTCCTCCGGCCACGAAGGCATGGCCGCCGTCGCCCGTGCCCTCCGCGCCGATGACATGGCCTTCCTCCATTACCGCGACGCCGCCTTCCAGATTGCCCGCGCCGACCAGGTGCCGGGGCAGCGCATCGCCTGGGACATGCTGCTGTCCTTTGCCTGTTCTTCCGAGGATCCCACCTCGGGCGGACGGCACAAGGTTCTGGGCTCCAAGGCACTGATGATCCCGCCGCAGACCTCCACCATCGCCAGCCACCTGCCCAAGGCGGTCGGTGCCGCCTATTCGGTGGGGGCGGCGCGCCGCCACCGCCCGGAACATCAGGTGCTGGCCGATGACAGCATCGTCATGTGTTCCTTTGGCGATGCCTCGGCCAACCACTCTACCGCGCAGGGCGCGATCAACACGGCGGGCTGGACCTCCGTGCAGTCGATTCCGCTGCCGCTTCTGTTCGTCTGCGAGGATAACGGGATCGGCATTTCCACCAAGACGCCAACCGGCTGGATCGAATCCTCGATGGCGGGGCGGCCCGGTATCAAGTATTTCAAGACCGACGGGCTGGATCTCTACGAGGCCTACGCCACTGCGCTGGAGGCCGCCGAATACGTGCGGGCGCGGCGCAAGCCCGCCTTCCTGCACCTGCGCACCGTGCGTCTTTATGGCCATGCGGGCGCCGATGTGCCCACCACCTATCTGGCAAAGTCCGAGGTTGAAGCCGATGAGGCGAACGATCCGCTGCTGCACTCCGTGCGCCTTCTGGCCGAGGCAGGCGCGCTGGAGCCGCAGGAGGCGTTGAAGATCTATAACGACACCTGCGACCGCGTGGAACGCATCCGGACCGAGGTCGTCACCCGCCCGCATCTGAAAACCGGCGCCGATGTGGCCGCCAGCCTGATCCCGCCCGCGCGGGCCTGCACGCCCACCAACGGGGTGCCCCCGGAAAAACGCGCCGAGACCTTTGGCAGCGACATGCGCGCCATGGACGAGCCACAGCCGATGTCCCGCCTGATCAACTGGGCATTAACCGATCTGATGCTGGAGCATGGCGAAATCGTCATGATGGGCGAGGACGTGGGCCGCAAGGGCGGCGTCTATGGCGTAACGCAGAAGCTGCACCAGCGGTTCGGCCCCGACCGGATGATCGACACGCTCTTGGATGAACAATCCATCCTTGGGCTGGCCATCGGCATGGGCCACAACGGCTTCCTGCCGATGCCAGAGATCCAGTTCCTTGCCTATCTGCATAACGCCGAGGATCAGATCCGCGGCGAGGCTGCGACGCTGCCGTTCTTTTCGAACGGGCAGTTCTCGAACCCGATGGTGCTGCGCATTGCCGGGCTTGGCTATCAAAAGGGTTTTGGCGGGCATTTCCACAACGACAACTCCTTGGCCGTGCTGCGCGACATTCCGGGGATCGTCATCGCCTGCCCCTCGGACGGGGCCGAGGCCGCGATGATGATGCGCGAAGCAGTTCGCCTTGCCCGCGAGGAGCAGCGGGTCGTGGTCTTTGTCGAGCCTATCGCACTATATCCCATGCGCGACCTGCATGAGACCAAGGACGGCGGCTGGATGCGGAGCTACCCTGCCCCGGATCAACGGATCGCACTAGGAGAGGTCGGCATCGACGGCGATGGCACCGATCTGGCCATCGTGACCTATGGCAACGGGCGGTATCTGTCGACACAGGCCAAGGCCGAACTGGAAGCCAAAGGCATCAAGACCCGCATCATCGATCTGCGCTGGCTGGCGCCGCTCCCGGCGGAGGCGCTGCTGGAGGCGACCAAGGGCTGCAAACACGTACTGATCGTGGATGAATGCCGCACCACCGGCAGCCAGTCCGAGGGGTTGATGGCGCTGTTCACCGAAAACGGCGTCACGGCGCTCGCCCGCCATGCGGCGGGGGATTGCTTTATCGCGACCGGGCCCGCCTATGCGGCCACTCTGCCGTCCAAGGATAGCATTCTGGCCGCCGCGCTGGACCTGACCGGAGGTGCAAAATGACCCGCAAGGCCGTACTGATCTGCCCCGGGCGGGGCACCTACAACAAACCCGAACTCGGCTACCTGCACCGCCACCACGGGGACAAGGCGGCGCTATTTGCGGGCTTTGACGCCCAGCGCAGCGCCGCAGGACAGGAAGAGGTCACCACGCTGGACGGGGCCACCCGGTTCTCGGTCTCGAAATATTCCCGCGGAGATATCGCATCGCCGCTGATCTATGCTGCTTCGCTGGCAGATGCGCAGTCTCTGGCGAAGGATATCGAGGTTGTCGCGGTCACTGGCAATTCCATGGGCTGGTACATTGCCCTGGCCGCCGCCGGGGCGCTCAGCGCCGAGGACGGCTTTACCGTGGTCAACACCATGGGCACGCTGATGCAGGAGCAATTGATCGGCGGGCAGCTGGTCTATCCTTTCGCAGGCGCTGACTGGCAGAACGATCCCGCCCGCAAGGCGGAACTGCTTGCGATCGTGGCCGATATCAACACTCGCGCGGGCCACGATCTGGTACTGTCCATTGATCTGGGCGGTATGCTGGTCTTGGCCGGGAACGAGGCGGGCCTGTCTGCCTTTGAGGCTGCCGTGCCGGTGGTCGAGGAGCGGTTCCCCATGCGCCTGGCCAATCACGCGGCCTTCCATACCTCCCTTCAAGCCCCCGTCGCTGCCGAGGGGCGCAAACGTCTGGCCGCAGGCATGTTCAGCCAGCCCAAGGTGCCGCTCATTGACGGGCGCGGTCATGTCTGGTGGCCCGGCGCCACCGATACGCAGGCGCTGTGGGATTACACGCTCGGCCATCAGGTGGTGGAGCCTTATGATTTCACCCGCGCGGTGCAGAACGGGGCGCTGGAGTTTGCGCCGGATCTCTTCATCGTCACCGGCCCCGGCACCACGCTGGGCGGCGCGGTGGCGCAATCGCTGGTGCACGCGGGCTGGCAGGGTATGAGTGGCAAGGCTGATTTCAAGGCACAGCAGGCCAAGGCGCCCTCCCTGATCTCGATGGGCGATGACGCGCAGCGCGCGATTGTCACGGGTTAGGGTCTAATCAGCCCTGCGAACAGGCCCGTGATCGGCGGCGCATTGGCTATGATCGCCAAGCGCCGTCAGCACCTTGCAATGACCGCCATTGCCCCCGTCACACAGATGGGAAATACGTTCCAACTCGCTCGCCAGTTGCTGCAACCGTGCAATGCGGGCGCGCACCTGATCAAGCTGCGCGCGGGCGATGCGGTTGGCCTCGGCGCAATCTTCGCCCAGCTCCCCGTCCAGCGCCATCAGCACCTTGATATCCTCCAGCGCAAAACCAAGGTCGCGGGCGTGTTTGATAAAGCCCAGCGCCTCAAGGCCGTCCTGACCATAGCGGCGCTGGTTGCCCGCATTGCGCCCGGCAGGCGGCAACAGGCCAATCTCCTCGTAGTATCGGATGGTGGGCACCTTGACCCCCGTTGCCTTGGACAGCGCGCCGATGGAAAACATTTTAGCCCCCTCTTGAACCTCTAGTGACTAGAGACATTAGGTTGAGCTCGAATCGGAACAAAGGACAAGGGTAATGGCAGGATGTTGCGGGCATGAGGCGCGGTTCGACGGGGTTTCGGCCGCCTATAAACGGCGCCTCTGGATCGTGATCGCGATCAACGCGGGCATGTTCGCGGTGGAGATGGGCGCGGGCCAGATGGCAGGCAGTCAGGCGCTAAAAGCGGACGCGCTGGATTTCCTCGGCGATGCGCTGACCTATGGGATTTCACTCGCCGTCATCGGTACATCGCTCAGCACCCGGGCGCTGGCGGCGCTGGCCAAGGGGATCAGCCTTCTGATGATGGGGATGTGGGTGTTTGGGTCGACCGTCTACCACGTGTTTGTTCTGGGTGTGCCGCAGGCCGAGGTGATGGGCGTCATCGGGTTCATGGCCTTGGCGGCCAATGTGACATCGGTCCTCCTGCTGGCGGCCTATAAGGACGGAGATGCCAATGTGCGCTCGGTCTGGCTGTGTTCGCGTAATGATGCCATCGGCAATGTGGCGGTGATGATCGCGGCGCTGGGGGTCTGGGGGACAGCCACCGGCTGGCCGGACCTGATCGTCGCCGGGATCATGGCAGGGCTGTTCCTGAATTCCGCCTGGCAGATCCTTGTGCAGGCCATTCAGGAACGCCGCGAGGATCTGGCGCATCAGCACTAAGGACTAGGGCGGTGCCTGCCTGGGGAGGCGCATATGCGCCTGCCGGGGGACAGGCAGGCGCAGCCCGACCTATCGGCCGGGCGAAACTCAGGCAAACAGCCCGGCATAGTGTTCGCGCAGGGCCTTTTTCTGCACCTTGCCCATTGTGTTGCGCGGCAGTGCGTCGAGCAGGATCACCTCTTTGGGCTGCTTGAACTTCGCCAGCTGCCCCGAAAGTGCGGCCTTCACCGCCTCGGCACTGGTGCCTTCGCCCGTGGGGACAACCACGGCGACGACGGCCTCGCCAAAGTCGGGATGCGGTACGCCGATCACCGCGCTTTCCAGCACGCCCGGCAGATCGTCGATCAGGCTTTCAACCTCTTTCGGGTAAACGTTGAAGCCGCCGGTGATCACCAGATCCTTTTCCCGGCCGACGATGGTGACATAGCCGTCTTCGTCCATGCGGGCCATGTCGCCGGTGATGAACCAGCCATCAGGCAGCAGCTCCTCGGCGGTCTTTTCCGGCATCTGCCAGTAGCCCTGAAACACATTGGCCCCGCGCACATGAAGGACGCCGGTCTCGCCCGTCGGGACTTCCTTGTCCCCCGCCATGATCCGCGCCTCGACCCCCGGCAGGGGAAAGCCCACGGTGCCTGCGCGACGTTCGCCGTCATAGGGGTTCGACGTGCTCATATTGGTTTCAGTCATGCCATAGCGTTCCAGGATGCGGTGGCCGGTGCGGGCCTCCCATTCCTCATGCGTGTCCACCAACAAAGGCGCCGAGCCGGAGATGAACAGACGCATATTCGCGGCCTGCTCCCGCGTCAGGCGCGGATCCGCCAGCAGGCGCGTGTAGAAGGTCGGAACCCCCATCAGCGCCGTGGCGCGCGGCATCGCCTCCAATATCTCGTCTGCGTTGAAGCCCTTGAGGAACACCAGCCGCGCGCCCGCTAATAGCGCCACATTGGTGGCCACAAACAGCCCATGGGTGTGAAAGATCGGCAGCGCGTGGATCAGCACGTCCTGATCGGTGAACTGCCAGTAATCGCGCAACATCTCCGAATTGGAGGCAAGGTTTGCGTGGCTCAGCATCGCGCCCTTGGAGCGCCCGGTGGTCCCCGAGGTATAGAGGATCGCCGCCAGATCATCCGGTCCGCGCGGCACCGGATCAAAGCCGCCGCGCCCCACGACGGCATCGGTGAGGCTGCCCAGACCCTTGCCATCCAGCGTCACCACGCGGGCATCGCCTGCCACTTCGGCGATATCACCTTCGCGGGCAGGGTCGCAGACCACCACGCGGGGGCTGGCATCGCCAAGGAAATAAGCCACCTCGGGCGTTGTATAGGCGGTGTTGAGCGGCAGAAAGACGCCCCCGGCCATCACGGTACCAAGGTAAAGCTGGATCGCCTCGATGGTCTTTTCCACCTGCACCGCCACCCGGTCACCGGGCTGAACTCCCATCGCCACCAGCGCTGCCGCGTTGCGCTCGGCACCGGCAAACAATTCGCCGAATGTCATGCTGGCCCGTGCCGGGAAAGTGGCGAAATTGCGCGTCTCGTGGCCCATTGAGGCGGCCCGCAGCCGGGAAATCAGGTGGTTGGCATCATACATCGGCTGGCTCCTTCATCAACGCAGGTATCTGCGCCAGAGCGGGGCGGAAAATCAAGCCATTGATCTTTGCCGCGCAGGGGCGCAGGTTCCCCGCCATGACAAAACCCTTAACATCGCATCGACCGATTCTGGCAATCCTGCTGAAAGTCGCCGCCATCGGTCTGTTCACCATGCTGTCGGCCTTGATCAAGGCGGTATCAGAAGAGGTTCCGACAGGTGAGGCGGTGTTCTTCCGTTCCTTCTTTGCCATCCCGGTGATCGTGGTCTGGCTGGCCCTGCGCGGCGATCTGCGTGATGGGCTGAAGACGAAGAACCCGATGGTACACGTCTGGCGTGGGTTGGTGGGAACCTCTGCGATGGGGATGACGTTTCTGGGCCTTGGCCTCTTGCCCCTGCCAGAGGTTACCGCCATCGGCTATGCCACGCCGATCTTTACGCTGATCCTGGCGGCCGTGTTTCTGGGCGAGACCATTCGCATGGTGCGGATCTCGGCCGTTGCCATCGGCCTTGTCGGGGTGATGATCATGATCTGGCCGCGGCTTGGCTCTGGCGCGGATCTGTCGGACGGGGCGACGCTGGGCGCGCTACTGGTTCTTGGGGCGACCATTGCCCGGGGGTTCGTGCAGATCCACGTGCGCCGCATGGTGATGACCGAACCGACCGCCGCCATCGTGTTCTATTTCTCGCTGACCGCATCCGCGCTGTCGCTGCTGACGCTGCCCTTTGGCTGGGTCATGCCCAGCGGAGAGGTTCTGGCGATGCTGATCGGGGCTGGCCTTGTTGGCGGGATTGCGCAGATCCTCGTGACCTCTTCTTATCGCTTTGCGCCCGCATCGATGCTGGCACCCTATGATTATGTCTCGATGATCTTTGCAATCCTGCTGGGGTATTTCTGGTTCGACGAGCTACCGACCTTTGTCATGCTGGCCGGGGCGACGCTGGTAATCGCGGGCAATGGGCTGGTGATCTGGCGCGAAAGCCGCTTGGGACTGGAACGCGGCAAGGCGCGCGCGGTCACCGATCCCAAGGGGGGATAAGGGCAAGGCAGCCACGGCAATGTGATTGGCCCGGACGCCCTGCATGGCGCCACTATGCCGGGATTGACGATAGCCGCTACGGACCGCCGCCTTGACCGAGACATCCCCCAGTTTCCGCCCGCCCGCAATCACGCTGGCGCGTCTGACCGACGTACCGCTCGAGCAGATCCTGGCGCATATGTCCGATCCCCGTGTGGCGACGCATCTGCCCTTGATGACCGAAGGCTGGGATGCCGCGATGGTGCGCCAATTCGTTGAGATGAAAGAGGCACGCTGGCAGCAAGACGGGTTGGGCCATTGGGCGTTTCTGGCTGATGGCGCCTATGTCGGATGGGGCGGATTTGAAAAGGAAGGGGAGGAATGGGATCTCGGGCTGGTTCTGCGGCCAGACTGCTTTGGCCTTGGGCCGCGCATCTCACGGCACCTGCTGGAGTTTGCGCGGCATGATGCGCGCATTCCCTATGTCACCTTCCTGTTGCCGCCCTCGCGCAAATCGCTGGGTGCCCTGTCCCGGCTGGGCGCGCGGTTTCTGGAAGAGATCGACTACGATGGCACCCGCTTCCTGAAATTCCGCCTCAATACTGTATGAGGGCTCCGGCAGACGGCGGAGAACGAAGTTGGCCCGGGACAGTGCCCCGGGCCCTTGGTTCGGTAACTGTGTTCAGTCCTGACAGGCAGTCAGATCAGATGCTGGCGCCCTTGGGATCCAGAGTGATCTTCCACAGCTCCTGATCGGCGCGGTCCATCAGGCGCACGGTCATCTGCTGGGTGGCGCCGTCGATGTCCACCAGACCGAAGAACTGTAGACCCATTGAGGGCGGCAGGTTGGCGCCCTGCTCCTCGGTCGGGGCCTTCACGAACTTCACTTCGGGGCCAAAGGTGCCGTCCAGCGCGTTCGGACCAAAGGTACCGGCGTGCAGCGGGCCGGAGACGAACTCCCAGAAAGGTTCGAAGTCCTGGAAGGCGGCCTTGTCCGGGTTATAGTAATGCGCCGCAGTGTAGTGCACATCGGCAGTGAACCAGACGGTGTTGTCGATCTTGGCGGTCTTGATGAAGCGCAGCAGGTCGGCGATTTCGAATTCGCGGCCCTTGGCGCTGCCATCGTCACCATTTGAGATCGCCTCGACCCGCTCCCCGTCGCGCACGACCAGACCGATGGGCATGTCGCAGGCGATGACTTTCCAGGTGGCGGTGGATTTCACCAGCTCACGCTTGAGCCATGCGATCTGCTCGGCGCCCAGAAGCGTGGTTGCCTCATCCGCGGGGTTTTCCTGCAGACCCAGGCTGTTGCCCGCGCGATAGCTGCGCAAATCCAGGAAGAAGACGTCCAGCATCGGGCCGTAACCGATCTTGCGGTAGACCCGGCCCGGCTCGGCGGGCGTGTAGCTGATCGGGGTCATCTCGTGGAAGGCCTTGGCCGAGCGGGCCGCCAGCACATGCACGTTCTTCTCGGTGTAGCGGTCGTCGCCGCTCAGATCCTTGGAATCGGACCAGTTGTTGACAACCTCGTGGTCGTCCCACTGGAAGAAGGTCGGGCACAGGGCGTTCATTTCGCGCACATGCTCGTCCATCATGTTGTATTTCCACTGGCCGCGGAATTCGTCCAGGGTCTCGGCGACTTTGCGCTTTTCGTCGATCAGGGTGGCGTTCTTCCAGATCAGCTGACCGTCCTTTTCGACCTCGTCCTGCATCGGGCCATCGGCATAGATGGTATCGCCCGAGTGGATGAAGAAATCGGGGCGGTGCTGGGCCATGGTCGCATAGGTGCGCATTCCTTCGTCATCGATGCCCCAGCCCTGACCGGCGGTGTCGCCCGACCAGGCAAAACGCACATCGCGGCGCGCGGTCGGCGCGGTGCGGAACTGACCGACGATGGGGTCCGATGTCGCCTGCAGATCGTTCAGATCCGCAGCCACAAAACGGTAGAAGATATCCTGATCCGACGGCAGGCCATCAACCATGCGCTTGACGGCGAAATCGTTGCTGGGGCCTGCGGTCAGCGGCGCCAGCTGGCGCGCATTGGCAAAGCTTTCGGTGGTGGAGACTTCCATCATCACCCGCGCGGGGCGGTCGGTGCGGGTCCAGATCATGCCGGACATGGTGTCCACGTCGCCGGACTGAACGCCGTGCGTAAAGACCGGGCGTGCCGAAGCACGCGAAATCGAGGGCGCCGCCAGCGAGGCAGCAAAAGCGGTACCGCCCGCCAGGAAAGCCCGGCGGCTGGGGCGCATAAAGCGATGAGAAGACATGAGATTCCCCTGTCTGTTACATTGGATAGGTGGCGCCAGACAGACCGCGCCAATGTAAAATCTTTCCGTGCTCAAAATGAAACTTTGACGAACGTTTTGTGACCCCCTGCCCGCGCGGTGAAAGGACGGGCTGGCCAGGTCAGGCGGAGTCCAGCCGCGCACGCAGGGCGTTTACCCGGTCGCGCAATTCGATCAGCTCATTCAGATCGCCGCCCATCGCCTCGATGACGCAGGTGGAAATTTCCTGCGCCTCGGCCTGCAGGGCCTGCCCCTTGTCGGTCAGGGACACGATCAGGCTGCGCTCATCCTCGGGATTGCGGCGGCGGGTCAGGTAGCCTGCGCTTTCCATCCGCTTCAGCAGCGGCGTCAGCGTATTGGTTTCCAGATCCAGCCGCTTGCCCAGATCTCTGACCTTCTGTTCGTCCTGCTCCCACAGGGCCACCAGCACCAGATACTGCGGATAGGTCAGGCCCAAGGGCGCCAGCAGGGGACGGTACAGTCGCGTCAGCGCGTGGTTCGCCGAATAGAGCGAGAAGCACAGAAGATCGTCAATTTTCAGGGTCCGGTCCATGTCTTCATGATTTATGTCGCGCACGCTTTAATCGCAAGCGGTTGATTTTTGGCTCGTAGCCTCTATTTATATCGTACACGATATAATCGTACACGATTCAAAAAGGAGGCAACATGTCCATCACCCCGATCTACACCGCAGGCGCCACTGCAACCGGCGGCCGCGACGGCAAAGCCAGCATCCACGGCAGCGAGGTTCATTTCGATCTGGATCCGCCCCGCGAAATGGGCGGCGGCGGTAAAGGCAGCAACCCGGAACAGCTTTTCGCCGCCGGATATGCGGCCTGCTATATCGGTGCGATGAAATTCGCCACGACCCAGGACACATCCCTGGCCAAGGTGCCCGACGATGTTTCTGTCGATGCCGCGGTTGGCATCGGTCCGCGCGCCGAAGGCGGCTTTGGCCTCTCGGTGAACCTCAAGGTCTCCATGCCCGGTGTGGACAAGGTCGAAGCCCAACGCATCGCCGATGCGGGCCACGCCATCTGCCCCTATTCCAACGCCACCCGCGGCAATATTGAAGTCACCACCGAGGTGGTCTGACAGCCCCGCCACCGGGCGCCCACTGCACCGCAGGTGCTGAAACAGAAAAAGCGCGGGCCAATCGGCCCGCGCTTTTGCATCTTACCAACAGATCTGACGGATCAGCTGCGCACCAGCGCCTCATAGGCCTCGGCGATCTCGCGGGTCAGCGCGCCCACTTCGAATTTATAGGGGCCGATCTCGCCCACCGGGGTGACCTCGGCAGCGGTACCGGTCAGCCAACACTGTTCAAAGCCTTCCATTTCCTCGGGCATGATGTGGCGCTCGTGCACGGTGATGCCACGGTCCTTCAGCATGCCGATCACGGTCTGACGGGTGAGGCCGTTGAGGAAGCAATCGGGCAGCGGCGTATGCACTTCGCCATCCTTCACGAAAAAGATATTGGCGCCAGTCGCCTCGGCCACGTAGCCGCGGTAATCCATGAACAGCGCGTCCGAGCAGCCCTTGGCCTCGGCCTTGTGCTTGGAGATGGTGCAGATCATGTAAAGGCCAGCCGCCTTGGCGTGCACCGGGATGGTTTCCGGACTCGGGCGTTTCCACTCTGCGATGTCCAGCTTGGCGCCCTGCATCTTGGCGTCACCGTAATAGGCGCCCCAGCCCCAGACAGCGACCGCCATCCGCACCGGGTTCTTGGCCGAAGCGACGCCCATGTCTTCACCCGCGCCGCGCCAGACCAGTGCGCGCACATAGGCGTCGGTCAGACCCGAGGCCTTCAGGGTCTCTTCCTTGGCGGCTTCGATCTGATCCACGGTATAGGGCATCGGCATGTCCAGCGCCTCGGCAGAGGCGATCAGGCGCTCGGAGTGTTCGCGGCTCTTGAAGATCTTGCCGTTATAGGCGCGCTCGCCCTCGAAAACGGAAGACGCATAATGCATCGCATGGGTCAGGATATGCACCTTGGCATCCCGCCATTCGACCATCTCCCCGTCCATCCAGATCAATCCGTCACGGTCATCATATCCGGCCATGCCGCACCTCCACTAAATCCATCGATGTTTTCATAAGTTGCGCTCGAAATGACCGGAGCGGACATATTGTTGCGCCAAAGCTGCGATTCGATACATCTTCACCCTTGGAATGTCAATAACGCTGACTTAAACTGCCTGTGAGAGCAGTGGAGGGGACAGCCATGCCGGAAGGGCGTTCAGGACAGGGTTTTGGCGGCGAAAGCCTGTTGTTTCTGACGGACGAACAGCTCCGCCAGGGGATCGAGGCGGTGTTCTTTGCCTACCGGGGTTTTACCGCAGATCCCGACCGGATCCTCGCCGAAATGGCCTATGGCCGGGCGCATCACCGGGCGATCCACTTTATCAACCGGGCGCCGGGCACAACGGTCAACAACCTGTTGACCATTCTGGGCGTCACCAAGCAATCGCTGAACCGGGTACTGCGCACCCTGATCGAAGACGGGCTGGTCGAAAGCAGGGTCGGCACCGCCGACAAGCGGGAACGGCATCTTTACCTCACCGAAAAGGGCGTGGCCCTGGAAACGGCACTGTCCGATGCCCAGCGCGCCCGCATGCGCAGCGCCTATAAAGAAGCCGGCCCCGAGGCGGTACAGGGCTTCAAGAAGGTGCTGGAAGCGATGATGGATGCGGATATGCGCCGGGTCTATGCCAAGCTGCGGGAAACCGGATCATGAGCACCAACGACGCACATCTGATGATCGTGGATGATGATGAGCGCATCCGCAGCCTGTTGAAGAAGTTCCTGATGCGGGCCGGGTTCCTTGTTACCGCCGCGCGCGACGGCGCCCATGCCCGGCGGCTGCTGGCCGGCCTCGATTTCGATCTGATTATCATGGATGTGATGATGCCGGGCGAGGATGGCGTCAGCCTGACCCGCGCCTTGCGCGAAACCATGACCACGCCGATCCTGCTGCTGACCGCCAAGGGTGAAACCGATGACCGCATCGCCGGGCTGGAGGCCGGGGCCGACGATTACCTCTCCAAACCGTTTGAGCCCAAGGAGCTGCTGCTGCGCGTCAACGCCATCCTGCGCCGGATGCCCGATACCGTGGCCGAGGACAGCATTCCCAAGGTTCTGCACCTCGGCGCCATCCGCTATGACATCGAACGGGGCGAGATGTGGCAGGGGGACGATCTGATCCGCCTCACCGGCACCGAAAGCCAGCTGATGAAGATCTTTTCCGCCCAGCCCGGAGAGCCGATCAGCCGGGCAAAACTGGTCGAGGATCTGGGCCGCGACCGGGGCCAGGCGCAAGAACGCGCCGTGGACGTGCAGATCACCCGCCTGCGCCGCAAGATCGAACCCAACCCGAAACAACCGCAATACCTGCAAACCGTGCGCGGTGCGGGCTATATGCTGGCGCCGGACTGAGCCACCCCCGGCCCCGCCCCAGACCGGTAAAGCTGCCGCCTTTCCACGGCGCGTTTATGCCGCTCTCACACCTCGACTTTGACGTGCAGATATGATCTGAACGCCCTGCCCGTCTCCGCCCGGGCACATGTGGAAGAACTGACAGAGGCAGCCAGATGACCGAAACCCAGACCCCCGTCGAAGAGATGAGCTTTGAACAGGCCATGCACGAGCTGGAACGCGTGGTGGATCAGCTGGAACGCGGCGATGTGGCGCTGGATGCCTCGATCGCGCTGTACGAACGCGGCGCGGCGCTGAAGAAACGCTGCGAGGACGAGCTGAAGCGCGCCGAGGAAAAGGTCGCCGCCATCACCCTGGATGCAAATGGCACCCCGACCGGCACCCAGCCGCTGGATGCGGGCTGAGGGCATGACCACGGAGATGCAGGCGGACACGCGCGCCTTTCAGGCGGCGCTGCTGGATGCCCAGACCCGGATCACCGCCCATATGGACATGCGGCTGGGCGGCACCGACCGGCTGCACGATGCCATGCGCTATGCCATGGTCGGCGGCAAGATGCTGCGCGGATTTCTGGTGCTGGAAAGCGCCCGCTTGCATGGTGTCGATGCCACCGCCGCGCTGGATGCGGCGCTGGCCATCGAATGCGTGCACGCCTATTCGCTCGTGCATGACGATCTGCCCTGCATGGACGATGACGATCTGCGCCGGGGTCAGCCGACCCTGCACCGCAAATGGGACGAGGCCACGGCGACGCTCGCCGGGGATGCCTTGCAGACATTCGCCTTTGAACTGTTAGCTGCCGATCACATCGGCCCGCAGGCGCTGGTGCTGATCCGGGCGCTGGCGCAATCGGCAGGCAAGGATGGCATGGTTTCGGGGCAGATGATGGACATCGCCGCGGAAACCGCAGGCACGCCGCTGACACTTGACGAAATCACCCGGCTGCAAGCCCGCAAGACCGGTTGCCTGATCGAATGGTCCGCCACCGCCGGTGCGGTTCTGGCCGGCGCGGATACCGGGCCTTTGCAGGCCTATGCCTCGGCGCTAGGGCTTGCTTTTCAGATCGCTGACGACATCTTGGATGTTGAAGGCGATGCCAGCAAGGTCGGCAAGGCCCTGCGCAAGGACGAAACTGCTGGCAAGGCCACCTTTGTCTCCCTGCTGGGGCTGGAACCGGCAAAAGCCCGCGCAGAAGAGCTGTGCGACACCGCCTGTGCCGCGCTTTCTCCCTATGGGGAAGAGGCTGCAATCTTGAAGGACGCCGCCCGCTTCGTTATTGCGCGCGATAGCTAACCTGCGCACCATTTGCTGCGCCACTCCCGAGGAGGAGCCATGTCTGAGAGGCCCCATACCCCGCTACTGGATCAGATCGCCCGCCCGGCGGATCTGAAAGGCCTCAGCGACCGCCAGCTGACGCAGGTCGCGGACGAGCTGCGCCAGGAGACCGTTTCGGCCGTTTCCGAAACCGGCGGCCACCTGGGCGCAGGCCTTGGCGTGGTGGAGCTGACAGTGGCGCTGCACGCGGTGTTCGACACGCCGCGCGACAAGGTGATCTGGGATGTCTCCCACCAGTGCTATCCGCACAAGATCCTGACAGGCCGCCGCGACCGCATCCGCACCCTGCGCAAGAAAGACGGGCTGTCCGGTTTCACCAAACGCGTCGAATCTCCCTACGACCCCTTTGGCGCCGCCCATAGCTCCACCTCGATCAGCGCGGCGCTGGGGTTCGCTGTCGCCCGCGATCTTGGAGGCAACGTGCCCGAAGGACTGGGTGATGCCATCGCGGTGATCGGCGATGGCGCCATGTCGGCTGGCATGGCCTTCGAGGCGATGAACAACGCCGGCCACCTGGGCAAGCGGCTGATCGTGATCCTCAACGACAATGAAATGTCGATTGCCCCGCCGGTGGGCGCGCTGTCGTCCTACCTGTCGCGCCTTTACGCCGAAGAACCCTTTCAGGAGCTGAAGGCCGTGGCCAAGGGCGCTGCCTCCTTGCTGCCGGAACCCTTCCGCGAAGGTGCCAAACGCGCCAAGGACATGCTGAAGGGCATGGCCGTCGGCGGCACCCTGTTTGAATCCTTAGGCTTTTCCTACCTCGGACCCATCGATGGGCACGACATGGACCAGCTTTTGCCGGTGCTGCGCACCGTGAAGGCGCGCGCCTCGGGACCGATCCTGATCCACGTGCTGACGAAAAAGGGCAAGGGATACGCCCCCGCCGAGCGCGCCGATGACAAAGGCCACGCCACGGCGACCTTTGACGTGATCACCGGCAAGCAGAACAAGCCGCCGTCGAACGCGCCGTCCTATACCTCGGTCTTTGGCGACGAGCTGGTGAACCTGGCCGCGAAGGACGACAAGATCTGCGCAGTGACCGCTGCCATGCCCGATGGCACCGGCCTGGGGTTGATGGCCGAACGCTACCCCTCGCGCACCTTTGACGTCGGCATCGCCGAACAGCATGGCGTCACCTTTGCCGCCGCACTGGCCGCCGGGGGGATGAAGCCCTTCTGCGCGATGTATTCCACCTTCCTGCAACGCGGCTATGATCAGGTGGTGCACGATGTGGCAATCCAGCGCCTGCCGGTGCGTTTCGCCATCGACCGCGCTGGTCTGGTGGGCGCCGATGGCGCCACCCACGCGGGCAGCTTCGACATCGCCTATATGGCCAACCTGCCCGGCATGGTGGTGATGGCCGCCGCCGACGAGGCCGAACTGAAACACATGGTCGCCACCGCCGCCGCCCATGACGACGGCCCCATCGCCTTCCGCTATCCGCGCGGAGAGGGCGAAGGTGTCGATATGCCCGAAGAGGCCGAAGTTCTGGAGATCGGTAAGGGCCGGATGATCCAGAAAGGCGCCCGCGTTGCGATCCTGTCTTTCGGCACCCGTCTGGGTGAGGTGAAAAAGGCGGCCGAGTCCCTGTCTGCCAAGGGGATCACGCCCACTATCGCGGATGCGCGGTTCGCCAAACCCTTGGACCGCGAGATGATCCTGCAGCTGGCCGAAGGTCACGAGGCGCTGATCACCATCGAGGAAGGCGCAGTGGGCGGTTTCGGCAGCCACGTTGCGCAGCTCCTCGCCGAGGAAGGCGTTTTCGATACCGGCCTGAAGTTCCGCTCGATGGTGTTGCCCGATACTTTCATCGATCAGGCCAGCCCGGCGGATATGTACGACGTGGCCGCCATGAACGCCCCGCAGATCGAAGCCAAGGTGCTGGAGGTTCTGGGTATCGCAACGATTGGGGAAAAGCGGGCTTAACACGCCGTCAATACGCCCGTGACTGCCTGGGGAGGCCCGGCCGATTGGTCCTACTACAAGGCTGGCGGATCCGCCGGGGGCGTGTAGCTTTCCAGATCCTCAGCCATTTTCACCGCGCGCAGGCCCGTGCGGTAATCGGGATAGGCCAGCGTGACGCCCAGTTCCTCCTTGATGCGGGTATTCCGAACGCGCTTGTTCTCTCCGTAGAAACTGCGCGCCATCGGGGTCATCCCGGCCTCATCAAAGGGCACTTCGGCAGGCACCGGCAGGCCCAGCAGCTCGGCGCCGTAACCAAGCACATCCTGCGGCGGAGCGGGTTCATCATCGCAGACATTGTAGATCGCACCCGGATTGGGTCGGTCGATCGAGGCCTCCAGTATCGTAGCGATATCCTCCACATGGATGCGGGAAAACACCTGTCCAGGCTTCACGATGCGCCGCGCCTTGCCCGCCATCAGCTTGGCAAAGGGACCGCGGCCGGGACCGTAGATGCCCGCGAGACGAAAGATGTGCAACGGTAGATCAGGGATCGCCTGCCATGCCGCCTCGGCCTGCGCGCGCCAGTTGCCGCGACGGCTGGAGGGGGCGACGGGCGTGTCCTCATCCACCCAGGCGCCGCCCTGATCTCCATAGACCGCGGTGGTGGAAAGATAACCGACCCAGTCGAACTGTCCAGACGCCGCGCGCGCCACCAGTTCCTCCCGCAGCGCCTCCATCACCGGATCTCCGCCCTCATTCGGACCAACCGAGGAGAGCACATGGGTGACGCCCTCCAGCGGGACGTTCGCGCCGGGCCATTGCAGCAGCTCCACGTCCTCATCCGGCTGGGCCTCACCCAGATCCCTCGTGGTGCCAATCACCCGCCAGCCCCGCGCCAGCATCCGCCGCGCCAGTGCCCGGGCCGAGTAGCCATATCCGATACAGAGAAGTGTTTTTGTCATGCCCCAATAGATGCGTCGCAGAGAGCCGCCCGGCAAGGGCGGAAATATCCGCGATGACGCAAACGGGATGGACCGGGGCGAAAACGGCGCTAAACCGGGGGCAGCGAACGGAAAAGGATCAGGCGATGGCGCTGCTACTCGGTGTGGATACGGGCGGAACCTATACGGATGCGGTGCTGATCCGCGACGAGGAAGAGGTGATCGCATCGGCAAAATCTCTGACCACCCGCCACGATCTAGCCATTGGCGTCGGTGGTGCGGTACGGGCGGTGCTGGCGCAATCCGGCGTTGCGGCGCAGGATGTCTCGATGGCAGCACTGTCGACAACACTCGCCACCAATGCGCTGGTCGAAGGGCAAGGTGGGCGGGTGGCGCTGATCTATATCGGCTTTGCCCCCGAAGATCTGGAACGTCACGGGTTGCGCGATGCGCTGAAAGGCGATCCGGCGCTGGTGCTGGCGGGCGGTCATACTCATGCGGGCAGCGAGGCTGCGCCGTTTGATAAAGACGCGTTAATGGCCTTTTTAGAGACTGAATCGGCAGGGGTGAGCGGCTATGCCGTGGCCGGTGTCTTTGCCACCCGCAACCCTGCGCATGAGCTGGAGGCTGCCCGGATCATCACCGAGGTGACCGGGGCGCCAGTCACCTGTTCGCATCAGCTGTCGGCAAAACTCAACGGGCCGAAACGGGCGCTGACAGCGGTGCTGAACGCGCGGCTGATCGGAATGATCGACCGGCTGATCGGGCGGGCACAGCACACATTGGCGGATCTTGGTATCACGGCACCCATGATGGTCGTGCGCGGCGATGGCGCCCTGATGTCGGCAGAACAGGCGCGGGAACGCCCCATCGAAACCATCCTCAGCGGCCCGGCAGCCTCGATCGTCGGCGCGCGCTGGATGACCGGGGTCGACACCGCGCTGGTCAGTGATATCGGCGGCACCACCACCGATGTCGCGCTGATCCGGGACGGCAAACCGGCCATCGACCCTGCCGGGGCGCGGGTCGGAGATTACCGAACCATGGTAGAGGCTGTGGCCATGCGCACCACTGGCCTTGGCGGCGATAGCCAGATCCATATCCAGAGCGAAGGGCTGAACGGCGGGGTAACTCTGGGTCCGCGCCGTGTGGTTCCGGTCTCGCTGATCGCCCATCAGGCGCCAGAGGTGGTGCATGCGGCGCTGGACCGGCAGGTCAACGCGACGGTTGTCGGGGAACACGACGGCAGGTTTGTCCGGGCGATCCCGGGTCAGCCGACCAGCGGCCTTGGTGAGCGGGAGGCGGCGCTGCTGGAGCGGATCGGCACCGATGTTCACCCCCTTGGCGCCGTGCTGCGCACCCGGATGGAGCAAGGCGCCCTGAACCGGCTGGTGGATCGCGGGTTGGTGCAGCTGGCCGGCGTCACCCCGTCGGATGCCTCCCATGTGCTGGGCCGCCTGAACGATTGGGACAGCGCAGCCGCCGAAAAGGCGTTGTCCATCTTTGCTCGCCGCCGCATCGGCAGTGGCGATCCGCTGGCCCCGGATGCCCAGACGCTGGCGGGCATGATTATCGACCAGCTGACAGAACAGACATCATTAGCCTTGTTAGAGACTGCTTTTGCCGAAGAAAGCGACACATTCGGATTGCCCGCAGATCAGTTGGCCCGCCACGTTCTGCTGCGCAGGGGGCTGGAAAATCACCGGGGCATGCTGTCGCTCAGCGCGGCGCTGAACGTGGATGTGGTGGGGCTTGGGGCCTCGGCCCCCAGTTACTACCCGGCGGTGGGGGAACGCCTGCATTGCCGGATGATCCTGCCCGAACATGCGGGCGTCGCCAATGCCATCGGCGCCGTCGTCGGCCGCGTCACCCTGCGCCGCAGCGGCACCGTGACTTCCCCTGCCGAGGGGAAATTCCGGGTACATCTGGAGGATGGGCCGCAGGATTTCAACGCCTCTGAGGACGCGCTGGCCTTGCTTGAAACCCATCTGAGCCAAGAGGCAGAGAAAGAGGCCCGCGCCGCAGGCGCCGAGGATATCCATGTGCATGTGGAGCGGGATATCCGCACCGCCCAGGTCGAGGCGCGCGAGGTCTTCGTCGAAGCCTTCATCACCGCCGAGGCCAGCGGCCGCCCGCGCGTGGCACTTGGCTGACAGCCAGCAAGAAAGAACCCGCCCCTGCGGCAGCAAGGACGGGTTCAGCACCTTATATTCCGATGATATCAGGCTCTATTCTGCGGCATCTGCCCGTTTTGGCAGCACCCAGTCGGGGCGCGGGAAATGGCAGGTATAGCCATTGGGCAGACGCTCCAGATAGTCCTGATGCTCGGGCTCTGCCTCCCAGAAATCACCGACGGGTTCCAGTTCGGTCACCACCTTGCCGGGCCAGATGCCCGAGGCATTCACATCGGCAATGGTGTCTTCGGCCACGACCTTTTGCGCGTCATCCACATAGTAGATGGCCGAACGATAGCTCATCCCGATGTCATTGCCCTGCCGGTTCACCGTGGTCGGATCGTGGATCTGAAAGAAGAACTCCAACAGTTCCCGGTAAGAGGTCTTTTCCGGATCAAACAGGATTTCGATCCCTTCGGCATGGGTTCCGTGATCGCGGTAGGTGGCATTGGGGACATCACCGCCGGTATAGCCGACGCGGGTCTTGATCACCCCGGGGCGTTTGCGGATCAGGTCCTGCATGCCCCAGAAACAACCGCCGGCCAGGACGGCACGTTCAGGATTGCTCATCTGTTATCCTCCACTTGGTCGATATAGTCGCCATAGCCTTCGGCCTCCATCTCGTCGAGAGGAACGAAGCGCAGTGACGCCGAGTTGATACAATAGCGCAGGCCACCCCGGTCCAGCGGCCCATCCGGGAACACGTGGCCCAGATGGCTGTCACCATGAGCCGAGCGGACCTCGGTGCGGATCATGCCCAGCGAGCGGTCTTCCAGCTCGGCCACATGCGCCGGTTCGATGGGTTTCGTGAAACTGGGCCAGCCGCAGCCGGATTCATATTTGTCGGACGAAGCAAACAGCGGCTCCCCCGAGACGATATCCACATAGATACCGGGCGCCTTGTTATGCAGCAACTTACCCGTGCCGGGGCGTTCGGTGCCGGATTTCTGCGTGACGTAGTACTCTTCGTCTGACAGGGCGGCAATGGCATCTGGATCTTTGGTGTATCGCGTCATGTCGGGTCTCCGGCAAATCGTGGTGAGTCAGTACATGGGCCGCTGCGACGAAAATGCAAAGCGATTATTGCCCATCTCGCGGTCTTGTGCGGCAGCGGGTCATCCCGAAATGATCCAAACCGGCGCCTGGTCCGTAGCCCTTGTAACAACGGTGGAGAGTGGAAATGGTTCGAATATGGGTACTGACGGCGCTGTTGATGGTGGGACAGATGGTGCAGGCGGCACCTGTCGGGGGCGTCTTTGCCTCCATCGATGGCGGCAAGATCGACATATCATCCTTCCGGGGGCAACCGGTTCTGGTGGTGAACACCGCCTCGCGCTGCGGCTTCACCAAGCAATACGACGGGCTGCAAACGCTCTATGACCGATACAAGGACCGCGGCCTAGTGGTGCTGGCCGTGCCGTCGAATGATTTCAAACAGGAATTGTCCAGCGCCGAAGAGGTCAAGGAATTCTGCGCCCTGAACTATGATCTGACCCTGCCGATGACCGACATCACCCCGGTGCGGGGCGATGGGGCGCATCCGTTCTTCCGGGCGGTGCGGGCGGAAACCGGATTTGAGCCGGGCTGGAACTTCAACAAGATCCTGATCGCCGCCGATGGCACGGTTGCGGGCACCTGGGGTTCCATCACGCGGCCTCTGTCGGGGCAGATCACCGGCGCCGTCGAAGCCAACCTGCGGCGATAACAGAAATCTATTCCGCGGGTTTCGCTGCGACTTTGGCCGTTCTGCCCGGCTGACGGGACAATTGCACCGCCAGAATGCCGCCGGTGACAATCACCACCCCAACAATATCCAGCGGCCCCAGTTTTTCACCCAAAAGAAGGCTGGCGATCGCCACCCCGAAGACCGGGTTCAGAAAGTGGAAGGTGGCCGCACGCACCGCGCCAATGCGGTTCAGCAGCAGCACCCAGATAAAGGTCGCGGCAAGCCCCGGCACCAGCGTGGTATAGGCAAAGGCCAGTGCCAGCGGCAGGGTCGGATTGACAAAGATATCCTCGAACAGCGGCGCGGCGATGAACAGGCAGGCCGATCCGATCAGCATCTGCAACCCGACCACCATCATGAAATTGCCGCCCGATGTGGCCCCGCGCAGGGCCAGAGTTGCCAGGGTCAGGGCCAGAACGCCGACACCGCAAAGCGCCATGCCGAACAGATCGACCCCGGCGCTGATCCGGGTGCCCATGATCAGGGCAACGCCGACAACACCGGCCAGAAGGCCGACAATACCCAGGGGTTTCAGACGTTCCCGGAACACCAACCAGGAGGCCAGCGCCACCAGCAAAGGCATTGTCGAAGCGATGATCGCCGCCAGCGACGCTTCGATCGTCTGCATGGCGACAAAGTTCAGCCCCAGATACAGCGCATTCTGACAAATCCCGAAAATGATGGTCGCGCGCCACTGTCCGCGTGTCAGCCGCCAAGTCTGTCCCATTGCCAGCGCAATGGAAATTCCGATCAGGCCCGAGATCAGGAACCGCACCGCCAGGGAAAACAGCGGCGAAGCATCCACGACGATGATCCGCGCCGAGGTGAAAGCCGAGGACCACATCAGGGCAAATGTCAGCCCCATGGCGATTGCACGAATATCCAAAGCTGATCCTCCCCTGAATTGCCCGGACAGTCCCGCAAAAGGCGCCGGGGCGCAAGGCCCGCTCACATCACAGTGAGACATCCCGGCTGGTCCCGCGCCCAAAAAGAAAGGGCCGCCCGAGGGCGACCCAAATTCCTGTCAGATCCAAAGGATCCGGTCCGAGACTTATGCGTCTTCGTTGACGCTGTCTTTCAGAGCCTTGGCGATGGTCATTTTGACAACCTTGTCGGCTTCTTTCATGAACTTTTCGCCAGTGGCAGGGTTGCGCACTTCGCGCTCGGGGCGCTCGCGGCAATAGATCTTTCCGACACCGGGCAGGGTCACGGCGCCGCCGTTGGAAACTTCACGCGTGATCAGCGCGCAGACGGCGTCCAGAGCGGCACCAGCTGCTTTCTTATCGCTGCCCATTTCCTCAGCCAGCGCTGCGACAAGCTGGGTTTTGGTCATCGGTTTGGACATTCTTAGCTCTCCTTAAAACTGCCCGAACTGTGGGGCCTCATTGCGTGACATTATCGTTATGTTGTGCGGTAACACAACGCGTAGCGATAGCAAAGATCGTGAAAACAAGCGAATTTCCGCAGAAATTTGGGGAAAACTAGCCTCAGAGGAAGGCCGTTTCATCAAAAGAGCGCAGTTTTCGGCTGTGAAGCCGCTCCAATGGCATGCCGCGCAGCTGCTCCATTGCCCGAATTCCGATCTGCAAATGGCGCGCAACCTGAGTCTGATAGAAGTCCGACGCCATGCCGGGCAGCTTCAGCTCGCCATGCAGCGGCTTATCCGAGACACAGAGCAATGTGCCATAGGGAACCCGGAAGCGATAGCCATTTGCGGCGATCGTCGCGCTTTCCATATCCAGCGCAATGGCGCGCGACTGGCTGAGCCGCTGCACCGGGCCGGACTGGTCGCGCAGTTCCCAGTTGCGATTGTCGATGGTGGCGACGGTGCCGGTGCGCATGATCCGCTTCAGATCGTAGCCTTCGAACTCGGTCACCTCGGCCACGGCCTGTTCCAGTGCGATCTGGATTTCCGCCAGCGCCGGGATCGGGGTCCAGACAGGCAGGTCATCATCCAGCACGTGATCCTCGCGCAGGTACGCATGGGCCAGCACAAAATCGCCCAGCGCCTGCGTGTTCCTGAGGCCGGCACAATGGCCCACCATCAGCCAGGCATGCGGCCGCAGCACCGCGATATGATCGGTGGCGGTTTTGGCATTGGACGGGCCAACGCCGATATTAACCAGCGTGATGCCGCTGCCATCCGCCCGTTTCAGATGGTAGGTCGGCATCTGCGGCAGTTTGGCGATGGCTGGAATGTCGGCATCTGCATCGGTGATCTCATGATCGCCGGTACTGACAAAACTGCTGTAGCCCGAGGCCGGATCGGCCAGCTGCGCGCGCGCATAGGCTTCGAACTCGGCCACGTAGAACTGGTAGTTGGTGAACAACACGTGGTTCTGGAAATGGGACGGATCGGTTGCCGTGTAATGGGCCAGCCGTGCCAGCGAATAATCGACACGCTGCGCAGTGAACAGTGACAGGGGGCCGCTGCCATTGGCGGGCTGATGAGTGCCGTTGACGATATCATCATTCGTCGTGGACAGATCCGGCACGTCAAACACATCGCGCAGGGTAAACCCGGCGGCGCCGTCCTGTGGCACCGTCAGATCCTGCCGCGAGGCCACGGCAAAATGCACCGGGATCGGCGTTTCCGAAGCACCGATGACCACTGGCTGTCCGTGGTTCTTGATCAGCAGGCCGATCTGCTGGATCAGGTAATTGCGGAACAGGTCCGGGCGCGTCACCGTGGTGGCATAGGTTCCCGGCATCGACACATGGCCAAAGCTGAGCCGCGAATCCACTTGCGCAAAGGAAGAAGTGGTAAAGCGAATTTCAGGATAGAAGGCGCGGATACGCTGATCCTGCGGCGCATTTCCAGACATCACCGCCATGAAAGCGTTGCAAAGGAACTCCGTGGACTGCCGATAAAGCAGCTCCAGCCGCTCCACGGCCTGCGCCGCGTCAGTGAATGTCTCGGGGGCGGGATGTTCAGGCAGGCGGATGGTGGTCATGAAATCGGCTCTAACACGGGGATTTTCTTGAATGTGCGCACATCCACCAGCCCCAGATCTGAAATCCGCAGCTCAGGAATTACCACCAGCGCCAATAGCGAATGCTGCATATAGGCGTTGTTCAGCTTGCAGCCACAGGCCTCCATCGCCTCGACCATCTTCTGCGCCTTGGCGGCAACCTCGGTCGCTGGGCTGCTGGACATCAGGCCCGCGATGGGCAATTCGACCAGCGCCAGCTCCTCTCCGTCGCGGAACAGGGTGATACCGCCGCCGACCTCGGCCAGGCGATTTGCGGCCAGCGCCATCTGCTCCCGGTCGGTGCCAACCACGATCATGTGGTGGCTGTCATGCGCCACGGTCGAAGCCATCGCCATGGACCCCTGATAGCCAAAGCCCGAGACAAAGGCGTTGGTGACGCCGCCCGTGGCCTGATGGCGTTCGACCAAAGCGATCTGGCAGACCTCGCCGCTGCCTTCGACCAGCCCTTCGACCACTGGCAATTCCGCCTTCAGCGCCTTGGTCGGGGCCTGGTTCTCTACCACGCCAATCACATTGGCGGTAACCGAGTTCGCCCCCTCCGGCGCCTTCAGTTCAAAATCACCCGCCGACAGCGCGTGGCCCAGATGCACGGTACCCGTGGCGCTCTCTGGCCAGTCATAGTGCGGGCATTCAACAGTAATAGAGCCGTTTTCTGCCACGATCTGCCCACGCGCGATCACCAGTTCGATGGGCAATTCGCGCAGGTCCGAGGTCAGGATTACATCCGCGCGCCGCCCAGGGGTGATCGAGCCAAGCTCGCGCTCCAGCCCAAAGTGCGTCGCCGTGTTGATGGTCGCCATCTGCAGCGCGATTACCGGATCGCAGCCGCAGGCGATGGCGTGGCGCACCACCCGGTTCATATGGCCATCGTGCACCAGCGTGCCGGAATGGCAGTCATCGGTGCAGAGAATGAAGTTGCGCGGATCCAGGCCCTTTTCCGTCACAGCGGTGATCTGGCTTTCGACGTCATACCAGGCCGAGCCCAGCCGCATCATTGACCGCATGCCCTGACGGACCCGGGCGATGGCATCGGCTTCGCAGGTACCTTCGTGATCATCCGCCGGGCCACCGGCCACATAGGCCGCGAAATCCGGTCCCAGATCGGGAGAGGCATAATGCCCGCCTACTGTTTTACCTGCCCGTTGGGTGGCGGCGATTTCCGCCAGCATCTTGGGATCGGCGTTGGCGACGCCGGGGAAGTTCATCATCTCACCCAGACCGATGATGCCGGGCCATGTCATCGCCTCGGCCACGTCTTCGGCGGTGATTTCATATCCGGTGGTTTCCAGCCCCGGCGCCGAAGGCGCGCAGCTGGGCATCTGGGTGAAGATATTGACCGGCTGCATCAGCGCCTCGTCATGCATCATACGCACGCCATCAAGGCCCAGAACATTAGCAATCTCATGCGGGTCGGTGAACATCGAGGTGGTGCCATGCGGGATCACCGCGCGGGCAAATTCCGCCGGAGTCAGCATGCCGGATTCGATATGCATATGGGCATCGCACAGGCCGGGAACCATAAAGCGACCGTTGGCCTCGATCACCTCTGTCTCTGGTCCGGTGCAATAAGAGGCGTCCGGCCCGACATAGGCAATGCGCCCCGCGACGATGGCGATGTCGTGCCCGTCCAGCACTTCACGGGTGTGGACATTCACCCATCTGCCCTGACGGATCACCGTATCTGCGGGCGCGCGGCCTGCGGCAACTTCGATCAGTTTCGGGGCGGAATCGGGCCAGCTGGGAAATGCGGTCTGTGTCATGCGCCAATTGTTCTGATTGCGCTCACAAGTGCAAGGGCCGAAGGCATCCTGTCATCAAAGGATCACCTTCTGCACAAAGCGAAAAATCCCCCTTGCCACTTCCCTGTCGGCGGAGGAGGCTGGGGCAGGATGATCAATGAGCCCTGAAACAGGCTCTAATTTGGATATATGAAGAGGTTCCCATGACCGTCACGGATCTGCGCCCCGATGTCGACCGGCAGAATATAGAACACTGGCAGGAGCGGGTGGACCTTGCAGCGACCTTCCGCTGGACCGAGCGGCTCAATATGCACGAAGGGGTGGCGAACCATTTCAGCCTCGCGGTGAACCCCGAAGGCACGCGGTTCCTGATGAACGCCAACCAGATGCATTTCACCCGCATCACCGCCTCGAACCTGTTGCTGCTGGATGCGGATGATCCGGCCACGATGAACCGGCCCGATGCCCCCGATCCCACCGCCTGGGGGCTGCATGGCTCGATCCACCGCCTGTGCCCGCACGCGCGCTGCGTGATGCATGTGCATTCGATCTTTGCCACGGTTCTGGCCTCTCTCGCCGACAGCAACCTGCCTGCCATCGACCAGAACACCGCGACCTTCTACGACCGTTACGTAATCGACGATGGCTATGGCGGTCTTGCCTTCGAGGATGAAGGCGCCCGCTGCGCCGCCATGCTCACCGATCCCAAGAAGAAGGTGATGATCATGGGCAACCATGGGGTTCTGGTGATCGGCGACACGCCCGGCGATACCTTCAACCGGCTCTACTATTTCGAACGCGCGGCCGAGACCTATATCCGCGCCCTGCAGACCGGCCAGCCGCTGCGCTATCTGTCGGACGAAGTCGCCGAAAAGACCGCTGCCGAGCTGGACGCCTATCCCGGGCAGGCCGAAGCACACCTGCGCGAGATCAAGGCAGTACTGGACAGCGAGGGGTCAACTTACGCAAGCTGAGGCGGGGCCTGTCCCCGCATGAGTTGTTGATGAGGGCTGCCCGATGCATGCGATTGCCGATACCACCCGTCTGACGGCAGAGGGCGTGATCACCGCCGATCAGGCCCGCATCATCGAATCCCGCGCCCGCGAAGCGATGATCACCCTCGGGGTCAACGTCATCCTGTGCCTCGGGATCCTCGCGGCGACGGGCGGCTTCATCTTCTGGCTGGCCGATCCGCTGCCCGTGGCGATTGCGGGTCTGCTGATGACCCTCACCGGGCTGGCGATCCTGGCCCGGGGGGGCGAGATGTTCCACATGTTCGGCAACGCTGCCACGCTGATCGGCGCAGGCATGCTCATCGGTGGCGCCACGCTGGAACTGATGGACAATTACGAAGAGATCGCGGGCTGGGTCCTGTGGCCTGTGGGTGGTTTGCTGCTGGCAGTTCTTTCCCTGCGGTACTGGCGCGGCGGGCTATCGTCGCATTTCGTGCTGGGGGCGCTGATCCTGATGGGGCTGGCCGTCCATATCATCGGGATCGAGGCGCTGAGCAGACAACACGATATCGGCTCACCGCTGCGCAACTTTGAAATGCTGTATTATGCGGCGCTGCTGGCGGGGATCGGCGCGCTGATCGACGTGCGGCTGGTCACCGCCTTTGCTCTGGCGCCTTTTGCTCAGGCGCTGGAAACGGGCAGCGCCTATTTCCACGCCGCCTACGTGTTCTATTCCCCGGAACCGACCCTATCGATTCTGCAGATGTCTGCGCTGATCGCCCTGTGCCTGTGGCTCGCCCGCAGCCAGCCGGAACGCATTGCGCGGCATCTGCGCATTCTTGTCATGCTGGCCTTTGTGGTGGCCAACCTCTGTGCACTGGTCGGTTCGCTGTGGGGGGATTTCGTGGGCGAAACCATCTGGGGGCCGGGACGCTATTACGGCAGCGTCCATCAGGACTGGGACAGCTTCAATGCCGCGCGCACCGTGTTCCGGGACACTGCGCTGGAGCTGTCGGCCAATCTCTATTCCATCCTCTGGGCACTGGCGCTGGCGGGCATGGTGGTCTGGGCGGCGATGCGCAACGAACGCGGTCTGTTCAATGCGTCGCTGACCTTTGGCGGCATCCACGCCTATACCCAGCTGTTCGAGAGCTTTGCCGATGAACCGCTGGCCTATGTGATCGGCGGACTCACGGCGGTTCCGCTGGCCTGGGGGATCTGGCGGCTGAACCTGTGGATCACTGCCCGGCAGGCTGCCCCCTAACCCCTACCCCCTGCGCATCTGGCGCGGGGTACTGCCGAACTCCTGCCGGAAGGCACGTGTCATGGCGCTGGGATCCTCATAGCCGCAACGCAGGGAAATCTCGGCCACGCTGAGCGTGGTTTCCAGCACCAGTTTGCGCGCCTGTATCAGCCGCAGCCTGCGATAGACCGCTTGCGGCGGCGCGCCCAGTTCCGCCTTCATCCGCGCCTCCAGATCCTTTTGACTGCGGCCCACCCGGCGGGCGACCTCTCCGATGGGCAGCGGCATCTCCAGATTGGCCTGCATCAAGTCGATGGCCCGCACCAGCGACCGGCTGCGGGCCAGTGGGATGACCTGACCGCCAGTGGCCTCCGGGCTCATGAACAGGGCCGCAAGCTCCAGCCGCAGCGCTTGGCCGTGGCGTTCCGCGATCAGATCCAGCATCAGCTCGAAGGCAGCCAGCGCGCCGGAACAGGTGACCCGATCCCCGTCCCGCACATAACGCAGCCGCTGCGCATCGACCGAGGGGAAGGCCTCGGTGAAACCCTGCAACTCTTCCCAGTGGATGGTAGCCCGGTGCCCGTCCAATAGCCCCGCAGAGGCCAGCAGCCAGGCCCCGGCATCAAACCCCGCCATCACCGCGTAGCGCCGCGCCGCAGCCCGCAGCCCGCGCAACGCCTTATCGGTGGCCAATGGCCGGTAATGATAGCTGGGCATGGCGATCAGCATGTCGCCGCCGTATTCAGCGAGCCGCCCGTGCGCGTTGACCTCCATCCCCGCCGAAGACACCGCCGTGCCGCCCTCCAGCGTAAGAAAGCGCCAATCGTAGATCTGCCGCCCGGCCAGCGTATTGGCCGCGCGCATGGGCTCGACTGTATTGGCCAAACAGTGACCCGAGAAATCATCAAACAGCAGCACATCCACCTGCTGCGGTGCGGCGCGATCTTTCACCCAACTTTGCATGATTTTCTCCATTTACGCATGAAACCTACCTATATCCCGCGTAGTCTCCCGGACAAGCGAACAAGAAGGATTCCGCAGATGCAGTTTGGGATGACCGAAGAACAGTCGATGATCGTCGACACCACCCGCGCCTTTGTCGAAAAAGAGCTGTACCCGCATGAGCTTGAGGTGGAGCGCAGCGGTCATCTGCCGATGGAGCTGATCAAGGAGCTGCAGGCCAAGGCGATGGAAGCGGGTCTTTATGCCGCCAACATGCCCGAAGAGGTGGGCGGCGCCGGGCTCGATACGCTCAGCTGGCTGATGTACGAAAAGGAACTGGGTCGCGCCAACTACGCGCTGCACTGGACCTGCGTTGCGCGCCCGTCGAACATCCTGCTGGCCGGTACGGATGAGCAGAAGGAAAAGTACCTCTACCCCTGCATGAAGGGCGAAAAATGGGATTGTCTGGCGATGACAGAGCCGGGCGCCGGGTCCGATCTGCGCGGCATGACCGCCACGGCGCGGGCGGATGGGGATGATTACATCCTCAACGGCACCAAGCATTTCATCAGCCACGCCGATATTGCCGATTTCGCCATCGTCTTCATGGCCACGGGTGAAGAGGATACCCCGCGCGGGCCGAAAAAGAAGATCACCGCCTTTTTCGTCGACAAGGGCACGCCGGGCTTCAGCGTGCGCGACGGCTACCGCAATGTCAGCCACCGCGGCTATACCAACGCGGTGCTGGAATTCGACGATTGCCGCCTGCCGAAATCCGCCATTCTGGGTGAGGTGGACAAGGGGTTCGAGGTTGCAAACACTTGGCTAGGCGCAACGCGACTGCAGGTTGCGGCCACCTGTCTGGGCCGCGCTGAACGCGCCTTGCAGCATGCGGTGGAATACTCCGCCGAGCGCAAGCAATTCGGCCAGCAGATCGGGAAATTTCAGGGCGTGTCCTTCAAACTGGCGGATATGGCAACCGAGCTGAAGGCAGCAAACCTTCTGACCTGGGAAGCAGGCTGGAAATTCGATCAGGGCAGCGTCACCGAAAGCGACATGTCCATGGCGAAACTGAAGGCGACTGAAATGCTGGCCATGGTCGCGGATGAGGCGATCCAGATTCACGGCGGCATGGGCCTGATGGACGAACTGCCGCTTGAGCGTATCTGGCGCGATGCCCGGGTTGAACGGATCTGGGAAGGCACCAGCGAAATCCAGCGCCACATCATCAGCCGGGAGTTGCTGCGTCCTCTGGGCGGGTAACCCCCGGTGGTGAAGACCATATTTCACTGCTACCGGCCGTTTTTCACTCATTGGATGAGCACCGAATTTGGGTCAGATTTCGCGACCTGTTTACGGTACGCCTCTGTCGCAGACCTGATACCGTCGGGTTCCTGTGCAACCAAAGTGCAGCGATCTCCCGGGAAAAAAGGCAGTTCAAAAACGACAACCCCCCGGACCCAAAAGGAACCGGGGGGCGTTCTGAAATCGCGGTCTAAAGCATCCCTACTCAATCCGCACAACCATAAAGGGATCATTTCGTTAATGAAACGTTATCAGCGCGGCTATAATTCCGCCCTTGGCCCAAAATTTTTCAGTTTGCATGGGGTTTCAGCATGACTCCGCGCCTGTCACGACTGTTGCGGCCCGAAACAATCGCCGTCATTGGCGGCGGCGACTGGTGTCGGCTGGTGGTTGAGCAATGCCGGTCGATGGGATTCGCTGGCCAGATCTGGCCAGTTCACCCCAAGGCCGAAGAGATCGCAGGTCTGCCCGCCTATGCATCGGTTGCGGATCTGCCCGCTGCACCGGATGCCAGTTTCATCGGGGTGAACCGCTTTGCCACTGTGGATATCGTCGCCGACCTTGCCGCCCGGAATGCCGGCGGAGCGGTCTGTTTCGCCTCCGGTTTCCTCGAGGCCCAGGCCGAGGATGCCGAAGGCGCTGACCTGCAGGCCAAGCTGCTGGAGGCCGCGGCCGAGATGCCGATTCTCGGACCGAACTGCTATGGCTTCATCAACTATCTGGACGGCGCGCTTTTGTGGCCGGATCAGCATGGCGGGCAACCCACCGACAGCGGTGTGGCCATCGTCACTCAAAGTTCCAACATCGCCATTAACCTCACCATGCAGCAACGCGGTCTGCCCCTTGCCTATGTGGTGACAGCGGGCAATCAGGCGCAATCCGGCATCGCCGACATTGGCGCCGCCCTGCTGGAAGACGACCGGGTGACGGCCCTTGGTCTGCATATCGAAGGCTTTGGCGATCTGCGGGCCTTCGAGGCCCTCGCCCAGCGTGCCCGGGAGCTGGGCAAACCCATTGTTGCCCTCAAGGTTGGAAAATCAGCCGAGGCACAGGCAGCGACCGTTTCCCATACCGCATCGGTCGCCGGGGGAGATGCCGGGGCGGCAGCGCTGCTCGCCCGCCTTGGCATTGCGCGGCTCGATGATCTCTCTTCTTTCCTTGAGACGCTGAAACTGCTGCACGTCACCGGGCCTCTCGCCTCAAACCGGATCGCCTCGATCAGCTGTTCTGGCGGCGAGGCCAGTCTGGCGGCGGATACGGCCCATGACCTTGATGTGGTCTTTCCGCCGCTGAACGAGCGCCAGACGACCAACCTGCGCGCGGCGCTGGGACCGATGGTGGCACTGGCCAACCCGCTGGATTACCACACCTATATCTGGCGCGACGTCGATGCGATGACCCGCGCCTTTTCCGCGATGATGGACCCATCGCTGGCGATGACCCTGCTGATCGTCGATTTCCCGCGCCCCGATCGCTGCTCGGCCGCGGACTGGGACTGCGCGATTGAGGCCGCGATTGGCGCCCGCCAGCAGACTGGCGCCAATGTCGGGATGGTAGCCTCACTGTCCGAACTCTTGCCCGAAGAAGTCGCGGCGCAGCTGATGGCGGCAGGCGTGGTGCCCTTCTGCGGATTGCGCGAAGCGATCATCGCCTGCGAAGCCGCCGCAGGATCCCCCCTGCCCGCTGCCGAGCCGCTGTTGCTGCCCACGCCGACGGTGGATCCCGATCTGATCCCCGAGGCCGAAGCCAAGCGGCGCCTTGCGGATTACGGACTGCGTATCCCGAAATCCCATCGCGCAAAAACACCGGGCGCAGCGCGCGCCAGCGCAGCCGACATTGGCTACCCGGTAGCGCTGAAAGGTGAAGGCGTTGCCCACAAGACCGAGGCGGGCGCCGTGGTTCTGAACCTGATGTCCGGCGGCGCCGTAAGCGCGGCCGCAGAGCAGATGCCTGCCTCCTCCTTCCTGGTCGAAGAGATGATCACGGATGCGGTGGCCGAACTGCTGATCGGCGTAGTGAAGGATCCAGCACATGGCTTTGTCCTGACCCTGGCCGCCGGTGGAACCCTGACCGAATTGATGCAGGACAGCGTCTCACTTCTGCTGCCCGCCAGCGACGCGGCCATCGAGGCTGCGCTCAGCTCCCTGCGTATCGCCCGGGTGCTCGACGGCTATCGGGGCAGACCCGCCGCAGACCACGCGGCCATCCTGCGCGCCGTTCGCGCGGTCGGCTCTTATGTGCTGGACCACGCCGAAGGACTGGAAGAGATTGAGATCAACCCGCTGATTTGTACCGCCGATGATGCCATCGCGGCGGATGCGCTTATGCGCAGAAAGGACTGGATGAGATGACCGACACAGATACCGCACAGAGCCCCGTCAAAACCCGCCGCGAAGGCGCCATCCTTGAGGTGACACTGGACCGACCAAAGGCCAACGCCATCGACCTGAAGACCAGCGTTGTCATGGGCGAGGTGTTCCGCGAATTCCGCGATGATCCCGAATTGCGCGTCGCCATCGTGACAGGTGGCGGTGACAAGTTCTTCTGCCCCGGCTGGGACCTGAAGGCTGCCGCGGATGGTGATGCCGTCGATGGCAATTACGGCGTTGGCGGCTTCGGCGGCCTGCAGGAAATGCGCGAGATGAACAAACCGGTGATCGCAGCGGTGAACGGCATCGCCTGTGGCGGTGGGTTGGAACTGGCGCTGTCAGCCGACATGATCCTTGCTGCCGATCACGCCACCTTTGCCCTGCCGGAAATCCGTTCGGGCACGGTGGCCGATGCGGCCTCGATCAAACTGCCCAAACGCATCCCCTATCACATCGCCATGGAGCTTTTGCTCACCGGACGCTGGTTCGACGCAGAAGAGGCGAACCGTTGGGGTCTGGTGAATGAAATCGTCGCCGCCGATCAGCTGATGGACCGCGCCTGGGAGCTGGCCCGGCTGCTCGCCTCGGGGCCGCCGCTGGTCTATGCGGCGATCAAGGAAATCGTGCGCGATGCCGAAGATTCCAAGTTCCAGGACGCGATGAACCGGATCACCCAGCGGCAATTGCGCTCGGTCGATGTGCTCTATGACAGCGAAGATCAGATGGAAGGTGCCCGCGCCTTTGCCGAGAAACGCGATCCGGTCTGGAAGGGCCGCTAGAGCTTTTCGGGCTGAGCCTGAAACAATGGATCAACTGAGGCATGTCACCTAATCGCCCGCCATGCGGCGGGCGGACGCATGCCTGCCGCTGGCGCGACAGGCGTGAAAAGCTTCAACTCCCTTTGATGCGCTGCACCGCCCAGCGCGCGGCATCGGCGACCACGGGATCCGGATCCTCGGTCAGCCGCGCCGCCACCGGGCCAAGGGCGGGATCGCCCGAATTGCCGATGGCATATAGAACATTGCGCACAAACCGATCCCGCCCGATCCGCTTGATCGGCGAGCCCGAGAACATCGCCCGGAACGCCGTATCGTCCAGCGCCGCCAAATCGGCCAGACGCGGCGCGCTGAGCCCTTCGCGGGCGGCATAACGCATGTCGCTGGCTGCAACCGCAAATTTGTTCCACGGGCAGGCGGCGAGACAATCGTCACAGCCATAGATCCGGTTGCCCATCTTGCCGCGCAGCTCTTCGTCAATCGGGCCTTTGTACTCGATTGTCAGATAGGAAATGCAGCGCCGTGCATCCAGTTGATAGGGCGCGGGAAAGGCATCTGTCGGACAGGCCGCAAGGCAGGACCGGCAGGAGCCGCAATGATCTCGCTCTGGCGCATCGACCGGCAGCTCCAGCGTGGTGAAAACAGAGCCTATGAAGGCCCAGTTGCCCCAGTCCCGGCTCACCAGGTTGGTATGTTTGCCCTGCCAACCCAGCCCGGCCGCCTGCCCCAGCGGCTTCTCCGGCACCGGCGCAGTATCGACAAAAACCTTTACCTCGGCAGGATCGCCCGCCTTCTCCGCCTCGGCAATCAGCCAGCGAGCCAGACGTTTCAGACGTTTCTTGACCAGATCATGATAATCCTTGCCGCGCGCATAGACCGAGACCGCACCCCGGTCAGGCTGGCCCACAACCGCCATCGGGTCTTCGTCGGGGGTATAGCTTTCGGCGAGCATGATCACTGATCTTGCCTCGGGCCACAGCTGCGCCGGATCACCGCGCCAATGGCTGCGCTCCGCCATCCAGCCCATCTGCCCGTGATACCCTGCCTCCAAAAAGGCCTGCAGCCGCGCGGGCACCTCGGGCACATCCCCCGGGCGGCAGACCCGGCAGGCGACGAACCCTTCGTCCAGCGCCTGGCGGATCAGCTTTTCCTTCAGGGCAGCGCTCATGCCAACACCGGCAGGCGCAGATCAAAAATCGAGGTCAGCATAATGCGGCGGCGGCCGGAAGCCGGGGATCTGATCAGCCAGGATCGACCGGAATGCCGGGCGCGACTTGATCTTGGCATACCAATCCTTCACGGCGGCAGAGCGGTTCCAATCCACATCGGAGATATAATCGAGCGATGACAGATGCGCGGCGGCAGCAAAATCCGCCAGCGTCATACTATCCCCCGCCAGCCAGCGCCGGTGGTCCAGCAGCCAGGCCATGTAATCCAGGTGATACTTGATCGCCCGGGCGCCAGCCTTGACGTTGCGGCTGTCGGGATAGCCTTCGCCGGTGACCTTCTTGTTGACCCGCTCATACAGCAGTTTCGAGGTCACCTCGTGGTGGAACTTGTCATCGAACCAGCTGACCAGACGGCGCACCTCATAACGGCCATCGGGATCAGAGGGCATCAGCGACGGTTCGGGGCGGCTTTCCTCCAAGTATTCGCAGATCGCCGCGCTTTCCGACATCATCTTGCCATCAAGACGTACCACCGGAACCTTGGCCGCCGGGTTGCGCCGCAGGAAATCGGGATCTTTCTCCCAATAGCGTTCTTCGACCAGTTCGACCTCGATCTTCTTTTCCGCCAGCGACAAGCGGACCTTGCGACAAAACGGTGAGAGCGGGACATGATACAGGCGTGCCATTGGCGGGTGGAGTCTCCTGAAGCGTGCGGGATAGAACCAGCAATGCCCGCTTGCGGCAAAAGTTTCAATCCTCGAAACAGGCTGATCGTCCATCTGCGCGGATGGTGGCCGCCCCATCCCGGATCTGCGCCGCCCGTTGACGGACGAATTTTGACGGCCGCGACGCCGATCTGCCCTTGGGATCCGGCAGCACCGCCGCGATCAGCGCCGCCTGACGCGCGGACAAAGCATCAGGGCCGACGCCGAAATACTGCCGCGCCGCCGCCTCGACGCCAAAGACGCCTTCGTCCATCTCCGCGACGTTCAGATAGACCTCCAGGATGCGCCGTTTGCTCCAGATCGCCTCGACCAGCGGAGTCATCAGTGTTTCCAGCGCCTTGCGGATCCAGCTGCGCCCCTGCCAGAGGAATACGTTCTTCACCACCTGCTGGGAAATAGTCGACCCGCCACGCTGACCGCCCTCGGCAAGGGCCGCGCGGATCGCGGTGACATCAATCCCCCAATGCTGGCAATACCGCGCATCTTCCGCCGCCACCACGGAGCGCGCCATGACCGGCGCGATATGGTCAAACGGGACCCATTCCCGATCCACCTCACCCAGCCTGCGCTGTTCGCTCCAGATCGTATGGGTGATCGGCGGGTTCACCACCGAATAGAGCGCCACCAACGCCACAGCCAGCAGGGCAGCCGCAAAAAAGGCTCTAAGAACCCATTTGCGCACCCACCTCAAGGGCCAGGTCATCCGGCGCAGCAGAGACGCACTGCGCGGGCCCGGCTTTTTCTTCGCTGCCTTCGCCATACCCCCTCTATACGGCAGAGCCACCCGTGGCTGCCACCGTGAAATCCGCCTGCTGCTCCGGACCCCTCATCGCATGCCCAAAACGGGCACGGGACAAAGGGACGGCTCAGGCAGAATTGCGGAGGCTCCGCGCCGCAGGCGGGGAAACCGCCATTGTGCTTGAACCGGTCCTGTCCCGGGACAGGCAGGGGTCAGGCGATGTAGGCGCCAGGGCTTGCTGCTCGGGTGACCCGGAGAAACACTCCCCCAAAAAGAAAAAGCCCCGCAGGCGGGTCGCCTGCGGGACAATTTGATAGCACTGTTTTCGTTCGGCTTATTCGGCGGGAACGGCAGCCTGCTCTTCCGAGATCGGATGCGTCAGCTTGTTCAGCATTTCCTTGGGGCAAACCTGCAGGAAATTACCCTTCTCGATGTCCCAGTGTTGCAGGATCTCCGCGGCCTTGCGGCTTCCGGTTTCCTCAAGATGACGCTCGATCAGGCCTTTCAGCTGCGCTTCCCAATGCTCAACGGTGACCGGGCAGGTAACCAGCGATTCCATGTTCATCATGGTCTCGGCCTTACCCTCGGGGTCATAGAGATAGGCCATACCCCCGGTCATGCCGGCACCAAAGTTGGCGCCGATGGAGCCCAGGATGACCGCAACACCGCCGGTCATATATTCACAACCGTTGGAGCCGCAGCCCTCGATTACCACCTTGGCGCCCGAGTTGCGGACCCCGAAACGCTCGCCCGCGCGGCCCGCTGCGAACAGGTAGCCGTCCGTAGCGCCATAAAGCACGGTGTTGCCAACGATGGTGTTGTCGCTTGCCACCAGCGGCGAGGCCATCGGCGGACGCACGACGATCATGCCACCCGACAGGCCCTTGCCGACATAGTCGTTGGCATCACCGGACACTTCCAGTTTCAGACCCGGCGCCGCAAAGGCCCCCAGGGACTGACCGGCCGAGCCTTGCAGCTTCACCGTCAGGTGGTTGGGCTGGAAGGAATTACGCATACCGAAGTTGCGCACGATATGGCTCGACGTGCGGGTACCCACGGTGCGGTGGGTGTTCTGCACCGCATAGGACAGCTGCATCTTTTCGCCATCCTGCAGGAACCGCGCCGCATCGCGCACGATTTCCGCGTCCAGCGTATCCGGCACCGCGTTGCGGTCCTTGTCGCGGTTGTAGACGATGCTGGCAGAGCCATCGACGGTGATCAGCAGCGGGTTGAGGTCGAGATCATCGAGATGCGCCGAACCGCGTGAGACCTGCGCCAGCAGATCCGCACGGCCAACCACTTCATCCAGGCTGCGCGCACCGATGGAAGCGAGGATTTCCCGCACTTCCTGCGCGTAGAAGGTGATCAGGTTCACCACCTTGTCGGCGTTGCCGGTGAACTTGTCACGCAGGCTTTCGTCCTGGGTGCAGACGCCCACCGGGCAGGTGTTCGACTGGCACTGACGCACCATGATGCAGCCCATCGCGATCAGCGCGGCGGTACCGATGCCGTATTCCTCGGCGCCCATCATCGCGGCCATGACGATGTCGCGTCCCGTGCGCAGACCACCATCGGTGCGCAGAGTCACGCGGCCCCGCAGGTTGTTCATCGCCAGCACCTGATGCGCTTCGGTCAGACCCATTTCCCAGGGCAGACCGGCGAATTTGATCGAGGTCGCGGGCGAAGCACCGGTGCCGCCATTGGCGCCCGAGATCAGGATGATGTCGGCCTTCGCCTTGGCAACGCCAGCAGCAATGGTGCCAACACCAGAGGAAGCCACCAGTTTCACCGTCACCTTGCAGCGCGGGTTGATCTGTTTCAGGTCATAGATCAGCTGCGCCAGATCCTCGATCGAGTAGATATCGTGGTGCGGCGGCGGCGAAATCAGGGTCACGCCCTTGGTCGAATGGCGCAGGCGGGCAATCAGGTCGGTGACCTTCATCCCCGGCAGCTGACCACCTTCACCCGGTTTGGCACCTTGAGCGACCTTGATCTCCAGCTCTTCACACTGGTTCAGGTATTCGGCGGTGACACCGAAACGGCCTGAGGCCACCTGTTTGATCTTGGCCGACGGGTTGTCGCCATTGGGCTCGGGCACAAAGTGTGCCGGATCCTCGCCACCCTCACCGGAGTCCGATTTGGCGCCGATGCGGTTCATTGCGACGTTCAGCGTCTTATGCGCCTCGGGCGACAGCGCCCCCAGCGACATGCCCGGCGTCACAAAGCGTTTACGGATCGCGGTAATGCTTTCCACTTCCTCCAGCGGCACCGGCTTGCCCAGCGGCTTGATGTCCAGAAGGTCGCGCAGATGGATCGGCGGATTGCTTTGCATCTTGGCCGAATACTGCTTCCACATCTCGTAGGACGCCTTGTTGCAGGCCATCTGCAGCATATGCATCGAGCTGGCTTCCCAGGCATGGGTCTCACCCGATTTACGCGCCTTGTAAAAGCCGCCAATCGGCAGAACGTTTTGCTGCTCTGCCCATGCGGTGCCGTGGATTTCCTCAGCCTTGACCTGGATACCCGACACACCGATGCCGGAAATCCGGCTGGTCATACCCGGGAAGTATTCGGCGCACATGGCGCGGGACAGGCCTACGGCCTCGAAATTGAGACCGCCACGGTAAGAGGAGATCACCGAGATTCCCATCTTGGCCATGATCTTCAAGAGGCCCTGGTCAATGGCTTCGCGGTAGCGGCTGACGTTCTCGGTCAGGCTGCCGTCCAAGAGGCCGCGTTCGATACGGTCTGCCAGCGAATCCTCGGCCAGATATGCGTTCACCACGGTGGCGCCACAACCGATCAGCACCGCAAAGTAATGCGGGTCGATACACTCGGCCGAACGCACGTTCAGCGAACAGAAGGTCCGCAGACCCTTGCGGGTCAGATGCGAATGCACGGCAGAGGTCGCCAGGATCATCGGCATTGCAACCTTATCCGCATTCGAATGCTGGTCGGTCAGAACGATATGGCCAGAGCCGGAGCGCACTGCCTCTTCAGCCTCGGCGCGAATGCGCTGGAGCGCCGCATTCAGCGAGCCTTTGCCCGGTACGAAAGTACAGTCGATCTCGACCAGCGGCGCGTTGAGGCTCTCCATCAGCTTGTCCCACTGGGCGTTGCCGACAAAGGGGCTTTCCAGAACGAAGATCTCGGTCTGGCTGCTGTCCTCATCCAGAACGTTCTTGAGGTTCCCGAACCGCGTTTTCAGCGACATAACCCGGTATTCACGCAGGGAATCGATCGGCGGGTTGGTCACCTGGCTGAAGTTCTGACGGAAGAAATGCGACAGCGGGCGGTATTTCTTGGAGAGAACCGCCGACGGGGTGTCATCGCCCATGGAGGCCAGCGTTTCCTTGCCGTCCTCAGCCATCGGCGCCAGGATCTGCTCCAGCTCTTCGATGGTGTAACCGGCCGCAATCTGGCGGCGGCGCAGTTCTTCGCCCTGGAACAGCGGCTTTTCCGTCACCGTGGCAAGGGATTCGTCCAGATCGTTGATCTTTTCAACCCACTCGCCGAACGGCAGCGCGGCGGCCAGCTTGTCCTTGATCTCGGTGTCGTGGAACAGCTTGCCCTTTTTCATGTCCACGGCCAGCATCTGACCGGGGCCAAGCGCACCCTTTTCCACCACGTTGGCTTCGTCGATCGGAACCATGCCCGCTTCGGACCCCGCGATCACCAGACCATCGCCGGTGACGACATAGCGCATCGGGCGCAGGCCGTTACGGTCCAGACCGGCGCAGACCCAGCGACCATCTGTCATTGCCAGCGCGGCAGGGCCATCCCAGGGCTCCATCACGGAGTTGCAGTAGGAATACATGTCGCGCCAGGCTTCGGGCAGTTCGACCGCCTGTTTCGACCAGCTTTCGGGTACCAGCATGGTTTTCGCCATGGGGGCGGAGCGGCCCGCGCGCACCAGAACCTCAAACACCGAATCGAGCGCCGCCGAGTCGGAAGACCCGCCCGCGATGATCGGTTTGATGTCCTCAGCATAGTCGCCAAAGGTGGAGGAAGCCATGCGGATCTCGTGGCTCTTCATCCAGTTGACGTTGCCCTTCAGCGTGTTGATCTCACCATTGTGGGCCAGCATGCGGAACGGCTGTGCCAGCCACCACTGCGGGAAGGTATTGGTGGAATAGCGCTGGTGATAGATCGCAAAGGCAGATTCAAAGCGTTCGTCCATCAGGTCGGGATAGAAAACCGCAACCTGTTCGGCGAGCATCATGCCCTTGTAGATGATCGACCGGCAGGACAGCGACGCGATATAAAGACCACCAATCCCGGCAGCAGCGGCTGCTTTCTCAATCCGGCGACGGATCACGTAAAGCTCCCGCTCAAAGGTGTCTTCGTCCACGCCCTTGGAGTTGGAGATCAGGATCTGCTCGATCTCGGGGCGGGTGGCGTTGGCCTTTTCACCCAGGCAGGTCACATCCACCGGCACGTGGCGCCAGCCATAGATGTAATAGCCCATGCGCAGAACTTCGGTTTCCACGATGGTCCGGCAGGTTTCCTGTGCGCCGAAATCGGTACGCGGCAGGAAGACCTGACCAACCGCGATCAGCTGATCGGTGTGCGGCTCGTGGCCGGTGCGCTTGATCTGGTCATAGAAGAAGGGAACCGGGATCTGCACGTGGATGCCCGCACCATCGCCGGTCTTGCCATCGGCATCGACCGCACCGCGGTGCCAGATCGCCTTCAGCGCGTTGATACCGGCTTCGACCACCTTGCGGCTGGCGCTGCCATCCTGCGAGACGACCAGACCCACACCGCAGGAAGAATGCTCTTCTTCCTCGGAATAGAGACCGTTTTCTGCCATCCACTTGCGCTTGGCTTCTTCGGCGCGGACCCATTCTGCATCATATTTCGTCATGTCATTTTCCTTTGCCTGGCGGGGGCGCCTCGCCTGTTTCAGGGGCGCGCATCCGCGTGGGACCGAAGTCTTTGGTTATTCAGCTGCGACGGCTGCCTTTGCGTTGAACCGCTCCAGGATCGCCTCGGCACAGTCACGGCCGTCCTTGATGGCCCAGACCACGAGGCTCGCCCCGCGCACGATATCGCCCACGGCATAGACGCCGGGAAGATCGGTTGCGCCGGATTTGAACTCGGCCTTGACGGTGCCCCAGCGGGTGACCGGCAATTCGGGCTGGCCCCAGAGGGTCGGCAGATCTTCCGGCTCAAAGCCCAGCGCCTTGATCACCAGGTCGGCCTCTTCGACATAGTCGGCACCTTCGATCACCTCGGGAGCCTGACGGCCGGTGGCATCGGGGGCACCCAGGCGCATCTTCTGCACCATCACGCCGGTCACCTTGCCATCCGCATCGGCAAATCCCTTGGGCGCCGACAGCCATTCAAAGACGACGCCTTCTTCCTCGGCGTTCTGCACTTCGCGCTGCGAACCGGGCATGTTGGCACGGTCGCGGCGGTAGAGACATTTCACCGATGTCGCGCCTTCGCGGATCGAGGTCCGCACGCAGTCCATCGCGGTATCACCGCCGCCGATCACAACGACCTTCTTGCCTTCGGCATTCAGCTCACCGCTGTCGAATTCGGCAACCGTGTCGCCAAAGCTGCGCTTGTTGGAGACGGTCAGGAAGTCGATCGCCTTGACGATGCCCGCCGCGCCGCTGCCCGGCATGGCCAGATCGCGGGATTTATAGACGCCGGTGGCAATGATCACCGCATCATGCTTGGCCCGGAGGTCAGCAAAGGAGATGTCCTCGCCCACGTTGCAGTTCATCACGAATGTAACGCCGCTGTCTTCGAGCAGTTTGTTGCGGCGCATCACCACGTCTTTTTCCAGCTTGAAGCCGGGAATGCCGTAGGTCAGCAACCCGCCGGCCCGGTCATAGCGGTCATAGATGGTGACCTGCACACCCGCGCGGCGCAGCATGTCCGCAGCTGCCAGACCACCGGGGCCGGCACCGATGATGCCAACGCTTTCGCTACGCTCATGAAGCGGTGCAAAGGGTTTGACCCAGCCGTTTTCCCAGGCGGTGTCGGTGATGTATTTCTCCACCGCGCCGATGGTGACCGTGCCATGGCCGGATTGCTCGATGACACAGTTGCCTTCGCACAGGCGGTCCTGCGGGCAGATGCGGCCGCAGATTTCCGGGAATGTATTGGTCGCCTGGCTGGTGGCATAGGCTTCTTCCAGACGGCCGGTCGCGGTCAGACGCAGCCAGTCGGGGATGTTGTTGTGCAGCGGACAATGGGACTGGCAATAGGGCACGCCACACTGGCTGCAGCGGCTGGCCTGCTCTTCTGCCTTCGCCTGGGCGAACTCCGCATAGATTTCGTCGAAATCTTCCTTGCGCGCTTCCGCGGTCCGCTTCTCGGGCATGTCGCGTTCGATCTGCACGAATTTGAGCATTGGTTGCTTGGCCACGGGGGGACTCCATTTTTAGCTTGCTCCGGTCGTCATAGATCGAAGCGCGGCGGATTAAAAGTCAACTGTACTGACCTATTTTGTCAGTTCTCGCTTTCTGATACCCGCTGGAGCAAAAAAGTACAGTGATTTTAGATCCGAATCGGACCTAAGTGCTGCGCTTCCCATCCGGGTGCAAATTTACTAAAGAAAATTGACCGCTTAGGACCCCTCCGGTCCGATACAGGAGCGCCCGGCCATGCCTCTCTTTCAACTCGTCCTGGTCGCCCTCATTCAGGGCATCACCGAATTCCTGCCGATTTCCTCCTCCGGGCACCTGATTCTGCTGCCTGCGCTGACCGGGCTGGACGATCAGGGGCAGGTGATCGACGTGGCCGTTCACGTCGGCACACTGGCGGCCGTGGTGATCTATTTCTGGAAAGATGTGCGCACCGGCTTGATGGGGTTGCCGCGTCTGGCCTGCGGACATGTAGACACCGAAGGTGCCCGACTGGCGCTGGGGCTGATCGTCGCAACAATCCCCACGGTCCTGTTCGGCGCCGCCCTGCATTTCACCGGCTTCAGCGACGCGCTACGCTCCACCGCTGTCATCGGCTGGACCATGCTGATCTTTGGCATTGTCCTTTATGTCGCCGATCAGAAGGGCGCGAGCCTGAAATCCGCACAAGACTGGGGCCTGCGTGATGCGCTGATCATGGGGCTGTGGCAGATGATCGCGCTGATCCCCGGCACCTCGCGGTCCGGCATCACCATCACCGGTGCCCGGCAGTTGGGCTATACCCGCACCGAAGGCGCACGGATTGCCATGCTGATGTCGATCCCCACCATTATCGCCTCAGGCGTTCTGCTGGGGGCTGAAGTCGCGGTCGAGGCAAATACCGCCCTGATGCGCGACGCCGCCATCGCCGCCGTGCTGGCGCTGGTCTCGGCCCTTGCAGCCCTTAGCCTGATGATGCGGCTGCTGAGATCGGTCAGCTTCACCCCCTATGTGATCTACCGGGTGGTTCTGGGCGTTGTGCTGCTGATCGTCGCCTATAGCTGAGATCCCTCTGCGCCGATCAGACAAAGAACAGTCAAAGAAAAAGCGCGGCACCAGATGGACCGCGCTTCATGATCTTATATGGACCTGCCGCCAACGCGATCAGGCGTCGCCCTTCAGGTTGCGAGCCGAAGCGGTCATCACGTCGTATTGCCCGGAGGGGCGGAATTTCCACAGGTAATCCGGCAGGATCGGGCCCATCAGTTCCGGCTCGATCCCCAGATCGGCGAACCCTTTGGCGCCCTCAGATACCACATTGTCGCGGCGCAGGCTCTTCAGCTGGTCGCGGGTCAGCACCTTGTTCTCGATCAGCTGGAAGCTGGCGGCCTGAAGCACGTCAAACCCGAAGGCCACGATACCGGCAACGAAACGCGGCAGCGACAGCACCAGACGACGGCGATGGATGACCGACAGCATCTCCTGCATCAGCGCGGCAAAGCTCTTCACTTCCGGCCCGCCCAGCTCGTAGATGCCCGGCTCGGCCTGACCCAGAACTCCGGCCACGGCGGCGCGCGCCACATCATCCACATAGACCGGCTGGAACAGGGTCTTGCCGCAGGCAATCGGCAGCACGGGCGACATCCGCGTCATCGAGGCGAAACGGTTGAAGAACTGATCTTCGGTACCAAAGATGATCGAGGGGCGCAGGATCACTGCAGCCGGGAAAGCCCCCTGAACGGCGGCTTCGCCTGCGGCCTTGCTGCGGGCATAGTCGCTGTCGCTTTCGGCATCGGCGCCAAGGGCAGAGATATGTACCAGTTGCTGGACACCCTGTTCGGCAGCGATCCGGGCGATGCGGCCCGCGCCTTCGGCCTGGACGGCATCAAAGGTATTCTTGCCCAGCTCGTTCAGAACGCCGACGCAGTTCACAACCGCATCCGCGCCCTGCATCACCGCCGCGACAGAGGCATCGTCGCGGATGTTGCAGAAGACAGGCTCGACCTGACCAGGGACACCGTAGGGTTTTACATGCATCGCCTCGTTCGGGCGGCGCACGGCGACCCGGACCCGCCAGCCTTCCTTGGCCATCCGGCGCGCAATGTATCGACCGACAAAACCAGATCCGCCATAGATCGTGACCAGTTTGGACATCTTTTGGCTCCTGCAGTTAGCTCTTGACCCGATCTACCGGGCCAGCGGGTTTCAAACAAGGCGCAAAATCATGTCCGGACCCACAGTTTCATGATAAATCGCTGGCTTTACCGCCGCCATCGGCCCCGGCCTTCACGGGGTCCCGGCCGCGGGGCCCTGAATCCGGCTGCAAATTGCCACCCGATGTAAAAATCCGTTTGACGCTCCCGCCGCCGGTGCGTATACGCCGCTGCACGACACCTGCCCAGGTGGCGGAATTGGTAGACGCGCTAGCTTCAGGTGCTAGTGTCCGTATGGACGTGGAGGTTCGAGTCCTCTCCTGGGCACCATAATCCTTTGTTGGAACCCCTACAGTTTCAGATGTTCAAAGACGCCCCACAGGGCGCCCTTGAATGATGTCTTGCCTCAGCTCAGGCTGATATTCAGCCCTGCTTCCGGCTTTAGAAATCCTGCCACTTGTCGAGGGCGGCGTTGCCATCCGTGGCAGCGGCAGGTGTCGCGTCGCTGAAGTCCCAGTCCGCATCCCCATGGGCCGTTGGCATGCTTGGCGCTGCTTCAGGGGTGCTGGGCATTGCCGTGATATTGCCACCGCCTGCGATTTTGAAATGAGCAACCAGCTCGGCCAGCTTGGTGGCGTCGCTGTTCAGCATGTGCCCTGCTGCGGTGGCCTCTTCCACCATGGCGGCGTTCTGCTGAGTCACCTGATCCAACTGCACCACGCCGGTGTTGATCTCACCAAGGCCCGTGGATTGCTCCACAGCGCCTTCGGCGATATCGGTGACCAGACCAGAGATATGGTTCACCCGCTCGACAATGTTCTGCAGGGCCTCGCCGGCCTTGCCAACCAGATCCACACCGCGTTCCACCTGTCTCGAGCTATCGCCGATCAGCGTCTTGATTTCCATCGCCGCATCCGAGGACCGCTGCGCCAAAGCCCGCACTTCGGAGGCAACCACGGCAAAGCCTCGGCCTGCTTCGCCTGCACGGGCGGCCTCGACCCCCGCGTTCAGCGCCAGAAGGTTGGTCTGGAAAGCGATGTCGTCGATGACACTGATGATCTGGGCGATATGGGTCGAGGATTGCTCGATCTCGGTCATCGCCGAGACTGCACTTTGCACCACGACGCCACTGTTCTCGGCCTCTTTCTTGGCCTCGTTCATGATGTTTTCAACGCTACGAGCGCCATCGGCAGCGGATTTGACCGACGCCGTCAGCTCGTCCAGCGCAGCAGCGGTTTCTTCCAGCGTCGCGGCCTGACTCTCGGTGCGGTGAGACAGATCATCCGAAGACTGGCTGATCTCGGCGGCACCGTTGCGGATGCTGGAGGCGGATTCCACCACTTTCGTCACCGTGCCGTTCAGATTTTCGACGGTTCGGTTGAAATCCAGACGCAGCTGTTCGTAATCCTCGGGGAACCGGTCGGAGATGCGAGTTGTCAGATCACCGCCTGACAATTCGGACAGACGCGCGCCGAGGCTGGCAACGACCTTGGCCTGATTTTCACTATGTGCCTTTTGAGTCTGCTCCATCTCACGCTGGCGAACCAGGGCCGCATGGAAGACGCCCAGACTGCGGGCCATGTCGCCAATTTCGCCTTTGTCTGGCAGGCCTGTCATCTCGATGTTCAGATTGCCCTCAGACAAGGAAATCATCCGGTTGCTGATCCGGTTCAGCAGACCACACAGCCATTTCCCCAGACCCAGCGCCATGGCGCCGGCCAGAACCATCGCCACGATGGCCGCGCCGATACCGGTGTTGCGGATCGTATTGGTGATCGCCGTGATCGCATCCAAGGGGACAAGCGCATTGCCCACGGCAACCAGATTTCCGGAGAAGTCACGGATTTCAAACGGGCTGCCCGCATAGGCATGGCCGCCAAGGTCATAGTCCGACGTCTCTGCCGCCTCGCCTTTCACAAAACCTGCAATGGCAGCCGCATCCAGAAGCGCGGGACCGTCGTAACTTCCGGTCAGTCGGCGGATCTCTTCGCCAGTGCTGGAGAACGAACTGATATCGCTGTCTGGCAAAAGGTAGATTTCAAGCGCGGAATCGCCTCCTTCGGTCAGGCTTTGAACCAGGGCGCTGTCGAATTTGAGGCCGATTTCCACGCTGCCCACGTGGCTGCCATCATGGCTGATCGGGGCGATACCGCGGATACCGATGCCCGCGCGTCCCCGTTCAAGGCCCGAAACTGGCGCCTGCGTCTTGTTCGCGGCAACAACGGAATGGCGGAACCCGGATAGGTCATCGCCAAACTTCTCGGGCTTGTGCACCCGGAACAGAGACAGCGCCTCTGGAGTGTGAAACTGGAACTGAGCGATCCCGGCACTCGTTGCCAGTCCTTTGAAGTTTTGGGCGAAAATCCGGTCAAGCGTGTCTCGGTCCTGCTCTGCCACGGCGCGCTGCACGTCCGACATGGCAGCCACGGTCTGAGCCGTGGTCAGGGCGAGTCGCTGGCGCCCTTCGATCTCGGAACTGACACGGGCCTCGAACTGACGCAGCTCGCGGAGTGTTCCCTCATCCGAGACTGTCCCCAGGCCCATGAACAAAGGCACAGTGACAATCGCGATCGCAACCAAAGAACTGACCAACAGCGCAACAACAATCCGCATTCTGAGGGACATCGTTAAAAACTCCTATCAACAGAGTCTTTTCCTAGCGCGAAGAGGCTTAAGAATTTGCATACTTAAATCACGACATGTTGATCTTTTCGCACCTACGGGTATTGGGGAGCCGCCTGAACCTTGGCTCCATATTTAGCATTTATTCGAATAAGTTACGATTTCAGAACCATGGGCGGACGGATCCCGGGCGCATGAGCAGACCAGAATATCGCCCGATTAAATCACCGAGAATAACAAGAGAAACCGGATCGACCGGCGTTAGAAATCTACCCGTTCGGTAGGCTCAGTACGGGTCCGGGGAGGCATCAAAGCCGACTGTCCTGAACCTCTTTCAGATCGGGAATGACATCGGCGGTGCCATGGCGAGTCACCATCAGGGCCGCCGCGCGGGAGGCTTGCGCCATGGCCTGCGCCATCGGCATTCCGCGATCCAGACCGGAAAGGACATAACCGGTAAAGGTGTCTCCTGCCCCGGTGGTATCGACCGGGGTGACCGGCAAGGCTGGAATATCCTGCACCGCGCCTGTGGTGCCATGGAAATGGCGCGCGCCCTCTGCCCCGAGGGTAACGATCACATCTTCAACGCCCAGCGCCTCGGGCGGATTGCCGGTTGCATCCTGCAATTGACGCGCCTCGACCGCATTCAGAAACAAAAGATCCAGATGCGGCAAGACCGCTGCAACCGCTACCGCGTCAAAAGGCGCCGCCGCATAGGCCACCCGCAGCCCCAGATCACGGCCCATCCGCGCTGCATCGACCTGCAGGTTGGTTTCGTTCTGCATCACCAGAATATCCCCGGCAGAGGCAGCCGACAGGGCCTGACCGATCTGATCCGGGCTGATCGCGCGGTTGGCTCCGGGAAACAGGATGATCTGGTTTTCGCCGTCCTGATCCACAGCAATGATTGCATGGCCCGTGGGCGTGTCGATCTGCGCGATATGGCGGGTATCGACGCCGTACTCCAGCAGGCGGTCCACCGCCCATCTGCCATCAGCGCCAACAGCACCGATGTGGCAGACGTGGCTACCGGCCCGGGCGGCGGCGACCGACATATTGGCCCCCTTGCCGCCCAGAAACTGGTCCAGACCCGAGGCTGCCAATGTCTCACCCGCCACCGGAAGATGCGGCAGCGCGTAGACCATGTCAGCGTTGATCGAGCCCAGGTTCCAGATTGCCATCGTTACCGCCTAGCCGATGTTGCAGGCAGCCAGAACCGCCATGTTCAGCACGTCATTAGCGGTCGAGGTGGTCGAGCAGATCTGGATCGGCTTGTCCACGCCCGCCAGGATCGGGCCAACCACGGTGGCACCGCCCATTTCCTGCATCAGCTTGACCGAGATGGAGGCCGAGTGCCGGGCAGGCACGATCAGGATGTTGGCGGGGCCCGATAGACGCTGGAACGGGTAATTCTCCTGCGCCTTGGCATTCAGCGCCACATCCACGGTCATTTCGCCTTCGTATTCGAAATCGACGCCGCGCTTGTCCAGAACACCCGGGGCGATATGCATCTTTTCCGCCCGCTCGGACACCGGATAACCAAAGGTCGAGAAGCTGACAAAGGCCACGCGGGGATCCAGCCCCATGTGCCGGGCCACACCAGCAGCGCGTTCGGCAATCGTCGCCAGATCGTTCTCATCCGGCCATTCATGCACCAGCGTATCGCCAATCAGCACGATCCGGCCCTTATGCAGCAACGCGGTCACGCCGGCCGCGCCGTGTTTGGCATCGGCATCAAAGACGTGGTTGATCTGATCCAGAACATGCGCGGATTTCCGGGTGGCACCGGTGACCAGACCATCGCCATGCCCATGCGCCAGCATCAGCGCCGAGAAGACGTGCCGGTCACGTCCCACCAGACGGTGGATGTCCTTACGGTCGAAGCCCTTGCGTTGCAGGCGGTTGAACAGGAAATCCTTGTAGGTGTCGAAATGCTGGGTATTGGCAGCATTGACCACCTCCAGCTCGCGCACCGCATCGCCAAGGCCGGCCGCTTCCAGCTTGGCCTTCACATCATCGGCACGGCCAACGACCAGCGCCTTGCCAAAGCCGGACCGCTGATAGGTAACGGCGGCGCGCAGCACGCGGGGATCGTCGCCCTCGGCAAAGATCATCCGCGACTGAGCCGAACGCGCGCGGGCGTTGAGGCCGCGCAGGATCGAGGCCGTCGGGTCCATCCGGCTTTTCAGGCTGATCTCATAGGCTTCCATGTCGATGATGGGACGACGCGCGGCACCCGTGTCCATGCCCGCCTTGGCCACGGCTGGGGGAATCCGGTGGATCAGACGCGGATCAAACGGTGTTGGGATGATGTAATCGCGACCAAAAGTCAGCGATTTGCCATAGGCTAGCGCCACCTCATCCGGCACATCCTCGCGCGCCAATGCGGCCAGCGCATGAGCACAAGCAATCTTCATCTCGTCATTGATGGCGCGCGCATTGATGTCCAGCGCCCCGCGGAACAGGTAGGGAAAACCCAGAACGTTGTTCACCTGGTTGGGATAGTCCGAGCGGCCCGTGGCGACGATGGCGTCGACGCGGACCTCATGTGCCTCTTCCGGGGTGATTTCGGGATCCGGGTTTGCCATGGCAAAGATCACAGGGTTGTCGGCCATGGAGGCAACCATCTCCTGCGTCACCGCGCCTTTGACCGACACGCCAAGGAAGACATCGGCGCCTTCCATTGCTTCCTCAAGCGTCCGCAGCTCAGTCTTGACCGCATGGGCCGACTTCCACTGGTTCATACCTTCGGTACGGCCCTGATAAATCACACCCTTGGTGTCACAGACGATGCAATTGTCGTGCCGCGCGCCCATGGATTTCAGCAGCTCGATACAGGCGATGCCCGCCGCGCCCGCGCCGTTCAGCACGATTTTCACGTCTTCGATCTTTTTGCCCGAGATATGCAGCGCATTGATCAGGCCCGCCGCACAGATCACGGCGGTGCCGTGTTGGTCGTCATGGAAGACGGGGATATCCATCTCTTCCTTCAGGCGCTGCTCGATGATGAAACACTCGGGCGCCTTGATGTCCTCAAGGTTGATGCCGCCAAAGGTCGGGCCCATCAGCTTGACCGCGTCGATGAACTTGTCCGGATCTTCGGTGTCGAGCTCAATGTCGATCGAGTTCACATCGGCAAAGCGTTTGAACAGGACAGATTTCCCCTCCATCACCGGTTTCGATCCCAGCGCGCCCAGGTTTCCAAGCCCCAAAACCGCCGTCCCGTTGGAGATGACAGCCACCAGGTTGCCCTTGTTGGTATAATCATAGGCGGTTTCCGGGTTCGCCGCGATCGCTTCGCATGGCACCGCAACACCGGGGGAATAGGCCAGGGAGAGATCCCGCTGCGTGGTCATCGGGACGGTCGCATTGATTTCCCATTTGCCGGGTGTCGGCTCCAGATGGAAGGCAAGCGCCTCTTCGTTTGTGATCTTCGCTTTGGGCATGGGCTGTAGGTGTCCTCTCCTAATCGGGCACAGTCTTATCCCAGCCCTGCGTCCCTCTCAATCCGATCCGGAAAGAAAACGACCCCTAAAAAGCAATAATATTTCAAATAAAACTTGATAGATTTCGTCGGCTTTTCGCCACAATCTCGACCGATCCGCGCTATATTCCGTTAATAATACTTAACAGCTTCTGTGTGACGCGTGGCTATAAGGCCGCAAACCGGCGCCAGAACAGCACATGTCAGAACGGCATACGACCATTTCTGAAAAGTCACACCCGCCGCCGCAATACCGGCGGGCAGGGTAAATTTGGGATGCACGATATGACAAGTATCAACTCCAACACCGGCGCCGCCACAGCGCTACACCTGCTGGGAGGGACGACACAGCAGCTGGAAACCGTCCAGAACGAGGTCGCAACCGGAAAAGAGGTGAATACCGCCAAAGACAATGCCGCGCTATGGGCGATTTCCCAGATCATGGAGGCCGATGTCTCCGGGCTGCGGGCAACCTCTGATGCGCTGTCGCTGGGTGAGTCCACCGTCGCCGTCGCCTCGGCTGGTGCGGAACGGATTTCCGAAGCTGTCATCGAAATGAAGGAACTGGCACTTACAGCAAGCAGCGGCCTTGTTGACTATTCCAAGATCGAAGCGCAGCTGGCCCAGAAGACGGAGGAAATCAATTCGATCATTTCTTCCTCCCAGTTCAACGGTGCCAACCTGCTGGCCACAAATGTGGACGGCAATGGCGCAACCGGCCTTAGTATTCCAACCGGAGCAGACCTGTCGTTGCTGACAGTTGATGGTGTCGATTTCGAAAGCGACCCGTTGTTCGATATCAACAACCGCACCCAGGTCACGGATCAGGCAAGCGCCCAAACCGCGCTGAGCGAGATTACCGGTTTCCTGCGCTTTGCCATCGAAGGTGCCGCTGCACTTGGGGCCTCGGCCAATGGACTGGCAGAAGAGAACAAGACCGTGCAGAACCTTGCTGATGCCACAAAGAAGGGGATCGGCGCCCTGGTGGATGCCAATATCGAGGAATCCGCGGCGCGACTGGTTGCGCTTGATGTGCAAAAGCAGCTGGGCACCACCTCTTTGTCGATTGCGAACTACAGCCCGCAATCGATCGGCGTGCTCTTCTGATCAACTCCGGCCCGCCAGGGCCTGAGCAACGGATTGCAAATCCGGGTAATCGGGTTTTCCTTGGACCGTCCGCATTGTAAATGTCGGGCAAATAACCCCGGGGGAGCTCGCATGACCGTTACGCCCATGATGGCGCAATATCTTGAGATCAAAGCAGCGCATCCCGATGCGTTGCTTTTTTATCGGATGGGCGATTTCTACGAGATGTTCTTTGACGACGCGGTCAATGCCGCCGAGGCGCTGGACATCGCCCTGACCAAACGGGGCAAACACGACGGCGAGGATATACCCATGTGCGGCGTTCCCGTGCATGCCGCCGAAGGGTATCTGCTGACCCTGATCCGCAAGGGGTTCCGCGTCGCGGTAGGCGAACAGCTGGAAAGCCCGGCCGAAGCCAAGAAACGCGGCTCCAAATCCGTGGTGAAACGGGATGTGGTGCGGCTGGTGACTCCCGGCACGCTGACCGAGGATTCCCTGCTCGAAGCACGGCGCCACAACTTCCTGGTTTCCTATTCCGAGTTGCGCGACGAAGCGGCCTTGGCCTGGGCGGATATTTCCACCGGCGCGTTTCACGTGATGCCCATCGCCCGGGTGCGCCTGTCGCCGGAACTGGCACGGCTGGCGCCATCGGAATTGATCGTCGCTGATGGCGCGCCTTTTGATGCGACCCGCCCGCTGGCAGATGAATACAAGATCCCGCTGACCCCGCTGGGCAAAGCAAGTTTCGACAGCACGGCGGCAGAAAAACGCATCTGCACCTTGTTCAACGTTGGTGCGCTGGATGGGTTCGGCACCTTCACCCGCGCCGAGGTCTCAGCCATGGGTGCGCTGATCGACTATCTGGAGATTACGCAGAAGGGCAAACTACCGCTGTTGCAGCCGCCGGTACAGGAGGCGCAGGATCGCGTGGTGCAGATTGATGCCTCCACCCGCGCCAGCCTGGAACTGACCCGATCCCTGTCGGGCGGGCGCGCCGGATCGTTGTTGTCGGTGGTGGACCGAACCGTCACCCCAGGCGGTGCCCGCCTTTTGGAACAACGTATGGCAAGCCCCTCGCGCACGTTGGATGTGATCAGCGCACGATTGGCGGCACTGGATTTCACGGTAGAGGCGACACAGCTTTCGCAGGATATCCGCGCCGCGCTGCGCAAGACCCCGGATCTGGACCGCGCTCTGTCCCGTCTGGCGCTGGAGCGCGGTGGTCCGCGCGATCTGGCCGCCATCCGCAACGGGCTGGTGCAGGCCGAAACCATCGCCCAGATGTGCGAAGGACAGGAGCTACCCGATTTGATCGGCGGCGCCGTACGTGATCTTCTTGGCTTTGACGATCTTCTGTCGCTGCTGGATGCCGCGCTGGTGGCCGATCCGCCGCTGCTGGCCCGTGACGGCGGGTTCATCGCGACCGGCTATGATCCGGAACTGGATGAGGCCCGCACCCTGCGCGATGAGGGACGCTCGATCATTGCCGGGATGCAGCAAAAATATGCGGAGCACACCGGCATCACCTCGCTGAAGATCAAGCACAACAACGTGCTGGGCTATTTCATCGAAACCACCGCGACCCACGCGGAAAAGATGCTGTCTGCGCCGCTGTCCGAAACTTACATACACCGTCAAACTACCGCAAATCAGGTGCGTTTCACCACGGTGGAGCTGAGCGAGATTGAAACCAGGATCCTGAATGCAGGGAACCGAGCACTGGAGATCGAAAAGCGGCTCTATGACAGGCTTTCTACCGCCATTCTGGACACCGCTGCGCGACTCAATACCGCTGCCAAAGGGTTGGCAGAGCTGGATCTGGTGACCGCATTGGCCGATCTGGCCCGCGGTGAAAACTGGACCCGTCCCAAGGTGGACGCCTCCCGCGCGTTTCACGTGGAGGGCGGACGCCATCCGGTGGTGGAACAGGCGCTGCGACAACAGGGCGGCGATACCTTCGTCGCCAATGATTGCGATCTCTCGGCCGGGGATGGCGCCGCGATCTGGCTGCTGACCGGTCCCAACATGGCCGGTAAATCGACCTTCCTGCGGCAGAACGCGCTGATCGCGCTGTTGGCGCAGATGGGCAGCTATGTTCCCGCCGAAGCCGCGCATATAGGGTTGATCAGCCAGCTGTTCAGCCGTGTCGGGGCCTCGGACGATCTGGCGCGCGGACGCTCGACCTTTATGGTTGAAATGGTGGAAACCGCCGCGATCCTGAACCAGGCCGATGACCGTGCTCTGGTGATCCTTGATGAAATCGGGCGCGGCACCGCGACCTATGATGGGCTGTCCATCGCCTGGGCCACGCTGGAACACCTGCACGAGGTGAACCAGGCCCGCGCCCTGTTTGCGACCCACTATCACGAGATGACCCAACTGGCCGGTAAGCTGGAAGGCGTCGAAAACGCCACCGTCACCGTCAAGGAGTGGGAGGGAGAGGTGATCTTCCTGCACGAGGTCAAGAAAGGCGCCGCCGACCGCTCCTACGGGGTGCAGGTGGCGCAGCTTGCCGGCCTGCCAGCTTCGGTTGTGGCACGGGCGCGCGATGTGCTGGATATGCTGGAACAAGGCAGCCGCGAAGGCGCTGGCGCAAAGATCCAGATCGACGATCTGCCGCTCTTTGCTGCTGCCCCGCCGCCACAACCCAAACCCGCCGCAGGTCCGTCACCTGTCGAGGAATTGCTGGAGAGTATCCACCCCGACGATCTGACCCCGCGCGAGGCACTGGAGGCGCTCTACCGTCTGAAAGACGCTACTGCGTAAATGCAAAGCCGTATTAATGCAAAAAGGCGACCCTGGCGGGTCGCCTTTTTCAATTCTGAATGCAGGGTCCGAAGCGATTTACACCAATAACCCCGGCAGCCTTATGCCGGTGTCGAGGAGACCCCGACCTGCGCCGGCCGCAGCAGGCGGTCGTGCAGCATGAAACCTTCAGCGGAAACCTGAATAATCTCGCCAGCCTTGGTGCCGGGCACCGGGGCTTCGAACATGGCTTCGTGCACCTGCGGGTCGAACTTGTCACCCACTGCGGGCGAGACAACGCGGATGCCGTGCTTTTCAAACACGCCCAGCAGCGCCCGCATGGTCAGCTCAACACCTTCGATCAGGGCCGAGGCCGCCTCTTTCTGTTCGTCGGTTACCGATTCAACCGCGCGCTTCATGTTGTCGAACACCGGCAGCATGTCACGGGCCAGCTTCGAGCCACCGTATTGCTCGGCTTCGCGGCGGGCCTTGTCGCCCCGCTTGCGCGAATTCTCGGCATCCGCCAGAGCGCGCATGAACCGGTCCTTCAGCTCATCACGTTCCGCCCGCAGGGCATCCAGCTCCAGCGCCGCGTCATCAAATTCTTCGGTCTGTGCCGCCAGCTCTTCTGCTTCGGCATTTGCGATATCGTCGAGAAAATCGTCGTTCTTGGGCTCTGCCATTTTTCACCTCTAACTCCGGTCTGACAGCAATTTGCCGACCAGTTGCGCCGTATAGTCCACGATGGGCACAATCCGTCCGTAGTTCAGGCGGGTCGGGCCAATCACCCCCACCGCGCCAATCACCTTTCGATCCGCGTTCATATAAGGAGACACCACCAAAGAGGAACCCGAAAGTGAGAAAAGTTTGTTCTCCGAGCCAATAAAAATGCGCACGCCCTCGCCCTCTTCGGTGAGTTCCAGGAATTCGGCAATATCCTGCTTGCGCTCCAGATCGTCGAACAGGCTGCGGATCAGATCCAGTTCTTCTGTGACGCCATTATCCGCCAGCAGATTCGCGCGTCCCCGCACGATCAGACGCGCCTGGTCGCTGCCGTCTTCTTCCCAGGCGGCCAGACCGCTTTCGATCAGCTGATGCGCCAGGTTGTCGATCTCCTGCCGCCGGGTGGCGATCTCTTCCTGCATGTCGAGGCGCACGTCACTCAGCGTGCGCCCTTCGACGAGGGCATTCAGGAAATTGGCCGCCTCGCGCATCGAACTGGGCGTCTGCCCCGGCGGCGGGGTGAACAGCCGGTTTTCCACGTGACCATCGGAAAACACCAGCACCACCATCGCTCGGTCATGACCCAGCGAGACGAATTCGATATGGCGGATCTCTGCTTCATGCTTTGGCGTCAGGACCAGCGAGGCACCCTGCGTCACCCCGGAAAGCGCCGCCCCGACACGGTCGAGCATACCGCTCACATCGCCGGAATTGCGACCCAGGGTGGCGTCGATCTTTTCGCGGTCCTGCGCCTTCAGGTCCTCGACCTCCAGCAGGCCATCGACGAACATCCGCAGACCCAGCTGCGTCGGTACCCGTCCGGCGCTGACATGTGGGCTGTCGAGCAGGCCCAGAAACTCCAGATCCTGCATCACGTTGCGTACCGTCGCCGCGCTGACCTTTTCGCTCAGCGACCGGGTCAGGGTACGGCTGCCGACGGGATCGCCGCTTTCCAGATAGGATTCCACGACCGCCCGGAACACATCCCGCGACCGGTCGTTCATGTCTTTCAGGATATTGTTTGCGTCTGTCATGAGCATTTTCGGCGGTTACACGCTACATAGATAGGAAGCCTTCTCCGGATTGCCATTAAAGAGGCCCACACGCAAAGGTCAATCATGCTTGCATACCGCGCGCAGGCAGGGCTATCCGAAGGCCAGCAAAAAAAGGATTACTCATGCGACCCTCTGGACGACAACTGAACGAGATGCGCCCGATTTCCATCGAAACCGGATTCACCAAACATGCCGAGGGATCATGCCTGATTAAGGCGGGTGACACCCATGTTCTGTGCACCGCCACCATCGAAGACCGCGTGCCGCCCTTTATCAAGGGATCCGGCCTTGGCTGGGTGACTGCGGAATACGGCATGCTGCCCCGCGCGACCAACACCCGGATGCGCCGCGAAGCCTCGGCTGGCAAGCAAGGCGGCCGTACCGTCGAAATCCAGCGCCTGATCGGCCGTGCCCTGCGCGCCGGCGTGGACCGCGTGGCCCTGGGTGAACGCCAGATCAGTATCGACTGTGACGTGCTGCAGGCCGATGGCGGCACCCGCTGCGCCTCAATCACCGGCGGCTGGGTGGCCCTGCGTCTGGCAGTCAACAAACTGATGAAGGCCGGCGATGTCAGCATCGACCCGCTGGTCGATCCGGTGGCAGCCGTATCCTGCGGGATCTATGCCGGGCAGCCGGTTCTGGATCTGGACTACCCCGAAGATTCCGAAGCCGGCGTCGATGGCAACTTCATCATGACCGGATCCGGTAAACTGATCGAAGTGCAGATGTCCGCCGAAGGATCGATGTTCTCGCGCGAGCAGATGAATTCCCTGATGGATCTGGCCGCAAAAGGCACCGCCGAGCTGGCAGAAATGCAAAAGGCAGCCTGCGCATGAGCCGGAAGTTTGAAGGCGATCGGCTGTTGATCGCCACGCATAACAAAGGCAAGCTTGAGGAGATGGCGCATCTCCTCAAGCCCTTTGGCGTCTCCGTTGTCGGCGCCGCCGAAATGGATCTGCCAGAACCTGAGGAAACCGAGGACACCTTTGTCGGCAATGCCAAGATCAAGGCGCATGCCGCGGCCAAGGCAACCGGGCTCCCTGCCCTGTCCGATGATTCCGGGATCACCATCGACGGCCTTGATGGGGCACCGGGCGTCTACACCGCAGACTGGGCAGAGACCGGCAATGGCCGCGACTTCATGATGGCCATGACCCGCGCCCACAACGAGCTGGAAGCCAAGAATGCCCCCCACCCGCGTACCGCGCAGTTCCGCTGCACGCTGGTTCTGGCCTGGCCCGATGGTCACGACGAGGTGTTCGAGGGCGTCGCCCCCGGTCATCTGATCTGGCCGATCCGTGGCGAGGCTGGTTTCGGCTATGATCCAATGTTCATTCCCGATGGGCACGACGTGACCTTTGCCGAGATGGACCGCTGGGAAAAGAACAAGATCAGCCATCGCGCCAATGCCGTGGCGAAGTTTATCAAAGGGTGTTTCGGGGAATGACCCATCCCGTGGATGACTGGCGCAATGGGGGCTTTGGCCTCTATGTGCACTGGCCCTTTTGTCAGGCCAAATGCCCCTATTGCGATTTCAACAGCCACGTCACCGCAAATATAGACCAAAGCGTCTGGGTCAAAGCCTATCAATCCGAGCTGGCACGTGTGTCCGAGCAGCTTCAGGGCCGGGTGTTGAATTCGATCTTCTTTGGTGGCGGTACCCCTTCACTGATGCATCCCGACACCGTTGCCGCCGTGATCGAGGCCGCGCGGGATATCTGGCCCTTTGCCAATGACATCGAAATTTCGCTCGAGGCGAATCCCGGATCGGTCGAAGCTGGCAGGTTTGCAGGCTATCGCGACGCAGGAGTGAACCGGGTCTCGATGGGCATTCAGGCGCTCAACGACGCCGACCTGCGCCGCCTTGGCCGTATCCATTCCGTGGGCGAAGCCAAGGCCGCCTTTGACATTGCGCGCAATTGTTTTGACCGCGTCAGTTTCGACCTGATCTATGCCCGGCAAGGTCAGACGCCGCAGGACTGGCAGGCAGAGCTGACCGAAGCACTGTCGATGTCCATCGACCACCTGTCGCTCTATCAGCTGACGATCGAAGAAGGCACCGCCTTTGGCGACCGTTATGCCCGGGGTAAGCTGCGGGACCTGCCCAGCGATGACAGCGCCGCAGACATGTACCAGCTGACACAGGACATCTGCGCCGCCCATGGCATGCCCGCCTATGAGGTTTCCAATCACGCGGTTCCCGGCGCGGAGAGCCGCCACAACCTGATTTACTGGCGCTACGGCGACTATGTGGGCATCGGCCCCGGCGCCCATGGTCGTATCACTCTGGATGGCGCCCGCTATGCCACCGAAACCCACCGCGCCCCCGGTGCCTGGCTGCAAGCCGTTTCTAACGGCTCTGGCGAAAACCTGCGGGAAGCCCTGGAGCGCGAGGATGCCGCTGTCGAATGCCTGATGATGGGGATGCGCCTGCGGGAAGGGCTGGATATGGAGCGCTACGCACAACTCTCTGGCACGCCGCTAAACGCTGACAAGCTGCAGGACCTTGCCAAGATGGGAATGATCTCTATCTCAGAACAAAGACTGCATGCGACGGACAAGGGACGTGCGGTGCTCAACGCGATCCTTCGCGATCTCTTGGTGGACTGACCCAATGCGCTATATCTACGCCGGACTAGGGATTTGTTGCGTAGCATTGGCAATCGTCGGGGTTATCCTTCCCCTGCTCCCCACCGTGCCCTTCTTGCTTCTGGCAACATTCTTTTTCGCAAACTCTTCGGAGCGGCTGCACGACTGGATCATCTCTCACAACATCTTCGGGCCAATGATCCTGGATTGGCGCGAAAACGGTGCCATCCGACCAACCGCAAAAAAGGCGGCAACCGGATCGATTGCCGCCGTCTTTCTGTTGTCTCTGATGCTGGGCGCCCCCTCCCGCATCCTGATTATTCAGGCGGTGGTTCTGTCAGGCGTGTTGACCTTTATCTGGTCGCGCCCTAACGGCTGAGCAGATTGCAAAGCTCATCAAGCTGGTCGAGCGTCTCATAACTGATCGTCACCGAGCCGCTTTCCCCGCCCGCGATATGATCAATCGATACCTTCATCCGCAACATCGCTGACAGATCGCCTTCAAGCGCGCGGGTATCCGCGTCCTTTTCCACCTCTTTGCGCGGTTTTTTCGGAGAAGAGTTGGTAGTGGTACCCGCTGCATCCTTTTTGACCAGATTCTCGGTCGCACGTACGGAGAGTCCGCCTTTGACGATCTTCTTGGCCAGTTCCGATGCATGGTCTGACGTAATCAGCGCCCGCGCGTGGCCCGCGGACAATTTCCGTTCCTGAACAAGCTGTTGCACGTCGGAAGGCAGGTGAAGAAGCCGCACAAGGTTGGCAATATGGCTACGGCTCTTGCCCAACGCCTCAGCCATTTTTTCCTGGGTGTGGCCGAACTTTTCCATCAACTGCTTATAGCTTTGCGCCTCTTCCATCGCATTCAGGTCTGACCGCTGAATGTTTTCGATGATGGCGACTTCGAGCATTTCAACGTCGTCATAGTCCCGGATTAAAACCGGAACCTCATGCAACTGCGCCGCCTGCGCGGCCCGCCAGCGCCGTTCACCAGCCACGATCTCGTACATGCCGCCATCGCGCGGACGCACGATCAGCGGCTGCAAGACGCCCTTTTCCTTGATAGAGGCCGTCAGGTCATCCAGATCTTCTTGAAGAAACTGCCGACGGGGCTGATCAGGGTTGGCGGTAACCTTCTCGATTGGCACCAATACTTCGGCATTGCGGGGTGCTTCGGCTTGGGTGCTGACGGGTTCCGGGTTCACATCGGCCATCAGCGCCGACAATCCACGTCCCAATCCGCGAGGTTTGTTCTTTTTTTCCGTCATGGTGCCCTCCCCTTTATGCTGCCAGTCTTTGATGATTGGCGACTATTTCTTCTGCCAGTGCCCGGTACGCCCGCGCCCCCAGCGAGTTCGTATCGTAGTTCAGGACCGGCAACGCATAGGACGGCGCCTCGCTCACCCGTACGTTCCGGGGAATCACAGTCCGGAAGACCAGCTCACCCAGGTTGTCGCGCGCATCCTGTTCAACCTGTTGCGACAGATTATTGCGACGGTCGTACATCGTTAGCACCACACCCTCGATCCTCAGATCCGAGTTTGCCGCCTGCCGTACCTCACGAATCGTCAGCATTAGCTGCGATACCCCCTCAAGCGCGAAGAACTCACTTTGCAGCGGGATAAGAACCGAATGCGCGGCGACCATGGCATTCACCGTCAGCAGGTTCAGCGACGGCGGGCAATCGATCAGGATGTAATCCCATTCGTATTCGTCCATCGCCGTCTGTCGCAGGGCGTCATGCAATAGGAAGCTGCGTTTTTCGTTGGAAACCAGTTCGATATCGGCGGAACTCAGATCCACCGTCGCCGGAATAACGCAGAGATCCTCGATCTCAGTTGCCCGAATAACCTCGGACAGCGGCGCATCATCAACTAAAAGATCGTAGGTGGTGTAGTCCCGATCATCGGCCTCAATTCCCAGGCCGGTGGATGCATTCCCCTGCGGGTCCAAATCAACGACCAGGACACGCAATCCGCCTTCGACCAGGGCCGCGGCGAGGTTTATTGCCGTCGTTGTCTTACCTACTCCACCCTTTTGATTAGCAACCGCGATGATACGTGGCCCATCCGGGCGGGATAAGTCAGACACGAGCAACTCCCTCTATTTTCAGTACGACCGCGTCGGGTTCAGTTAAACTTGTAATCGGTTCGAAATCGAATCGCCATCGTTGCCGCGCGTTATCCACTTCTTTTTTCCAGTTTGCACCTTTTGGGAACAAGGCGGTGCCTGTCGGGCTGAGGTGACGTTCAGAAAATTCCAGTAGGAGCGACAGATCCGCAAGTGCCCGCGCAGACAGAACATCCGCATTTTGCGGGTCCGCCTGCTCTATTCGCTTTGAAATTACGGTAAGTTTCGCCCCGCACTCCCGTGCCGCCGTACGCAGGAAGGCCGACTTTCGTTGATCCGATTCGATCAGGGTAACCTTGGTATTCGGAGATTCCTCTGCCGCCATAATGGCGACGATAACACCTGGAAGGCCACCGCCACTTCCCATATCAACCCAGTGATTTGGCGGAGAAACACATCGGAAAACCTGAACCGAATCGATGATATGACGGGTCCAAAGGTCATCCAGGCTGTTCCGAGAAACTAGGTTGATCTTCGGATTCCATTTTAGCAAAACTTGTTCGAATATTTTCAGCCGGTCGAGTGTTTCACGTGAAACATTCAGCCGTTCCAACAAAGCTTCGGTTGTCATTCAGTACGGCTCCGTTGGGTGGAACTCTTCCGCAACCTTGCCAAAAGCAGGGCCAGTGCAGCCGGCGTCATCCCATCCAGACGTGCTGCCTGCGCCAGGTTTTCAGGCCGGGCTCGCTCCAGTTTTTGTTGCAACTCGTTGGAAAGACCTTCGATCCCGACGTATTCAAAATCCCTCGGGATCAGATAGCTCTCATCCCGCTTTAGCGCTGCGATCTCTCGCTCCTGCCGGTCGATGTAATTTGCATAAAGCGCGTCACGCTCCAACTGACGTCGTGTTGTAGTATCGCTGTTCGCGAGTTCAGGTAGCAAAGGAAAAAGATCTTCGAACGACACATCAGGAAACGCCAGGACGTCCAAGCCGGTCCGTTTATTGCCATCCTGATTTACGCGGATACCAGCCTCGGAAACCTGTTTTGGAGTGAAAACCGACTCAGTCAGAACATCACGCGCAGCATCCAGGCGCTCCATCTTCTTTTGGAACATTTCTTTGCGGGCCTGCCCCGCGCAGCCGACTTCAATCGCCAGAGGCGTGAGGCGCTGATCCGCATTGTCGGCCCGAAGGGACAAACGGAATTCCGCACGGGAAGTAAACATCCGGTAGGGTTCCGTCACGCCATTCGTGGTCAGGTCATCAACCATAACCCCAATGTAGCTGCCGGAGCGACCAAAGATAATCGGGTCCTCCTCCCTACTCCGCCGCGCAGCATTGAGGCCTGCGACCAGGCCCTGTGCAGCGGCCTCTTCATATCCGGTTGTACCGTTAATTTGTCCAGCTAAGAACAAGCCGGGAACTTCCTTGAGTTCTAAACCCAGTGTTAGCGCCCGCGGATCAATGTAATCGTACTCAATGGCATATCCGGGTTGAATGATCTTGGCGTCTTCCAGGCCAAAGATCGAATGCACGTAGTCCTCTTGAACATCCACCGGCAGGCTTGTCGAAATCCCGTTTGGATAAACGGTGTTATCGTCGACGCCCTCTGGTTCCAAAAAGATTTGGTGCGATGTTTTATCAGCGAACCTGACGACCTTGTCTTCAATCGACGGGCAATACCGCGGTCCGACCCCTTCGATATGACCGCCGTACATAGCAGATCGTTCAAGGTTTTCCCGAATGATCTCATGCGTCTTTTCGTTGGTGTGCGTGATACCGCAGGACACCTGTTTTGCGGTCACCTGCGTGGTTGCAAAGGAAAAGAACGTTGGATCATCATCCCCGGGCTGCGATTCCAATTCATCCCAACGAATCGTTGTGCCGTCCAACCGAGGCGGCGTACCGGTCTTGAGGCGTCCCAACGGTAATTCAAAGCTATCGAGACGCTCTGCCAGGCTGACCGACGGCTTGTCGCCCATACGGCCGCCAGGTCGCGACACATCTCCGATATGAATAACACCACGCAGAAACGTCCCGGAGGTAAGAATGACAGCCTTCGCCGGGATTTGAGATCCATCTGCCAAGACGACGCCGGTTACCGATTGGCCGGACATGATGAAATCGGTCGCTTCACCTTCGATAATGTCGAGACAGTCCTGCTGTTCGGTAAGCTTGAGCATCTCCCGACGATAGATTGCTCGGTCGGACTGGGCGCGAGGGCCCTGGACGGCTGGTCCCTTCCGCCGATTCAGGAGTCGGAACTGAATGCCAGCGAGATCGGCAACACGACCCATGACGCCGTCAAGAGCGTCAATTTCCCGTACGAGGTGGCCTTTGCCCAAACCGCCAATAGCCGGGTTACAGGACATAACACCGATGCCTTCGCGTTTTAACGTGATCAGCGCGGTGTTTACACCCATCCGAGCCGCCGCATGAGCAGCTTCGGTGCCGGCGTGACCACCGCCGATTACAACAACGTCATAGGCTGAATGTTTCACGTGAAACACTCCTCATTTTCCAAGGCAGAAACTAGAAAAAATCTCATCCAGGAGATTTTCAACTCCGACACGTCCAACCAACAGTTCAAGCGATCGGATTGCTGATCGCATATCCTCAGCCGCAAGATCATAGTGCTCCGGTCCCAGTTCGAGAACCGATTGCGCCTGATGTAAGCTCTTCAACGCGGAAGACAAAGCCTCCCTGTGGCGATTTCGGGTGGAGATCCCTGGATGAGCCGAGCGCGACTTCAAAACCGTCGCAATGTGCTCAACTAGCCTATCGATCCCCTGCCCCGTTTTCCCGGAAATTGCATCTTCCGCATCATCCCGAGCATCCGCTTTTGGCAGCAGGCGAATATCTCCGTCCTGCATTTCCACGTCAGGCGTTTCGCTAGCTTCTGCCAGAAACACACGGATATCAGCATTCTCGGCCCTCTTCCGCGCCAAGGCAATACCAATGCTTTCGACGTGATCCTCGGTATCGCGCAGGCCGGCTGTGTCCAGAAGCGTGACCGGAAGGCCAGCGAGATCCATCTTCACTTCGATAATATCCCGCGTGGTGCCAGCGTATTCCGACGTAATGGCTGCCTCACGTCCCGCAAGCGCATTCAGAAGCGTCGATTTCCCGACGTTTGGCGCACCAACGATGGCCACCTCAAACCCAGAGCGGATGCGCTCGGCGATTTTGACGCCGGCGACCTCGGTTTCCAAATCCTTTTGAACGCCTGCAAGGAGGCTCGATACCTCGGGCGTAACGTCCACCGGAACCTCTTCATCCGCGAAATCAATGGTGACTTCGATCAAAGAGGCTGCCCGGATCAGATCGTCTCGCCAACGTTCTGCCAATTTCCCGATCGCGCCCGAGAGAACCACCTGGGCCTGTTTACGCTGCGCTTCGGTTTCGGCGTCGATCAGATCGGCAAGGCCTTCGACCTGTGCCAAGTCCAACTGCCCGTTCTCCAGCGCTCTTCGAGTGAACTCACCGGGCTCTGCATGACGCAGTCCGTCGAGCTGCCCCAGCCTTTCCAGAAGAGCGGACACCACAGCCGTACTGCCATGGACCTGAAACTCGACGACATCTTCCCCGGTAAAGCTATGCGGTGCGGCGAAAGACAGCACCAGCGCCTCATCCAGAGGGCTGCCTGCCGCATCAGTCAGAACCCGCAGACCCCGCCCGGGAACCGGCACAGGGGTTTTGGACAGCGCATTCATCGCCTCCAGGGCTTGGGGGCCGGAGACACGAACAACCGATACCCCGGCCTTCCCCTGAGCAGAGGCCAACGCAAAGATCGTATCCATGTGTGGCCGTCCTTTCCTGAGCTGCCGGGTTCTAGGTGTTCATCGAGTCGAAGAATTCAGAATTGGATTTCGTCTGTTTCAGCTTCGAGAGCAGGAATTCAATGGCGTCCGTGGTACCCATCGGGTTGAGAATTCGCCGCAAAACAAAGGTCTTAGCCAGATCCCCCTTGTCGACAAGCAGGTCTTCCTTCCGGGTGCCCGACTTGAGAATATCGATCGCCGGGAAGACGCGTTTGTCGGCAATTTTACGATCCAGGACCAGTTCGGAGTTACCGGTACCTTTGAATTCTTCGAAGATGACCTCGTCCATGCGGCTGCCGGTATCGATCAGCGCGGTTGCGATAATGGTCAGCGATCCGCCTTCTTCGATGTTCCGGGCAGCACCGAAGAAGCGTTTCGGCCGCTGCAGGGCGTTGGCGTCGACACCGCCGGTCAAAACCTTACCCGAGGACGGAACCACGGTGTTAAAGGCCCTACCAAGTCTTGTGATCGAGTCCAAAAGAATCACAACATCTCGTTTGTGCTCAACCAGACGCTTGGCCTTTTCGATGACCATTTCCGATACTGCAACGTGGCGCGTTGCCGGCTCGTCAAAGGTGGAGGAAACGACCTCGCCCTTGACCGAACGCTGCATGTCGGTGACCTCTTCCGGGCGTTCGTCGATCAGCAGGACGATCAGGTAGCATTCCGGATGGTTCTTCTCGATCGAGTTCGCAATGTTCTGCAAAATCACGGTCTTACCAGTCCGCGGCGGCGCCACGATCAGGGAGCGCTGACCTTTACCGATGGGCGCGACCAGGTCGATCACACGCGCGGATTTATCCTTGATCGTGGGATCTTCGACCTCCATTTTCAGCCGCTCATCCGGGTACAGCGGCGTCAGGTTGTCGAACGCGATCTTGTGACGGGCCTTTTCAGGATCTTCAAAATTGATCTTGGTGACATTGGTCAGCGCGAAATAGCGTTCATTTTCCAGTGGCGCCTTGATCTGCCCTTCGACGGTATCGCCAGTGCGCAGAGAATACTGACGAATCATGTCGGGCGAGACGTAGATATCATCGGGACCGGGCAGGTAGTTCGCTTCGGGCGAGCGCAAGAAACCGAATCCGTCTTGCAGAACTTCCAGAACGCCGTCGCCGGCAATGTCCCATCCTTCATCTGCGCGTTCACGCAGGATCTGGAACATCATCTCGCCCTTGCGCATGGTCGAGGCGTTTTCGATCTCCAGATCTTCAGCCATGGACAAAAGGTCCTTGGGGCTTTTGGCTTTCAGATCGGAAAGATTCAGGGATTGGACGGTCATCTACATACAGCCTTTGCGTCCCCGGCATCGGGGAGAGGTGTCATTATCAAATCGGAAGACACGAATGCCCGGACGGGCCCGTTGAGGGCCATACATAGGGGCATGTCCACGATGAGTCAAATACCGCCTCAGAGACCGCCTGAGGCAATGCTGACAACTGTGGCACGCCCGACCCTGTCAGGGGCGTAAGATCGGCCTCAGAACTTGAAAATGACCGATATGACGATGACCACCATCAGGAGCGTCGGCACTTCATTTGCCATCCTGAACTGTCTTCCCGTCAGGCGGTTCCGCCCGGCTTCGAAATCCTTGATGCGCCAGACAAGCCAGGTGTGAAACAGCGTCATACCGATCACACAGGCGCCTTTGGTCCAAGGCCATATATAGGACCAGTCGATCATGCCCGGCGTAAAGACGATGAAAAGGCCGGCGAGCCAGGCGGTGTGCATCGCAGGGCGCATGATCACCTTCATGAGCTTCTGTTCCATGGTCAGGAACACCGGACCCGTCTCTGGCACCTTCACAGCCTGCTCCACGTGATACACGAACAGACGTGGGAGATAGAAGAGACCCGCCATCCAGCTGAGCACGGCCATGATATGGAGCGACTTTGCATAGGGGTACAGGGTGTACATCCAGTCTGTCAGGTCCATGCGTGTCTTCTCCGCCGTTCGTTTGGGTCACCCTAAAATAAATAAGAAAGATTTAAAGGATGATGTTTTTGTAGGGCCCCCTGTTTTCCGTGGATTACTGAGTGCTTCCTCCCCTTATCCCCAGCGTGGACAAGATTCCACCAGCTGGCGGCTTGAAAGGGTATAAGAATCCTTAACGGCCTTTGTTTTATGGATCGTTAAGTGATCCTTAATCTTGAGCATCGTGGGGATAACTAAGGGATCGATTGTGAAGTTCTGGGATATCCCCGGGTTTGAAGTTATCCCAATCCACGCGGGATGGATGCGGGTGAAACTGGGATGGAATCCGGGCTTTGCCTGTGGGCTTGCCAAAACCGGGGAAAACCATACAAAACGTCCTTAACTTCCGAACCGCTTTCCCACGGGGTTTTCCACATGACTGCCCACATCGTGCTCGCCTCCGGGTCTAGTATCAGGGCCCAGCTGCTGCGGCAGGCAGGCATTCCCTTTGAAACAGATGTGCCGCGTCTTGATGAAGATAGCATCAAGGCAGCCTTGCTGGCAGAGGGCGCGCCGCCCCGGGATATCGCCGATGCCCTGGCCGAGGCAAAAGCCCGCAAGATCAGCAGTAAACATCCTGGTCAGATGGTGATCGGCTGCGATCAGGTACTTGATTTCAAGGGAAAACTTCTGTCCAAACCGCGTTCTGCCGAAGAGGCACTGTCGCAGCTTTGTGAGATGCGCGGACAGCGGCATATGCTATTGTCCGCGGCGGTGATCTACCGCGATGGAGAACCATTGTGGCGCCACGTCGGTCAGGTCCGGTTGCTGATGCGCAAAGCCTCGGATGAGTATCTGCGTGATTATGTGGACCGCAACTGGGACAGCATCCGCCACGCCGTTGGCGCCTACAAACTGGAAGAGGAAGGCGTGCGGCTGTTCGCCAGTATCGATGGTAGCTATTTTAATGTCTTGGGCCTGCCGCTGACTGAACTTATAAACTACCTTGGACTGCAGGGGATTATCGATCAATGAATGCCGTGAAGATACCTCTGGCCGGGGTCATTGGATGCCCGGTGGCCCATTCACGTTCGCCGCAGATCCAGAACCATTGGCTCCGCAAATACGGAATCGCCGGACATTATGTGCCGATGCACGTGGAACCGCAGGATCTTGAAACTGTGATCCGCGCGCTGCCAAAGGCCGGCTTTGTCGGGGCTAATGTGACCTTACCACACAAGGAAACGGTGATGACAATCGCCGACAAGGTTACGGACCGTGCCACGCTGATGGGGGCGGCGAACACGTTGATCTTCCGCGAAGATGGATCGGTTCTGGCTGATAATACAGATGGGTATGGGTTTATCACCAATCTGCATCAGGGTGCACCGGATTGGAAACCGGACGCGGGCCCTGCGGTGGTTCTGGGCGCCGGCGGCGCCTGCCGCGCGGTGGTTGCCTCGCTGATCGAGGCTGGCGTGACCGAGATCATGCTGACCAACCGAACCCGCGAACGGGCGGACAAGCTGCACAAAGAATTCGGCAAACGTATCAAGGTCGTGGATTGGGTTCTGGCCGGCAATATCGTCGAAGAAGCCGCGCTGGTGGTGAATACCACCTCCCTAGGAATGGAAGGGAAGCCGCGGCTGCGGGTGCCGATGGACGGTTTGCGCCCGGGCTGCGTTGTGACCGATCTGGTCTATACCCCGCTGAAAACAGATATGCTGCAAGCCGCAGAGGACGCAGGTTGCACCGTTGTCGACGGTCTCGGAATGCTGCTGCACCAGGCTGTTCCGGGCTTTGAACGCTGGTTTGGCAAACGGCCCGAAGTGGATGAGGAAACACGGGCGGCAGCACTGGCATGACGTTTAAACTGGGTCTCACCGGCTCCATCGGAATGGGCAAAAGCACCACGGCAAAGATCTTTGCCGAACTGGGCTGCACGGTCTGGGATGCGGATGCGGCGGTGCATCGTCTTTATATGCCAGGCGGCGCCGCTGTCGCCCCAATGCAGGCGCAGTTTCCGGAGGCGATTGTCGACGGTGCGGTGGATCGTGCCGCGCTGAAGGACATCATTGCCCGCGACCCCTCTGCCCTGCCCCGGATCGAAAAGATCGTGCATCCGCTGGTTGGGGAAGACCGCGCCGAATTTCGTCGCACTGCAGAGAGCGATATCCTCGTCTTCGACATCCCGCTGTTGTTTGAAACTGGCGGTGAGGCAGCGATGGATGCCGTGGCCTGCGTCACCGTGGATGCGGAAACCCAGAAACAACGGGTTCTGGACCGTGGCACAATGACGGTTGAGCAATTCGAGCAGATCCTGCAGACACAGATGCCAATCGAAGAGAAACGCGCCCGCGCCGATTACGTGATCGAGACTGACACGCTGGAACACGCCCGCGCGCAGGTGGAACAGATCCTGGCCGAGATCAGGGGAAAGATGGCAGATGCGTGAGATCGTTCTGGATACCGAGACCACGGGGTTCGACCCGTTTTCCGGGGATCGGATCGTCGAAATCGGTGCGGTGGAACTCTATAATCATATGCCCACCGGCAAGACCTATCACGAATACATCAACCCCGAACGTGACATGCCAGAGGAAGCCTTTGGCGTGCACGGCATCGGCCCGGACCTGCTGAGCCCGCCGCAAACACCGGCGCCCGGTGCCGTTACCCTGCGGGACAAGCCTGTTTTTGCCAAAATCGGTCAGGGGTTTCTGGATTTTGTCGGTGATGCCCGGCTGGTGATCCACAACGCCAGCTTTGACATGAAGTTCCTGAACGCGGAACTGGGCTGGTTGAACCTGCCGCAACTGCCGATGGAACAGGCGATCGACACGCTGGCCATGGCGCGCAAACGGTTTCCCGGCTCGCCGGCAACGCTGGATGCCCTGTGCCGCCGGTTCAGCATCGACAACTCCAACCGGACCCTGCACGGCGCTTTGCTCGACTCCGAAATCCTGGCCGAGGTTTATCTGGAGCTGATCGGCGGCCGCCAGCCTGATTTCGCTCTGTCCAGCAGCGGCAGCGGATCGGATACCGCAGCGGTAGACAGCAATTGGCGCCCGGAACCACGGCCCACTCCCCTGCCCTCGCGCCTGACGGCCGAGGAAAAAGCCGCGCATGATGCCTTTGTGGAAAAACTGGGCGAAGACGCGCTTTGGGTTTCGGCACAGTCCTGAAATATTGTCCCGATAAATAAAAAACGCTGTCGGCCTGACCGACAGCGTTTGAATTTTCAAAGCAATAGCGTGGCTTATTGCGTCGGCTGGGTTTCGGCCTGACGGCGTGCCAGCTCGTTGCGGTAGATCGCAACGAAGTCGATGTTGTCGAGGTTCAGCGGCGGGAAGCCACCGTCGCGGGTCACGTCGGACACGATGCGGCGCAGGAACGGGAAGGTCATGCGCGGGCATTCGATCAGCAGGAAGGGGTGCAGTTGGTCGTCCGGAACACCCTGAATGTTGAAGACGCCGACATATTCCAGCTCCAGAACGAACAGAACCTCGCCGCCGTCCTTGTTCTTGGACTCGACGGTCAGTTTGGTCATCACTTCGTACTGATGATCTGCTGCGCGTTTCTTGGCGTCCAGATTGACCTGAACGTTCACGTCGGGCTGAACTTCACCGGCAGCGCCCTTTTGCGCCATCACGTTTTCGAACGACATGTCGCGAATGAACTGACCCAGAATGTTCATCTGGACCTGGGGCTGCTGCGGGGCTGCTGCTGCGCCCTCTGGGGTGTCGTTTTCGGCCATGGAGATACTCCTGAAAATATATCTTTGCCGATTGCTTAGCAGCTTGGCGCGGGTATCTCAACGGTCTGTCCAACAGTGGCAAACAGCGTGGCGCAACAGGCTTTGACTGTGCCCTATTTTGGGCCGTCTTCCGGGCCTTTTACCCAGCCGGAGGAGCCATCCCCGGGGCGTCTGGGCGTCACATCTTCGTATTCGCCGTCGATCACATCGCCGGGCTGCCCGGGACGCCGTTGCCCGGGCTGCTGCGCATGGCCATGGGGGCCGTGGGGCCCACCGGGCCGGGCCTGTCCAGATCCCATTCCGGCGCCCATTTCAAACCGTGCGACGGTCACCCGTTTGCTGATGTAGCGGAACATCGCAAGCCGCACCGGCGGCATCAGCAGTGCAAAACCGACCGCATCGGTGAAAAACCCGGGCGTCAGGAGCAAGGCGCCGGCGAATAGGATCATCGCCCCATGCGCCAGCGGTTCAGCCGGGTCCGACAGGGTCTGGAACGAGGACCGCAACTGCCCCATGGCCAGCCGCCCCTGCGAGCGCACAAGCGAGGTTCCCAGAATGGCGGTCAGCACCACGATGGCCAGCGTTGGCCACAGTCCGATCATCCCGCCAACCTGTACAAACAGGGCGATTTCAACCAGTGGCACCATCAGAAAGGCCAGAAAAAGATACATTTTGGGGTCCTTGGATCTTGCGCTGAACGGTGGACTTGGCCCCACCCGTCACCTACATAAGAGCAGTCCGCTTTGGTTTCAAACAAGGCACCAATGCCTAGCACGAGGTTCACATGGAGTCGCCCTTGATTCAGATTTTGGTTTTGGCCGGCATCGCCGTCTTTCTGATCCTGCGCCTGAAAAACGTTCTGGGCACCCGTGAAGGGTTCGAAAAGCCCACCCAGCCGCAGCAGGCCCCGGCAGAGAAACGCCGCCCCGACTTCGAAGTGATCGAAGGCGGCCCGGATCTGGATATCACTGATTACGTCGCTGAAGGTTCGCCCCAGGCCGACGCGCTGGCCGCGATGAAGCGGGCAGAGCCGTCGTTCCAGGTGCAGGACTTCGTACACGGTGCACGCGGCGCCTATGAGATGATCCTGATGGGCTTTGAAAACGGCGAACTCGACGATCTGGAGCCGCTGCTGGCTGCCGACGTCTACGAAAGCTTTGTTGATGCCGTGGCGCACCGCGAAGATCAGGGGCTGACCATCGAGGCCGAATTCATCGGGGTGCGTGAAACGACCCTTGCGGATGCGCGGTTCGATGAGAGCACCCGCACTGCCGAAATCACCATGCGGTTCGTGGCTGAATTGACCTCGGTCGTGCGCAACAGCGAAGGTGAGATCGTCGAAGGCGATCCCAAGGCCGTAAAACGCCAGAAGGATACCTGGGTCTTTGCCCGTTCGATGGGCACCGACGATCCGAACTGGCAACTGGTGGCCACGGACGCATGATTGGGGCGCTACGGGCGGCATTCCGGGCAGCAGCCATTATTGGTGCTGCCATGACCGCTTCGGGCGCATCCGGCGAGACTGCCTATTCCATATTGAATTTCTCACAGCTGGACGGCTGGGACAGGGACAACCACGCAGAGGCGCTTGAGGTGTTTTTGGGGACCTGTCCCGACCTTGACGACCCCGATTGGCAAAGCCTTTGCGCGCTGGCGCAATCGCAGACGCCTGCCGGGGCCAAGCAATTCTTCGAGCTGTTCTTTCGCCCTGTCCTGATCGAGGACGGCGCAGATCCCCTGTTCACCGGCTATTTCGAACCGGAATTGCAGGGGTCGCGTTACCGGACGGACCGGTTCCGTTATCCTGTCTACAAAATGCCAAACGAAGCGCGCCAGACCAACCTGTGGCTGCCGCGCCGCGATATCCTGACGAGTGGTGTCATGGACGGGCGCGGGCTGGAAATCGCCTGGGTCGATGACCCGGTTGAGCTGTTCTTTCTGCAAATTCAGGGGTCCGGCCGGATCAAGATGCCCGATGGTGCTTCGGTTCGCGTCGGCTATGGGGGGGCCAATGGGCACCCATATAAATCGGTTGGCGCTGAAATGGTCCGGCGCGGCATCTACAAGGCGCATCAGGTCAGCGCCCAGGTGATCAAGGCCTGGGTGCGGCGCAATCCCATGGCGGGTCATGAGCTGCTGATGCACAACCCGTCTTATGTGTTCTTCCGCGAGGTGAAAAAAGTGCACCCGTCGAAGGGGCCATTGGGGGCGATGAACCGTTCGGTTACGGCGATGCGCAGTATCGCGGTGGATCCGAAGTACACGCCGCTGGGGGCGCCGGTCTGGGTGGAAAAGGACGGCGCGGAGCCGATGCGCCGCCTGATGATCGCGCAGGATACCGGATCGGCGATCAAGGGTGCACAGCGGGCGGATATATTCTTTGGCACCGGGGATGGCGCCGGCGAGGCGGCCGGCCGTCTGCGGGATCCGGGGCGGATGATCGTTTTCCTGCCTATTCAACGCGCCTATGCGATGTTGCCGGAAGATTTCTGATGACCCGGCGCAAACTGACATCGGATGAAATCGACCTTTGGCACAAGGTCGTCAAACACGCGGAGCGTCTGCATCCGGGCAGTCATACGACGCCGCCTGATTTGCCGTTGCCCAAGCCAAAGCCGAAAAAGACACCGCATCCGCACTCCGAACCCCAGATCGAAGCCTTCCGCCTGGGCAGTCGCGCGCCGTCAAAGCCTGGCAAACACGATCTGAAGAAACCTGTGGCGCAATCGCTGTCTTCGGCGCCGGTGCAGATGGATGAAAAGGCGTTTCGACGGATGAAACGCGGCAAGCTGCGTCCCGAGGGCAAGCTGGACCTGCATGGCATGCGGGTGGATACAGCGCACCCTGCCCTGACCCGGTTCATTCTGTCGGCGCAGGCCTCGGGGAAGCGGCTGGTGCTGGTCGTGACTGGCAAGGGCAAGGATCGGGACGAGCCGGGACCAATCCCCACCCCGCGCGGCGTGCTGCGTCACCGGGTGCCGCAATGGCTGGCCTTGCCGCCGTTGTCGCAGGCGGTGTTGCAGGTGACGCCGGCCCATATCAGCCATGGCGGTGAGGGTGCCTATTACGTCTATCTGCGGCGCGGACGCTGATCGTCGCGCGGTTATCGCTGGCTGTCGGTGATATCGATGAGCGACAGATCCTGAATCTGCTTTTTCTCCACCATCGGTGGCGGCAGCACCCCATCAAAAATCAACCCTTTGCGTGAAAACGCTTGCGATGATTGCCGCGCCGAACTGAGGATCGCGAGGAGCGCGGGCGAAGTGCCAGCAACCAAATGGCCAGAGCTGGCGGAATCGGCGTAATCGGTGGTGTCGATGATGCTGATCGGCAAATCCTCCAGACCATCGGTCGATCCCAGATTACCCAGCCGCGCGCGGCTGGACGTGCCCCGCAGCCGTTGCGACAGGGTCAAAATCTTGTCCTTGCGGGAAATGAAAACCAGAAATGGCTGCGGAACCGGGTTGAGGCGGCTCATCTGGCTGCGAAAGACGTCCAGATCCAGATCCGGCGACATCAGCACCACGCCGTCAAGGCTCCTGTCAGACCAGCCGGGTGTGCGGATTTCAATCTGGCGCAATGTCTCCATCGCCAGCATCGACCCCATGGAATGCGCCACCAGAACGATCCGCCGCGCGTTGCTTTTGCTGAGTTGTTTCAGCAGCCGTTCCAGCCCGTCGCGGGCAAACATCACGCTGTCGGCATCATAAGCATAGCCAAGCGGACTGCCGAGGCTGGGCCAGGAATAGACCACGGTGGCACCGGGAACCTTGGTATCATGGGTCAGCTGCGCCGCGCGAAAGGCGGTTTCGGATTGGGTGGAATTGAACCCATGCACAAAGACGGTGATGTCACGCTCGTCCGGTTCAAATTTTGCCAGTTCGCGGTTCAGTCGATCCATGAAAACCGCAGGTGTCTCAATCTTTCGCCGACCCGCCATGGTGAACTCGGTCTTCGGGTCCGGTGTGTCATAGGCAAACAGCAGCTGCCCGGGCTGGTGGTTGGGCGGGATCGAAACGGTCAATTCCAGCAGGTGATAGTCTTCGGTCCTTCCATTGCCAAACCCGCCTTCGGGCAGCGGGTCACGGATCGTGGCGGCAAAGATCGTCTTTGCCGTTCCGATCTCCAGCGCTTCGGGGATGGTCGGTGTCGACGGCCGAATGCCACAGGCGGCAGCGGCAAAAAGGGATAGAAACAAAACCTTCCGGAAAAACAACATGCCAAATATCCAACCTGTTTCACGCCTTGGATATACCGGAAACCGCCCGGTTCCAACTGGCAGGACCAGCCGCAACCGGGCGGTGTTGTTTACAGGACGTAGCGGCTCAGATCGTTGGAGCCGCCCAGCTCACCAAGGTTCTTGGAGACAAATTTAGCATCAACCACAACAGCCTCGCCGCCCCGGTCCGGCGCGGTAAAGGACAGCTCTTCGAACACCCGTTCCATCACCGTGTAAAGGCGCCGCGCGCCGATGTTTTCCACCGACTGGTTCACCTCGGCCGCGATTTTCGCCAGCGCTGCGATACCCTCTTCGGTAAAGGTGACCTCGACCTCCTCGGTGCCCATCAGGGCGGTGTACTGGCGGGTCAGCGCATTGTCTGTCTCGGTCAGGATGCGGATGAAATCCTGCTCGCTCAGCGCGCGCAGGTTCACCCGGATCGGCAGACGGCCTTGCAATTCCGGCAGCAGGTCTGACGGTTTTGCAATGTGGAAAGCACCGGAAGCGATGAACAGGATATGGTCCGTTTTGACCGGTCCGTGTTTGGTGCTGACGGTGGTGCCCTCGATCAGCGGCAGCAGATCGCGCTGCACGCCTTCGCGGCTGACGTCGCCACCACGGGCATCGGAGCGGGCGCAGACCTTGTCGATCTCATCCAGGAAAACGATGCCGTTCTGCTCCACCGATTCCAGGGCAACGCGGGTGACCGTCTCGTCGTCCAGCAGCTTGTCCGCCTCTTCCCCGATCAGCACGTCATAGCTTTCGGCGACGGTGAGGCGCTTCTTCACGGTGCGCCCGCCCATGGCTTTGCCGAACAGGTCGCCCAGGTTCATCATGCCGCCCATGGCCCCGCCGGGCTGGCCGGGAATATCGAACATGCCGCCCATCGGGTTCGAGGTATCGGTGACCTCCAGTTCGATGACGGTGTCGTCCAGCTCGCCGGATTTCAGTTTCTTGCGGAACACTTCGCGGGTGCTGTCGCGGGCCTCGGTGCCGGCGATGGCGGTGATGACGCGCTCCTCGGCGGCCTTGTGGGCCTTGGCCTTGACGTCTTCGCGCATGAATTCGCGGGTCTGCATGATCGCGGTGTCCACCAGATCGCGGATGATCTGTTCGACGTCACGGCCAACATAGCCGACCTCGGTGAACTTGGTGGCTTCGACCTTGATAAAGGGCGCGCGGGCGAGTTTCGCCAGACGGCGGCTGATCTCGGTCTTGCCGACGCCGGTGGGGCCAATCATCAGGATGTTCTTGGGGTAAACCTCGTCGCGCAGGTCATCGCCTAGCTGCTTGCGCCGCCAGCGGTTGCGCAGGGCGACGGCGACGGCGCGTTTGGCGTCTTTCTGGCCGATGATGAACCGGTCCAGTTCGGAAACGATTTCGCGGGGTGTCAGGTCAGTCATGGGATTTCCCGTATCAATGAGAGGGTGGCAGCCGGTGAAGCGGCACCAGCCCGGACAAGGGTGAAAGAAGCGCGGCGCGGATGCGGGTCCAGAAAGCCCCCAGCGCCACAAGGAACACGCCCAGAACCAGAATGGTCGATGCGGCGCCTTCGCCGTCGAACACCGTTCCGGCCAGGGTCACGCTATAGCCGATCGCGGCAATCAGGAATGACCGCCGGTCGATCACGATGGCAACAAAGGCAAAGGCCAACAGCACGGCCAGCAGCAGCAGATGCGCGCCGCTGCTGCCGTTTTCCAGCAGGCTGAGCGCGATGGTATTGACCAGCGCCGGGGCAGCGACCACGTGCAGCCAGAACCCCTGCGCCGAGCGCCGGGTGACCCGGTGCGGATCGCTCATGTCGAAGACCATCGCCACGACAAAGACCGCAAGGCCCACCAACAGCGTGATCCAGGCGAAGGGACCGCTGGCCGACAGTAGGAAGAAATCGCCGATATCGGCGGGGGTACCCATGCGGATCGCCCCCATCAGCAGTGCCAGTGCAAAAACGCCAAGCGCGATCAGGGCCATGGCAAAGGGCACCCGGAACCGCAGCCAGTAGATGGCGATGGCGACCGTGGTCAGCGCGAATGGCAGCTGCATGCTGGAATAATCGGTCTGGGCAATCATGAAGGGCTGGGAAAACTGCGCCGACAGCCCTGCCCCGGCATTCAGCGCCCAGAGGACAGACAGCGCAATGGCCGGCGCCACCATACGTCGGCGGCGGATGAAATATTCTGACAGCGCCCACAGAACCGCGGCGCCGATCACCGCGGCGGTGACCGTCTTGCTTTGATATCCGCCCAGGCTGCCCGCCAGCATTGCTGCCGTGACCGCCGCCCATCCGGAGGCGAGGATCAGCAGCCCGATGACGATGAAGATCTCGTTGAACCCCTTGAATAGCTCAAACGGTTCATCGCCTTCTGCCAGGTTTTCACGCGCGCCCCGGCGGCTGTCGGCCAGCGCCAGCAGCGAGGCAGCCTGCACCTCGCTCAGCAGGCCCGATCCCACGGCGGCGCGCAGATCATCGCGGTCGATGCCGGACACCCTATTTCTCCGGGCTGATGGTTTCGACGGTCAGCCTGCCGTTGGTGTAAACGCAGATATCGGCGGCGATCGCCATGGATTCGCGGGCCACGGTTTCCGCCGATTTGTCACTGTCCATCATCGCGCGGGCCGCCGCGAGGGCGAAATTGCCGCCCGAACCGATGGCGGCTACGTCATGTTCCGGCTCCAGCACATCGCCGGCGCCAGTGATGACCAGAAGGTCCGTTCCATCGCTGACGATCAGCATCGCTTCGAGCTTTTGCAGGTATTTGTCGGTGCGCCAGTCCTTGGCCAGTTCGACGCTGGCGCGCGCCAGTTGGCCCGGCGTTGCTTCCAGCTTGGCCTCAAGCCGCTCCAGTAGGGTAAAGGCATCTGCGGTGGAGCCGGCAAAGCCCGCGACCACGTCATAGCCGCCGGGGGACAGGCGGCGAACCTTGCGGGCGCTGCCCTTGATCACGGTCTGGCCCAGCGACACCTGCCCATCACCGGCAATCACCACAAGCCCGTCTTTCTTGACACCGATAATGGTGGTCCCGTGCCAGCCGGGGAATTGATCGTCTGCCATGCATGCCTCCAGTGTTGTTGCAGCCATATATGGGCGTTGGGTCCTTATTGCTCAACCGGGTATCTGACCTGCGGCTGCCTTTGCCCAATCTATTGCCGTGCCTAGCCTTCAACTTGCGTTGATCCATCTGGCGGGCAGGGGGCTGTTGCCGGGGTTCCTGACCCGAAAACTATGAGAGATGCAGGGCAAACCCATGCGTTATCAAATGATTGCAAGCCAGGCGATGAAACGGCAAAGCATGCCAAAGGATGGATCGGCGTTCGGCCCCGGGCAAATGTGCCGATCGGCGGCCGTTATCAAACCCGCTGATGCGCCCCTTGCACTGTATTAGAAGAGCGGATCACGGCGTTAACAAACTGATCATTTGTTATGCAATAGGCGCAGATCGGGACTGTCAAACGGGCAATTGTGAGACTCACCCGCCTCTCCTACATGGGCGATAACACCGGCATGGGGCCGGTTGTTTTGTTACAGGACCCATAAAATGGCCACAACAGCAAATATCCATGCACCCCTCGGTGCGGTTGCCGTCCTCCGCATCGTCGACACCGTTCTGAACGCAAAAGCTGCCTTCGCAGAAGCCCGTGAAGCCCGCATCACCCGCCGTGCGCTGTACCGTCTGTCCGACGTCCAGCTGGCCGATATCGGTCTGACCCGCGAAGACATCTCGAAGATCTGATAGGCAGACCTTCACATGACCTTATACAGCTAGCAAAGCCGTCCGAACCCGGACGGCTTTGTGCATTTCAGGGGGCTTTTATTCCGACCACCTGTAGCGTCCGGCCAGATCGGGCAGCCAGGCCTCGATCGCAGCCGTTGCGATGACATGCGGCGCCTTGCCATCCACACCCGCCACATCCAGCCCCCCGAAAACGGCCCGCACTTTTGCCCGGCCACGCGGCAGATCGGCGGCCACCAGATCACAGTCCACCGCTTCGGGCTTTTGCACGGCAATAGTCACCTCAACCCGCATTTCGGAATGATCGATGCCCAGTTCGGAAAACAGGGTAATCGAGGAATGATGCAGCGCATCCTGCACCGCACGCCGGGCCGCCTTGGTGTAGTCCTGCCCGTAAAGATCGTTGCCGGTGCCCATTTCCAGAATGATACGTTTCTCCGTCATCACACCGCCTCCATTTCAAAAGAGACAATGACGGCGGCATTGGCGATGACCGTCTTACCGCCACCCGGTTTGTCGATGTCCAGACCACCTTTGGTGATGCGGATGTCGGGGCGGCCATAGGGAAAGATCTCCTTCAGCGCATCGGCATCCACGGAGTCCGGCTGCTGCACCCCGATTTCGGCGTCGATGATCATGGCTTCCTTCGGGAAATCGAACAGTTCGGCCATGTTGACCGAATTGTGCCACAGGGCATCCCTGATCGCGCGTTTTGCCGCTTCGGTGTAATCGGCGCGGCGCAGGGATGTGCCCATGCCGAATTCCACCAGTACCCGCGTTTTGGCCATGACGGTCCTCCTTTTTCTGGCGGCCACTTTGCCGGGGATCCGGCGCAGGGAAAAGGGGCAGTCTGCAACAGCCACAATTGCGACACGGGGCCGTCGCTGTGACGCTAGAGCGAATGGCGGCATGCGGGGACAAGCGTGGCAACCGTCAGAGGAGGGCGCCGACATGACCGACCAGATCCGCCTGAAAGATAGTCCGGAGTGGGATTATCTGCTACGGGATTTCTATGAGTTCTACCGCCGCCTGCCTGCGGGTGGCAGCGTCAAGATCCGCAGTCATCAGCGCATGGTCCGTGAACGCATCAGCCGGGTTCTGAAATCCAATGCCGAGGTTCGCGCCGGTGCCAGCGTTGATAAACCCGTGACGGCGCATCTGCAGCGGGCGCTCGACAACGGACGGCAGGAACGCCACGGCGCCTTTATCCGCGCGATCGAGGCGGTGCGGCAGCATCTGGTCTGGCAATACGGCTATGAAAAGGTGCCCCGCGGGTTGGAGCGCAAATACGCCTATGCCGAACTGGCTGGTCCCACCGGCCCGGTGATGACCGACGAGGTGATCCTCGGGCTGGTGCTGTTCGCGCCAGGCTGCACCTATCCGGCCCATTCCCATGATGGCATCTCGGAGAGCTATATCTGCCTCTCTGGCGCGGTGTCGGAGAACGATCAGGGGGTCTATGCGCCGGGGTCGCTGATCTTCAACCCGCCGGGACAGCTGCACCGCATCACCGTGGCGGATCATAACCCGTCGCTGCTCTGCTACGCTTGGGTTGGCGATCAGGAGAAACTAGCCAACCAGAAGATGGTGTTCACGCGCGCACCCAAATAGGCGCAGATCACCGGACGGGTTTTATTGCGGGCCCAAATGAAAAAGGGCGCCACCGGGGCGCCCTTTAAAAATTCTCGCTTCAGATCCAAGCGGATCAGATGCTTTCGTTGATCCAGCTTTGCAGCGCGGCCTTGGGTGCGGCGCCGGCGCGGTTGGAGACAACCTGACCGTCCTTGAAGATGAACAGCGCCGGAATACCGCGCACGCCCATGGCGGCAGCAGCGTTCGGGTTGCTGTCAACGTCGACCTTGGCGATCTTCACCTTGTCGCCGTATTCGGCGGCCAGCTCTTCCAGAGCGGGGCCGATCTGCTTGCAGGGGCCGCACCATTCGGCCCAGAAGTCTACGACAACGGGAACTGAGGAGTTCTTGACTTCGGCGTCAAAGGTTTCGTCGGTGACGGCTACGGTGGACATGGAAATGTCTCCTGAGATGAGTGGCAACTGGATGCTGAACCTAGGTAGGGCTTAAGGACTCGTCAAGGTTCCCCGTGACGCTGGAAGGCCCGCGTCACAACTTCGTGCGGCAGGGGCATCAGGGTTGCATTGCGGGTCCATATCAGCGCTGTTTCGATGGTTTTACCGGGGTAGATGCGCCCAAGCGCCAGCGCATAGGCGCCCATTTGCCGCAGCAGCCCGTCGGGACAGTCGGTGACCGATTGCGGAACAGTGGCATTCGATTTGAAATCCACCGCCAGAACCCGTGCAGGCTCCACGATCAGCCGGTCGATCACCCCGTGCAGGCGGATGCCATCCAGATCGGCCGTCACGGCCATTTCGGACAGGGTGCCGGGGGCAAAGACATGCGCGAGATCGGGATTGCGCAATACGGCGCTTGCCTCCTGCAGCAGTTCCCCTTGGTCCTCGCATCCCGCCAGCAGCGCCCGGGCCAGATCCGGCCAGCGGTCCTCTGGCTGTGCGGGCAGATGTTCCAGCAGCAAGTGCAGGTTGGTGCCGCGCGCCTTGGCAGCCTCCTCGTCCAGACCCTGATCGCCAGGCAGCGCCTTGGCGCCGCCCAGATCCGATGGGCTGAGCGTCGGTTCCGGTGCGACATAGGCCGGGGCAGGCTGTGTAAAGACCTGTGGCAGGGTCACTTTCTTTGGCTCGGGGGCGTCGTGGGCGACAAACTCCAGCCCGTCCCAATCGCCATGCTGTAGCCGCAGTCCCGGCCCACCGGGCAGGTCGGCTTCGGCAGCGCCGCCGTCATTCAGAGCCCGTTCGACCATCTGGTACCAGCTGTCACCCTCTTTCGACAGCTCCCCGGCGGTCGCAACGATCAGCCACTTCTCTGCCCGCGTTAGCGCCACATACAATAGGCGCAGTCTTTCGTTCTGCTGTTTCTCCTGCGCGGCCTCGCGCGCGGTGAGCATGGCGGCGGGCATCTGGTCCTTGGGCACGCGCCACAGCGGCGCGCCTTCGGCCACGATGATCTCGGCATCGCTGGGCGGCTTGCGTTTGGCGGTATCTGGCAGGATCACGATCGGCGCCTCCAGCCCCTTGGAGCCATGCACCGACATCACCCGGATCATATCCCCGGCGGCGCCCATCTGGCGCTTGATCTCAAGATCGTCGGTCTGCATCCAGACAAGAAACCCGGTAAGGCTGGGAATATCGGTGCGTTCATAGGCCAGCGCTTGCGACAGGAGCGCGTTGATGCCGTCCTCTGCCTCTGGGCCAAGGCGGCCCAGCAGGCGCTGGCGGCCCCTGTGACGGGTCAGGATCCGCTCGATCAGATCATAGGGGCGCAGAAAATCGGTCTGGCTGCGCAGATCGTCGATCACCTGCATCGTTTCGGGGAATTCCGCCGCCCGTTCGCGCAGCGCCGCCCACAGATGGCTGCCGCCTTTGCGCCGGTGGGCAAGGTCGAACAGCATCTGTTCCGACCAGCCAAAAAGCGGTGATTTCAGCGCGGCGGCCAGCGACAGGCTGTCCTCGGGCGTCGCCAGAAACGACAAAAGCGCGGCGATATCCTTGACCGCCAGTTCGGCACCCACCTTCAGCCGGTCGGCACCGGCGATGGGCAGGCGGGCGGCCTTGCAGGCGCGGATGATTTCGGAAAACAGCTCGGACCGGCGCTGCACCAAGATCAGGAAATCCCCGGCATGTACCGGGCGGCGCTGGAATGTACCGCGGGTGGGGCCGTCCTCGGGGATGGTGACCTTGTCGTCGATCATCCGCTTGATCTCGCGGGCGATGCGTTCGGCCAGGATCACCGTATGATGACGGGCGCCGGGCCGGTCCACCGGGTCGGTCCAGTCGCGGTCTTCCTCATCATCCAGCTTTTCCACCGCAGGCCAGAGGTCCACGCGCCCCGGCAGATCGGATTTAAAGGCACGGTGCAACGCGTCCTTGTGAAAGCCGGCGCGGGGGCTGTCCTTGAAAACCAGATCGACCAGCCGCAGGATCGCCGCAGAGGAGCGGAAGGAAAATTCCAGCGCCGCATTCTGAAGCGCCGCGCCGGTTTCGGCCAGTCGGCGGCCGAATTCTTCCTGCATGCGGTCAAAGGCATCCGGGTCGGCGCCCTGAAAGGAATAGATCGACTGTTTCTTGTCGCCGACCACAAAGATCGTGCGCTCCACATCCGATCGCGCGCCGATCCCTGATGTGAACTCCTGCGCCAGTTTTTCGATCACGTCCCATTGCACCGGGCTGGTGTCCTGCGCTTCGTCCACCAGGATATGATCAATGCCGCCATCCAGCCGATAGAGCACCCAGGCCGCCACCGCCGGATCGTTCAGCAGCAGCCGCGCCTTGAGGATCAGATCATCAAAGTCGAGCCAGCCGCGCAGCTGTTTGCGCCGCTCGTATTCCGGCAGGAACACGGAGGCAAAGGCGTGCAGGTCCTCGGATTTCTGCGCCGCTGCCAGCGCCAGCCGTTTGGCACGGGCGTCCTCGACCCGCAGCATGAAAGGCTCCAGCCGATCCATCAGATCGGGGTTGTCCTTTTGCAGCTTCTTGGTCGGAAAGCTGCCGACCTTGGCCGTAAAGGGCGCCTTGGCGCTGGCGCCAGTCAGGAAAACCGACTCTAACACAGGCAAATCGGCCATTTTCGGCGTGGCGATCCCGGCGAGTTTCGCGGCAGCTTTCTGATCGTTGGTGCCGCCGGTTGCCAGCATATCGCGGGTGCGGCTCAGCAGCTCATCTTCTCCACCCAGGAACACCAACCCCTCCAGCGCGGCTGCGTCAAACCCTTCGGGCAGGTCGAACAGTTTCAGCAGACCCGCGCGATCCAGAGGCTGGGCAAATTCGGCGCGGCGCTGGCAGATGGCAGCGGTCAGATCGTCAAAATCGCTGCCTGCAACATGCCGGGCCAGCGCCTCGACCAGATGCGCCTCCGGGCCGTTGGCGATATCCTCGACGATTTCAGCGCGCAACAGTGTGGCGGCGCGGTCTTCCATTTCGGCGAATTGCGGGCTGACGCCAGCCTCCAGCGGGAAACGCCGCAACAGCGAGGAACAGAAAGAGTGGATCGTCTGGATCTTGAGGCCACCCGGCGTTTCAATCGCGCGGGCAAAGAGCGTGCGCGCCTGCGCCAGCCCCTCGCCCCGGGCCACGTCGCCTGCGCCCAGATCCTCCAGCGCTGCGCTGAGGCTGTCATCGCCCAGCATCGCCCATTCACCCAGCCGCTGGAACAGCCGGTTCTGCATCTCGCTGGCGGCGGCCTTGGTATAGGTCAGGCACAGGATGTGCTGCGGCTGCACGCCTTTCAGCAACAGCCGCGCCACCCGGTCGGTCAGCACCTTGGTCTTGCCCGATCCGGCATTGGCCGCCAGCCAAGTCGAGGCATCGGGCCGCGCGGCGCGAAACTGCGCCTCAGATGCTGCATCGCGGGGGGCGGTCATGTCAGATCCTCCGGCTTTGGCATGTCGCTGCGGTCCCATTCGCCAAAGCGCGCCAGATGATCGTAGTCGCCGGCAAAATCGTCCCGGTGCACCATGCGACGGCTGCTATAGCCCTGTTCGGGGTCGAAATAGGCTTCGATCAGTTTCTTCAGCTCAGCCCAGACCTTGGCCGGGGGTTCATCCGCCAGCGGCGCGGGCACTTCCTTGATCGGGGATTTCAGGCCGATGAAGGTCGCGCGCTCGACCCGCGCGGCGCCGTAGTCTTCAAAGGCGCCCTGTTCGGCCATGGCGGCCTCGATCAGCAGCTGTTTGTCAAAGGCGCGCTGTTGTTTGTCGGTCGGTGGATCGCCGGTTTTGTAGTCAAAGATATGCAGGCAACCGCGTTCATCGACGTCGATCCGGTCGGCCTGTCCGGTGATCTGGAAATCGAGCGGCGCAAGGCGAACTCCTCCGCTGATTTCGAACCCCGAAGGGCGCGCAGCGGCGCGGCGGGTCTGCTCACCCGCGACAAAGCTTTCGGCGATACGGGCGATCCTCGCCAGCCACAGGCTGCGGGCAACGGGCCAGGGGACCTCTGCCTGCAACTGGCTGCGGGTGCGCGCGATCAGCTCTTCCGGGGTCAGCAGCTCCGGGTTGTCGCGGCTATCGCGGATATAATCCTCAAACACCTTGTGCACCACGATCCCGCGCAACAGCGCATCGGGTTCCCGCATCAACGGGTTCAGCGGTTTCAGGCGCAGCACATGTTTGGCGTAAACCGCATAAGGATCGCGGATCAGGCGCGGGATTTCCGTGACTGACAGCTGTCGCGGACGGGCGGCAACTGGCGGGCGCGGGGCAGGGCGGCTGGCAGGTTCGCTTGGCAGCGGGACCTCCAGCGCCGTTGACCAATCCAGCCATGTCTGCCCGCGTGCGCGCATTGCCTCCAGCGCGGCGCGCCCGCCTTGTTCCGGCAGGCCGCGCAACAGGTTCATCATCCGGTTGAGCCAGCGCGAGGGTACGGTATCTGCCTCTTCCGAGCGTTTGGCACGGGTCAACCAGACCTCAGGCGCGGCCACGGCCTGCTGGAAGTCATGCGCAGAGAGACCGATGCGGCGTTCGGGCAGCAACAGCCCGGCCTGATTGCGCAACTGGCGGTTCAGCCAGGGATCGGGGCTGGCGGCCTCGGGCCAGCTACCCTCGTTGATGCCGGCCAGAATGACCAGATCGGCGCCTTGAACACGGGCCTCTAGCGTACCCCAGATCATGATCGACCCATAAGGCGCGTCGCGGTCGCGCACCTCTTCCTGCGCCAGCAGCGCGCCCAGAAGATCGGCAAAGTCGCGGGCGCTCATCTCGCCGCCGAATTGCGCGTTCTCTTCCAGATCGGTGATCACCTTCAGCGCCTTCTGGCCGGCTTTCTTGTCCCAGAGCGTGCCGCTGCCGCCCAGCTGACTGCCAGAGGCAATGCCTTCGGCGCGGGCGCGCAGGCGGGTGATCCAATCCGTCAGGGACAGGTTGCCCGGGGTGACCTGATCGGCAAATTGTGTCGTCAGCCAGTCGACCCAGCCGGGGATCAGATCGCGCGTGGTGCCAAAGGCGGCAAAACTGTCTGCATCGGGGAAGGGCGGGCCATTGCGGCGCAGCTCGAGTTCGAAATCGCGGGTATGGCGCAGGTGTTCGCCGCGCGCAGCCTCTGGCCCGTCATGGGTCAGCGGGTGTTTCAGCAGCGTCAGCAGCATGTCCGGCGTCAGCACGTGGCAGAACAGCTCGGCCACGTGGCGCAGGAAACGGCCCGGCGGAGACAGTTGCAGCGGCTGACCGGCGGAATCATCCGGCAGGATGTCCCAGCGGTCCAGCGCCGCCGACACCTGCCGCGTCAGCATCCGGTCGGGGGTGATCAGCGCCGCGGTCTGGCCATCCTCGGCGGCCTGCCGCAGACGCAAAGCGATGGTGAGCGCCTCGGATCTGGGGCTTGGCGCTTCGACAAGGGTGATGGTCTCGGCAGCGCGGTCGATATCGGTCAGCTGCGGTCCTTCGCTCATCCAGGCGTCGGTGACGGGGGCAGGGCGCAGCGCCAGCGACACCAGCCGGTTGCGGGCCGGAAACGGTGGGGTTTCATCTGTCCAGGGTTCAACATCACGCGGCGTGAGCTCCAGATCCTTCATCAGCCGGTAGAACCGGTATTGCGGGTGGTCTTCGGAGATCAGCGGATCATCAAGGCCGGACCAGACGTGATCGGGCTGGTCGAAATCGAACCCCGGCAGGATCACCGCGCCCTGCGGCAGGCGGGCGATGGCTTCCATCAGCATCAGCGTGGTACCGCGCGAGCCGGTGGAGCCGGCCAGGATCACCGGGTGTTGCGGCGGTGCGCTCTGCCACTGGTCGATCAGGTTCAGAACCACCTGCCGCTGGCGGGCTTCCTTGTCCATGGCATCGTCGTGGCGGTCGACAAAATCATCTGCGATCCCGATGAAGGCCTGCGCGCGCGCCCAATGCCCGGACATGTCCGAGACATCAAGATTGCGGATGGTGTCGGTGCTGACGCCTTCGCCCTGCATTTCGTCGATCAACGCCGCCAGACTGTCGGAGAGATCGAAAAGCGAGGCCCGCGCGGCAAGATCCGGCTGCGCGTCCAGCAGTTTCGCGATCAGCTGCGACAGCTCCAACCGGCGCCTGAGCGAGGGCAGAGCAGGTGGCAGGCCGTGCAGGGTGGCGCGCTGTGCCAGATCGGTCAGCAGCGACAGGCGTGGCAGCAGCAGGGTGGGACCTGCGTCAAACAGATCGCGCACCCGGCGCTGCATGCGGGCGGTGTTGACGATCACCTCGGCGCGGGCCAGCGCCTCGGGCGGGAGGCCAGCGCTGCGCGCGATTAGGCCGTTCACTAGCGCCCGCGGGAAATCGACACCGCAGGGCAGGGCGAACAGGCGCGGTTTGTCCTGTGGTTCAAACATCGTCATGTGCCAGCAATTGCTCCGCCAGGGTGATGCCTTCGGGGTGGCCCACATCGCACCAGTGGCCGGGATATTCGAGGGCGTACAGCCGTTTTTCCTCGATCATCGGGTTCCATAGCAGGCGGGTGGAAAAGGCGGCCTCGTTGATGCTCTGCAATCCGTCTGTCTTGAGGATCTGCACACCGCCCCAGACCAGATCGCCGCCCCATGAAATGCGCCCCGCCGCGTCGGCCGAGAAATCACCGCCGCCCTTCCGCCCCACAGCGCGCGCCAGCGGTACGCAGAGCATGAGGCCGTCCATCTGCGCGGGATCCCAAGCCGCGCGCAGCATTTCAAAGGGGTTCGGCCCAGCCCAGATCGCATCGGAGTTTGAGGTGTAAACGGGACCATCACCCAGAAGGGGCAGCGCATGGCGCAGACCGCCGCCGGTATCCAGGATCTCCGGCTGTTCGTTGCTGATCAGAACGCCCTGCGATTTCAGGTGCTCCTGCAGGATCTCTGCCTTGTAATGGGTGTTGACCACGATCCGCGCGGGCTGCACCGCGTGGGCCAGATCCAGCGTGTGGTCGATCAGGGGCCGCCCGGCAACCGGGATCATCGGTTTCGGCAGATTCCGGGTCAGCGCCTTCATCCGGGTGCCAAAGCCGGCCGCGTAGATCATTACTGCTTCGGGGGATAGCGCCGCCATTATCGCAGCCTGTCCAGGTTTTCGGGGCTGGGTGGGGGTAGATCACTGCGCAGCCAATCCGCCAGAGGCGCAAGGGCGGGGTGCTCCAACCCGCGCATGACATGGCCCCAGACGCGCGGGATCAGATCCAGATACTGCGGCTTGCCGCCTTCCTGCGACAGCCGCGCAAAAATGCCTAGGATACGCAGGTTTCGCTGCACGCCGATCACCGTATAGGCGGTGCGGAACCCGGAGGGATCGACACCGGTGACCTCAATGTAGTGATCGATCATCTGCATCTCGACCCCGGCGGGCACATCGCGGCGGGCGTCCTGCAGGAGCGAGACCAGATCATAGGCCGGATGACCGGTGCGGGCGTCCTGAAAATCGATGACGCCGACGCGGGCGATCCCGTCCCGATCCGGCAGCCACAGCAGGTTCTGGGCATGAAAATCCCGGTGCACAAAGACGGCGTCGCCCTTGACGCTGTGGCGCAGGATGTCTTCGAACTGATCTTCGAACCGGTTGGTCAGCACGCTGTCCTCCTGCCCGGTGATGCCGCTTCGGTAGGTTGTCATCACAAGGCTGGCCATTTCCGCCATGACACGCGGACCAAGCGGCTCCAGATCGGGCAGCGGCGCCTGATGCAGCGCAATCAGAAGATCGGTTGCGGCCCGGTAGAGGGACATTTCCTGACTGGGATCCTGTTCGATCACGCTGCTGAACAGCCCGTCGCCGAGGTCCTCAATCAGCAGGAAGCCGTGTTCTGAGTCCTCAGCCAGAATTTCGGGCGCGCTGACGCCCTGCTCGTGCAGGTATTCGGCGATCTGAACGAAGGGGCGGATATCCTCGCCCTTCTCTGCCGGGGCATCCATCAGCACCGCAGAGCCGCCGTGTGGGCCGATCAGCCGTTCATAGCGGCGCATCGAGGCATCGCCGGCCAACGGGCGGCGTTCCCAGCTGCCGTATCCGGCGCCCGACAAAAAGGCGGAGATCAGCTCTGTTCGGTATGTCATGAAAAAACTTGCTCCATCAGGGGCTGCCATCTGTCATCGCTCCACCGCAGGGTCAGCAGACGGGCATCTTCGCTATCGGGGTCCAGTGCAAATGTCAGGTGCAAAGCGTGCTGCGGCGCCAGCTCCTCCAGTCGGTCGGGCCATTCGACCAGGGTGATCGCGGTATCAAAGGCGGCGAGCAGCCCCAGTTCTTCGACCTCATCAAGCGACGACAGGCGGTAAAGATCCGCATGCCACAGCTCACCCGCCGGGACCTCGTAGGTCTGGACCAACGTGAAGGTGGGAGAGGGGACATCTTCGGGGATGTCCTGCAACGACTGGATCAGGTGGCGGGCGAAATGCGTCTTGCCGGCGCCGATGGGACCTTCCAGAAGCAGGCAATCGCCCGGGCAGAGGGCCCCGGCGATTTTCTGTGCCAGATCAGCGGTATTTTCGGCCGAAGCCAGAGTGCAGGAATGAGGACTTTTGATCATGGCGCCACAATGGCGTCAGGCGTCATGCGCTGCAAGCGGGATTGCCCCTGGGGTTGCCCGGCTTGCAGTCCTGTTCAGCTGTGATCAGAGATGGCAAAGCGTTCCTGTTCGGCGCAGGGCAGGCTGGTCTGCGGATTGCAGAAGCTGACCATGGTGGCGCCGTTCTGGATGCCGGTGACCTTGCACATCAGCGGCGTGCCGTCGCGCAGTTTCACATTTGCCCACCAGGGGTCGCGCGCATCGCTGGCTGCGACGAAATCGCGGATCTCTCCCCAAGCCGGTGTCGGGGCGCAGGTGTCCTGCCAGACGCGGCTGGCATCCATGATCGACACTTTGGCAAAGCTGGCGTCTGGGTCCATTTTCCACATCTGATGATAGGCGGCGTTGGAGAAAGTCATGCTGCCATCATTTGCAAAGACGGCGATGGCTTCGTCCATCTGGTCCATGATCGACTGGCCCATTTCCAGCTCAGAGCGGAACTGACGCGTCAGGGTCACTTCGGCGGTGATGTCCTCGAACAGGAAGGCAATGGCACCATCGGGATGCGGGCGGCCAGAGACAGAATAGACCGAACCCGAGGGCAGCGACCATGTTTCCTTGTACCGGCCTTCAGCAGCGGCCTCGAGCAGGTCTTCGAACTGGTGGCGCCAGCTGGAGTAATTCTTGGGCTCGGGCATCATACGCTGGTCGCGCAGACGGTCGAAAAAGCTCATCAGGTTGGGACGGGAGCTGAGGAAATCGGGCGGCAGCGCGGTCAGGTCGATCAGCACCGGATTGAACAGGACGAGCTGGCGGTTGCGATCAAAGATGGCCAGACCAATGGACAGCTGGGCAAAGGTTTTTGCCAGAGTCTGCACAAAGTTGCGCTGGGCGATTTCGGCATCCACCACCGCATTCACATCGACAGCGTGACACAGCCAGCCGGCTTCGGTTTGAGTGGTCGAGATATTGTACCACAGCTGCTTGTTGCTGTCGGGCAGTGGGATGGAAATCCGTTCCGGTTTGCCGCTGGATTTGGGTTCTTCAAGATCGGTGAACAGGGGCACCGACACATCCACGTCGCGGCCGCGGATTTTATGGGTAAGGTTGTCATAGGCCAGGTTGGACCAGGTGATTGCGCCTTCATCCGATTGCAGCCAGACCGGATAAGGGGCCTGATGCACGGCTGCGCGCAGGGTGGTCAGTTCCTGATCCTGCGATCTGTTCTGCTCTTCCAGTGTCGAGCGGCGCAGCTGCACGCGGGTAATACCGTCGATCCATTCACAATGCGCTTCGCGGCTTTCGGCGGATTCGGTGCCCGACAGGACAAGGGGACCGACATCTTTCAGAAATCCGGGCGATTGCGGCAGGCCGGGGTAATTGCGCGCCAGCTGGTCGCGCAGCATGTTCCAGCTGAACGCCTCGGCGTGTTCGCCAATGAATTTGCGTGCGCCCGAGGACCAGCCGATCAGGTTGGTGTCGTCAAACAGGAAGACCGCATCAGTACGCCCGTCGCTGGACAGCAGATCCTGCTCCAGCGATTTGGAGCGCGCGCCGGGAGACAGCCACCACACGGCGGCCGCGGCTGTGGCGGCGCAGAGGGTTGCCAAGATTAGCCATTCGATTGAAACGATGTTCTGCATGTTGTCCTGCCTTGCTCGCGTATCGCTTTATCAATGGTTGCTTAAAAATGGTTAAATGAAGTTTAATTGGTTGCTAAAAAGTGAACAGTTAAATTTCAATTCTCTGGTTTTTCCCGGTTGGAACGGCATTTTCGCCCTTGAGCGCGTCGACTTTGTCACGCGGCCAGGAGACTTCGACGATGGCACCCCGGCGTTCTTTTGGCAGTATTAGTCCGGGAAGCGGGGCCGATCCATTGGTAAACCGCAGGTTGGCGCCGCTGCGTTCCAGCAGGGTTTTGGCGATGAACAGCCCCAGCCCCATGCCTTCGTAACCGGGGCGTTTGCGCCGATCAGATCCGCTGCGCCGCCGTTTCATGAAGGGATCGCCGATCCGGCCCAGCATCTGAGAGGGGAACCCGCGCCCGTCGTCGCTGATCCGAACCTCGATTTTTTCGTCGTCCCAGGCGGCGTCGATCCAGACGGTGCTGCCTGCGAAATCCACCGCGTTCTGAACCAGGTTGCGCAGACCGTGGATGATCTCGGGTTTGCGCAGGATGGTGGGTTGCTGCAGGCTGCCGTCCTCAAGCGGGGCTTCGTGAAAAACGACCGTCGTGCCGCGGTCCATATGGGGTTCGGCCGCCTCGTGGATGACGGTAGACAGCGGCGCCTGGCGCAGATGCAAGTCGTCCTTGCCGGCCCGGCCCATGCTGCGCAGGATGTCGCGGCAGCGGTCTGCCTGCTCGCGGATCAGGGCTGCGTCTTCACGCAGGTCGGGGCGGTCGTCCAGCTCGTCCAACAGTTCTGCGCTGGCCAGTTTGATGGTGGCTAGCGGCGTGCCAAGTTCATGCGCGGCGGCAGCGACCACGCCGCCAAGGTCGGTCAGCTTTTGCTCACGCGACAGGGCCAGCTGGGTGGCAGAAAGCGCGTCCGACATGCTGCGGATCTCGGTGCTGATCCGGAAGGAATAGAACCCGATGAACAGGATGGCGATGACGATGGCGGTCCAGTTGCCAAAGACAAAGACATCCGGAACCCGCAGCAGGAACCCCTGTTCGGTGCGCAGTGGGATATGAAATTCCGCCATCAACGTCACCAGCATGATGGCGGTGCCGCCGATGATCAGCGTCGAGCGCAGCCCCATCATGGCGGCGGAAATCGTCACCGGCGCCAGAACCAGCAGGGCAAAGGGATTGTGCAGACCACCAGTCAGGCTCAACAAAAACGCCAGCTGCATCAGATCGAACAGCACCATCAGGAAGTTTTCGAATTCCGACAGGCGCTTGTTTTCGGGGAACATCAGGGTGGCGACAAGATTTCCGGTAACCGCGATGCCGACCGCCAGAAAACACAGCGGCAGCACCAGTTGCAGATTGTACATGTACTGCGCCACCAGGATCGCAATGATCTGCCCGGCGATGGCTACCCAGCGCAGCAGGATCAGGGTCCGCAAACGGATCCAGTGGCTGCGTTCCTGGCCATGCATCAGGCCGAATTGGGTCTCGCTCATCTGGGCCTCCTGATCTGCGGCGCATTATCACGTTCCCGCGCCGATCGGCGGTGTGACGCCGTGTGCAGTTGCATCGGCTGAGTTTCTTGATAGGTCTCGCGCCCGAAACGATCAACAACCCTTCCCGTTCGCAAAGTGTGATCACATGACCCGCCTATATGCCCTTCTTGCTGCCCTATTCATTGCTGCTCTTGCCGGCGGCACCTGGTTCCTGACCCGCCCAGGGGACAGCGATGACAAATTCGCCCAGTGCCGCAGCAGTAAGATTGCCGGTGGCGCAGACACCATTGGCGGGCCGTTCGAACTGGTCAACTCCAAGGGTGAGACGGTCACCGACAAGGATGTCATCACCGAACCCTCGCTGCTGTATTTTGGCTACACCTTCTGCCCCGATGTCTGCCCGCTGGATGTGTCTCGCAACGCCGAGGCCATCGATGTGCTGGATGAACGCGGTTACAGCGTGACACCGGTGTTCATCTCGATCGACCCGGACCGCGACACCCCCGAGGTGGTTGGCGATTTTGCCTACAACATGCATGAAAAGATGATCGGTCTCACCGGATCGGCCGAGCAGGTCAAGGCGGCCAGCCAGGCCTACAAGACCTATTACAAGAAACAGGACGGGGATGAGGACTATTATCTGGTCGATCATTCCACCTTTGCCTATCTGGTGCTGCCTGAGGACGGTTTCGTCGAATTCTTCCGCCGCGATGAGACGCCCGAGCAGGTGGCAGACAAGATCGGCTGTTTCATTGATAACATGTAACGGTGTCTGGCATTTGACCTTTGCCACCCGGCGTTTAATATCCAAAACAAGAATTTGCTGAACGAACGCGGAGGAGCGGGCATGGTCGAAGCGACGCAAAGGGACATCGGACCCGACAAATCGCTCTTGTTGGTCGATGATGATGAACCGTTTCTGCGCCGCCTGGCCAAAGCGATGGAAAAGCGCGGTTTCGAGATTGAGACCGCCGGATCTGTCGCCGCTGGCAGCGCCATCGCCACCGCCCGGCCCCCAGCGTATGCGGTTGTCGATCTGCGGCTGGAGGATGGCAACGGTCTGGATGTGGTCGAGGTGATCCGAGAAAAACGTCCCGACAGCCGGGTTGTGGTGCTGACCGGATATGGCGCCATTGCCACCGCCGTTGCTGCGGTGAAGATCGGCGCCACCGATTACCTGTCGAAACCGGCGGATGCGACCGATATCACCAATGCGCTCTTGGCCTCGGCGGATGAACTGCCGCCGCCACCGGAAAACCCGATGAGCGCGGACCGCGTGCGCTGGGAGCATATTCAGCGCATCTATGAACTCTGCGACCGCAACGTGTCCGAAACCGCTCGGCGGCTGAACATGCACCGGCGGACCTTGCAGCGGATCCTCGCCAAACGCAGCCCCAAGTAAAGGCAACCCCCAGGCGAGGACCACACATGACAGAGCATGGCGCCGGACCCGAAGATCAGCCGTTGCCCGACGGGGGCTGGTCCGAGGAGATTGAGACCCTGCGCGGTGCCTGCGTGATCCCGCCGGTCGACAGTGCGCTGGTGCAAAAGGCCGGCGTGTTGACTGCCTCTGGTGATTACTGCGCCAAGGCCGCGCTCTGGCGCAAATACCGCCCGATCACCGTGCAGCCCGACCCGCCGAGTGAGGTCAACGCAACCCTGCCGGGGCGCTGGCTCTGGGGCGGGGTGCTCTGGGCGCATTTCGGGCATTTCCTGGTGGAAAGCTCGTCCCGGCTCTGGGCGCTGCCACATCTGGATCAGCCGGTGGACGGCATCCTGTTCATCCCCAAACGCCCGGCTGTGGGCGATGAAACGCGCGGCTTTCAGCGCGAGTTCATCAATCTCTTTGCGCCGGGCCTGCCAATCCGGGTTGCGGCTGAACCGACCCGGGTTGAGGAACTGGTGGTGCCAGGGCAGGGGTTTGGCCTTGGCCATATCACTCGTGGTACCCGCAAGTTCCGCAATGCGGTGCACAGCCGCTTTGCCCGGGATGTGACCCCTGAAGGCCCTGAAAAGCTCTATATCTCCCGTTCGAAACTGGGCCTCAGTAAGGGCGGTCTTCTGGGCGAAGAGCAGATGGAAGAGCTGCTTCAGGCCGAAGGCTATGAGATCTTTCATCCGCAGGACCACAGCCTGACCGAGCAGCTGGCCCGCTACAAGGCGGCGCGGCAGGTGATCGCGGCGGATGGCTCGGCGCTGCATCTCTTTGCCATGGTAGGAAGGCCGGATCAGAAGGTCGCGATGGTCCTGCGGCGCCAATCCGGCGCCAATAATCTGCTGGCGATGAATGTAGCGCATTTCTGCAAATGCAATCCGCTGGTGATTGGCGCGCTTCGCACTGAATGGGTGCCGGTCAACAAGCCAAAGTCGAGCCGCAACAGCTTTGGCGAGATCGACCATTCGGTGATCGGCCGGGCTCTTGCCACGCATGGATTCATCTCTGCTGATGCGAAATGGCCGGTGCTGAGCGACGATCAGCGGCAACAGATCCTTGTCGAAAAGGGGCTTGGCGGCAGCGACCGTTTCGTGGAATCGCCCGAATTCAAACAGCAGCGGATCCGCGAAATGCGCCGCGCCCGTCGGGCCAGGCGGGCGGCCAAAACCGCCAACGCCTGAGGTAGTGGCCTAAAGCTGCGCCAGCAGCTCTGCATGTCGGCTGACAAAATCACGGCGCACCTCGACCGGCGGGCGCAGGTCGATAGACAGATCGCCCGTGATCTGCGGGTCGATGCGGCCAAAGAACTTGTTGGCCTCGGCCTCCGAAAACCCGGCAATCTGCACCGCCTCCATCCAGGCGCTGATCTTGTCGGCGCGCTTGATCTTGGACTTGATGGTTTTTGGCAGGGCGGCGGGCAGGCCGAAACGGACATGGATGGCCGTAGTCAGCCGCTGATCCAGATCCTCATACCCGGGACCGACTGCTGCCTTCACCGGGGATATCATGTCGCCTATCACATATTCCGGGGCATCATGCAGCAGCGCGGCCAGGCGCCATTTCACGGGCGCCTTGGGATAAAGACGGGTGAACAAGCTCTCGACCAGCAGCGAATGTTCGGCCACCGAATAGGCGAAATCACCTTTGGTTTGCCCGTTCCAGCGCGCCACAAAGGCCAGCCCGTGGGCGATATCCTCGATTTCAATGTCGACGGGCGTGGGATCCAGAAGATCCAGTCGGCGCCCTGACAGCATGCGTTGCCAGGCGCGGGCAGGTTTTGGAGGCATCGGTCGGGTCCGGCTCTTACAGAGGTTTCACCTGTGCCTAGCCGCTTGGCACCCAGCGTGCAAATCCTGAATTGCGTGGCATTTGGTCTGGGGCAACCCTCTGCTCTGGGCGGTTTCATTGCTTGTAAAGCGTTGCGGTGTTAAGTGCGTGGCCAAGTTGAGGCTGAGCCAGAATGGAGTTGCCAATGGGCACGGATTACATCGTCAAAGACATCGCATTGGCCGGGTTTGGCCGCAAGGAACTGGATATCGCGGAAACCGAAATGCCGGGGCTGATGTCCCTGCGCGCGGAATACGGGGACAGCAAGCCGCTGAAGGGCGCCCGTATCGTCGGCTCCCTGCATATGACCATCCAGACCGCGGTTCTGATCGAAACCCTGGTGGCGCTTGGCGCCGATGTCCGCTGGGCATCCTGCAACATCTTCTCGACCCAGGATCACGCGGCGGCGGCGATTGCCGAGGCAGGCATTCCGGTCTTCGCCATCAAGGGCCAGACCCTGGAAGAGCATTGGGATTACCTCGACCGCTCCTTCCAGTTCGCCGAAGGTGCCAATATGATCCTCGACGATGGCGGCGATGCGACGCTCTACGTGCTGCTGGGCGCCCGCGCCGAAGCAGGTGAGGACATCATCCCGGTGCCCGGCTCTGAGGAAGAAGCCGCGATCAAGGCGCAGATCCAGAAGCGCATGAAGGAAAGCCCCGGCTGGTTCACCAAGACCCGCGACGCGATCAAGGGCGTTTCCGAAGAGACCACCACCGGCGTGCATCGCCTTTACGAGCTGGTGAAACAGGGTCAGCTGCCCTTCCCGGCGATCAACGTCAATGACTCGGTCACCAAGTCGAAGTTCGACAACAAATACGGCTGCAAGGAAAGCCTGGTCGACGGCATCCGCCGCGCCACCGACACCATGATGGCCGGCAAGGTTGCCGTGGTCTGCGGCTACGGCGACGTGGGCAAAGGCTCGGCTGCCTCTCTGCGCGGCGCGGGGGCCCGCGTGAAGGTCACCGAAGCGGACCCGATCTGCGCTCTGCAGGCGGCGATGGACGGCTTTGAGGTGGTGCTGCTGGAAGACGTGGTCTCCAGCGCCGATATCTTCATCACCACCACCGGCAACAAGGACGTGATCCGCATCGAGCATATGCGCGCGATGAAGGACATGGCCATCGTCGGCAACATCGGCCACTTCGACAATGAGATCCAGGTGGCGAACCTCAAGAACCACAAGTGGACCAACATCAAGGAACAGGTGGATATGATCGAGATGCCCTCGGGCAACCGCATCATCCTTCTGTCCGAAGGGCGCCTGTTGAATCTCGGCAATGCCACCGGCCACCCGTCCTTCGTGATGTCGGCCTCTTTCACCAACCAGGTTCTGGCGCAGATCGAGCTGTGGACCCGCGGTGAGGAGTATAAAAACGAGGTCTACATCCTGCCCAAGCATCTGGACGAGAAGGTCGCCCGCCTGCATCTGGAGCGTATCGGTGTCAAGCTGACCACGCTCAGCCCCGAGCAGGCCGCCTATATCGGCGTCACCCCGGAAGGTCCCTTCAAGCCGGAACACTACCGCTACTGACCAGCCTCACAGCAGAACACCACAAAGCCCCCGCAAATCATGCGGGGGCTTTTTTGTTACAAGGCAGAGACCGGATCGGTGCCGGTTCCCTGCCCCCGGACAGCAAAGGCCTGGCTTTGAGGCAGGATTGCAAAAATTCCCGTTGCCCTGTCGCGTTCTGCCCTTAAGCTGATCCTGGCCATTATGTGACCGGAAGGATCCGGAGCCGGGTCCGCCCCAGAAGGGAGAAAAGACTTTGGGAAAACGTGACGACCTGATTGCACAATATGCAGATGATCTGAAAAACAAATGCGGCATGGATCCGGATATGGACCTGCTGACCAAGGTGACCATCGGCTGCGGCCCCGCGATCTACGATGCGGATGCCTCCACCGTTGCCTCCAGCCAGGAGAGCGAGCTGGAAACCGTCAAACAGAACTTCCTGATCAAGAAACTGGGTCTTGCTGACGGGCCTGAACTGATGGAGGCGATCAACAAGGTTGTCGAGATCTATGGCAAATCTGAGCGCAACAAATACCGGGCGGTTTTCTACTACATGCTGACCAAGCATTTCGGCAAGGAAGCGGTTTACGGCTAACCCCGCCAAAGCCAGTTAACACCTTTAAAATACACAGTTTGCAAACGCCCCCACCCGGGGCGTTTCGCATTTTAACGGTATTGTCGAAGCTAATGAATTGCCGAATCCAACTTCTCTGAGCTATCTATAGTTCAACCCGCCAGGAAGGCAGGAACCGAATTTCTCATACGCGTGTGGTGGCTACGGAGCACGCGGGGTGAAGGGAAGGTCCTGCATTCGCTGGGCCTTCCCTTTTTCGTTTCAGAACAGGCATTTGGACCAAGCGTCCATGAATGTGGTCCTGCGGCCCAGCCAAGGCTCAGTCCGGATCGGTTCCGCCCAGATCGCAGATGATGCGCCACTCTTCCTCGCTCACAGGCTGCACCGACAGGCGTGAGCTTTTTACCAGCACCATCTCTTCCAGCCGGGGATCGGATTTGATCTGCTCCAGCGATACCGGCGTGGTGAAGCCACGCACCGCCTTGATATCCACGCACTCCCAGCGCGGATCATCCGTGGTGCTGTCTGGGTGCGCCTCGGTGCAGACCTCGACAATGCCAACCACGGATTTTTCTTTCTGTGAGTGATAGAAGAACCCGCGGTCGCCCAATTTCATCTGGCGCATGAAATTACGCGCCTGATAGTTTCGAACGCCGTCCCATTCCTCTCCCGCGTCGCCCTTGGCATGCTGGTCCTGCCAGCCCCAAGTCGAAGGTTCGGATTTGAACAGCCAATAGGCCATCAGCCGACGACCTTTTTCCAGGTGATCAGCTCGACCGCCTCAAACAGGCCTGCCTTGTTGTAGGGGTCATTTGCCGCCCAGGCCTCGCCCGCGGCCATATCCTCGACATCCAGAATGATCAGCGATCCGACCATTTCGCCGTTTTGATCCAGCAACGGCCCTGCCTGCGCCACGGCGCCAGTCTCTTCGATATAGGCCAGATGCGCGGTGCGATTCGCCATCCGGGTTTCCAAATGCCCGGGTTTATCGCGTGCAATCAATGCTATAAGCATTTTATTCCTCTTTTAATGGTCGTGACAGCAGTTGAGCGGTTGCGTCATGAATCGTCAAGCGGCCATCCAGCAAAGCGACAACGGTTTGTGTGATCGGCATGTCCAGCCGCATGTCCTCGGCCTTGGCGGCGGTGGCCCGGGCGGTGGCGGCGCCTTCGACGGTGATGGAGGGATCGAAACTCTCTCCCCGGCCAATGGCAAATCCCAGCCGGTAGTTGCGCGACAGGTCCGAGCTGCAGGTCAGCGTCAGATCGCCAAAGCCCGACAATCCGGCCAGCGTTTCGGCGCGGGCACCGCAGGCCAGGGCCATGCGCTGCATCTCGGCATAGCCACGGGTCATCAGCGCCGCGCGGGCGCTTTCGCCAAGGCCTGCACCGATCACCGCGCCGCAGGCGATGGCGATCACGTTCTTCAGGGCACCGCCCAACTCGGCGCCCACCGTATCCGTAGTGCGATAAAGCCGTAGGTTTGCTGTGGTCAGCTGCTCCTGCAGGGACAATCCCAGCGCAGGGTCTTCGCAGGCCAGCGTCAGTGCCGTGGGCAACCCGCGCGCGATATCGGCGGCAAAGCTGGGGCCGGTCAGCAGGGCGGCTTGTGCCTCTGGCAGGCAATCCCGGATCACCGAAACCGGTCCCATCCCGGTGCTGAGTTCGATCCCCTTGCAGCAGGCCACCAGAGCCTTGCCCGCCAGCGCATCGCCTTCGGCCATCAGCAGCCCGCGCAATTGCTGCATCGGAACGGACAGCAGGATGGTGTCACTTTCCGCCGCTTCGGCCAAATCCGAGGTGACGGTCAACTCTGGCGGCAGATCCACGCCGGGCAGGCGGGCCACATTGCGGCGGCTGGTCTGCATCTGCTCGGCATGGGCGTTATTGCGCGCCCAAAGCGTGACGGGCCCATTGCCCGCCAGAGAAATCGCCAGCGCCGTGCCAAAGGCGCCCGCGCCCAGGACCGAAACACTCATGCCTTGGCCCCCTTTTTACCCGAGCCAAGCAGCGCGGGGCTGCTCTGATCCAGCGGCCAGCGCGGCCGGGCGGTCAGGTCCAACCCGTCGCGCGCACCAGATCGGAACCGCTCTAGCCCGGCATAGGCGATCATCGCGGCATTGTCGGTGCACAGGCGCAGGGGCGGCGCGGTGAACTCGGCGCCTGCTTCGGCGCAAACATCCTGCAGTGCGGCGCGAATGGCGGTATTGGCCGCAACCCCCCCGGCCACAGCCACGGTCGGGGATGCCGGGTTTTCATCCAGATAAAGGCGCAAGGCGCGGCGGGTCTTCTCGGCCAGGGTATCGACCACGGCGGCCTGAAACCCGGCGCAAAGGTCGGCGCGGTCCTGCCGTGTCAGCCCGCCTTTTTCCGCAACGATCTGATCGCGCATCCGCATCAGCGCGGTTTTCAGCCCCGAGAATGACAGGTTGCAATCGGGCCGGTCCAGCAGCGGGCGCGGAAAGCGGAACCGTTTGGGATCGCCATTTTCCGCCTCTGCCTGCACCGAGGGGCCGCCGGGCTGCGGCAGGCCCAAAAGGCGCGCGGTCTTGTCAAAGGCTTCGCCCGGAGCATCGTCGATGGTGCCGCCCAGACGGGTGAAATCCTCTGGTCCGCGCACGATCAGATACTGGCAATGCCCGCCGGACACCAGCAGCATCAGATAGGGAAAGGCAATGCCATCGGTCAGCCGCGGCGTCAGCGCATGGCCCGCCAGGTGGTTCACACCGATCAGCGGCAGGCCGGTGGCGGCGGCAATCCCCTTGGCGCACATCACGCCGGACATCACCCCACCAATCAGCCCCGGCCCGGCGGTGACGGCCACCGCGTCTAGGTCTTTCAGGGTGACACCGGCCTCTTTCAAGGCTTCAATCACGCAGATATCCAGCTTTTCCGCATGCGCCCGCGCCGCGATTTCCGGCACCACCCCGCCATAGGCGCTGTGCAGCTCGGTCTGGCCAAAAACCACCGACGACAGGACCTCGGCCGGGGTATCTCCGGTCTGGCGCACCACCGCCGCTGCTGTATCGTCGCAGCTGCTTTCCAGCCCAAGGATCGTCAGGGTTTGTGTCATCGTGCTACCATTGCATCAGGTTGGCGCCGGGGCTACCACCTATGACAGGTGCAAACAATCCCGGGAGCGCGATGTGACGGATCCGAAGACCGGCCCTGCCGTGGGTTTGCTGATGACGCGGCCGCTGCCCTCGGCCCGCCGGTTCGTGGAGGACCTGCCTGCTAAGACACGCGCAGGGCTTACCGTGATCTATGCGCCACTGATGCGGGTTCAGCCATTATCTGGCGCCTTGGAGGCAACGGATACGCAGGGCGTCCGCGGGTTGATCTTTACCTCTGCCAATGCGGTTGCCACGGCGACCGGACAGGTTTCCACGGATCTGCCGGCCTATTGTGTCGGGCAGCGCACCACGGCGGAGGCTATCGGCGCGGGCTGGTCCGCGCAATGTTTGGGCCAGACCGCCGATGAACTGGTATCCCGCCTTGTGGATATGCGCCCACCCGCGCCCTTGTTGCATCTGCACGGGCGTCATACGCGGGGTGATGTGGCGCAGCGCCTGACGGATGCCGGGCTGTCCTGCCGCGAGAAGGTGATCTATGATCAGGAGCTGCTGCCACTGAATGAAGACGCGCTGCGGGCAATAACGTCGCAACAGTCGCTAATCGTGCCGGTTTTTTCGCCACGAACTGCGCGGCATTTCGCCCAGATTTGTCCCGATGCGTCGAATTTGCATCTGATTGCGCTGAGCGAAGCCGTTGCGAAACCACTGAAAGTCTTGAATTGCAGGGACTTGCAGGTATGTAACACGCCCGATGCAGATGCGATGAGTACACTGGTCCGTGATGCCGCAGATGCTTTGGCGCGGGTTGAGGGTCCCGCGCACGGGAAGTAATGTCGCGCTTGGGGTTGAGCGCCAGCACCGCAGGATTCAAGCATGAGTCGCAGCGGTGAGAATTGAGGGAGATGCCGACGTGGCTGACAAGAAAACTTCGGATGATGTGACCGGGTCGGACGCCAATGATGTGACGGCATCAGAGGTGACTGAGGTCGAAACCCCGGAACCGGTTGACTCGCAAGAAGAAAGCCCGGCGGACACTTCCGAAGCCGAAGCCGAAGCCGAAGCCGAAGCCGAAGCCGAAGCCGAAGCCGAAGCCGAAGCCGAAGCCGAAGCCGAAGCCGAAGCCGAAGCCGAAGCCGAAGCCGAAGCATCGAGCGAGACGGACGCAGACGCAGACGCAGAAACCCCTGAACCGGCGCCCGCCGAACCGCAACAGGTGATCGAACGCGTTGTCGAAAAACGCGGTGGCTTTGGCTCAGCCGTCCTTGGCGGAGCTGTTGCTGCTGTCATCGGATTTGCCCTGGGGCAAGGCGGCGTTTTGAACAGCATCCTGCCGCCCAGCCTGCGCCCGGCCAGTGTTGATGTCACCGCGATCGAAGCAGAGCAGGCCGCTTTGCGTTCGGATCTGTCGGCGCTGAAAACGCAAGTCGAGGGGATCTCCATTCCCAATCTCGCGCCGCTTTCGCAGCGTATCGACGCTGTCGAAGGCACCGTTGGTGATCTCTCCGCACCGCAAAGTGACGCGCTTGAGGCCGAGATTAGCGCGCTTGTGGAGCGTTTGACTGCGCTAGAACAACGCCCGGTGGCCGATGCCGGATCGCCAGAAGCCATCGCTGCGGTGGATGCCCAGCTTGCCAAATTGCAGGACAGCCTGGCGGCACAGCGCGCCGAGGTTGAACAGATGCTCGCCGAGGCCCGCCAGATGGATCAGGCCAGCGCCGAGGCCGCCCGTATCGCCAGCGCCCAGACCGTGCTGGCCCGTCTGCGCTCCAGCCTCGATAGCGGCGCCAGCTACGCGGGGCTTGTCGACGAGTTGGCAGCCCTTGATGTTACCGTGCCAGAGGCGCTGACCTCCCCTGCCGACAGCGGTGTGGCAACGCTCACCGGCTTGGCCGATAGCTTCACCCCGGCCGCCCGCAGCGCCCTTGCTGCTGCGCGGGAAGAGACCAAGGGGACCGGCGGCGTGATGGATTATCTCAAACGTCACCTCGGCGCGCGCTCGGTTGCGCCGCGCGAAGGCGACGATCCGGATGCGGTCTTGTCCCGCGTCGGGGCGTTGGTGGATCAGGGCAAGATTGCTGATGCGCTGGCCGAACTGGACGCACTGCCTGAAACCTCCCGGACCGCCCTGGCTGACTGGGAATCGGCTGCCCGCAGCCGGGTCGCTGCGGTTGCCGCAGCGGATGAACTGGCCCAAAGCCTGAACGCGAAATAAGGACCCTGCCATGCTCTGGTCATTGCTGAAAATCCTCGTCTTTGTTGCAATCGTCGCGCTGCTGGCTCTGGGTGCGGGGATCCTGATGGAAACCGCCGGGGGCGTGCAGATCACCGTTGCAGGCACTGAATACACCCTTGGCGCGCTGCAATCCGTGATGGCGCTGGTTGCGCTGGTCGTGATCGTCTGGCTGTTCTTTAAACTGCTGTCGCTGCTGATCGCCACGCTGAAGTTCCTGAATGGCGATGAAACCGCCCTGTCGCGCTATTTCGACAAGGGACGTGAGGCAAAGGGATATCAGGCGCTGTCTGACGGGCTGATGGCGCTGGCCTCGGGCGAGGGGCGTCTGGCGCTGGCCAAGGCATCGCGTGCCGAACGCTATCTGGAGAAACCCGAACTCACCGATCTTCTGACCGCGCAGGCGGCCGAAATGGCTGGCGATACCAAAAAGGCCGCTGCCGCCTATAAACGGCTTCTGGGCAATCAGAACACCCGGTTTGTCGGCATTCGCGGCATCATGAAGCAGAAGCTGTCCGACGGTGATACCGACACCGCCCGGCAACTGGCCGAAAAGGCATTGGCGCTGCGCCCGAAACACGAAGAGGTACAGGATACGCTGCTGCAACTGCAGGCCCGCGCCGAGGATTGGGCGGGGGCGCGCAAGACGCTTGCGACCAAGCTGAAGACCGGCACCCTGCCCCGCGATGTGTTCAAACGGCGCGATGCGGTGCTGGCGCTTTCGGCCTCCCAAGGGGTGATCGAGGAAGGCGCAACCGTGGAGCAGCGCGAACAGGCCATCGAGGCCAACCGCCTGTCGCCCGATCTCGTGCCTGCCGCCGCTATGGCCGCGCGAGCCTATATCGCCAAGGGCAAGACCCGCAATGCTGTCCGGGTTCTGAAAAAAGCCTGGGAGGCACAGCCGCACCCCGACCTGGCGCATGCCTTTGCCGAAATCGAGCCGACAGAAACCGCCGCCGAGCGGGTCAAGCGCTTTGGCCAGCTGGCGCGCCTGAAACCGCATGACGACGAAACTCGCTTGGTGATGGCCGAGTTGAACATCGTTGCCGAAGATTACCCCGAAGCCCGCCGGGCCCTGGGCGATCTGGCCGAACGGGCGCCGGATGCACGCGCCCTCACTTTGATGGCCGCGATTGAGCGGGGCGAAGGTGCCCCGGATGCGGTGGTTCAGGGCTGGCTGACCCGCGCGCTGACCGCGCCGCGGGGTCCACAATGGGTCTGCGAGAACTGCAACCACATTCACGCGGAATGGGCGCCGGTCTGCGAACATTGCACCAGCTTTGACACGCTCAGCTGGAAGCGCCCCGAAACCGCTGAATTCGCCAGCGCAACGGGCGCCCACATGCTGCCGCTGATCACCGGCGCGGCGAAACCTGCCTTAGCCCCGGAGGCCGGGGATATCCCCGAAGCGGAATTGATCGATGCCGATGCGCCTGACAATTCCGACGATGTCAGCGCAGCGGATGACCGGGCCGAGGACGATCAGAACGCTGAGCCGGAAAACGGCGACACGGAGCACGCTGAAGACGTGGCCGAAAAAGACGCCAAGTAACCACCAGACTGTGCGGCCCGGCGCCGCACAGCCGGATCTGACCCATGATCTGCCTTCTCTCGTGTTCAGCTGGGTGAGACGGCAGAGACCTTTCGCCTGAAAGAGCCCCAAGAGGCTCTGAACATGCAAAACTGATGCTTGCCGTGCCAACGGTGCCTGTAACGGGAATAGAACAACCGTCTTGGGGCACCACCTCTCCATCCAAGGCATTGTTTTGCATCAGTTTTTTGACTGATCAAGACGAGGCGTAGAAACGCTAGAAGGCATTTGTGCTGTTCAGTAGTCACTCTTTAACAGAATGGAACCAAGCGGCGTCACTAGCCACCCTTCGCGACGCTTCTTATGCCTGCTGCCGCCAAAGCCTGCATTCCAACCGATGTGTCGTTCAGGCCTATAGATCCGCTCTATCTGGTAAGCAGCATACCATGGCAAATCAGTATGCAAGGGCCGCCACTCTATTTCTTCAGCATGTTCGGCAAGGGCTTTTTTCAGCGCATGACAGGTCGGATTGGAATAGTGATTGGCCACGCGAGCGTGCAGCTTCTGCATGGTTACACCGATGTACCCCTCACGAAATGGATTAGCGAAGGATGGTAGATGGCCCCAGTATACCATGTGAGGTTGGGTCAGGTAGGACGGATTCGGCATAGGGATGTTTCTCCAAGAAGAGTAGATCCCGTGACCATAAGGTGATTTTAAAAGTGAATCAAATCAAGTACTTAAGGTAATTTCCGCGGTAACAGGACCGCCCCAGTTAAGGTAACTGTCAACAGCTTAACATGCTGTATTTAGCCACCTTCTCAGTATCTCTATCGGGTAGCCGTTCCCGTATCCATGACCCACGCCGTCAGTATGCCACCCCCCGATCTGATCCACGATGTCAGAAGGGCATTCCACAGCCCTTAGCCTGTCCCGCATCGAGTGGCGGAAACCGTGCATCGTGGCTCCCTTCGGCACGTAGGCCTTGAGCCACTTGTTCAGACCTGCACTAGCAGAGTTGCCGTTGGTCGTCCCCGTGGTGTTGTATCTCGGGAAGGCGAACTTGCTGTCCGTTTCCTGCGCATGGATCCTATCTGCTGCCCATTCTGCTGAGCCGACTAGGGGAACGATCCGTTTGCTGCTGTCGGTCTTGAGGCTTCTCCAGGGGTGAGGGACAATCCGAGCGACCCAGCCGCCGCTTTCATCCCGGTAGATGTCTTCCCTCAAAAGGCCTGCAGCTTCGGCCAAACGCATGCCGGTATCTGCCACCATGGCCACCAACCATCGCATTTCGTCGTCGATCACTTTGCATTTGCCCTGAACGGTGCGAATGTCCTGCACAGGGATGGAGCTACGGCCAGAAACCCCGGCGCTACGATCATAGTAGACGTTTGCAAACGGCGCTGTGGTGGACAGCCCTTCCTCTGCCACGGCGAAGTTGAAGACCGCACGGACGGTACCGAAGATCCGGGTAATGCTGCTGCCAGCCAGTCCCCGCTTGATCAGGGCGTCACGGAACTTGTTCGCGTCTGCCTTGGTGTAGCCTGTCAGGGGTTTGTCTCCGCAGACGTCGATCACGTAGCCGCAGGATCTATGTGCGGCACGGTGGAAGGTCTCAGGGCGTCCCTGACCTTTCAGGCGCAGGTACGTCAAGACAGCCTCCGACAGCGTCAGAACATCAGTCGTGACAGAGGCGTCTTCTCCTAAGAGGGGAGCCTGCCGGGTCAGACCATGCCGGAGAAGGTGTTTGCCAGGGAGTTCCGCATCCTGTGTGCGAAGATGGTACCAGTACTCGTCCAACTTGCAGGCAGCCCTGTTTGCCCGCGAGAGAGCGATGGAACGGGATCTGGTCCGCAGCGAGTAGGAGATCTTGCCCGACGAGTAATGCTGTCGGAGGTCCACCGGGATACGGCGGATGAAGTAGTAGATGCCTTCCTTCACGAAGACATGGCTGCCTGAAATGTTCTCCAATTTGTTCTACGCCTCGTCTTGATCAGTCAAAAAACTGATGCAAAACAATGCCTTGGATGGAGAGGTGGTGCCCCAAGACGGACTTGAACCGCCGACCTACTATTTACGAAACAGTTGCTCTACCGACTGAGCTATTGGGGCTACGCGGCTGATCATTTAGCTCCTCACTGCCCACCGCGCAAGGTAAAATCTCAAAGCAGAACAGGCACCAGAGGGCAGGAACGGCTGTGACGGCAAGGTGGTATAGTTGGGTCCCGACGCTCGCCAGCGTTTCAAAGAACTAAGGCGGCGCGGAACCCGAAGGCACCGCGCCTGAAAATTTTTCGGTTCTAAAATAGCGTTCGGCTGCCACCACTCACGGTTTAACAAAAGCGGCCGGACGAAAGTTATACTACCGTACAATAATAACGTGTCAACATGATACCATTTGCTGTTTTAGGCTGTTCGTGTATTACACTCTTGTGACACACACTTGGCATTAAAAATTAATACAGGACGCTATGTCTGACATTTCCAAACTGACAGAGTTGCGAAAACTGATGCTCGACATGGAAAGCTCGATGGGGCTTCAGGAGCTGTCTACGGTTGAACGTGATGTGTACTACGCCGCGAGCGACTTTCCGGACACCTCCGACGGCGTGCGCACCAACACCATCCGGGCGCATGCCATCGTGGCCAGCATGTCGCGTCCGACATTTTTCCGGGCCTTGAAGTCGCTGGTCGGCAAAGGATATCTGGAGCAAAGCGGCAGCGCGAGCCGGGGGCGATATCTGGTGAAGGCACCCAAATAGGAACAGGGGGCGTCACACAGATGAAGGCGGGGACGGGATTTGAAAGCTCTGGCGACAGAAACAACAGTGGTTACACTGTGCTACCTGCTGGCTTGCCTGGTCGCATTCGAACTGCTGATGCCGATCCAATTGAGAGTCTTTCCCGGCGTTGAAAGCGATTCCAGCCTTCTTTTCCTTCCGCATGGGGTGAAGGTGCTTGCCGCCTGGCTGCTAGGGTGGCGGGCAACCATTGCCCTGTTTCCCGGCGTATTTCTGGTTTTTCTGTACTTCTCAGGGGCCAGTGTTCTTGAACCGCCCCGGATCGCTGCAATGGCGATTGCGGTTCTTGTTCCGTCGGCCGTCTTTCACCTGATCAAACTGGCCGGATGGGATCTGTCGCCTTATTCCGGCCGCAGGCCACGCTGGGCCAGCATCATGTTTGCCGGATTTCTGGTTTCCGTGGTGTCTTCGGTGCTCAGCAATCTGGCCTTCCAAAGCCCGCCCCAGGATTACTTCGTTTACCTGATCGGTGACTTCTTTGGATTGTTCTTCTTGTCACTGATCCTGATGTTCCTGTTCCGCGCCCTGCGCAAACACCAGATGCGTTGAGCCTGTAAATCAGGGCAAAGACTGCGCTTTGCCCTGATGTCATCTCAGATCAGCTTTTAGGCCGACGGGGTTTTGCGGAACCGCCTTTTCCCGCCTTGGCCAGGGCCGCACGGGCCTTGTTCTTCTTGCTGTTCGGCTTACCCTTTGGCGGCGGCGGTCCCTTGGGGCCGCGGGTCGCGAAATGCGGTTTGCCGCCGTCCTTTTTGCGCAGGCTCTTGCTGGCATCGCCCGCGCCGGGCTTGCCTGCTGGTTTACTTGCAGGCTTGCTGCGCGGGGTTACCACTGCGTTCGGCTCGCGCGGGGCGGCGGGCTCGTGCTTCTTGTGACGGGGGCGCTCGTCCCGGTCCGATTTGTTGGCGCGAGGTTTGCGCGGACCATCGGATTTGTCGAAGCCTGGCTTGTCATAGGACCGTTCACCGCGCCGGTCATCCGGGCGTGAGTCCTGACCACGATGCGGACGTTTTCCGCCGGGTTTCGGTCCGTCGAACTTTCTGGGGCCACCGGGGCGGCCTGCGGGACGTCCGGCGGGGATGTTCGGCGGGCTGTCCAGTTGTGTCAGCTTGGTGCCATCGTCCAGCACCATCTCGGTGCCAAGCGCCGCCAGAAATCCGGCTGCGCTGCTTTCGCGAATCTCAGCAAAGGTCTCGTCCTGCTGGATGCGGATGGCACCGATATCGGATTTGGTGATATTACCGGCCCGGCACAGCATCGGCAGCAACCGGCGCGGATCGGCGCCTTCGTTGCGCCCTGCGGCGATCGAGAACCAGACGCTGGGACCAAAGGGTTCGCGCGGCTCAGGCTTGGCGTTTGCTTCGGACAGCTCTTCAGGGGCAGAGCGCGCGCTACGCCACAGCCGCAGATAGGCTGCGGCCAGTTGTTCTGCCGAGAAGGCTTCGCTCAGCTGCGTCACCATGGGCTGTTCGCTGTCACTGACGGCTTCGTGCCAGGCGGGATCTGCCAGCATACGTTCGCCATCGCGTTCCGACACGGCCTCGGCCGAGGGCGCGTTGCCCCATTCGGCCTGAAGCTTTGCCATTTTCAACAGGCGCTCGGCCTTTTTGCGGGCTTTCGGTGGCACGATCAGCGCGCTGACGCCCTTGCGGCCGGCGCGACCGGTCCGGCCCGAACGGTGCAGCAGGGTTTCGTGGCTGGAGGGCAGTTCGGCGTGGACCACCAGATCAAGGTTCGGCAGGTCGATCCCGCGCGCCGCCACATCGGTTGCGACGCAGACGCGGGCACGCCCGTCGCGCATGGCCTGCAGGGCATGGCTGCGTTCGGACTGGGACAGCTCACCCGACAGGGCCACGACCGAAAAGCCACGGTTAGACAGGCGTGTCACCAGTCGGTTCACCATGGCGCGGGTGTTGCAGAACACGATGGCGTTGGGGGCCTCGTAGAACCGCAGCACGTTGATGATGGCGTTTTCATCGTCGCGCGGTGCCACTGCCATAGCGTGGTATTCGATATCGCTGTGCTGCGATTTCTCGGCGACGGTGGTGATCCGCATGGCATCGCGCTGATAGCTTTTTGCAAGCTGGGCAATTGCCGGGGGAACCGTGGCAGAGAACAGCAGCGTCTGGCGTTCTTCCGGGGCCTCACCCAGAATGAACTCCAGATCCTCACGGAAACCGAGATCGAGCATTTCATCGGCTTCGTCCAGCACCACTGCGCGCAGCTCGGACAGGTCGATGGACCCGCGCATGATATGGTCGCGCAGACGGCCTGGGGTGGCAACAACGATATGAGCGCCCCGGTCCAGCGCCCGGCGCTCATCCCGCATGTCCATGCCGCCCACACAGGAGGCGACGGTTGCACCGGCCTCACCATAGAGCCAGCTGAGTTCGCGTTTCACCTGCAGGGCCAGTTCGCGGGTCGGTGCAATCACCAGCGCCAGCGGCAAAGCTGCCGAGCCAAAACGGTCTTCATCGCCCAGAATGGCCTCGGCGATGGCGAGGCCAAATCCGACGGTCTTTCCCGAACCGGTCTGCGCCGAAACCAACAGGTCCGCGCTGCCCAGGGCCGGATCGGTCACGGCCTCCTGAACGGGAGTAAGTTTGTCATATCCACGGCGCTCCAGCGCCATAGCGAGTGTCTGTTTCAAAGGAAGGTCTGCTTTTTTCTATAGGAGCGGAGGCGGCTCGGGAGGTGGCGCAAAATGCTGCGCCGGTGCCGACAATTGGCCGCGTATAGGGCATTCAGACCCGAATGTATAGCTATCTTGTCATCTGGCCGGTATGCGGCCAGCGCGGGGCAGCGTAAAGCCTAGCTTGGCGCCAACCGCGCTACGCCGATCACCCGCCGTGCCCACATTCTGTTGCGGCTGACGGCAGGGCGCAGATTGTTGACGTTTTTCAGGACGGTGACAGGGACACCGGCTGTTTCAGGCTCACGCCAACCTTGGCCAACTGGGCGCCAAGCTCGTTGATGATTTCGTCCTGTTTGCTGCAATCCGCGATAATCTTGTAAAAGTTTTCGACGTCGTCTTCGTTCAGGACGGGCCGGGAATCGCACAGAGCGGTGGCGCCGTCTTGTTCTGGTGTCTCGGACCCGGTTACCATCAGGTCGCTGCGGGAAATACCAAAGCACCGGTGCAGAACTTCGATACGAACCAGGCTTTCCAGCGAATTCCGGTTTACCCTGATGCAGTCGGGCGCTTCATCCAGGCAAGTTTCAGCGCAGGCTGCCAATTTCTTCCATGAGATCAGCCGGTCGATTTCGGACAGAATTCTTTCTTGCCGCGTTGCCTTTTTCTTCCGTCCGAGCAGGTTCTGTATCATTGCAGACCGTCCTTCCGCTTGAATAAAAACCGGTTAAAAAACCGTTCGATTTCGATATAAACCAATCTTTATTTTGAGCGGGTTTGAGTCAATCTAGGGGGCCATGGGCAATCGTTCAGCCAGCACCCCCCTTTTGGCGGCGACATGTACTGAACGGATACAAAGGGCCAGAAAGGGAGCAGCACCTATCCTTTTGTGCATTTGACAGCCCATTTCTCGAGGTATCCCCAATCAGATTGGCCTGCGGTCCGGGGCCGGGTCCAGCCCCGAGAAAAGGCCCCGGATACCGCCTGCTCTGTCGCCTATGCGATAGCCTTCACTGCCACCGGAACCCCGTTAAAGGCCGCATTGCCGCTGATGGGATCAATCCGGGTGTCATCGGTCAGATCATTGATCGAGATGGTCTGAACCCGGGTCGCCGTGGTCAGTTTCCCCTGCCGCTGTCCCCAGCCCTGCGGGATAGACACAACCCCCGGTGCAATCTCATCCGTCACCTCGGCCGGCATGGTGACCTGCCCGACACGGCTGAGCACCGCAACGTCCATCCCGTCCTCGATGCTCAGCCGGTTCGCATCGGCGGGGTGCATCTGCACCGTGCAGCGGTTGCGCCCCTTCACCAGACGCTGGCTGTTCTGTGTCCAGCTGTTGTGGCTGCGTACCTGCCGACGCCCGATCATCAGCAGCGGGTAATCATCGCTGACCGGCGGCTCAAAGGCCAGCAGTCGCGGCAAGTCAGCAAGGAACACCTCTGGCGCCAGATCCAGCTTGCCATCCGGTGTTTCCAGCCGATCGGCAATGCTTTCAACGAGCGGCCCCAGATCAATCGCTCCGGTCTCAGCACCCAGCATCGCGTCTGTTGTCACCCGATCGCCGTGGTATCCGCGCGGCAACAGCGCCGTCAGCGTCTCAACCGGCGAAGGGCCGATGCTGTTGCTCCCACTCAACCTCGCGGCCAGCCGGGCGATGACCTCCCACTCCTGCGGGTTGTCATTGGGCGGCGTAAACACCGGCTCGGCAAAGGCAGCGGTATTGCGCACGGCAAAACTGTGGAACACCATATCATAAACGTGCTCTTCAAGCGCCACGGTGGCGGGCAGGATCAGATCGGCATGGCGGGTGGTGTCATTGATGTGCAGATCAATCGACATCATGAAATCCAGCTGCTCCATCGCCGCCCCGATGCGCAGCCCGTTGGGCGCAGTCAGCACAGGATTACCTGCCACGGTGACCATGGCTCGGATCTGCCCCTCGCCCGGAGTTTCCATCTCCTCGGCCAGGACCGAGACAGGGAATTCACCGTTATACAGCGGCTGGCCGGACACCCGCGAGCGTTTCTCGGGATAGCTGCGCACGCGACCCTTGCGGCTGGTCATACCCACGTAATCCAGCGCTGGGGTGGTGAACATGGCGCCGCCCGGGCTGTCAAAATTGCCGGTGACGATATTGAGCGCATTGCTGGCCCATTGGCACAGGGCACCAAAGCTTTGTGTCGAGGCCCCCATGCGCGCATAGCTTACCGCCGAACCGGCGCGGGCAAAATCATGGGCTAGAGAGCGGATAGTATCTGCGTCGATACCGGTCATTTTTGCCGCAAGGTCTGGAGTGAACGGTTGCACCGCCTGTTTCAGCGCATCGCGACCCCGCACCACCGGATCCAGCGCACCGGGGCTGTCCAGACCAGTCGCAAAAACCTCATGGATCAGCGCCAGCAGCAGGAAGGCATCAGTCTCAGGGCGGATGAACAGATGTGCGCTGGCCTTTTCGGCGGTTTCGGTGCGTCTGGGGTCCACCACAACGCTGCGCCCACCGCGCGCGTGCAGCTCCTCCATCCGCTTGCCAAATCCCGGCGCGGTCATCATCGACCCATTCGACACCAGGGGATTGCCGCCGATGATCAGCATGAAATCGGTGCGGTCCACATCCGGCACCGGGATCAGCATCGGATGGCCCAGCATGTGGATCGAGGCAACGTGATGCGGGATCTGATCCGCCGTGGCCGAGGAATAGCGGTTCTGCGTCCCCAGCGCCTTGACCAGCCGCGGCAGGGTCAGGAGGTTGCCGAACTTATGCGCGTTGGGATTGCCCAGATAGACACCCACCGCGTCCTTGCCATGGGCCTCCTGCACCTCTTCGATCCGGGTTGCGGCATATTCCAGCGCCTCTTCCCAGGACACCGGCACGAACTGGCCGTCCACCTTTTTCAACGGCGTGGTCACCCGGTCCGGGTCGGTGCGGAAATCCTGCAGGGCAATCGCCTTGGGACAGATATGGCCCCGCGACAGGGGGTCATCCGGGTTGGGTTTGATCGACACGACCTCGGTGTCGGTATGCGTGACGATCAAGCCGCACATGGCTTCGCATATATTGCAGGTCCGGAATTGTGTCTTTTGGTCGCTCATGGCTGCCTCCCCTGTTCCTCCCGGTCCAGCGGCGTGCAAAGCCACAGGGACCAGGATCAGCCTAGACCAGCCGTCGTCACCTTGTCAGAGCCTTATCCCGCGTCTTTCCGGTTTCGACCAAACGTCATCTCGCAGTTTCTGCGCCCTATCGAAGCCAAAACAAAAAAGCCCCCGCATGATTTGCGGGGGCTTTGTGGTGTTCTGCTGTGAGGCCGGTCAGTAGCGGTAGTGTTCTGGCTTGAAGGGACCTTCCGGGGTGACGCCGATATAGGCGGCCTGCTCGGGGCTGAGCGTGGTCAGCTTGACGCCGATACGCTCCAGATGCAGGCGGGCGACCTTCTCGTCCAGATGCTTGGGCAGGATGTAGACCTCGTTTTTATACTCCTCACCGCGGGTCCACAGCTCGATCTGCGCCAGAACCTGGTTGGTGAAAGAGGCCGACATCACAAACGACGGGTGGCCGGTGGCATTGCCAAGGTTCAACAGGCGCCCTTCGGACAGAAGGATGATGCGGTTGCCCGAGGGCATCTCGATCATATCCACCTGTTCCTTGATGTTGGTCCACTTGTGGTTCTTGAGGTTCGCCACCTGGATCTCATTGTCGAAGTGGCCGATGTTGCCGACGATGGCCATGTCCTTCATCGCGCGCATATGCTCGATGCGGATCACGTCCTTGTTGCCGGTGGTGGTGATGAAGATATCGGCGCTGGAGACCACGTCTTCCAGCAGCACCACCTCAAACCCGTCCATCGCCGCCTGCAGAGCACAGATCGGGTCCGCTTCGGTGACCTTCACGCGGGCCCCCGCGCCGCGCAGAGAGGCAGCCGAGCCTTTGCCCACGTCGCCGTAGCCGCAGACCACGGCAACCTTGCCGGCCATCATGGTGTCGGTGGCGCGGCGGATGCCGTCGACCAGGCTTTCCTTGCAGCCGTATTTGTTGTCGAACTTCGACTTGGTGACCGAGTCATTGACGTTGATCGCCGGGAAGGGCAGCTGACCCTGTTTCACCAGCTCGTAAAGACGATGCACGCCGGTGGTGGTCTCTTCGGAAACGCCCTTGATCGCGTCGCGGGTCTTGGTGAACCAGCCGGGGCTTTCCTTCATGCGTTTCTGGATCTGCGCCTTGATCGCGGCTTCTTCTTCGGAGCCGGGCACCGGGATGATGTCCTCACCTGCTTCGGCGCGGGCGCCCAGCAGCACGTAGAGCGTCGCATCGCCGCCATCGTCGAGGATCATGTTGGCACCTTCGGCGAACTGGAAGGAGCGGTCGAGGTAATCCCAATGCTCTTCCAGGGTCTGGCCCTTGATAGCGAAGACCGGAATGCCTGCCTCGGCAATCGCCGCCGCCGCGTGATCCTGGGTCGAGAAGATGTTGCAGGATGCCCAGCGGACATCGGCGCCAAGCGCCACCAGGGTTTCGATCAGCACCGCGGTCTGGATGGTCATATGCAGGGAGCCGACGATACGGGCGCCCTTCAACGGCTTGCTGTCCCCGTATTCCGCGCGCAGGGACATCAGCCCCGGCATTTCGGTTTCCGCGATATCCAGTTCCTTGCGGCCAAACCCGGCCAATGCGATGTCTTTGACGATGTAATCCGTGCCCATTGGCAACTCCATTCTGGCTCAGCCTCAACTTGGCCACGCACTTAACACCGCAACGCTTTACAAGCAATGAAACCGCCCAGAGTGTCAGTTTTCGGAACCGGCTTCGACGACTGTGAAGCGGGGCCAACACAGATCGTCAGGGCACCCCATAGGGGTCTGGGCGTTCCGTCGAAGATGGTCGGCGATTCGTGACTGCGGCAGTGAAAACGTCGCGCGCCGATATTCTCCTCACCGACAGGTGGGCGGGGTTTCTGGGGTGACTTAAGTTTCGGGTGCAAAAATTATTGAGGCCGTTGCGGCCCGTTCATTCTATTTACGGTGATATGCGCTTATGGCTTTGAGTTGAGCAAAATTGTGCCCACCTCAGACTTGACTAAAATTCCTGCACAGGTGTTGGCTTGCGTTCTTGATAATTGCGCTAAGTAATTGGATTGTAATAAAAATCGTTTTTGGATTTGTTGCGTTCCCTGAGGTATGGCTTTATTTTGCTGGGCTGTTTTCCGTATGTTTAGAAAATTGGCCGTTAATTCTAGATAACTTGTATGTTTTAACGTCTTGGGGTGTGTTAAGGTTAACAACCTGAGCGGGTGTGATCTGTCGTGTTCCGCCAGATGTGAACTTTTGGGCTGAATCTGAATGCGGATTCTCAGCGTGTCTTCCTTGCGTCGTAAATCCGCATTTCCAGATCGCAGCCGATCCCAGACAGGCTCTGGGGGTGTTGGTACGTTTGTGGGTAGAAACCCGGCCTTTGGGAGGGTGTTGTTATGTCTGCTTTGAGATCCGAAACCATAGAAACCCGCGCCATCCCGGCGCTGTCGGTCCTGGCCGTTGACGATGATCCCTGGGTGCGCCTTCGTCTGGAGGAATTCCTGTGCGAAGCGGGCGTGCCTTTTGAGTTGTGCGCGGATCCTCATGAGGCGTTTCGGCGCTGCGCGGCGCGGCGGACGGCGTATGGTCTGGTGCTGATGGATATCCGGTTTCCCGCTGGCAATCTGGTGGGGGAGATTTCCCGGAAGATTGCCGCGCTTGGGGGTGGTTCGGCGGGCCCTGCGATCATTGGGATGTCGGATTGCGCCAACCTGGAGAAATTCCAGCGTGGCACCGAATGGGGGATGATCGATATCCTGCCCAAGCCTCTGTTCAAATGGCTGATTATCAATCTTGCGCATGAATTTTGCGGCGGCGAGGAGGTCCAAGAGGGCTAAGGCGCCGAGGGGCATCAGACTGGCGTGGCGATCTGATCAACGGAGCAGGCATGGGGCCTGCTCCGTTGCGGTGTATATCAGAATGTCCGAGGCTTTGGGTCGGACCTTAGCTGTTGCGCGATAGCAGGCTGCCGGGGCGCGCTCGCGCCAGTCCGGCGGTCAGCAACCCGGCAACCACGGCCTTCAGGATGTCGCCCGGAATGAAGATCAGGACCAGGGCTGCAGCGTCGGGAAAGGACTTGTCGAGGGTGATGGCCATTCCGGCCACACCAAACAGATAGAGCACGACGATCCCGCCCAGCATTGCGGCGATGATCGCCGTCGCCACCAGCGGAATACCCCGCATCCGCTCCATGATCAGGCCGGTGACAAAGGCCGCAATCGGGAAGCCAACAAGGAAGCCAGCTGTGGGCGAGGAAAAGACGCTGAGCCCACCGCGCCCGCCGGACAGCAGAGGCAGGCCAAGAGCGACGAGAAGCAGGAACAGCAGAACGGCCAGCAACCCGCGCCGGGCGCCCAGTACCGTGCCGCAGAGCATGATACCGAGGCTCTGGGCCGAAACGGGCACGCCAAAGGCAAGGGTGATCTGCGGGATCAGCCCCAATGCGGCGATCAGTGCCGCAAAAAGAGCGATGTAAGCGATAGAACGTTCCATGTGATTTCGATCCTTGTGCATGCCCCGCTGCGCAGCCGGGCCTAAGATTATTGAACGCCGCCGCGCGCCTTCAGCGCCTCGGCAACGTGGTCGGCGTCATCCAGCGCCAGAATGGTCATCGGCAGCGCAATACGCCACGACGGGCGGCGCGGTGATCTTGCGCGCCAGGCCTCGGCCAAATCCGCGCCGCGATGTGCCAGCAGCGGGCCAAAGCGGATCACCAGCGCGATTGCGGTTTCAAGCGTCCGGGTGCTGAGGCCAATCCGGCGAAACGGCGTCAACAGCCATGCGGCAACCCCGACCATATCAGTGAGCCGGGTGGTCATGGTGACAAAATTCGCCAGTGCTACGGCGGTGGTCAGCCGCAGCGCGATGGTCATCCCGGTTGCCGGTGTGCCTTCGATCAGATGCCACAGCGCGATGACCAGGAAGAAGGGCCAGAGAATGCGCAAGGTCCTCAGACCACTGGTGGCAAAGACGCGTCCGGCGCTGAGGTAGAGACCCAGCGTCAGCGCCAGCGCGCCACCCTGCGCCGCTGGTGTTTTCAGGGAGAACAGAACCACCGTTGTGGCGCAAAGGATGGCCAGCTTTAGCCCCGCAGGCCACCGGTGTGCCCAGGTTTCAACTGGCGAGGTCAGAGAGATCATCGCTTGCCCCCCATTTGGTCATCTGTCTGGTGAATTCCGGCAGGACGTCTGCGGCCGGTCCGTCGGCGCGCAGCCTGCCGCCCTCAATCCACAGGATACGGTCATAGTGTTCAAGGTGTTGCGGGTCGTGCGAGACGTGGAAAAGCTGTGTTTCGGCCTGATCCAGCGCGCGCTGCAACTGCATGCGGGTTGGGATATCCAGCCCGGCAAAGGGTTCATCCAGCAGGATGATGCGCGGTTTCATGGCGAGAATGGCCATCAGGCACAGCAGTTGTTTTTGCCCCTGCGACAGAAGATGTGTCGGCGCCTTTGCCCATTGCGATTTTCCGAAACGGGCCAGGGTTTGCGCCACCTCTGCGGCGGTGTCGAATTTGCTCAGACCCATCTGGCGCAGCCCGAAACCGATCTCTTCTTCCACCGTGGGGAAAATGATCTGCCGGTCTGGGTTCTGGAACAGCACGCCCACCAGCTCCAGCGCCGCCTTGCGGTCGCGCGACAGGTCGATACCGTCGACCCGGGCCTCTCCCTGATCTGGCGCGATCAGGCCGGCCAGGACGCGCGACAGAGTGGTTTTTCCTGATCCATTGCGCCCGACGATTCCAACCCGCGCTTCATCGGCGCGAAATGAGATGTCCTGCAACAGCGTCTTTTCGCCTGCGATCACATGCACCGCCTGCAGATCCACCACGGCAGCCCGGGCAGAGTCGGCAGTGGGTGCGCCTGCGCTGTCCAGCCTCTGGTCCGGTGCAGCAGGTTTCAAAACGCGGGGCTCCTTTGTGGCGATGATGGCGTGGCGAAATCGGTTCGGCAGGTGATACCGGTTTTTTTGCTTCAGGCAACGTTTTCCGCAAGAAAATCAGCCAAATCGAGGCCGGGAGGGGTCTGATGGCTGGTCAAAAGCCTGCGCCGTGTCAAAGCAATACCAGAACCGGCGTGCCGGGTTGCGGCAGCGCCAGTGAGATTGAGCCAGAAATAGCCAACCCGTGACCGGGGTTTTGCTGCGGATTTTGGTGCGCGCTTGTCAGTTGGACATTTGCAGGTGCAGACCGGCGCCAGGGAAGAGACGAGCGGTCGCAGCACGTTCGGCCATGGGCGGGCCATCGAAATAGCCTTGCAGATAATCGACCTTGCATTCCCGAAGCAGCTGCCGGTGCACTTCGGTCTCAGCGCCTTCGCCGGTGACATGCATGCCAAGGGCATGCCCCAGTTCCGCGATGGCCACGACGATGGCCCGGGTTTCGGCGGAATCAGGCAGTTTGGAGACAAAGGCCGCGTCGACCTTGATCTTGTTCACCGGGAATTTCTGCAGGTAGCTGAGCGAGGAATAGCCCATGCCAAAATCGTCAAGTGCCACGGTCACGCCCAGCCGTTGCAGGGCTTCGATCTCTTTCAGCGCAGACTGGCCGCTCGACAGGACAACTGTTTCGGTGATTTCGGCCTCGACCGCGCTGGCGGGGCAGCCGGTTTCATACAGGCAGTCATTGACGAATTCATCGACTTGCGAGCCAAACAGCTTGGGTGAGAGATTAACTGCCACCCGGCCGGTCCAGCCCATGTCATGCCAGCGTGCCGCGGCGCGGAAGGCATGGGTCATGATCTGGTAGGTTAGCTCGCGGATCAGCCCGCTGTCTTCGGCGACAGGGATGAATTCCGCCGGAGAGATGCTGCCCAGATGCCGGTGATGCCAGCGTGCAAGGGTTTCAAATCCGATGATCTGACCTGTCTTGAGGTCGGTCTGGACCTGAAAGACGGGGCGGATGCTGCCTTCGTTGAGGGCGCCGCGCAATTCCCGCTCCAGAAGGGTTTTGCGTTTGATGACGGTTTCCAGATCCTTGTGGAAAATCTCGACCCGGCCACGGCCGCCCTTTTTCGCCTCATAAAGCGCCAGATCAGCGCAGCGGATGCCATCGGTGGATCCGGCCTCAGAACCAGACAGGGTTGCGATTCCCGCACTCATGCCGGTGTGCAGGACGTTGCCGTCGATGGTCAGCGGTTTCGACAGATCATAGACCAGCGAGTTGGCAATGCTGTTCAGGCGTTCCTCGCTTGCGGCGCCTTTGACGAGGATCGCAAACTCGTCGCCGCCAAGCCGCGCTGCCAAGGCGTTTTTCCCGCAGTTGCCCAGGAATTTTTCACCCACGACCTTTAGCAGGGCGTCACCGGTGGGATGGCCAAGCGTGTCGTTGATCATCTTGAAATGATCCAGATCCGCCAGCAGGATCGATACCTGTTCCCCCTGATTGAGCCAGTTGCCGAGGGTGTGCTCTAGCAGGCGCCGGTTCGGCAGGCCGGTCAGGCTGTCATGTTCCGCCATGAATTTGACGCGCGCGGCCTGACGTGCCTGATCGCTGTGATCGGTGGCCAGCAGCAGTGTGCCCAAATACAGGCCCTCTTCGTCCCGGATCGGACCGCCCCGCACCAACAGGTTCAGCTCTTCACCGCTGTTGAAATGGGTGACGCTTGCCTCGGCGGCAAAATCCTGATTGGCGGCGACGCGTTCTTCGATCTGTTCGGCCACGTCCTGCGGCAACCAGGAGCGGAAGTTCAGTTTTTCCCCGTCCCGCGCATCGGCAAAGAAGATGCTGGCGTTGGCGTTGGAGAACACCACGTGACCCGTTTCATCCGTCAGGATCACGCCATCGCGGGTGGATTTCAGGGCGCGGTAAATACGTTTTCTTTCGCGCCTGCTTGCTTCGGTCGTGTGGGCGCGCAGGTCTGCCATTTCGACCTCATTGCGGCGCATCTGCTCCAGCGTCTGTGCCAGCATGCCGATCTCATCAGTACGGGACTGATAGGGAACCGCCGTGTCAAACCGGCCATTGTAAATATCGTCGATCGCTGTGCCGATCTTGGTCAGCGGCTGCGAAATCCGCGTCAGGACAAGAAACACGCTGACGGCCAGCAGGGCAAAGATAAGTACCGAGACCGCAGCATGCTGAACCGTCGTGTCCATCAAGGGACCAGTGACGTGTTCCACTGGGAGAGTCAGCCGTAATTCTCCCAGCTCTTCGTGTTGGTCACCCAGAACATACTCGATCACATGTGTGGTGATGAAATCCCCTTCACTCGGGGTGAATCCCGGTGCGGTAGCGGCCGCGATCTGCTCGCCAGCCAGACCAATAATTTCAACACTTGCGACCTGGCCAAGGGCCACGATCTGTTGCAGCGATTGTTCCACCTGAACAATGTCGAAATCCCACAGAGCCTGCGTCACGGTCGTTGCCGTCAATCGGGCGACCATGTCCCCTTGCTGGTGCTGACCCTCTATCAGATGCGCTCTGTGATCATAGGATTCGTAGGTCAGACCTGCCGCCAGGATTAGAAAAACTGGGATCAGGACGCCCAACAGAATGCGGGTGCGAAGGGTTTTGGGGCCGACAACATTCATGGCAGAATTACTCAGTCAGTCCATAGCGTTTCAGGATCTCACCGTAGCGCCCAGATGCCTTGAGCTGCGCTACCCCTTCTGTCAGCTGCTGCGCATAAAGCGCAGATGCCTCCAGCGCCGGGGAGAAACCGATGTGAAGCTCCGTCGCCTCGCCATAGTTCGCGACTTGCAAATCGTCCTGCAATCCCAGCTGATCGATCATGTAGGTCACAACCGAACGTTCATCGATTGCCATGTCGATCCGCCCGGCCTTCAGCTTTTGCAGATTTCGTTTCAGGGCATCATCGCCGCCGATCATCTGAACCCGCTCGGGGTTTCTGGCGTTCTCTGCAACATAGGCGGCGATCACGGTGTTGTACTCATAGTCCAGGATTGCCCCGATCCGGATACCTTCCAGATCTTCAGCGGTCGCGATTGACCGGGCTTCCCCGGCGCGGAACACGACAGCCTCCTGATAGTTGCCCATGGGCGGGCCAAGGATCAGATCAGGCGATTCTTCCTGATCGGTGCCGATGACACCGGTAATGTCGCCGCTGAGAGCCTGCGACAGGCTGCGGCTCCAGGTCATCGACGTATAACGTACCTCGTGCCCAAAAAGCGCCAGCGCCTCTTGCGCCACTTCCACCATATACCCCGGCTGGTCGCTGGCCGGATCACAGTTGAATGGACACCAGGCGTCAGCGCGCAGGTCAATGACATCCGCGCTGACAGGCGTCCCTAGCAACAACAGTGCAGCCAGAACATTCATCGCTGATCTGGCACGGATGGGACGGACACTCCGCATGCGACTGTTACCTCCTAAAAACAAGTAACAGTCAGACTGCGCGAGACGGGTTAAATGAATCTCAGTACCTGCCCGGCAAAACGCAAAACCACCGTAATTTTCGGTCGTTTTATAGAGAGAAATTTAATAAACACCGCGCGCGATCTTGCCCTCAGGCAGGCGGGCAATGCGCCTTAGCGTGCGGGAACTGCTCCAATAAGGTTTGGGCCAGTGGTGTTTCGCCTAGTGAGCGTTGGCAAAGGGCGCTGCATCCCCCCACAGCTGCCGCACCCGGGCATCGCGGCCGCAGGCCTCACGGTAGCGTTTATAGGCGCTGGACTGTCTCTTGGGGCCAAAGCGGGTAAAGACCAGATTGTCGCCCTTGTAGTAATCCTGATGGTAATCCTCGGCCCGGTAAAAGGGACCGGCTGGCAGGACTGGCGTGACGATGGTCTGCCCCAGCTCTGCCTGCGCCTTGGCCTTTGCCTGGTCTGCGGTTGTTTTTTCCGCGTCGGAGGACACGAAAACGGCGGTACGGTAGCTTTCGCCGCGATCGCAGAATTGGCCGCCCGGATCGGTAGGGTCGACGGAGCGAAAAAACAGATCCAGCAGATGCGCGCGACTTACCTTGGCCGGGTCAAAGGTGATCTGCACCGCCTCGTAATGACCGGTGCCGCCACGGCCGACCTCCTTGTAGGTGGGGTTCTTGGTGGTGCCGCCGGTGTAGCCAGAAACGGCCTCGGAGACGCCGGGAACCGATTCAAAATCGCTCTCGACGCACCAGAAACAGCCGCCCGCAACGGTCAGCGTTTCCTGCTCGGCCGCATGGGCTTCATATCCGCGCAACAGGCCCGCAGCCAGGATCAGGATGGCCAGGGAAACCTGTTTGATGTGATGCAATGTCTTCATCATCGCCTCCGTTTTTTGAAACCCTGCCGCCGGGCGCGCCTGCGCTCAACCCATGTCATCAAATGTCACGCACTGGTGAGCGCAAGTTATCGCTTGGAAATTGGATCCAATCTGGCTAGCGTGCCGCAAAAGGAGGGTCCTATGACTGAAAAAATGAGTACCCATCAGGCTGAAGAAGATCAGCGCAACGAAGAGATCCTCATCTATCTGAACGGGAAGATCGTGCCCAAGGCCGAGGCCACCGTCAGCGTCTATGACAGCGGTTTCATGCTGGGGGACGGCGTTTGGGAAGGGCTGCGCCTTTACAACGGCACCTGGGCCTTCATCGACGAACACCTGAACCGTCTGTTCGAGGCGGCCAAGGCCATAGATCTGGATATCGGCCTGACCCCGGAGGGTGTGAAACAAGCGGTGCTGGACACGCAAAAGGCTAACGGCATGACCACGGATGCCCATGCCCGGCTGATGGTGACGCGCGGCCCGAAAACGCGGCCCTTCCAGCACCCCAGCCTGTCGCAGCAGGGGCCGACCATGGTCATCATCATGGAGCATTCGCGCCCGCATCTGCCGCGCCCGATCCGGCTCGCGACCGTGCCCCATATTCGCGGCCTGCCGATGAGCCAGGACCCCAAGCTGAACTCTCATTCCAAACTAAACTGTATCCTGGCCTGCATCGCCGCCGAAAAGGCAGGCGCGGACGAAGGGCTGATGCTGGATGTGAACGGCTTTGTGAACACCACCAACGCCTGCAACTTCTTCATCGTGCGCGGTGGCGAGGTTTGGACCTCGACCGGGGATTACTGCATGAACGGCATCACCCGGCAAAAGGTGATCGACCTGTGTCGCGCCAATGACATCCCCGTGCATGAACGCAACTATTCGCTGGTCGACACCTATGGCGCCGATGAGGCGTTTCTGACCGGCACATTCGGCGCGCAGACCCCGGTGGGCGATATCGACGGACGCCAGATCGGCACGGGCGAAATGGGTCCGGTGACCAAACGGATCAGGGCGCTCTACAAGGGTCTGATCGAGCAGGAGTGCGCCTGATGCGGATTGCAATGTGGTCAGGGCCGCGGAACCTGTCGACGGCGATGATGTATTCCTTTGGCAACCGTGGCGATTGCGCGGTGGTCGATGAACCCTTTTACGCCGCCTATCTGAAGATGACGGGCCTCGATCATCCCATGCGCGAAGAGATCATGGACAGCCAGAGCCAGGATCCACAGGCGGTGGCCGATATGCTGATCGGCGATATTCCGGCTGCAAAACCGGTTTATTATCAAAAGCATATGAGCCAGCACATGATCCCCGGCATGCCGCGCGACTGGATGCGGGAGGTGACCAATGTCTTCCTGATCCGTCACCCGGCGCGGGTCATCGCCTCTTATGCGGCGAAACGCGAGAACCCCAACCTGGACGATATCGGCTTTCGTCAGCAGGCCGAGCTGTATGATCTCTGTCGCAGCTGGGGACAGGCACCAGTGGTAGTGGACAGCTATGACATCCGCCAGGACCCCGCAGCCAAGCTGGAACAGATGTGCGATGCCATCGGCCTTGCCTATTCGCCCAAGATGCTGAGCTGGCCCAAAGGCGGCCACAAGGACGATGGCGTCTGGGCCGAGGTCTGGTATGGCGCGGTCTGGACCTCTACCGGTTTTGCCGGTCCCGAAGGCGATCTGCCCGAGGTGCCCGAACACCTGCAACCAGTGCTGGAGGAGGCGATGCCCTATTACGAGCAGTTGAAGGCGGTGAAGATCTAAGGCCGCTTCACGGGCAGGCTGGTCAGCCGATCAGCTTGCCCAGTTTCATCGCCACGCCCATGTCGCCGGTGATCTTGATCTTGCCCATCATCACGGCGGTCATTGGGTTCAGCTTGCCGGTCAGCAGCTTTTTCAGATTTTCTTCCGACAGGCGCAGGGTGCAGTCGGTGTCGCTGTCTTCAGTGGTCGCGGTGCCATCGGCCAGAACGATGACGCCCTCCTCGCCGCAGTCGAATTTCAGCGAGCCGTCAAAGCTTTTGTCGGACAGGCCGGACTGGATACCGGCGGCGATGTCGTGAAGTGCCATCAGGGAATCTCCTCTTGCCTGACGTGAGCGTTAGGCAAGGGATTTGTGCTGGGCAAGCATGACCAAGCGGGAGGCGAGCCTCAGGCGCTTGCCAGTGCCTCGATCGTCAGCGGACAGGGGCTGCCGCTGTAAAATTCATCAAGAACCTGTTTGAATTCGCCCGGTGCATCCGGCACGGCGGCAAACAGCGTCATGGAAGAGCGCAGTTTCTTGGCGTCGACCTTGCCGAGGATCTCGGCGGCGTCCTGATCTGCGTGCGACAGCATCAGGCGGGACACCTCGACCAGACGGGCGCTGAGCACCTCGTGGCCAAGATAGGCCTTGGCCTCGGCCAGATCCTCGATCCCGTAAAGCTGTGCCATGTGGGATTTGCCAAGCTCGGCCAGTTGCGGGAAGACGAACCACATCCAGTGGCTCGTCTTTTTACCCACAGAAAGTTCGCTCAGGACATCGGACCAGACCGTGTCCTGGGCTTCGACGAACATTTCCAGCTCTTCTTCGAAATCGTCCTCGAAATCGCCGTCTATGTCGTAGTCGTCACTCATTTTTTCAGCCGACGGTCGCGTGCGGCCAGAAGTTTCAGGCGCAGGGCGTTCAGCTGGATAAAGCCTGCCGCGTCTTCCTGATTGTAGGCGCCGGCGTCTTCTTCAAAGGTCACGTGGGCCTCGGAATAGAGCGAATGCTCGGAATCACGCGCCACCACAAAGACTGACCCTTTGTAGAGTTTCAGGGTCACGGTGCCGGTGACATGCTCCTGGCTCTTGTCGATCAGGGCCTGCAGCATTTCACGCTCGGGGCTGTACCAGAAGCCGTTGTAGATCAGCTCGGCATAGCGGGGCATGATCGAATCCTTCAGGTGGCCTGCGCCACTGTCGAGGGTGATCTGCTCGATACCGCGGTGCGCCTGCAGCAGGATGGTGCCGCCGGGGGTCTCGTAGATGCCGCGGGATTTCATGCCGACAAAGCGGTTTTCCACAAAATCCAGACGGCCAATGCCATGCTTGCGGCCATATTCGTTCAGCGCGGTCAGGATGGTGGCCGGGCTCATCGCCTCGCCGTTGATCGAAACCGCATCGCCCTGCTCGAAACCGATGGTGATGATTTCCGGCGTATCCGGTGCATCCTCGGGGTTCACGGTGCGCTGGTAGACGTAATCGGGGGCCTGCTCGGCGGGATCTTCCAGCACTTTGCCCTCGGAAGAGGTGTGCAGCAGGTTCGCATCGACCGAGAAGGGCGCTTCGCCGCGCTTGTCCTTGGCGATCGGAATCTGGTTCTTCTCGGCGAATTCCAAGAGGCGCGTGCGCGAGGTCAGGTCCCATTCCCGCCAGGGGGCGATCACCTTGATGTCGGGGTTCAGCGCATAGGCGGCCAGTTCAAAGCGCACCTGGTCGTTGCCCTTGCCGGTGGCGCCATGGGCCACGGCATCGGCTCCGGTTTCAGCGGCGATTTCCACCAGACGTTTGGAGATCAGCGGACGTGCGATGGAGGTGCCCAGCAGGTACTCGCCCTCATAGAGCGCATTGCCACGGAACATCGGGAAGACGAAGTCTTTCACGAACTCTTCGCGGACGTCTTCGATGTAGATGTTTTCCGGCTTGATGCCCAGCATCTCGGCCTTTTTGCGGGCGGGCTCCAGCTCTTCGCCCTGGCCCAGATCGGCGGTAAAGGTCACCACCTCGCAGCCATATTCGGTCTGCAGCCATTTCAGGATGATCGACGTATCAAGGCCGCCAGAGTAGGCCAGCACAACTTTTTTGGGCGCGGACATGGGTTTTCCTCTTGATCAGAACGTTTGCGGGGTAGCGGGTTTTGCAGAGAAGGGCAAGGTTCGCCGGGTTTTCCTTGTCTTGCTGCGCGCAATACGTGCATGAATGCCGGAACGATTATTTTCAGGAGACATTTCCCGTGACCGGCTGGAAGATATTTTCGCATTCAATCGAAATGATAAGCAGGAACTTTCAACAAGCGGTGCAGATCTTTCTTGTGCCCTTGGTTCTCATCGCATTGGTCATATTCGCGATGGTCGGTCAGATGGCAAGCGAACTGACGATGCATGGAAATGGAGCGTCAGTTCCAATCGGTATGGTTGGGCCGGGTATGTTCCTAAAATTCTTTTTGCTCTCGCTGGTCGTCGCGCTGATCAGCATGTGGGGCATTGTAGCCTGGCACCGCTATGTGCTGCTCGAAGAGATGCCTAAAGGGTGGATACCACGGCTCAACCCTTCAAACATCGTTATGTACCTGCTGCGCAGCCTTCAGTTGATGCTTGTATCGATGGTCTGCATGCTTCCGGTTGCTTTCATCGGCTCAGCCATCGTGCAGGCCGGGGGCGTGATTGGTGCAGTCCTGATGGTAGTCTGTCTTGTTGCCGTTTCTGTGTTTGTCGGTCGAATGGTGCTTGTCCTGCCTGCGGCGGCAATCGGTGCGTCCTTTGGGCTAAGCGATGCGTTGCGCGCGACACAGGGGCAGTGGCCGACTTTCCTTGCTGTGGGTTTTTTCATCTTTTTGGCAAATGCAGTTGCAGCGGTGATACTGCTTGGTCTGTCTTCGGTTCCGTGGCTGATGAACGTTGTTCAACTCGGCTTTTCCGCTGTGCTGAGCCTGCTCAATATCAGCATCCTGACCACGCTTTACGGTTACTACGAGGAAAAGCGTTCGATCTGATATCGGTATTCTTTTGCATGCTTTGCGCCTGCCCCTTGCCTTGGGGGCGGGCTTGCGCCACTGAAAGGGTATGAGCGATTTTCAGACCCGGTTCAAAGATGCCGCCCGCGCCGCCGAGGCGGCCATGCGCGAGGTGTTTCCCGCAACGCCCCTGCAGCGCAATGTTCACCTGTCCGAACGCTTCGGGGCGGATATCTACCTCAAGCGTGAGGATCTGAGCCCGGTCCGCTCCTACAAGATCCGCGGCGCGCTCAACGCCATGCGCAAGCAGCCCGATCAGGATCTCTTTGTCTGCGCCTCGGCCGGCAATCACGCGCAGGGCGTTGCCTTCATGTGTCGGCATCTGGGCAAGCGCGGGGTGATCTTCATGCCGGTGACAACGCCGCAGCAAAAGATCCAGAAGACCCGCATGTTCGGCGGTGACAATATCGAGGTGCACCTGATCGGCGACTATTTCGACGACACGCTGTCTGCTGCACAAGAGTGGTGCGCGCGGGAGGGTGGGCATTTCCTGTCGCCCTTTGACGACAGCGATGTGATCGAAGGTCAGGCCTCGATCGCGGTGGAAATCGAAGAGCAGCTTGGCGGGATCCCCGACCATGTGATTTTGCCAGTGGGCGGGGGTGGCATGTCCTCGGGCGTTGCGACCTTTTTTGGCGATGCGGTGCATTGCCTCTTTGCGGAACCCACAGGCGGGGCCTGCCTGCGCGCGGCGCTGACGGCAGGACATCCGGTGGCGCTGGACAAGGTGGATACTTTTGTCGATGGCGCCGCGGTGGGCACCATCGGGGCGCAGCCCTTTGACCTTCTGAAACACATCCCGCTGCCGGATGTGATCGCCATTTCAGAGGACCGGATCTGCACCACCATCATCGAGATGCTGAATGTCGAAGGCATCGTGCTGGAACCCGCTGGCGCGCTGTCGGTCGAGGCGCTGAACGATGTGCGCTCCTGGATTCGCGGTAAAAGCGTCGTGTGTGTCACCTCGGGCGGGAATTTCGATTTCGAACGTCTGCCAGAGGTCAAGGAACGTGCCCTGCGCTATTCGGGCATCAAGAAATACTTCCTGTTGCGTCTGCCGCAGCGGCCCGGCGCGCTGAAGGAGTTCCTCAACATCCTTGGCCCCGAGGATGATATTGCGCGGTTCGAGTATCTGAAGAAATCGGCGCGCAACTTCGGCTCGGTTCTGATCGGGATCGAAACCAAGCGCCCGGAGAATTTTGCCGCGCTTTTTGCCCGCCTTGATGAGGCAGGCATGACCTATACCGATATCACCAATGACGAAACGCTGGCGCAGTTTCTGATCTGAAAGGTTCTTCTCAGGCAGAGGGGGTACGCTCAGACCGGTAGCTGAGGACGACAGTCGGTCAACTCAGGTTGGGCAGCTCTGCCAGAAACTGCGTCTTGGATTTCTCATAGGCAGAGATCACCGCGTCCAGATCGACCGATCCGGCGGCGCCGCTTGCCGATTGGCGCTCCCCGGCAAGACAGAGGTCAGAGAAGGCATCAAAACCCAGATTCATTGCGCTGCCTTTGAGGAAATGAAGGTCCTGCTCCAAGGCGCCGCGATCTCCAGTGCGAAGTTTGCTGATCACGCCCTCTACCTCCTCCAGGAAGAGCTCCACAACCTCATCGAAGTCCTCTTCCCCTACTTCCTGGCGAAGTTCCTTGACGCGAGGCCAGTTAATCATAATCCAAGTCCTGCTTCTTGTTTCCTGGTAAGTATTTCATAACGTCCCACGGGTAAATTTAAAGTGAAAGCAGGTGGTGAGTTCAATCTTTCCGCTTCATAACCTGTTAAAGAACTGGCTGGATAATGCCCGCTATTGTGGGCAAATTCCTTGCTAGTGTATTGAGGTGTCGTTAGTTGCTGCCAGACAGTCCCGTGGACCATGAGGAAGACGCTATGAGCGGATCGATCAACCGTGTGCTGGTTGTCGATGATAGTCGGCTGCAGCGCCGGATTCTTGTCGCGTCTCTGAAGAAATGGGGTTTTGACGTTCTGGAAGCCGAGGGCGGCGAACAGGCGATGGAAATCTGCCGGAACGATCCGCCGGATCTTATCCTCAGCGACTGGATGATGCCTGGCATGAACGGTATCGAGTTCTGCCGTGAATTTCGGGCTCAGGGCACTGATAAATATAGCTATTTCATCCTTCTGACCTCCAAGAGTGAAAAGAACGAAGTTGCCGAAGGCCTGGATGCAGGGGCTGATGATTTCCTCACCAAACCGGTCAGCTCGGATGAGCTGCGGGCGCGGATTTCGGCCGGAGAACGGATCCTGCGGATGCAGCGTGAGCTGTCCGAGAAGAACCGGATCGTCTCGGAAACCCTGGGTGAGTTGCAGCGAGTTTATGACGCGATCGACAAGGATCTGATTCAGGCGCGCAAGATTCAGGAATCACTGGTGCCGGAGCTGTCCAAGTCGTTTGGCTCCTCGACCGTCAGCCTGCTTTTGAAGCCTTGTGGCCATATCGGTGGCGATTTGGTGGGCATGTTTTGTCCGGGCGTCAACCGAATCGGCTTCTATTCCATCGATGTATCGGGCCACGGGATCACCTCGGCGATGATGACCGCACGACTGGGTGGCTACCTGTCTTCGACCTATTTCGACCAGAACGTCGGCATGGAAAAGCGGTTCAACCGATTCTATGCGCTGCGGCAGCCGGAAGAGGTGGCCAGCATGCTGAACGCCCGCCTGATCGCGGATACCGGCATCGAAGAATACTTCACCATGGCCTATTGCATCGTCGATCTGCGCAGCGGCGTGCTGAAGATGGTGCAGGCCGGGCATCCGCACCCCTTGCTGCTGCGCAAGGATGGAACCGCTGAATTCATCGGCAAAGGCGGGGTCCCCGTCGGTCTGGTGCCGGATATCGGCTACAGCCAGGAAGAGATAGTGATGGAAAAGGGCGACCGGCTGCTGCTTTACTCCGATGGTTTTACCGAAGCGCGCCTGGAATCCGGTGAGATGCTGGAGGCCGAGGGGCTGCTCGAACTGATCCGCAAATGCGACAGCAGCCAGTCCGGCAAGGAGTTCCTGGACGATCTCTACTGGAACCTGACCCAGATCCTGTCGCCAGAGCACGGGCTGGAGGATGACGTTTCCGCCACCCTGTTCGAATACGAAGGACCGTAATCCGGACCGTATCCCTGCACCGGGATCGTTTCGGCAGGGCTCTCCCGCCAATCGCCTGATGATCAACGATCATCGGCTCTTGTTGGGCCGGGCTGCACGCCAGGGCGTGCAGCGGTCACGCTTCTAACGCCACTCATATACACAACCAACCCTATGGAATCCCACCGCAGCGCGCTTGCGCGCTGCCATGCCCAAGGGGGACCGAAGGCCCAGTGGGCCGTTCAAGTCACGCGCGGGAGTGCCCCCGGGGCTATGTTGTGTGGTGGACGGTCCACATTTCCCCTACGGGCAGAACCGGGCGGCAAAATGGCGATCCCCGGGGTTGCCGAGGTGCGTAACGGCTTCATCAGCGGGCATCCACAGCGCCTCGTGGCCGGGCTCCAGCGGAGGGCCCAAGCGCTGCAGGGGCCGGGCCATATAGATATGGCAGAGTTTCTCCGCCCAGAGATGGTATTCCGGCATGAAGACGAACCGCCGGAATGCACCAAGGCGACGTGGCGCGGCGATACTCCATCCGGTTTCCTCATAAACCTCCCGATGAAGCGCGGGCAGGGGCGATTCGCCGGGGTCAATGCCGCCTCCGGGCAGCTGGATGTCCGGCCCCGGATCCATCTGGCAGGTCAGCAGCAATTGCCCGTCGCGCGGAAGCAGCGCATAGATTCCGGGCCGCAGCCTGTAGCTTCGCCCCGCTTCGGGCGGCTTTCCAAAACGTCTGATCACATGCGCCCCCTTCACTCCGAATGGCAAAACCCTATATAGGCTCGATATGCCAACCTCCGGCGTGTAAGGAAACCCCATGACACTTGGTTCGAAAATCGCGTGGGACGATACGGTCCTGCCCTTCCAGCTTGATGCCTCGGACATGCGCGGCCGCGTCGCGCGTCTTGACGGCGTTCTGGATGGTATTCTGAAACAGCACGACTATCCGCCCCAGGTGGAGGCGCTGGTGGCCGAAATGGCCCTGCTGACCGCTCTGATCGGCCAGACCATCAAACTGCGCTGGAAACTGTCGCTGCAGGTGCAGTCCAAGGGCGCCGCCGTGCGGATGATCGCCACCGATTACTATGCACCAGAGAAAGAGGGCGATCCGGCCCGGATCCGCGCCTATGCCAGCTATGATCCCTCCCGGCTGGAGCCCGGCCTGCCCTTTGATCAGGTGGGCGAGGGGTATTTTGCCATCATGATCGACCAGGGCCACGATATGCAGCCCTATCAGGGGATCACACCGCTGGCGGGCGGCTCGCTTTCGGCCTGCGCCGAGGCCTATTTCGCCCAGTCCGAGCAGCTGCCCACGCGGTTCAGCCTCAGCTTTGGGAAATCTTCCGAACCGGGCGTCTCCGAACGCTGGCGCGCGGGTGGCATGATGCTGCAACACATGCCCAAGGCGTCGCCCTTTGCGGCAGAACTGCAGGGCACCGGGGATATCCTCAATGCGGCGGATCTGATCCCGGAAGAGACCGCGGAAAACTGGAACCGGGTCAATATGCTGCTGGCCACGGTTGAGGATCTGGAACTGATCGGCCCAACGGTCTCGCCGACCGATCTTCTGGTCCGACTGTTCCACGAGGAACAGCCGCGCGTCTATGATGCGCAGGCGGTGCAGTTTGGCTGTACCTGCTCGGAAGAGCGGGTGCGCAACAGCCTGTCGATCTACTCGGCCAAGGATCTGGAGACGATGACCACAGAGGACGGCCGGGTGACCGCCGATTGCCAGTTCTGTGGCGCCCATTACGATCTGGCCCCGAAGACGCTGGGCTTTGAGGCCGAAAACCCGCCGTCCTGACCAAAGCGAGCTGAGCGACCGACAATATGTATGACACTCCCGAGGACCTGAAACAGCGCCTTTCCATGGCCGTGCAAAGCGGCCCGGATGCGGGGTCCTCGGATTTTGACCTCAATCCGGAGATGTCCCTGCCGCAGGCGCGCAAGCTGCGCCCGGCCGGCGTTCTGGTGCCGATCTCGTTGGCCTCAGGTGCCCCGCGGGTCACCCTGACAAAACGGTCTTCTGCGCTCAAACACCACCCGGGGCAGATCGCCTTTCCGGGCGGCAAGGTGGACGAGGGCGATAGGGATGTCACTCATACTGCCCTGCGCGAAGCCTGGGAGGAGATCGGTCTGCCGCAGGATCTGCCCGAGGTTCTGGGCGCGCTGCCGACCCATGAAACGGTCACCAGTTTCACCGTCACGCCGGTGGTGGCACTGCTCAGGTCAGAGTTTGACATCCGCCCCGAGGCGGGCGAGGTGGCCGAGGTCTTTTCTGTGCCGCTCTCTCATGTTCTGGATCCGGCCAATTACATCATCGAATCGCGCCGCTGGCGGGGTACGCGGCGGCGGTATTACACTGTGCCCTATGGTCCCTATTACATCTGGGGGGCCACCGCACGGATGCTGCGCCAGTTTGCAGACCGGATGCAGAGCTGATGCGGATCGACCAACCCTGGCTGCATGCGCCCGAGACGCAGGCCGTCTGCGCCGCGCTGACAGAGGCGGGCGCGCAAGCGCTGTTCGTGGGCGGATGCGTGCGCAATGCACTGCTGGGGGTGCCAGTTTCCGATCTTGATATCGCCACGGATGTGCCGCCGGACACCGTGCTGGCGCTGGCCCAAAAGGCTGGGATCCGCGCCGTTCCGACCGGCATCGACCATGGCACCGTGACGCTGATCAAGGGCGGTATCCCGCATGAGATCACCACCTTTCGCAAGGATGTGGACACCGATGGCCGCCGCGCCGTCGTTGCCTTTTCCACCGATATCGCCGAGGACGCCGCGCGCCGGGATTTTACCGTGAACGCGCTTTATGCGCGCCCAGACGGCAGCATTGTCGATCCTTTGGGCGGGATGCCCGACCTTCAGGCACGGCGCATCCGGTTTATCGGCACAGCAGACCACCGCATACGCGAGGATTACCTGCGCTCGCTGCGCTATTTCCGATTCCATGCCTGGTATGGCGATCAAGCTGCAGGCTTTGACCCCGATGCGCTGGCTGCGATTGCGGCTAACCTCGACGGGCTGGGACAATTGTCGCGCGAACGGGTGGGGGCAGAACTGTTGAAGCTGCTCGACGCGCCGGATCCGGCGCCTGCGGTGGCGGTAATGCGCCAGACCGGGGTTCTGGGACAGATCCTGCCGGGGGCGGATGACCGCGCGCTGGCGCCGCTTGTCCATCTTGAGGGCGAGGCTGGGCTTTCTGCCGATCCGATCCGGCGGCTGGCTGCGATCAGTGGCGGCGCAGACCTGCAAGAATCGCTCCGGCTCAGCAAGGATCAGGCGCGCAGGCTGGAACGCCTTTATGAGGCTGCAACCGGCACCCTGGGCGCGGGTGAGCTGGGGTATCGGCTGGGCGCGGATCAGGGGCGCGATGCGCTGCTCCTGCGGGCAGCACTGCTCGAGCAACCCCTGGCGCCGGACGCGCTTGCGGCAGCAACTCATGGCAGCGCCCAGACCTGCCCGGTGGCGGCGCGGGACCTGATGCCAGACCTTAGTGGTGCGGCGCTGGGCGCGGCGTTGAAACAGCTGGAATCGGATTGGATCGCCTCGGGGTTTTCCCTTGATCGCGCGGCATTGCTGGCACGGCTGAACGGCTGATCCTCCCCCCGCGGAGTCGCAAGCTGAGACAAACGGGGTGACAAAGGCAGGATGGGTGATTATCCATTGGGCAGTCGTGGACGACAGGCACCGGGAGGAATGCTCATGTATTACGGGATCTGGTACAGCTAACGCCGATACCACCCGTTTGTCAGGGGGCCTTGACGGCACCCATCTGACGCATGTCCGCATTCCATAATTTGCTCAAGTGATTGGAGCACCCGCTCATGTTTCGTTTCTTTGAAAACCTCATTGATCCCTATTGCGACTATCCCGAAAAAGACGTGCCTCCGACGCGGCTCTGGCCGTTTCTGCGCGACTATGCCCAGCCCTTCAAACGCGTCTTTGTGCTGACGGCGATGATGTCGGTGGTGGTGGCCGCTATCGAGATCGGGCTGATCTATTACATGGGCCGGGTGGTGGATCTGCTGGGGGGAACGCCCGCTCAGGTCTGGCAGGATCACGGCACCGAGCTGATCGTCGTCGCCCTTTTGATCCTGTTCCTGCGGCCCGCCCTGCAGCTGGTGGATGTGCTGCTGCTGAACAATGCGATCCTGCCCAATTTCGGCACGCTCATCCGCTGGCGGGCACATCGGCATGTGCTGCGCCAATCGGTCAGCTGGTTCGAAAACGATTTTGCCGGCCGCATTGCCAACCGGATCATGCAGACGCCCCCGGCCGCCGGAGAGGTGGTGTTTCAGGTCTTTGACGCCATCACCTTTTCACTGGCCTATCTGGTGGGGGCTGCGGTGCTGCTTTTTGCCGCCGACGCGCGGCTGATGCTGCCGCTGGCGATCTGGTTCGCGCTTTATGCGCTGCTGGTGCGCTGGACCGTGCGGCGCGTGGGCCCGGCCAGCGAAGCGGCCTCCGATGCGCGCTCCACCGTGACGGGGCGGGTGGTGGACAGCTATTCCAATATCCACTCGGTCAAGATGTTCGCCCATGATGATCGTGAGCTTTCCTATGCCAAAGAGGCGATCGAGGACGCGCGCACGACCTTTCAGGACGAGATGCGGATCTTCACCGTGATGGATGGGGTTCTGGTCATGCTGAACGGGTTGCTGATCGTTGGCGTCGTCGGCTGGGCCTTCCTGTTGTGGATGCAAGGCGCGGCTTCGGTTGGTGTGGTAGCGGCAGCAACCGCGCTGACGCTGCGGCTCAACGCGATGACCGGCTGGATCATGTGGGCGCTGACATCGTTTTTCCGCCAGCTGGGCGTGGTGGCCGAGGGGATGCGGACCATCGCCCAGCCGATCACGCTGGTCGATCAAGCAAAGGCGCAGCCTTTGCAACTGAGCGCGGGAGAGATCGAGCTGCGGGATCTGTCGCACCATTATGGCCGCGAGGCAGGCGGGCTGGACAGCATCAGCCTGATCATCAAACCGGGTGAGAAGATCGGCCTGATCGGGCGCTCTGGTGCGGGCAAATCGACGCTCGTGAAGCTTTTGCTTCGGTTCTACGATCCGGACCGGGGGCAAATTCTGATCGATGGGCAGGACATCCGGCAGGTGACGCAAGACAGCCTGCGCCAGAATATCGGCATGGTGCAGCAGGACAGCGCGCTGCTGCATCGGTCGGTGCGGGACAATCTGCTCTATGGCCGCCCGGATGCCAGTGAGGAAGAGATGCTCGCCGCCGCCCGGCAGGCCCAGGCGCAGGAGTTCATTCTGGATCTGGAGGACCCGCAGGGGCGCACAGGATATGACGCCCATGTGGGCGAGCGCGGCGTGAAACTCTCTGGCGGGCAACGTCAGCGGATCACCCTGGCGCGGGTCATTCTGAAGGACGCACCGATTCTGTTACTGGACGAGGCAACCTCGGCGCTCGATTCCGAGGTCGAGGCCGCCATTCAGGAGACCCTTTATGGCATGATGGAGGGCAAGACGGTGATTGCCATCGCCCACCGCCTTTCCACCATCGCCCAGATGGACCGTATTCTGGTGCTGGATCAGGGACGGATTGCCGAACAGGGCAGCCATGACGCGCTTTTGCAGCAGGGCGGCCTATATGCACAATTCTGGGCACGCCAATCGGGTGGCTTTCTGAACGCAGAGGCAGAAGAACAATGCTGAAATCCTTTCTCGACCGGCGTCTCAATCCGTTCCGGCCTGCCGCAGGGCCGCCGCCGGAAACGCTTGTGGCCTTTGCGCGCTGGGCGCTGGCGGGGGCCTGGCCGGTGTTGGGGCTGTTCACGATCCTGTCGGTGATGGCCGGCGGTATGGATACGCTCAACGCTTTTCTTCTGGGATTCATCATCGACACGGCGGTTGATGCCGGGCCGCAGGCCTTCTTTGCCGAACATATGCTGGTGGTGGTGGCCTTTGCGGCCTTCTTCCTGCTGTTTCGCCCGGCGATTCTGGGGCTCGGCGCCTTTGCCAATGCGGTGCTGGTGCAGCCTTTCATTTCGCCGCTGATCCTGTCGCGGATCAACACTTGGGTTTTGGGCCAGTCGGTCAGCTATTTCGACGATGATTTTGCGGGGCGCATTGCGCAAAAGCAGATGCAGACCGCCAATGCCATGACGCAGGTCGCGGTTGAGGGGATCAACGTGGTGATCTTTGGCCTTGCGGCGCTGATCAGTACCTTTGCCCTTCTGGGGTCGATCGATTGGCGGATTACCGGGCTGTTTGCGATCTGGCTCATCGGCTATTTCAGCCTGATCCGCTGGTTCCTGCCGCGCGTCCGCGAACGCTCGGGCAAGATGGCCGGGGCGCGGGCCATGGTGTCCGGGCAGGTGGTCGACACGATCACCAATATCAAGACGGTGAAGCTTTTCGCCCATGCTGGTAACGAGGAAGAAAGCGCCAAGGATGCCATGGCGGGCTACCGCGATGCTAGGCTGCATCTTGGCACCCTGTCAGCGAGCTTCCGCTTCTGCCTGATGGGCTGCGCCGGTGTTCTTCCGGTGATGATGATCGGTGCCTCGCTGCTCCTGTGGCAGGGCGGACAGGCCAGCGAAGGCGATATCGTGGCGGCGGGCACCATCGCGATCCGGCTGGCACAGATGACCGGCTGGCTCAGCTTTGCGCTGATGGGGATTTACGCCAACGTGGGCGAGGTGGAAAACGGGATCAAGACGCTGGCCCGGTTCGACCGCATCACCGATTCCGAAGATGCCCGCGATCTGGTGGTGCGCGAGGGACAGGTGCATTTCGATCACGTCAGTTTTTCCTATGGCCGCAATATCGGCGGCGTGCGCAGCATCGACCTGACCATCAAACCGGGGGAGAAACTGGGCATTGTCGGGGCTTCGGGCGCCGGGAAGTCGACCTTGGTGTCGCTGCTCTTGCGGCTTTACGATGCCGAAGAGGGGCGCGTACTGATCGATGGGCAGGACATCACTGGCGTCACCCAGGACAGCCTGCGGCGGCAGATCGGCATGGTCACGCAGGAAACCGCCATGTTCAATCGCTCCGCCCGCGACAATATCCTGTATGGCCGCCCCGATGCCAGCGAGGCAGAGCTGATCGCCGCCGCACAGAAGGCCGAGGCGCATGAGTTCATTCAGGATCTTGCGGACGGTCAGGGGCGCGAGGGCTATGAGGCGCATCTGGGCGAGCGTGGCGTCAAACTGTCCGGCGGTCAGCGTCAGCGGATCGCCCTGGCCCGCGCGATCCTGAAGGATGCGCCTATCCTGGTTTTGGACGAGGCAACCTCGGCGCTGGATTCCGAGGTCGAAGCCTCAATCCAGACCGCGCTGGAACGGGTGATGGAGGGCAAGACGGTTCTGGCCATCGCCCACCGCCTGTCCACGCTCAGCGAAATGGATCGGATCATCGTGATGGATCAGGGCCAGATGGTCGAGGTGGGCAGCCACGAGGATCTTTTGGCGCAGGGCGGGCGATATGCGCAGTTCTGGGCACGTCAGTCCGGCGGTTTTATCTGCACCGACGAAGACTCGACCGAAGCTGCCGAATAGCCACCGGCGCAGGAGGGTTTGCCCGCCCCGTGCCGTTTGGCTCTTTTGCGCCGGGTCTGTGCAGGCTATCTACGCTGCATGACAGATGCAGCCAGAACCACAGCTACGATCACCCGTCTTGGCCAACAGGGCGACGGGGTCGCCGAAGGCCCGTTGTTCGCCCCCCGCACCCTGCCGGGAGAGGTGGTCAGCGGTATAGTCAGCGGCAGCCAGCTGACCGAAGTGCGGATCGAAACGCCCTCCGAAACCCGCGTGCAGGCGCCGTGCCGACACTATAAATCCTGTGGTGGCTGCCAGTTGCAGCACGCCAGCGATGCCTTTGTCGCCGATTGGAAGGTCGAGGTGGTGAAAACCGCGCTGCGGGCGCAGGGGCTTGAGACCGAATTCCGCCCCATCCATACCTCGCCGTCGCGCAGCCGCCGCCGCGCCACCCTGACCGTGCGCCGCACTAAGAAGGGCGCGATGGCGGGGTTTCACGGGCGTGCATCGGATGTGATCACCCCGATTCCGGATTGCCAACTGCTGGATCCGGCGTTGATCCGGGCCATTCCATTGGCCGAGGAACTCGCCATGGCCGGGGCCAGCCGCAAGGCGCCCCTTTCTGTCACGCTGACCACATCCGAGGTCGGGCTGGACGTGATGGTGCGTGAGGGCAAGCCCCTGGATGGCTCCCTGCGGCTGGAACTGGCGCGCATCGCTGGTCAGAACGGCGTGGCCCGACTCACCTGGGGGGATGAGCAGGTGCTGATGGAGCAGCCCCCGGTGCAGGCTTTTGGTCCCGCCCGCGTCTGCCCGCCGCCGGGGTCGTTTCTGCAAGCCACCAAGGATGGCGAGGCGGCGCTGCTGTCTGCCGTTCAGGAAATCACCAAAGGTGCCAAACGCCTTGTCGACCTTTTTGCGGGATGCGGCACTTTCGCCCTGCCACTAGCGCAGGATGCCGAAGTTCACGCAGTCGAGGGCGAGCGGGACATGATTGCCGCGCTGGATGCGGGCTGGCGCCGGGCGCAGGGGCTGAAAAAGGTCACCTCCGAAGTCCGCGATCTGTTCCGCAATCCTCTGCTGCCTGAGGATCTGAACCCCTTTGGCGCCCATTTCGACGCTGCGGTCATCGACCCGCCCCGCGCGGGTGGTGAGGCGCAGATTGCCCAGCTGGCACAGGCCCGCACGCCGGTTATTGCCTATGTTTCCTGCTACCCGGTGACCTTTGCCCGCGACGCAAAGACGCTAGTCGTTGCGGGCTATCGTCTGAACTGGGTCCAGGTGGTTGACCAGTTCCGCTGGTCCGCCCATACCGAACTGGCTGCCAGTTTCACGCTGGACAGCTGACAGGCACCCAACAGACTGGATTGATGAGCGTGATGCAGACCCTTCGCAAGATCCTGGACAGTCACCGGTTCAGCCGGTTCGTGACGACGGTCATCCTGATCAACGCGGTCACGCTAGGGATGGAGACCTCGGCCGGGATTATGGAGCGGATCGGTCCGATCATCCATTTCATCGACTACCTGTGCCTGTCCATTTTCGTTGCCGAGATTCTGGCCAAGCTTTTGGTGGCGCGGCTGCGGTTCTTTGTCAGCGGCTGGAACGTTTTTGATTTCGTCATCGTCGGTATCGCGCTGGTGCCGGGGGCACAGGGGCTGTCGGTGCTGCGGGCGCTCAGGATCCTGCGGGTTTTGCGGGTCATCTCGGTAGCCCCCCGCCTGCGTCGCGTGGTGGAGGGTTTCATTACCGCGCTGCCGGGGATGGGCTCGGTGTTCCTGCTGATGGCGATCATTTTCTATATTGGCGCGGTGATGGCGACCAAACTGTTCGGTCATAGTTTCCCAGAATGGTTCGGTGATCTTGGCCTCAGCGCCTATTCCCTGTTCCAGATCATGACGCTGGAAAGCTGGTCGATGGGAATCGTGCGCCCGGTGATGGAGGTCTACCCCTATGCTTGGGCCTTCTTCGTGCCGTTTATCATGGTCACGACCTTTGCCGTGGTGAACCTTCTGGTGGGTCTTATTGTGAACTCCATGCAGGATGCCCATTCCGAAGAAGACGACCAGCGCACTGGCGCCTACCGCGACGAGGTTCTGGCGCGGCTGGAGGCCATCGAACGGCGCCTTTCCGACAGCGCGGCCGCGGATCAGCAGACAAAGAAGTGATTTCGAGTTCGGAAATTTTCGGGTATTCTGCGCCTCAGGCAGTCAATAAAAACAGGTTCGAAAATGGACAGGCGGTTATTCGGGCTCGGAGCGGTTTCTTGTGCGATGGTTGCTGGGTGCAGCCAGGCTGAGAGCAAGTTCAAAAGCTATTCAGGCCCCGAGGTGACCTCGATCGTGGTCAACAAGGGCGCGCGTAAAATGTATCTTCTCAACAACGAGGATGTGTTGCGCGAATATGAGGTCGATCTCGGCTTTGCGCCGGACGGGGCCAAGCGTGTCGAAGGCGACGGTAAGACGCCGGAAGGCACCTATCTGATCGACCGTCGCAACCCGAACAGCAGCTTTCACCTGTCGGTGGGCATTTCTTATCCCAACTCGGCGGATGTCGCCCATGCTCAATCCCTGGGGAAAAAGCCGGGTGGAGAGATCTTCATTCACGGAGAGCCGAATGACCACAAGGACCGCAAGCGTGCGGCGCGGGTCAAGGATTGGACAGCAGGCTGTATCGCCGTCAAGAACCACGAGATCGAAGAGGTCTACGCCATGGTTCAGACCGGCACCCTGATTTCCCTGCGCCCCTGAGGGCGTCGAGAATCCGCAGCCTGTCCCTATAGCCTGGGGCAGTGCTGCCCGGTGAGCGGGCTTTTAGTTGCCCATCACCAGCGTCCACCAGATCTTGCCGTTGGGTTCTTGGTACCAGGAAAAGCCCATGTTGGTGGCCTTGGGATCCAGAATCACCGCGCGGGTACCGCGGTCTTCCATCCAGGCGGTCAGGGTCTGAAGCTCGTTCTCGTAGGTTTCCGAAATCGCCTCGCCCAGCATGGAGCCGGGGTAGCCAGTGCGGGCGACGCGATCCAGCGGCGAGGACCCGTCTGAGCCGAAGTGCCAGGGACGGTTCTGAACCGACATGTCACGCGAATGGGTGGCGGCAGCGGCGTTCAGCTGGGCATTCAGCTGGACCTGCGGGGCAGAGGCCGCCTGGCGCAGTGCATTAACCGAATCGAGCATACGGATCTGTACTTTGTCGGCATTGCGGATCCTGTAGACTGTTCCGCCGCCCTCACCCGTCTGAGGGACCGGAGTGCAGGCCGCAGCAAGGGTAACGAAGGCAGCAGCCAGGATCAGGAAAACACGCGTCATCATGCATCTCGCTCAGTTTCATTGTTCCTGCACTTAGCCTTCCTGAGGCGCAGGTGCAAACCTGCGTCGGCCATTCGGGACCCTTAATCGGCGGTTTGATTTGCGACTGAGGCTTAAGAGCCATAATATACCGCCAGTATTTTGATGTTTACCTGCAGGGAAAGACCATGACCCACAGTCTGTTTGATAAACCGTCCCGGCGCCAATTTCTGGCAGGGTCGGCGGCGCTGCTGTCCTCTCCGGCCCTCGCCGAAGGTGTCGCGCAGGACGAGGATGTTGCCTATGATCCCCTGCGCCCGCCGCCAGAGCCGGAACCGCCGGTCAAACGCAATATCTCGGCCTTCCGCGCCAAAAACTGGAGGCCCTATTTCGACAATCTGCGCAAAGGAGCGATTCTCGTCGATATCGACAGCCGGGCGCTGCATTACTGGTCAGAGGATGAATCGGTCTACAAATTGTTCCCCTCTTCGGTGCCCTTGTCCGATGATCTGACCCGCCGGGGTCGGACTTCAGTCATCCGCAAGGTTGATGGCCCCAGCTGGTCGCCGACGCCGAACATGCTGAAACGGAACCCTGAATGGCCAAAATACATCCCGCCAGGACCGGATAACCCATTGGGATCACATGCTTTGTATCTCAGCTGGAAGTTCTACCGCATCCATGGGACCCACGATACGCGCAAAATTGGGCGGAAATCGTCGAACGGCTGCATCGGGCTTTATAACGAGCACATCGCGCAGCTGTTTCAGCTGACCAAGGTGGGCACGCAAGTGTTGCTAATTTGACGACATTGCCGCACGCGCAAGGCTGCCCTTTTAAACAAGCATTTGCATTCCCGAGGGTTACTTGGTTAGAAAAAAATACGAGATAAGTCTTGGGTGCGTAGGCCATTGTTGTGTCCGACGCGAATTCTGGAGGTTAACATGAAAAAACTCGTTATCGCAGCTGCTCTGACTGCCGCCGCTTCCACCGCTTCTGCCGGCAACCTGGCAGAGCCCGTTATCGAAGCACCGGTAATCGTTGAGCAGGCCGAAAGCTCGTCTTCCGGCATCCTGCTGCCGCTGCTGCTGCTGGTCCTGGTTGGCGCAGCTGTCGCAAGCAACTAATTGCTTCTTGCAAGATTTAAAAAGGCGGTGGTTTTCCACCGCCTTTTTTATTGCCTGCTGGCCGGAAACAGAGTGTCCGGTGGGGCCGCCCTCAGAGGGTGGCGACCTCATCCAGAATAAGATCAAGCGTCTGCACGATCATCTCCACGTCATCGCTGTCGATGGTCAGCGGCGGACGAATCTTCAGGATGTTGTCCTTGGGTCCTTCGCTGCCGATCAGGATGCGGTGATCGCGCATGCGGTTCTTGACGTATGAACAGATCCCGGTCGCCTCGCTGCCATCTGCGTTGATCAACTCCAGCCCCAGAAACAGCCCCATGCCGCGCACATCACCGACGCAGGCATGTTTCGCCTCAAGCTGCCGCAGTCCTGCCATCAGCTGGTCGCCCATGGCCTTGGCGTTCTGTTGCAGCCCTTCGTCATCGACGATGTCCAGCACCTCCTTGCCGATGCGGCAGGACAGGGTCGACCCACCGAAGGTCGAGAAGAACTCCGGCCCCTTGGCGAAACTGTCGGCAATGGCGCGGGTGGTGACAAGAACACCCAGCGGGTGGCCGTTGCCGATGGGCTTGCCCATCACCACGATATCGGGCAGCGCGCCCTGGTGTTCAAAGCCGAAGTAATAGTCCCCGAGCCGTCCCAGACCGGTCTGCACTTCGTCGGCGATGCAGATGCCCCCGGCGGCGCGGACCTTTTCATAGACCGCTGGCAGGTACCCCTTGGGCGGGATGATCTGCCCGCCGACCGAGGGGAAGGTTTCGGCGATAAACCCGGCCAGCCCGTGTCCCTTGTCCTTCAGCTTGGCAATCGCAGGATCGACGAGGTCCGCGAATTTCTGCGCTCGGTTCGCATCGTCGCGTTTGAAGCTGCCGCGATAGTCGTCCGCGACCTCGACCAGTTCCACCCAGTCCGATTGGCCAACGCCGCCCTTGGCGTTGAATTTGTAGGCGGAGATGTCGATCACGCCGGTGGTGTTGCCGTGATAGCCGTGGTCTGGCGTCACCATGCCCTTGGCGCCGGTATGGGCGCGGGCTAGCCGCAGGGCCAGCTCGTTCGCCTCGGTGCCGGAGTTGACGAAGAAACAGACCTCGAACGGGGCTGGCAGTTTCGACAGCACCTTCTCGGCAAAGGCGACCTGCGCGGGGTGCAGGTAGCGGGTGTTGGAGTTCATCCGCTTCAGCTGATCCGCCGCCACCGCCTGAATGCGTGGGTGGGCATGGCCCACGTGCGGCACGTTGTTATAAGCATCGAGATAGGGCCGGCCCCATTCATCGAACAGATGGTGTTTCCAGCCCCGCAGCAGCATCACCGGATCGGAGTAGGTGAGGCTGAGATTGCCGCCAAAATGCGCGCGGCGCCCTTTCAGGACTTCACCCTTGTCGGTGGGCTGATAGCCGGTCTTGTCATCGGGCAGGTTCATCAGGGCCGCCGGGTTGGGGCAGATCGCGTGCCACAGGTACATCTCGTCCGGGTCACCGACACCGGGCCAGTCGGCCTCGATCCCGTCGGTGGTCATCGCCAGCTGGAAATGCACATGCGGTGCCCAACCGCCGTTCTGGGTGGGATCGCCCAAGCGGCAGAAGGCTTCGCCCCGCGCCACGGTGTCGCCGGGTTTCAGGCGGTCGCAGCACTCCGGATCCAGATGGCCGTAAAGTGTGTAGAAGGTGTCTCCCGCCGGTGTCTCATGGCGCAGAATGATGGTGCCGCCATAGTCGAGGTGATGCGCGCGGTTCTCGACGATGAAGACCTCGCCCGCCAGCGGCGCATATAGGGGAGCGCCCGCCGGGGCAAAGCCATCGACGCCCAGATGCACGGTGCGCCGGTTGCTGGCCTTCCAGCGCCCCTTGCGAAAGGCGGGCGCGGTATAGATCAGCCGGGGTTCGTTGTAATAGCCCAGCCAGATGCCGGTGCCGTATTCCTCGCCGACGCGGGCGGCTTCTTCCAGCGGCATATCGAACGGGTTCTGCGGCCAGGTGGCGTTTTCGACCGAGAGCGACCCCATCGGCACGTCGCTCAGGTCCGTGCCCATCAGGGGAGCGAAATTGCCGCGTTCTGCATTTAGCCACGCCAGCACTCGATCGGCGCCCTCCACCACCGGCAGACCACAGGCGGCGCGCAGGCGGGCGTTCACCAGCTTGGCGTTCAGGTCAAAGCCTTCGAGGAACCGCCAAGCAGGCGCCTGCGAGATGGTCACGTAAGGATCATCGGGGTTCTCTGCGCCCATCAAGGTAGAGTTCACCACTGAGACCGCAAGCCGCGCCCGCAACAGCGGCCAGATCATGTCTACCTCCGCTGGGGTCAGTGGGCAGGCGGAATGATAGCCGGACACCAGCGCAGCCAGCGCGGCCTCGGGGTCGGGATGGTCCAGAACGATATAGGCGGCCGCGATCGCCAGATCGCAGACGCGCGGCGCGTTGCACATATCGCCAAGGTCGATGAGGCCGGATACCCGGCGCGGTTCGCTGAGTTCTCCCGATACGATGATATTGTAATCATTGGCATCATTGTGGATTGCCTGCTGCGGCAGCTTGGCAAGGTCGGGTGCCAGTTCGGCAAAGGCGCCATGAATATCGGTCAGCAGGGCCCTGCGGGCCGGATCGGCAATGCAATCCAGATCATCGGCAATCCACCCGGCCTGCATCAGGTTCCATTTGAAATCCCGCTCAAGGCCCGGATGCTGAAAATCCGCCAGCGCCGCGTTGGTCTTGCCCAGCACCGCGCCAACCTCGTGGATCAGGCTGTCGGATTTCGGTGCCGCCTTGGCGTAGCAGCGGCCGGGCAGTTGGTTGATGACCCAGACCAGCCGTTCGGCGCCGGTTTCATCGGCAATCGCGCACATTGCGGCGCCGTTGCTGGCCCGGATCACGCGCGGGCAGGGCAGATCCGGCGCCGCCCTGGCTATATGGTCGAGGGCCTGCACCTGCATATCGACCAGATCCTGCGCGCAGCCGGGGCGCATCGCCTTGACGATATAGCCGGAGCCATCCGCCGCCAGCGCCAGAAAGTTCAGATCGTATTCGCCATCAAGGCGGGTTAGCTCCGCCTCGATCCCCCAATGTGCCGCAAATGCGGCTGCCCAATGCGCCTGTGTCATAAAACCCCCCGATCCGCCGCTTCGGCGGTAACCCAATATTGGATCCTATTTGAACCGGGGCGCGGCGTTAGTCCACCCAGCCTTTCAAATTCTGTTCGATGACACCGGCCAGTGCTGCGATGTGATCGTCATCATCGTTGAGGCAGGGGATATAGAGGAAGTCCTCGCCACCCGCCTCTTCAAAGCTTTCCTTGATCTCTTCGTTGATCTCTTCGAGCGTTTCGATGCAGTCGGCAGAGAATGCCGGGGCGATCACGGCGATGTTCTTTTTGCCTTCCTTGGCCAGCGTGGCGACGTGGTCAACGGTATAGGGTTTCAGCCATTCCTCGGGGCCAAAGACCGATTGGAAGGTCGTCGTAATCTGGGTGTCTTCCCAGCCAAGGCGTTCCTTCAGAAGGCGCGTCGTTTTCTGGCACTGGCAGTGGTAGGGATCGCCCTGCATCAGATAGCGTTTCGGCATCCCGTGGTAGGATACGACCAGAATATCGGGGCGACTCGACGCCTTGGCGTAGGCCTCTTCGACGGAACGCGCCAGCGCATCGATATAGGCGGGTTCGTCGAAATAGGCGGGAATGGTGCGGGCGGCGGGCTGCCAGGTTTCTTCCATCAGAGCGCGGAAGAACTGGTCATTCGCGGTGCCCGATGTGGCGCCGGCATATTGTGGATAGAGCGGCACGAACAGGATCTTCTGGCAGCCCGCCTTGACCATTTCGCGGACCTTGGACTTGGTCGACGGGTTGCCATAGCGCATGCAGAAATCGACCATGACCTGATCGCCATACCGGTCGGACATCACCTTTGCCATCTTGGCGGTCTGGTCCTTGGTGATGGTCATCAGCGGGCTTTCGCCCTTGTCGTGGTTCCAGATGGATTTATAGGCCTCGCCCGAACTGAACGGACGTTTGGTCAGGATGATCAGCTGCAACAGCGGCTGCCATTTCCACGACGGGTAGTCGATCACCCGCTTGTCCGACAGGAATTCGCTCAGATAGCGGCGCATGGGCCAGTAGCTATAGTCATCCGGGGTGCCGAGGTTCGCAAGCAGAATGCCCACCTTTTCCGGCTGCACCTTGGGGTGGTCGGCAGGAGCATGAACAGGGCATTTTGCAGTTGAGGTCGAATCCAGCATTGATGTGTCCTGTGCGGTTGAGGCTTTGTGTTTCGGCGCAATAGTAATGGCATACGCGGTCAAAGACCAATCGGATCAAATTTGTGCAGCCATCGCGTTTGCCTATTGTCCGCAGTGGCGCGGGCCTAGTCGGGCAGCTTGGTTTCCGGCACTTTCAGGGCATCCGCCAGCCGCATCTGGGCCGAGCCGGGGCGCAGCGGTTTCTGCTGGCTTTCAGAGGGCGACCAGCCGGTCAGGCAGATGAGTTCGAAACTGGCGGGCAGGCGGCCGGTCTCGGTCTCGAAGTGCTGGCGATAGATCTCTTCGGCACGGTGGAACAGGCGGCGCGGGACCGGGCGTTTCAGGCGGGATGTCAGGGCGTTGGTTTCCCCCATGTCCCGCAATTCGCGCATCAGATGCATCAGGTCGCGGTATTCCGCCGTCAGCGGCACCACATCGGCCACCGGCAAGGCGAACCCGGCCCGTTGCAGCAGGGCGCCCAGATCGCGGACCTCGCCCATCGGGGCGATACGCGGAGACAACCCGCCCAGTACCTCGGTTTCTGCTCCGGCCAGCGCCACGCGCAGCTCCTGCAATGTCTGCCCGCCCAGCATCACCGCCAGCAGCAACCCGTCTTCCTTCAGGGCGCGGCGGCACTGGATCAGCTGGCCGACCGGATCATTGGCCCAGTGCAGGCCCATGGCATGGATCACCACGTCATGGGCGCCGGGTTGCAGATCCAGAACATCGTCGTCTGCAACGCAGGTCGCACCGCCCAGGGCACCGTCCCAAATCTCCGCAAAAGGAGACACCACCGCAGGGGCGGTAAAGGTTCTGTTAACCATGCTGAGGCGATCTTCGACCTCGTCCCGTGCCATCTGGTGCAGGAACAGGGCCTCTTGCTGCCGCCGGGCCCGATGCGCTGCCAAAGCCTGCCTGTCAAACAGCTGTGGCTGGTGTTGTGTGTTTTGCGTCATGGGGGGCTACTTAAATGCTGTTGGCGCAGTTTCAAACCGCTGTTTCACTGATCTATCCGCCACGCTGTCTGGGCTGCGGCGGGCTGGTCGGACAGGACGCGGGCCTGTGCGGTCCCTGCTGGCGCGAGACGGAGTTCATTTCCGGCACGGTTTGCGAAGGCTGCGGGGTGCCCCTGCCCGGGGAGAGCGACGGATTTCGCATCGAATGCGATGATTGCATGGCGACCCCCCGCCCGTGGAGCCAAGGCCGTGCCGCGCTTGTCTATGGCGGTAAGGCGCGCGAGCTGGTGCTGGCGCTGAAACATGGGGACCGGCTTGATATTGCTACTCCGGCGGCGGCCTGGATGGCGCGGGTGGCGGAACCTTTGCTGCAGGATAGTCCGCTGGTCTGCCCGGTGCCCCTGCACTGGAGCCGACTTCTGAAACGCCGCTACAATCAGTCCGCCGTGCTGGCCAGGGCGCTGGCACACCGCGCTGGGCTGCAATATTGCCCCGATCTGCTGCGCCGCCACCGCAGAACGCCGTCATTGGACGGGCTGTCGCGCGCCGAACGGTTCCGGCTGTTGGGCGATGTGATCGGGGTGCCGCCGCGCAAGGCGCCTGCCTTGAGCGGTCGCAACGTCTTGTTGGTGGATGATGTGATGACCTCCGGGGCGACCCTGTCGGCCTGCGCCGATGCCTGCCTGCGCGCTGGTGCGGAAGAGGTGCGGATCGTCGTTCTGGCCCGCGTCACGCATGCGTGACCGCCTGACCGGTGCCTCTGGCAAAGATTGCAATGCGGCCCCATATCCCTCACAAACGCAAAAACCCGAATATATTGGAGACCTGCATGAAACCGGTGGAAATCTACACCTCGCCCCTGTGCGGCTTTTGCCACGCCGCAAAACGGCTTTTGAACCAGAAGGGTGTGACCTTTTCCGAGGTCGACGTTATGATGAACCCGAAACGCAAACCTGAAATGATCCAGCGCGCGAACGGGGGCCGCACGGTGCCGCAGATTTTCATCGGCGACACGCATGTGGGCGGTTGTGATGAGCTTTACGCGCTTGAACAGGCCGGCAAACTGGATCAGTTGCTGTCCGCCTGAAACCGGAGACCCACCTGATGCGCGCAGCCCTGTTGCAGATGACCTCAAGCGATGATCCAGCCGAGAATCTGGACAGCGTGCGCGCCATGATGGCCACAGCGGTGGCCGAGGGCGCCGGTTTCGTGCTGACGCCCGAGGTCACCAATTGCCTTTCGACCAGCCGCGCGCATCAGAAAGCCGTCCTGCATCACGAAGAAGACGATCCGACCCTGGCTGCCCTGCGCGACGAGGCCGCGAAACTGGGCGTCTGGATGGTGCTCGGCTCGCTCGGCATCAAGACCCACGATGCGGATGGGCGCTTTGCCAATCGCCAGTTCCTGATCGGCCCCGATGGCGGGATCGTCGCCCGCTATGACAAGATCCACATGTTCGATGTGGAGGTCACGCCTGAGGAAACCTACCGCGAATCGGATGGCTATCGCCCCGGCACCCGCGCGGTGCTGGCAGAGACTCCCTTTGCCAGGATCGGCATGACCATCTGCTACGATGTGCGCTTTCCCCATCTGCACCGGACGCTGGCGCAGGCCGGGGCGCAGGTGCTGACGGTTCCGGCAGCATTTTCCCACGTGACTGGCGCCGCCCATTGGCACACGCTGCTGCAGGCCCGCGCGATCGAAACCGGCTGCTACGTGCTGGCGCCTGCCCAGACCGGCACCCATCCAGCCAGCCGGGGCGCATCGCGCCGCACATTCGGGCATTCGCTGGTTGTGGCGCCCTGGGGAGAGATTCTGGCGGATGCCGGGACCGATCCCGGGGTTGTCTGCGTTGATCTTGATATGGGAAAAGTGGCAGAAGCACGCAAGCGCGTTCCCGCGCTGACCCATGATCGAGAGTTCGACGGACCCTGATGGAAGAATCACATTCTCTGGCCGTTTCGCTGTTCAGTGAAATCCTGATGGCCGACCAGCTGGCGCGTTCGCGGCTGGGCAAGGCCCTGCCCAAGGGAATGGAACTGTCGCATTTTTCGGTTCTGAACCATCTGGCACGGGCCGGGCTGGAACGCTCTCCGGCGCAGCTGGCGAAGGCGTTTCACGTCACCCGCGGTGCCATGACCAATACGCTGAACAAGCTGGAGATGGCGGGTTATGTGCATATCCGCCCCGACTGGGATGATGCCCGACGCAAGATGGTGGCGATCAGCCCCGCGGGCAGGCAGGCGCGCGATGCGGCGCTGGCCAGTATCGTGCCGGTAATCTCCGAAGTGGTGGATGAGCTGGGCGGCGACCGGGTGCGTGCCGCACTTCCGATCCTGCGGGAGTTGCGCAGCAAGCTGGAAGACGACTAAGCGCCGCCCGGTGCGGCCTCCATGCCCTTGCGTTTTCCTATGCCCCAAAAAGAAAGGGATGCCGTGTAACGGGCATCCCTGTCTCAATTTCCCATACGGCCGCGTGAGTGGTGGCAGCGATCATTTCGCATTGCGCCGATAGGCCATCGGGTACAGCATTCACTCTGTTAAGGGCCAAGGCCCGGTATCGGTCAGACTAAAACCCAACCGATCGGACGGTTTTATACTAAATCGAGTCAAACGCCAAGTACGCAGAGGGATTAGGTCTCCTATACGAAAGGATAGGAGGCGGTTATCCGCCACCTTGTTATGCGGTGGGTTTGGTGCTGGCCGTGACGTAGTTGACCGAAAGATCGCGCGGAGAAATCGACCAGCCCCAGGTCACCGGGTTGAACACGAACCCCTTACGGTCGACTGGCTCCAGCCCCGCCTTGCGCAGCAGCTCGAACAGCTCGTCCGGGGTGATGAATTTATTCCATTCATGCGTGCCGCGCGGCAGCCAGCGCATCACCACCTCGGCGCCAAAGATGGCCATGACATAGCTTTTGGGATTGCGGTTGATGGTGGAACAGATCTGCAAGCCGCCAGGTTTCAGCAACTCCCGCGTTGCGGTCAGATAACTCAGCGGATCGGCCACATGTTCAACCACCTCCATGTTGAGAACCACGTCGAACTGTTCACCGGCTTCGGCCAGGGCCTCGGCAGTGGTGTGGCGGTAATCGATGGTAAGGCCGGATTGTTCCGCATGAATCCGCGCCACCGGCAGGTTCCCGGCGGCAGCATCGGCCCCCACGACCTCGGCGCCAAGGCGCGCCATCGGTTCCGACAACAGCCCGCCGCCGCAGCCAATGTCGAGAAGGCGCAGGCCCCTGAATGGCTCCGGCTGCGTCAGATCACGGCCGAATTCCCCGGCGATCTGCTGGGTGATGTAATCAAGCCGACAGGGATTCAGCATATGCAATGGCTTGAACTTGCCGTTGGGATCCCACCACTCCGCGGCCATTGCTTCGAATTTGGCGATCTCGGACGGGTCTACCGTGGACTGAGGCGCTTGCATTCCTGTCTCCGTGTGTTCTTTTGTGTCTAACAGACTAGTTAGGTCAGTAATGGACAAATACTCGGACCAAAAGCGCGCAGTGCAGTATCTTTATCCTCCGGTCGATGCCTACGACCAGCGTATGCTGGATGTGGGGCAGGGCCACAGCATTTATGTTGAGCAATCGGGCAACCCCAAGGGCATTCCGGTGATTGTCTGTCATGGTGGTCCCGGCGGCGGCAGCAGCCCGGCGATGCGGCGCTATTTCGATCCCAATATCTATCGGGTGATTCTTTTTGATCAGCGCGGCTGCGGCCGCTCGCGTCCCCATGCCTCTTGCGAGGATAACACCACCTGGCATCTGGTTGCCGATATGGAGGAGATCCGCCGCCTGCTGGAGATCGACAGCTGGCTATTGTTCGGTGGCAGCTGGGGGGCGACGCTGGCGCTGATTTATGCGCAGACGCACCCGGAGCGCGTGCAGCACATCATCCTGCGCGGTGTCTTCCTGATGACACAAAGCGAACTCGACTGGTTTTACGGGGGCGGCGCCGGGCGGTTCTGGCCGGAAACCTGGGCGCGGTTTGTCGCGCTGGTCCCGCATGACGAGCGGCACGATATGATCGCCGCTTATAACAAGCGCCTGTTTTCCGGCGATGTGAACGAGGAAATCCGATTCGGTCGTGCCTGGTCATCCTGGGAGAACGCCCTGGCCTCGGTCCATTCTAACGGTCATGGCGGCGAAAGCCCCGGCGATTATGCCCGCGCTTTTGCCCGGCTGGAAAACCACTATTTCATCAATGGCGGTTTTCTGGATTTCGATGGGCAGATCCTCGCCAATATGGGGCGGATTTCCCATATTCCGGGCATCATCGTGCAGGGCCGTTACGACATGATCTGCCCGCCGACCTCGGCCTGGCGCCTGAACGAGCTGTGGCCAAATGCCGAGTTGAAAATGATCCGCAATGCAGGTCATGCCTTGTCGGAGCCGGGAATCAGTGCCGAACTGGTGCGCACGATGGACCGGATTGCCGAGGAGATGCTGCCATGACCCGTATCGACCGCCGCGCGCTGTTTACCTCTGGTGCTGCGGCTGCCTTGCTGGCGGCGACGGGCACGTCATTGGCGGCTGCGCCGCGGGCGGGCGGGGTGCTGCGTCTTGCGGTGCCGCGTCAGGATGGGCTGATGGAGCAGGTGGCGCGTGGCGCCGTCTTCGACACCCTGACAGAGATCGCGCCCGATGGCGTGTTGCGGGGCGAGCTGGCCGAGGGATGGCACAGCAGCGACGCGGCCCGGACCTGGTCCTTTGATCTGCGCAGCGACGTGCGGTTCCATGATGGCGCGGCCATGACGGCGGCGGATGTGGTTGCCTCGCTGAGCGGGCGCGGCATCGACGGCGCCGAGGTTGCCTTGGTGCAGCAGGTCGCCGACCATCGGATCGAGATCCAGCTGACGGTCGCAAATCCCCATCTTCCTTACCTTCTGGCGGATCCGGCGCATGTCATCGCTCCGGCGGGCCAGGTGGATATGCCATTGGCGCAGGCCGTGGGCACCGGCTGTTACCGCGTCGAGCGGGCGCAGGACGGACGGCATTTCCGCGCGGCAAAACTGGCCGATCATTACAAGGCCGGGCAGGCAGGCTGGGTGGATACGGTCGAGGTGATCGTCATCCCGGATGCCCGCGTGCGGACCGAGGCGCTGCGTGATGGTTATGTGGATGTGGCGGCATTGCCTGCACCAGAGGGGCTGATCGAAAAGGGCGGATTCCTGTATCATCCTTCGGCCAGCGACATGGCGCTAGCGGCGCGCAGCGATGTGGGAATGCCCCGCACCGTGGGCCGCCGCGCGGCGCTGGATGATGGCCGTATTGCCGAACGCTGGTGGCGGATCTGACCGGGGCGCAGGCCGGTTTCGAACTTCTCCTTGCAGATTCGCCCCATCAAGCGTATATGCCTTTCACAACAGCGGCGCGTTGGGCTCTGGTCCAAGGCTCCACCGGGATTTTCAACGGGCCGCGCGCCCGTTTTTTTGTGTCCGAAAGACAGCTGGAACCCGAATGACCAACGACCTGATTGCCAAAGCCGCGATTGACCGCCGCCTTGCCGAGATCATCACCCCGGTGATCGAGGATCTGGGCTATGAGCTGGTCCGTATCCGGCTGATGTCCGGCAAGACGACAACCCTGCAGATCATGGCCGACAAACCCGATGGCGGGATCGAAGTTGATGATTGTGCCGATATTTCGAATGCCGTCAGCGCAGTTCTGGACGTCGAGGATCCGATCCTTGACGCCTACGCGCTTGAGGTCTCCAGCCCCGGCATCGACCGCCCCCTGACGCGTCTCAAGGACTTTGACATGTTCGAAGGCTATGAGGCCAAGCTGGAAACCGCCGAACTGATCGACGGTCGTCGCCGCTTCAAGGGCGAGCTGGCCGGTGTCGAGGATGACGAGGTTCTGATCAATATCGAGGAACACGGCGAGCCCGTGACCATCGGTCTGAAGTTCGACTGGCTGAGCGATGCCAAGCTGGTGCTGACCGACGATCTGATCAAGGAAATGCTGCGCCAGCGCAAGGCGGCTGGCACGCTGAACGAAGATGCTTTTGACGACGTTATCGAAGATACGCCCCTTGAGGGCGAGGTGACCGAAGGGTCCGAAGAGGAGAACAAGTAATGGCCATCACCTCTGCAAACCAGCTTGAGCTGTTGCAAACCGCCGAAGCCGTGGCGCGCGAGAAAATGATCGACCCCGGCCTGGTGGTCGAAGCCATGGAAGAAAGCCTCGCCCGGGCGGCCAAAAGCCGCTACGGCAGCGAAATGGACATCCGTGTGTCCATCGACCGCAAGACCGGCAAGGCCACCTTTACCCGCGTGCGCTCGGTCGTCGAAGATGAAGAGCTGGAAAACTACCAGTCGGAAATGACCGTCGAACAGGCCAAGCAGTACATGGCTGATCCCAAGGTGGGCGACACCTATGTGGAAGAGGTTCCGCCGGTAGAAATGGGCCGTATCGCGGCCCAATCGGCCAAGCAGGTCATTCTGCAGAAGGTGCGCGAAGCAGAGCGTGACCGCCAGTATGAAGAATTCAAGGACCGCGCCGGTACCATCATCAACGGTCTGGTCAAACGCGAAGAGTTCGGCAACGTCATCGTCGATGTGGGCGCTGGCGAAGCGATCCTGCGCCGCAACGAGAAGATCGGCCGCGAAAGCTATCGTCCGAACGATCGTATCCGCTGCTACATCAAGGATGTGCGCCGCGAACCGCGCGGCCCGCAGATCTTCCTCAGCCGTACTGCGCCGGAATTCATGGCCGAGCTGTTCAAGATGGAAGTGCCTGAAATCTATGATGGTATCATTGAGATCAAGGCCGTTGCCCGTGATCCCGGTTCGCGCGCCAAGATCGCCGTGATTTCCTATGATGGTTCGATCGACCCGGTGGGCGCCTGCGTCGGTATGCGCGGCAGCCGCGTGCAGGCCGTTGTGAACGAACTGCAGGGTGAAAAGATCGACATCATCCCGTGGAACGAAGATCAGCCGACTTTCCTCGTCAACGCGCTGCAGCCGGCCGAAGTGTCGAAAGTGGTTCTGGACGAAGAAGCTGGCAAGATCGAAGTTGTGGTCCCCGAGGAACAGCTGAGCCTGGCCATCGGCCGCCGTGGTCAGAACGTACGTCTGGCCTCGCAGCTGACCGGTCTCGACATCGACATCATGACCGAGGAAGAGGAATCGGCGCGTCGCCAAAAGGAATTCGAAGCGCGCACCGGCCTGTTCATGGAAACTCTGGATCTGGACGAATTCTTTGCCCAGCTGCTGGTCTCCGAAGGGTTCACCAGCCTCGAAGAGGTTGCCTATGTGGAGCTCGATGAACTGCTGGTCATCGACGGTGTTGACGAAGGCACCGCCGAAGAGCTTCAGGCCCGGGCCCGTGACTACCTCGAAGCCAAGGCCAAGGCGGCGATTGATGCCGCCCGTGCGCTGGGCGCAGAGGACAGCCTGATTGACTTTGACGGTCTGACACCCCAGATGATTGAGGCACTGGCAAAGGACGGCATCAAGACGCTGGAAGACTTTGCCACCTGCGCGGACTGGGAACTGGCCGGCGGCTGGACCACGGATGGCGGCGAACGGATCAAGGACGACGGTATTCTGGAACCTTTCGGCATGTCGCTGGAAGAGGCACAGGATATGGTCATGACAGCCCGCGTATTGCTGGGCTGGGTTGATCCCGCCGAACTGGAACCGGAAGTCTCGGAAGATGACGAGGCCGAAGGTGACGAAGAAGCCGCTGACACAGGGGCCGGGGTCTGATCCCCGCTGCTCCTGAAAGGAGACGCTGAATGGCTCGCGGAGGCGCCGAAAAAGACCGGTCAGACGGCCCGGAGCGAAAGTGCATCGCAACAGGTGAGGTCCAGCCCAAGCAGGGCCTCATCCGGTTCGTGATGGGCCCCGACGGGCAGGTCGTTGCGGATGTGTTCGGTAAACTCCCCGGTCGGGGCGTTTATGTGACCGCCAGCCGTTCTGCGTTAGATACGGCGGTAAAGAAGAAACTCTTCGCCCGTGGCTTCAAGGCCCAGGTGAAGGTGCCCGAAGACCTTGCAGACGAGGTGGAGCGGCAGGTTCTGCGCCGTCTCGTTGATCTGATCAGCCTGGCCCGCAAGTCGGGTGATGCGGTCGGTGGCTATGAAAAAGTCAAGGATTGGCTGCTGAAGGAAGAGGCGAGTGTGCTGATTCAGGCGGCTGACGGATCCGGGCGTGGAAAGTCGAAACTGAGCACGCCGCACCGGGGGAACTATATCGGTTGCCTCTCTGCGGATGAGCTGGGGATGGCATTTGGGCGTCAAACTGTGATACATGCGGCGCTGGCCTCTGGTGGACTCAGCAAACGTGTTGTAGAGGAAGCGCAACGATTGCAGGGTTTGCGCGAAATGGTGGGCGGCAAGGGCCGCACGGAAGGATAAAGAGCTTTATGAGCGATAGTGACGGCAAAAAGACATTGGGTTTGCGTGGTGGTTCCCGGCCTGGGAACGTGAAACAGAGCTTCAGCCATGGGCGGACCAAGAATGTCGTAGTGGAAACCAAGCGCAAACGCGTTGTGGTTCCCAAGCCGGGTGCGGGTAAAGGCGGCAGTGGTGCGTCTCCCGCGACGGATGGATCCCGTCGACCTGCCGGCATCACCGACGCGGAAATGGCCCGCCGCCTGAAGGCGCTGCAGGCTGCCAAGGCGCGTGAAGTCGAAGAAGCCGCGCAGCGCGAGGCCGAGGAAAAGGCCCGTGCCGAAGAGCGTGAGCGCCGCCGCGCCGAGCAGGAAGCCAAGGAACGCGAACAGCGCGAAGCCGAGGAAAAAGCCCGTCGCAAGGCGGAAGAGGAAGAGCGCAAGCGCCTCGAAGCTGAAGAAGCGGCCAAGCGTGCAGCAGCGGCTCCGGCAGCAGAGCCGGAGAAGGCAAAATCTGCCGGTCCCGCCGCAGGTCGTTCTGCGGCCAAACCCGCAGCCCAGGCCCCGCGCAAAGCCGACCGCGAACGCGAAGAGCGTGGCCGTGGTGGTAAAGGCCGCGACCAGGGTCGCCGTTCGGGCAAGCTGACATTGGGTCAGGCAACCGGCGAAGGTGGCCGCCAGCGGTCCATGGCGGCAATGAAGCGCAAGCAGGAGCGCGCGCGTCAGAAGGCAATGGGCACCGTCGAGCGTGAAAAGGTCATCCGTGACGTGCAGCTGCCGGAAACCATCGTTGTTTCCGAGCTGGCAAACCGTATGGCGGAACGCGTTGGTGACGTGGTCAAATCGCTCATGAACATGGGCATGATGGTCACCCAGAACCAGTCGATCGACGCCGATACGGCTGAACTGATCATCGAAGAATTCGGCCACAAAGTTGTCCGCGTTTCCGACTCGGACGTCGAAGACGTGATCAAAGAGGTCGAGGACAAGGAAGAAGATCTGCAGCCGCGTCCGCCAGTGATCACCATCATGGGCCACGTCGACCACGGTAAGACCTCGCTGCTGGATGCGATCCGCGATGCGCGGGTTGTGGCTGGCGAAGCAGGCGGTATCACCCAGCACATCGGTGCGTATCAGGTGACCACCGATAGCGGCACCGTACTGAGCTTCCTCGATACGCCGGGCCACGCGGCCTTCACCTCGATGCGCTCTCGCGGTGCTCAGGTGACGGATATCGTGGTTCTGGTTGTGGCTGCCGACGATTCGGTCATGCCGCAGACCATCGAGGCGATCAACCACGCCAAGGCTGCCGGTGTTCCGATGATCGTGGCGATCAACAAGATCGACAAACCTGCGGCCGATCCGAACAAGGTGCGTGCCGAGCTGCTGCAACACGAGGTGATCGTGGAAGCCATGTCCGGCGACGTTCAGGACGTGGAAGTGTCCGCCGTGACCGGCCAGGGCCTGGATGAACTGCTGGAAGCCATCGCGCTTCAGGCGGAAATCCTGGAACTGAAAGCCAACCCGAACCGTGCCGCCCAAGGCGCCGTGATCGAAGCACAGCTGGACGTGGGCCGCGGCCCGGTTGCCACTGTTCTGGTTCAGAACGGTACCCTGCATCAGGGCGACATCTTCGTTGTGGGTGAGCAGTACGGTAAGGTCCGTGCGCTGATCAACGACAAGGGTGAGCGCGTCAAGGAGGCCGGTCCGTCGGTTCCGGTCGAGGTTCTGGGTCTCAACGGCACGCCCGAAGCGGGTGACGTGCTGAACGTGACCGAGACCGAGGCACAGGCCCGCGAAATCGCGGAATACCGCGAGCAGGCCGCCAAGGACAAACGCGCCGCAGCCGGTGCTGCGACCACTCTGGAACAGCTGATGGCCAAGGCTAAGGAAGACGAAAACGTCTCCGAACTGCCGATCCTGGTCAAAGCAGACGTGCAGGGCTCTGCCGAAGCGATCGTTCAGGCGATGGAGAAGATCGGCAACGACGAGGTGCGCGTGCGCGTGCTGCACTCGGGTGTTGGTGCCATCACCGAAACCGATATCGGCCTGGCCGAAGCTTCCGGTGCGCCGGTCATGGGCTTCAACGTCCGTGCCAATACCTCGGCCCGTAACACTGCCAACCAGAAGGGCGTCGAGATCCGCTATTACTCGGTGATCTATGACCTTGTGGATGACGTGAAAGCGGCGGCCTCGGGCCTGCTGTCGGCCGAGATCAAGGAAAACTTCATCGGCTACGCGACCATCAAGGACGTGTTCAAGGTCTCCAACGTCGGCAAGGTTGCCGGCTGTCTGGTCACCGAAGGCGTTGCCCGTCGCTCGGCTGGTGTGCGTCTGCTGCGTGACAACGTGGTGATCCACGAAGGCACGCTGAAAACGCTGAAGCGCTTCAAGGATGAAGTCGCAGAGGTTCAGTCCGGTCAGGAATGCGGTATGGCCTTTGAGAACTACGAAGATATCCGCGCAGGCGATGTCATCGAAATCTTCGAGCGTCAGGAAGTTGAACGTAAGCTCGACTAAGGCGCTGCGACACTCAGAAACAGTCAAAACCCCGGCCTCTGTGCCGGGGTTTTTGCATCTTTGAGGTGGCGGGAGGTCTAGTGCCCGCCAAAACGGCTGAGGGCAGCCGCCGGGCTGCCCTCTATTGCCGTGAGTGATTGGTCTTCAGTGGGTCTTCAGTGTGCCGCGAAAATCGGTGGTATTCGGAGGCGTTCTGCCGCGCCTACCGGCACCCCGTTGCGGTCGTTGATGTGTGCCTGCATGAACCTGTCCCGGACCAGAAAACATGTGCCCAAATAGGTCTACCTGTTGTCTGATCCTTCGTCAGGGAGAAGTTCAAAAAGGTTCACTGCCAGATAGTGTAACCAGTTTTTGACAAATTGGTTAACAAAATCTTGACGACTTGCGCCAAAGCTACAATGGCTAGTGTTTCTACCGACAAATCTCCAATATCCGTTAGTAAATTGCGTCCGGATTGGAGGGAAAGTTGGGGGTATGCCGAGGGCAGCCCGCCGGGCGGACCGCCAATTTTGGAACGCTACAGCCAATCCCGCAGGATCGGAATCAGCGGAATATCGGCCGGAGGCATCGGGTAATCACGCAGCTCTTGCGGCCGAGCCCATTTCAGGACCTGGCCTTCCCGGGCCTGCGGAATGCCCTCCCATTTTCGGCATGCAAACAGCGGCATCAGCAGGTGAAAATCTTCATAGCTGTGGCTGGCAAAGGTCAGTGGCGCCAGGCAGGATTGCCAGGTGTTGATGCCCAGCTCCTCTTCCAGCTCGCGGATCAGCGCCACTTCGGGGGTCTCCCCGGCTTCAACCTTGCCGCCTGGGAATTCCCAAAGCCCGGCCATGGATTTGCCTTCGGGGCGCTGCGCCAGCAGGATCCGTCCTTCGACGTCGATCAGGGCCACGGCCGAGACGAGAACCGTTTTCATGACCGATAATCCGCGTTGATGGTGATGTATTGATGGGTCAAATCGCAGGTCCAGACCGTTGCCGCGCCATCGCCAAGACCCAGATCCACCTTGATCGTGATCTCGTCCTGTTTCATTTGCGCGGCGCCGTCCTCTTCCTTGTATGAGGGCGCAACCCAGCCTTTTTCGGCCACCAGAACATCGCCGAAGGAGATCGACAGCAGGTCCCTGTCCGCCGCAGCGCCGGATTTTCCGATTGCCATCACCACGCGGCCCCAGTTGGGGTCCTCACCCGCGATTGCGGTTTTCACCAGCGGCGAATTGGCAATCGCCAGCCCGTGGGTCTTGGCATCTGCGTCGCTTTCGGCGCCCGTCACCTGGATCTCGACGAACTTCGTGGCGCCTTCCCCATCGCGGACGACTTGATGCGCCAGATCCAGCATCACGCCCTCCAGCGCCTGCTCAAACTCCGGGTTCCCGGTTGCATCAACGCCCGATGCGCCGGTCGCGCAGAGCATCAGGCTGTCCGAGGTCGAGGTGTCGCTGTCTACCGTGATGCAGTTGAAGGTCCGGTCACAGATTTTGGCCAGCTGCGCCTGCAGCGCGCTTTGCTCGACCTTGGCATCGGTGAAGATATAGACCAGCATGGTCGCCATATCAGGCGCAATCATGCCAGATCCTTTGGCGATCCCGGCGATGTTCACGGTCTGCCCGTCGATGGTGACGGTGGCGCCAGCGCCCTTGGCAAAGGTATCGGTGGTCATGATGGCGGCTGCTGCTGCTTCCAGCGCATCGGCATTCAGCCCATCATTCAGCTCGGCGATTTTGGCGACGATCCGATCATGCGGCAGCGGTTCACCAATCACCCCGGTCGAGGCGGTAAAGACGCGCCCCGCTGGTGCCCCAGTGATGCCGGAGACGGCGGCGACGATCTCTGCCACCGAGGTTTGCCCGTGATGACCGGTAAAGGCATTGGAATTGCCCGAGTTGACCAGAATGGCGGCGCTCGCCGAGGGATCTGCCCCAAGTTTCTCCTGACAATCGCGCACAGGTGCAGATCGCGTCTTGGAGCGAGTGAACACCCCGGAAACCGTGGTGCCCGGATCCAGTACCGCCAGCATCACATCGGTCCGGTCTTGGTATTTTACACCAGCGGCTGCGGTGGCGAACCGCACGCCTTTGATCGTGGGAAGATCGGGAAATCCGGCCGGAGCCAGTGGAGAACGGGGCAGAGGTTTTGCCATCGGATCAGTTCCTTACCAGGCCAAGATCTTTAATCATCGCGGGGTCCAGCCCTTCAACTTCGGGTCGTTCGATGGTGGCCTCAGCTGTCAGTGCGTTGACGCGATCTTCGACGGCGCGTGTCCGCAGTTCCTGCTCCAGCTCGCCGCGCACTTCGTCAAAGCTGGGCGCGGCAGATTTGCGCCGTTCGCGCAGCAGGATCACGTGCCAGCCGAACTGTGTTTTCACCGGATCAGAGATATCCCCCGACCGCATGGCAAGTACAGCCTCTTCGAATTCGGGAACCATACTACCCAGCCCGAACCAGCCCAGATCACCGCCGCTTGGCCCGGAGGGGCCGGTCGACCGCGCCTTGGCAGTGGTGGCAAAATCGGCGCCGTCTTCCAGCTCCATCTTGATCTTTTTGGCTTCTTCTTCGGTTTCCACCAGAATGTGCGCCGCGTGGAATTCATCGCCGCCATCGCCGGTGGAGTATTTACGGTCATAGGCCGCGCGCAGGGCTTCCTCACCGGTTGCGTTGGCCATCACCATTTCGATGACATCAGCGGCCAGCAACGCCCGGCTTTCGTTTTCGACCGACAGCTCCACGTAATGGGGCACTTCGCCATGCAGTTGCTGTTTCAGTGCCGTCTGCTGGATCAGCTGGTCCAGAATGGCGTTGTACAGCACCTCGTCCGGCAGTTGCTTGTATTGCTGTGGCAGGTTTTCACGGGCCATGATCATGTGACCAAGGGTGATCTCTTCGCCGTTGACTGAGGCCACCACGGTATTGGCATGCGGTGCGGCCTGTACCGACAAAGGCAGTGCCATTACGGCCGCAGTTGCCGCGTCTCGCAGAAAAGTGAGACCTTTCAGCATTCAATTCTTCCTATTCCCGGGCCGCAGCATGGCGCGGCGTTGACACTTATATGCCTGCCGCTTACATCGCCTAAGGGCCAATGGCAGGACCGTCGTTTCCACCTTTGTTTATGGGTTGCGGGCAGGGCGGGCAAGCCTGCCTTAGGTCAGAAGCCATGACAGGACCGTGGGAGAGCACATGCTGGGTATCGGAACACTCGCCAAAAAGATTTTCGGCACACCGAATGACCGAAAAATCAAGGCGACGCGGCCGCTGATCGCAAAGATCAACGCGCTGGAACCCGAATTCGAAAAGCTCAGCGACCAGGGTCTGATCGAGAAAACCGAAGAACTGCGCAAACGCGCGCTGGACGGTGAAACCCTCGACGCTCTGTTGCCCGAAGCCTTTGCCAACGTACGCGAAGGGGCCCGCCGGGCGCTGGGTCTTCGGGCCTTTGATACGCAGCTGATGGGCGGTGTCTTCCTGCATCAGGGCAATATCGCCGAGATGAAAACGGGTGAGGGTAAGACACTTGTCGCCACTTTCCCGGCCTACCTCAATGCGCTGACCGGTAAGGGCGTGCATGTGGTTACGGTGAACGAATATCTGGCCAAACGTGACAGCGAGTGGATGGGCAAAGTCTTTGAACAGCTGGGCATGACCACAGGCGTGATCTGGTCCGGTCAGCCCGACGATCAGAAGATGGCGGCCTACCAGTCCGACGTGACCTATGCGACCAACAACGAGTTGGGCTTTGACTACCTGCGCGACAACATGAAGCCCAGCCTGGACCAAGTGTTCCAGAAGTATCACAACTTTGCCATCGTCGATGAGGTCGACTCGATCCTGATCGACGAGGCGCGTACGCCGCTGATCATTTCCGGCCCGGCTGAAGACCGCTCCGAGCTTTATACCACCATCGACACGGTGATCCCGCTCTTGAGCGAGGAACACTACGAGATCGACGAGAAGACCCGCGGTGTGACCTTCACCGAAGAGGGCAACGAATACCTTGAGCAGAAGCTGATCGAACGCGGTCTGCTGGAAGAGGGGGCCTCTCTCTATGACCCCGAAAGCACCACGGTGGTGCACCACGTCAATCAGGCCCTGCGCGCGCACAAGCTGTTCCAGCGCGACAAGGACTACATCGTGCGCGATGGCGAGGTTGTTCTGATCGACGAATTCACCGGCCGCATGATGGCCGGGCGCCGCCTGTCCGAAGGCCTGCATCAGGCCATCGAAGCCAAGGAAGAGGTGCAGATCCAGCCCGAGAACACGACGCTCGCCTCGGTGACCTTCCAGAACTATTTCCGCCTTTATGACCGCCTGTCCGGCATGACCGGCACCGCCATGACCGAGGCCGAGGAATTCGCCGAGATCTATGGTCTGGGCGTGGTCGAGGTTCCGACCAACCGGCCGATTGCACGGGTGGACGAGGACGATCAGGTCTACCGCACCGCGATGGAAAAATACCGCGCGATGATCGAAGAGACCAAGAAGGCCCATGCAAAGGGGCAGCCGGTTCTTCTGGGCACCACCTCAATCGAGAAATCCGAACTGCTGAGCCAGATGCTGCAGCAGGAAGGCATCGAGCATAACGTGCTGAACGCGCGCCACCACGAGCAGGAAGCGCAGATCGTCGCCGATGCCGGGCGGCTTGGCGCGGTGACCATCGCCACCAACATGGCGGGCCGGGGTACCGACATTCAGCTGGGCGGCAACGTCGACATCAAGGTGATGGCCGCGCTTGAAGCCAACCCCGATGCCGACCCTGCCGAGTTGCGCGCCGCCGAGGAAGCCAAGCACGCCGAAGAAAAGCAGAAGGTGCTCGACGCGGGTGGTTTGTTCGTGATGGCCTCTGAACGCCACGAAAGCCGCCGTATCGACAACCAGCTGCGCGGTCGTTCGGGCCGTCAGGGTGACCCGGGCCGTACCCGGTTCTACCTCAGCCTCGAAGACGACCTGATGCGCATCTTCGGGTCCGAGCGTCTCGACAAGGTGCTGTCCTCGCTAGGCATGAAAGAAGGCGAAGCGATCATTCACCCTTGGGTGAACAAATCGCTGGAACGTGCCCAGGCCAAGGTCGAGGGCCGCAACTTCGATATGCGTAAGAACGTGCTGAAGTTCGACGACGTGATGAACGACCAGCGCAAGGTGATCTTTGGCCAGCGCCGTGAAATCATGGCGGCAGAGGACCTGTCCGAGATCGTCAACGACATGCGTCACGAGGTGATCGACGACCTGATCGACACTTACATGCCGCCCAAGACCTACGCCGAACAGTGGGACACGGCAGGCCTGCAGGCTGCTGTGCTTGAAGGGCTGGGCATCGACGCGCCGGTGGCCGAATGGGCTGCCGAGGAAGGCGTCGATGACGAACAGATCCGCGAACGGCTTGAGGCCGCAAGCGATGCGCTGATGGCGGAAAAGACCGAAGCCTTCGGTCCGGAAAACATGCGCAACATCGAAAAGCAGGTGCTGCTGCAGACCATCGACGCCAAGTGGCGCGAACATCTGCTGACGCTGGAGCATCTGCGTTCGGTTGTGGGTTTCCGCGGCTATGCACAGCGTGATCCGCTGAACGAGTATAAGAACGAAAGCTTCCAGCTGTTCGAAAGCATGCTCGACTCCCTGCGCGAAGACGTTGCCAAGCAGCTGAGCCGCGTGCGTCCGATGAACGAAGAAGAGCAGCGCCAGATGATGATGGAAATGGCAGCCCGCCAGGCCGCCATGCAGCAAATGGCCTCCGCTGGCGGCGCACCTGCGCCTGCTGCAGAAGGCGAAGCTGTTGCTGAACTCGCGGAAGAGCCCGCGCCCGGATTTGTCGAGGATGATCCCGAAACCTGGGGCAACCCGTCGCGCAATGACAAATGCCCCTGTGGATCGGGCAAGAAGTTCAAACATTGCCACGGGCGTCTGGCCTGAGATACGCCTGCATCCCCGGTTGAACGCCAGCCGTTTTGACCGGGGATCGGCCCCTGATTTGGCCTGACCGCACGCGGGGGCCATTCAGACAGAGATATTAAAATTCTCTTTATTCTGCCCGAATCTCTCCCGCAGGCGGCCACAAACTGGCCGCCTTTCCCATGCTACACTTCCTTAACCTATCCAGGGTGTGGAGTGTGTGATGATGGACAAACGTATCTTGATCTTGAGCAGCGGAACCGTGGCCTGTGCGCTGGGGATCGGCTTTTTCATGCAGCAGTCCGCCGCTCCGCGTATCTATGAAACACCGGAGATCAGTGCTGCGTCGGTGCAGGTCCCGGCCGATCCGGATCTGTCCGAGCTGACCATCGAGAACATCACGCTGACCTCGGTTCCGCACGACGATCCGGCGCCGCAGCAGGCAGAGACCGCGCAGGCCGAAGCGGTCGTCGCCAAGGATGACTGCGCCCTGTCGGTCGCGGCCAATGCACTGCCCGGTGCTGTGGTGAAACTCGACGTATCCGCGCCCTGCCAGGCGGGAAAGCGACTGACGGTGCATCATCAGGGCATGATGTTCACGGTAGCGCTGGATGATACGGGCCATCTGACACAAGAGGTGCCAGCTTTGGCCACTTCGGCGGTATTCATCATCGAGCCGCAGGACGGGATGGCCGAAGTCGCAGTGGTGCCGGTGCCGGACCTTTCCGAAATCGACCGCGTCGCGTTGCAATGGACCGGCAACAGCGGTTTTGAAATTCATGCTCGCGAAAACGGCGCCGACTATGGCGCGCCGGGGCATGTCTGGCATGGTTCTGATCCGGTCTCTGGCATGGGCCATATGGTGCGGCTGGGCGATGACAGCCAGCTGGCGCCGCGTCTGGCCGAGGTTTACAGCTTCCCGCGCGCCGCCGAACAAGCCGGTGAAACGGTGGAAATCAGCGTCGAGGCAGAGATCACCGCGATCAACTGTGGCCGTGATGTTGAGGCGCAGGCCCTGACCCTGCATCGGGCTGGCGGGCAGAGCAAATTGCAGACTCGCGACTTGACGCTGGCAATCCCCGATTGCGCGGCCAAGGGTGACTTTCTGGTGTTGAATAATCTGTTGGAAAACCTGAAAATCGCCTCCAACTGATCCGCATTCATTCCAGGATTTCTCATGGCTTTCTTTCGTGCGGCGATTTGCGCCGCACTTCTTCTGTCCGGAACTGTCACATCGCTGGCCGCCCAGGATGTCACGCTGTCTTCTCCCGATGGGGCCGTGGAAATCACCGGCAACCTGTTGGGATTCGACGGAGAATATTACCGTGTCGACACCAAGTTCGGCGAGTTGACCGTCGACGGATCCGGGGTCAGCTGTGACGGTCCGGGCTGTCCCAGCCTGTCCGATTACGTGGCCGAGATCACCCTGTCGGGATCCTCGACCATGGCAGAGGTCCTGCTGCCCGCGCTGATCGAAGGGTTTGCCCTGCGCAACGGCTATCAGACGCGCCGCGATCCGCTGCCCGGCGACAATTTCGAATATGTTCTGCTGCGCGGGGATCGTCCCGCCGCCCGGTTCGATTTTTTCGTCAGCAATACCGACGAAGGCTTTGCTGATCTTCTGGCGGATGAGGCGGATATTGTGATGGCGCTGCGGGAAATCCGCCCGGCCGAGCGCGAACACGCGCAGGCGGCTGGCATGGGGGATATGACGGGCCCGTCGCGTAGCCGGGTTCTGGCGCTTGATGCGATGGTGCCGCTGGTGTCGCCGGAAAACCCGGTGCAGCGTATCTCTCTGCCGCAGCTGGTTGCGATCCTTTCCGGTGAGATCACCAACTGGTCCGAGCTGGGCGGCGCCGATGCATCAATTTCCCTGCACCTGCCGGTCGAAGGCTCCGGTCTGGCCCAGGCGGTTGAGGACAAGCTGCTGGCCCCGGCCAAGGCGACATTGATGCCTGATCTGCGTCGCCATGACCGGCACAGCACGATGGTGCGCATGGTTGCCACGGACCCCTTCGCACTCGCTATCGGCAGTTTTGCCAATACGGGCACCGCGCGGGCGCTGACCCTGACCGGGCCATGTGGGTTCTCCCTGCGCGCGACGCGCCGGTCGATCAAGACTGAGGATTACCCGCTGACCTCTCCCATGTTCCTTTACCTGCCGGAACGGCGGCTGCCCAAGGTGGCGCGGGATTTCCTTAGCTACGTGCGTGGGCCTGGTGCGCAGATCGTGATCCGCAGGGCGGGGTTCGTCGATCAGGCGCCGGAACGCGTGTCGATCGCTGCTCAGGGGGACCGGCTGGCCAACGCGATAGAGGCGGCAGGACCAGAGGTGGATCTGGAAGAACTGCAGCGGCTGACATCTACTCTGCGCGGGCTCCAGAGGCTGACAACATCCTTCCGGTTTGAACCGGGTTCAACCCGCCCCGATGCGCAATCCCGTAGCAACATCGAACAATTGGGCCGGGCGCTGGAGGCCGGGATCTACGATTCGCACAGGTTGCTCTTCGTCGGCTTCTCCGACGGAGTGGGACCGGCTGAGACAAACCGCAAGATCGCCATCAAGCGGGCCAATGCGGTGCGCGATGCGGTGGCGGCAGCGGCAGAGACCGCCAATCTCGACCGGGTAGAGATCGGCGTGGCTGCCTTTGGTGAGGCTCTGCCCATGGCCTGCGATGACAGCGCCTGGGGCCGCGAGGTGAACCGTCGGGTCGAAGTCTGGGTACGCTGACCCCTGCGGTGGGTGCCAGCGCTATAGATACCCGTGGCTGCGAAAGCTGAGTTCGGATGATTTTCCGATGATCAGGTGATCGTGCAGGGTGATGCCAAGCGCGGTCAGGGCGTTCTCAATGGTTGCGGTCATGCTGATATCGCTTTCCGAGGGGGTCGGATCGCCCGAGGGGTGATTGTGCACCAGAATCACAGCGCTGGCGTTCAGCTCCAGCGCCCGTTTGGCGACCTCGCGCGGGTAGACCGGCACATGATCGACGGTGCCGCGGGCCTGTTCCTCATCCGCGATCAGCACGTTCTTGCGGTCCAGGAAAAGCACCCGGAACTGCTCGACTTCAGAGTGGGACATGGTGGTGTGGCAGTAATCCAGCAGCGCATCCCAGCCGGAGAGTACCTGCCGCTGCATGATGCGGGAACGCGCCATGCGATGGGCGGCGGCCTCCAGTACCTTGAGATCGGTGATCACTGCTTCGCCAATGCCCTTTACCTGCAACAGGCGCTCTGCCGGGGCGGTGATGACCCGGTTGAAATCGCCGAAGGTGTCCATCAGCCTGCGGGCCAGCGGTTTGACGTCCTGACGCGGGATCGACCGGAACAGTATCAGTTCCAGCAGCTCATAATCCGGCATGGCTGCCGCGCCGCCCTCCATGAACCGCAGGCGCAGCCGGGCGCGGTGATCCTTGATATAGGACGGTAGGCGTCCGGCAGGCACCAGCGCATCGCGCGCTTCGTCACTGCAATCAAACAGTGGCAGGGTCTTGTCCCGGAGTGCGCCAGCTTTCACCACGATCACCATCTTTGAGGGTATCAGGCCTGTCCCTGTCATTAAGGGCCAGCGGGGTGGGCTGCACAAAGTAAAAACGCCCCACGAGGGGGCGTTTTTGCGATGGTATTCGACCCGCAAGCCGGGGAGGGTTCAGGGGCTTACCCCTTCATGCCGTCCCAGAAGCTTTTGACCGAGGAAAAGAAGCTACGGGATTCAGGGTTCGTGTTCTCTTCCGAGAGGTCTTCGAACTCGCGCAGCAGTTCCTTTTGTCGGGAGGTCAGGTTGACCGGTGTTTCCACGGCCAGCTCGATGAACATGTCACCGGGGCTGCCGCCACGCAGCGCAGGCATACCCTTGCCGCGCAGGCGCATCTGACGGCCGGACTGGCTGCCTTCGGGGATCTGGACGCGGCCACGGCCGCCGTCGATGGTCGGCACCTCGATGGCACCGCCCAGGGCAGCTTTGGCCATCGACACGGGCACCCGGCAATAAAGATTGTTGCCGTCGCGTTCGAACAGATCGTGCGGCGAAACCTCGACAAAGATGTAGAGATCGCCCGGAGGTCCACCGCGCAGGCCCGCCTCGCCTTCACCAGCCAGACGGATTCGCGTGCCGGTTTCCACACCCGCCGGAATATTCACCGACAGCGAGCGGTCCTTTTCCACGCGGCCATGGCCGTGGCAGGTTTTGCACGGGTTCTTGATGATCTGGCCCAGGCCCGAACAGGTCGGACAGCTGCGCTCCACCGTGAAAAAGCCCTGTTGCGCACGCACCTTGCCCATGCCCGAACAGGTCGGGCAGGTGGTGGGTTCGACCCCACCTTCGGCACCGGTGCCCTCGCAGGAGGTACAGGCGACCGAGGTCGGAACCTTGATCGTCTTGTGCAGACCGGAGAAGGCCTCTTCCAGGGTGACGCGCAGGTTATAGCGCAGATCCGCGCCGCGCGATGCGCGCTGACGCCCGCCTGCCTGACCGCGTCCGCCCATAAAGTCGCCGAACAGGTCGTCGAACACATCCGAGAAGGCCGAGGAGAAATCGCCGCCCCCCGGATGGCCGCCGCGGGGACCGCCGCCACCGCCCATGCCGTTTTCAAAGGCCGCATGACCATAGCGGTCATAGGCTGCCTTCTTCTCGGCGTCCTTCAGAACCTCGTAGGCCTCGTTGGCCTCTTTGAACTGCGCTTCGGCATCCGGGTTATCGGCATTGCGATCCGGGTGCAGTTCCTTGGCTTTCTTGCGATAGCCTTTTTTGATTTCCTCGGCGGTGGCGCCTTTGGCCACCCCGAGAATGTCGTAATAGTCGCGTTTTGACATCGGTTTACCCCTTCTGCCTCAACGTAAAACGGGCCAGTCCGGGGTCCGGACCGGCCCGAGGGTCAAGCCAATGATTCAGACCTTAGCGCTTGTCGCCGTCCAGGTCTTCGAATTCGGCATCCACGATGTCGTCGTCGCCCGGGCCGCTGGCTTCGTCAGCAGCTGTGGGTTCTTCTTCACCTTCTTCAGCCTGCGCCTTGTAGATCGCTTCGCCCAGTTTCATCGCCGCTTCGGTGACGTTCTGGATGCCAGCCTTGATCTTCTCGGCGTTGGCTTTGTCGCTTTCCAGGTCGTCCTTCAGCGCGGCAACCGCCAGTTCGATCACTTCGACGGTGGACGGGTCCACCTTGTCGCTGTGCTCTTCGAGCGACTTCTCGGTCGAATGGATCAGGCTTTCGGCCTGGTTCTTCGCTTCGATCAGCTCGCGGCGTTCCTTGTCCGCCTCGGCGTTGTCCTCAGCGTCCTTGACCATCTTTTCGATGTCGTCATCGGAAAGACCGCCCGAAGCCTGAATGGTGATCGTCTGCTCTTTGCCGGTCGCCTTGTCCTTGGCGCCAACCGAAACGATACCGTTGGCGTCGATGTCAAAGGTCACTTCGATCTGCGGCATGCCGCGCGGTGCCGGCGGGATGTCCTCGAGGTTGAACTGACCGAGCATCTTGTTGTCGGCAGCCATCTCGCGCTCACCCTGGAACACACGAATGGTCACGGCGTTCTGGTTGTCTTCCGCGGTCGAGAACACCTGCGACTTCTTGGTCGGGATGGTGGTGTTGCGGTCGATCAGGCGGGTGAAGACACCACCCAGGGTTTCGATACCCAAGCTCAGCGGGGTCACGTCGAGCAGAACAACGTCTTTCACGTCCCCCTGCAGAACGCCGGCCTGAATGGCGGCGCCCATGGCAACCACTTCGTCCGGGTTCACACCCTTGTGCGGCTCTTTACCGAAGAACTTAGTCACCTCTTCGATGACTTTCGGCATCCGGGTCATACCACCGACCAGAACCACCTCATCAATGTCGGACGCGGACAGACCGGCGTCTTTCAGAGCTGCGGCGCAGGGCTTCATCGAAGCCTTGATCAGGTCGCCAACCAGGCTTTCCAGCTTGGCGCGGGTCAGTTTCATGACCATGTGCAGCGGCTGGCCCGAGGACGGATCCATCGAGATGAACGGCTGGTTGATTTCGGTCTGCGAGCTGGAGGACAGTTCGATCTTGGCTTTTTCAGCGGCTTCTTTCAGTCGCTGCAGGGCCATCTTGTCCTTGGTCAGGTCGACCTGGTGCTCTTTCTTGAACTGATCTGCCAGGTAGTTGACGATGCGCATGTCAAAGTCTTCACCACCGAGGAAGGTGTCGCCGTTGGTCGACTTCACTTCGAACAGGCCGTCGTCGATTTCCAGAATGGTCACGTCGAAGGTACCACCACCAAGGTCATAAACCGCGATGGTCTGGGTGTCTTCCTTGTCGAGGCCATAGGCCAGCGCGGCGGCTGTCGGCTCGTTGATGATACGCAGGACTTCAAGACCGGCGATCTTGCCTGCGTCTTTGGTGGCCTGACGCTGTGCGTCGTTGAAATAGGCAGGCACGGTGATGACGGCCTGGGTCACTTCCTCACCGAGGTAGGACTCCGCGGTCTCTTTCATCTTGCCGAGAATGAAGGCCGAGATCTGGCTCGGCGAATACTTCTCACCCTTGGCTTCGACCCATGCGTCGCCATTGCCGCCGCTGATCACGTTGAACGGCAGGTTTTTCTTGTCTTTTGCCAGATCCGCATCGTCAAACCGGCGGCCGATCAGGCGCTTGACGCCGAAGATGGTGTTGTCCGGGTTGGTGACGGCCTGACGTTTGGCGGGCTGGCCAACCAGACGCTCTTCGTCGGTGAATGCGACGATGGACGGAGTGGTGCGGGTCCCTTCGGCGTTTTCAATCACGCGCGGCTGCGAACCATCCATGATGGCAACGCAGGAGTTGGTGGTCCCGAGGTCGATCCCGATAACTTTGCTCATTTTCGATCCCTTTTCTTTTCAAGGCGATTTCCCGAGACCTGGACCCGTTTTGGCATCCAGACCCCGATTTCGGTGCCAGGAGGTCTGCATCTCCCGGCGTCACGGCGTATATAGGGAGCGGAATTTGCCCCTGCAAGCGCCTGAACGCGTCGAGAAAGACGATTCAATGCGCTTTTTTGCATGGGCCGTGGTTAAGAATGGAATAACGGCGATGAGCAAGCTGCGCCTGCGCGGGTTCGAGATTTACAAAAGCCATCTGACCCCCGATGCGCAGCGGAACCTGATCGCGGCGTTGCGCCCGGTTCTGAAGGCGGCGCCGCTGTTTTCGCCTGTGGTGCCTGGGGGCGGGCAGATGTCGGTGCGCATGACCTCGGCTGGGGCGTTCGGCTGGTATTCTGATGCAGAAGGCTACCGCTACGCTCCAAAGCACCCGCGCGGCAGCGACTGGCCGACGATCCCGGAACCGATTCTCGACATCTGGCGTGAGCTGACGGGGGTGGAGCGTCTGCCCGATTGCTGTCTTATCAACTACTACGGTGAAGACGCGCGCATGGGTCTGCATCAAGACAAGGACGAGGCGGATTTCTCCTATCCGGTTGTGTCCATTTCCCTTGGTGATGACGGGCTGCTGCGCCTTGGTAATCCGACGCGCGGCGGCAAGACGGATTCGCTCTGGCTCAATTCCGGCGACGTGGTGGTCATGGGCGGAGAGGCGCGGCTGGCCTATCATGGGGTGGACCGGATCCGGTTCAAGTCTTCGCGGCTCTTGCCCAAAGGTGGGCGGCTCAATCTGACGCTGCGCGTTGTGACTTAAAGCGTTGGACCAGGTCGGGGGCTGCGTCTTTCAGCCAATGTACGTCGGCGCAGGCTGTCACCGCGGCCTCTGCGGCGCTGTTGAAACGGCGATCACCAAAATAGCCGATAGAAAACCAGCCGCGTCCGTCTTCGGGTTCGCGCCGGAACAGGTCAAACCCGAACGAGCCATCATCCCGCCGGAAGATATCGACGCAGATGCTGTTGGTGCCGTCAGGCAGGTTGACCGAAGCAAGAACGTGGTATGGGTGCGCCACTATCGGCGCGCGCTCCAGCTGAGCGAGACGTGGCGGCGGGTGTAGAATTCACCCATCAGGCCGATCATCACCAGCACCAGCCCCACCCAGGCAGCGTATTGCCATGTGCTGTGGTGGGGATTGTAGTTGATGAAGACATAGCCGCGCGACTGGTCGATGCAGTGGAACAGTGGGTTCCAGTCGAACATGGCCAGCATGAAGGTCGGCAGGGTATTGGCGAGGAACATCTTGCCCGAGGCGATCATGTTGGCGCGCTGGTAGATCATCGAGAAGATACCAACGAGGCTGGGCGCCCAGGGCTTCATCACCAGAAAGACAAGCCCGACCGCCGCGCCAGTGAACCAGGCCAGCAAAACCATACCAAAGGCGCCGATGGGTTGTTCGATATGCACCGGGGTAAAGGCGACGTGATAGACGAACAGGATGATCAGCAGCGACAGTACCTGAATATAAAGCGAGCCAAGCGCCGCTGACAGGATCGCCACCATGGTGTTCATCGGCGCGTGCTGCATCATCGGGCTGCTGGGCCCCTCTGCGCCGGCGACGGCGCTGACGGTTTTGGTATGGGTGAGGAACAGGAAGATCCCCGACAGCACATAAAGCAGAAAGTCGCCGCGAATGGCAGAGCCGCGCATGCCCAGAACCGCGAACATGATGTAAAAGGCCGCGACGAACAGAACAGCCTGCAACAGGTTGAGCCCCAGTGCGATCAGCGCGTTGTTGTGTTTCGACCGTACGCTCCGCACGACCGAATGAAAGACCACCTCGCCCATGGCGATGAGTCCGGAAACCGACGTTTTTTGCGTGCGAACCTGAAACATGTGGCCTGTAATCTGCGTTTGTTGCGGATTGGGGGACGGGCTGCTTGCCGTTCCAAAACAGAGCCACCATAAGGGGGCGCAGGAAAATTTTCAATTAACCCCTGGTCTGGGAGACGCCGAATTGACCTATGAAGAGCTCGTACCCGTGATCCGCCGGCTGGCGATCGAAGCCGGCAACAAGATCATGGAGATCTACAATTCGGATGATTTCGATGTGAAGGTGAAATCGGACGACAGCCCCGTCACCGCCGCTGACGAGGCCGCGGATGCTCTGATTTCGGCAGGCCTGCGTGCGGCGTTCCCGGATATGATGCTGGTCACCGAAGAGCAGAGCGCCTCGCACAAGGAACGCGGTGACACCTTCCTGATCGTCGACCCGCTGGATGGCACCAAGGAATTCATTCACCGCCGCGGCGATTTCACCGTGAACATCGCGCTGGTGGAAAAAGGCGTGCCGACCCGCGGCGTCGTCTATGCCCCGGCCAAGGAGCGCATGTTCTTCACTCTCGCTGATGGCTCTTCGGTAGAGGAAACCGGTGCCTTTGACCCTGAGACTGCTGGAGCCACATCTCCGATCCGCGTTGCCTCCAGCGACAATGCGGCGCTGATGGTGGTGGCCTCGAAATCGCACCGGGATCAGGCGACCGACGACTACATCAACAAGTACAGCGTCAAGGACATGAAGAGCGCGGGCTCTTCGCTTAAGTTCTGCCTCGTGGCCACCGGCGAAGCGGATCTTTACCCCCGCGTGGGCCGCACCATGGAGTGGGATACAGCGGCCGGCCACGCGGTCCTGTCGGGTGCAGGTGGCAAAGTGGTGCGTTTCGACGATCATTCCCCCCTTGTTTACGGCAAAGAGGGCTATGCGAACCCGTTTTTCATCGCTTACGCTCCGGGCGTTGAATTGAAAGAGGCCTGATGTCTGTCCTGATCGTCATCCCCGCGCGCTACGCGTCGACACGCTATCCGGGCAAGCCGCTTGTGGAATTGACCGGAGCCACCGGCGAAAAGCAAACCCTGATCGAGCGATCCTGGCGGGCGGCCTGTGCTGTCGGTGGGGTCGACCGGGTCGTTGTCGCGACGGATGACGACAGGATTCGCAGCGCGGCAGAAGGTTTTGGCGCCGAGGTCGTGATGACCTCGGAAAGCTGCGCCAACGGCACCGAGCGCTGCGCCGAGGCCCATGCGGCGCTGGGCGGCGGCTACGAGGTCGTCGTGAACCTTCAGGGGGATGCGCCGCTGACGCCGCATTGGTTCATCGAGGATTTGGTCAAAGCTCTGCGCGCAGCCCCGGGCATGGGGTTGGCGACGCCGGTGCTGCGCTGTGATGGTGCAACGCTCAACAGTCTTCTGGCAGATCGGCGCGCGGGCCGCGTCGGTGGCACCACTGCAGTCTTCGCGGCGGACCACAGCGCACTCTATTTTTCCAAAGAAGTGCTGCCTTTTTGTGCAAATGCCTATAAGGATGGCGAAAATACGCCAGTTTTCCACCATGTGGGCGTCTACGCCTACCGTCCCGACGCACTTGCCGCCTATCCTGATTGGCAGACAGGGCCGCTGGAAACCTTGGAAGGGCTGGAGCAGCTTCGTTTTCTTGAAAACGGTCGCAAGGTTCTGTGTGTCGAAGTCACCGCGCGGGGGCGCGAATTCTGGGAACTGAACAATCCGGAAGATGTGCCCAGGATAGAGGAGATGATGTCCCGTATGGGGGCGGCCTAACCAAAGGGAGGCCAACGGGAGGTCTCTGAATAGGGGCAAAACATGGCCCAATGTCATCAAAAACCCTTTTTTTGGTGTTTTTGTATAGGGTGAAACGGACAGGGATTGCGCAACAGGTGAAGTGCGTGACCCTGTGGGGCCGGAACCAGTGAGGGCAGTATGCCCCGAAAATAATTGAGAGAACACCATGCGTAAAAAAGTGACGAAGGCGATTTTCCCTGTGGCGGGTCTGGGTACACGGTTTTTGCCTGCGACCAAATCGGTGCCCAAGGAAATTATGACGCTGGTGGATCGCCCCCTGGTGCAATATGCCATCGACGAGGCTCGCGAGGCGGGGATCAAGGAATTCATCTTCGTGACCTCGCGCGGTAAGGGGGCATTGGAAGACTATTTTGACCAAGCCCCGATATTGGAGCAGGAGCTGCGCAAGAAAGGTAAGGATGCGCTGCTCGAAACTCTGAAGCACACCAATATGGAAAGCGGCGCCATCGCCTACATCCGCCAGCATCAGGCCCTGGGTCTGGGCCATGCGGTCTGGTGCGCACGGCGCCTGATCGCCAACGAACCCTTCGCGGTAATCCTGCCCGACGATGTGATCGCGGCGGAAACCCCCTGTCTCAAGCAGATGGTCGAGGCCTATTCCGAAACCGGCGGTAATATGGTTGCGGCGATGGAAGTTGCACCGGAAAAGGCTGGTGCCTATGGTGTTCTGGACGTGAAGAACGACATGGGATCCGTGGTCGAGGCCCGTGGCATGGTCGAAAAACCGGCTTTGGGCGAGGCGCCCTCCAATCTGGCGGTGATTGGCCGTTACATTCTGGAGCCCTCGGTGCTGCGCAATCTCAACAAGATGAAGCAGGGTGCGGGCGGCGAGATTCAGCTGACCGACGCCATTGCCCAGGACATCGAAAAAGATGTGCCTGTTTATGGCTATCGCTTCCGCGGCCAGCGCTTCGATTGCGGTTCCAAGGCAGGTTTCCTCCAGGCCACTGTCGCCTTTGCCCTGGGGCGTGAGGAATTGCGGGATGAGCTGCTGCAGTATATCACCGAAATCGCTCAGGTCGGACAGGCTGCCGAGTAGGAAACACTGGCCAGCCTCTGGTTTTGAGACCGGGTAATACAGGATCGAATTAGGGGTATACGGACAGTGGCAAATGTTCTGGTGACCGGCGGTGCCGGCTATATCGGCTCGCATGCATGTAAGGCGCTGAAGGCGGCGGGGTTTACACCCGTCACTTATGACAATCTGGTCACCGGTTGGCAGGACGCGGTCAAATTCGGCCCGTTTGAAAAGGGCGACCTTGCGGATCGTGCTCGTCTCGACGAGGTCTTCGCCACCTATCAGCCGGTCGCGGTGATGCATTTTGCGGCCCTTAGTCAAGTCGGGGAGGCGATGAGCCAGCCAGGCCGCTACTGGGCCAATAACACAGGTGGATCTTTGAACCTGATCGAAGCCGCGGTTGCTGCCGGGTGCCTTGATTTCGTATTCTCCTCGACCTGTGCCACCTATGGCGAACATGACAACGTGGTGCTGGACGAGAACACGCCGCAGCTGCCGCTCAACGCCTATGGCGCCAGCAAACGCGCGGTCGAGGATATCCTGAAGGATTTCGGTGCCGCCTATGGGCTGCGTTCGGTGATTTTCCGCTATTTCAACGTGGCTGGCGCCGATCCCGAGGCTGAAGTCGGCGAATTCCACCGTCCCGAAACCCATCTGGTCCCGCTGGTGCTGGATGCGATCGACGGCAAACGCGATGCGCTGACCATTTTTGGCACCGATTACGACACCCCCGATGGAACCTGCATCCGCGACTATGTGCATGTCTGCGATCTGGTGGATGCCCATGTTCTGGGCCTTCAGTGGCTGAAGGATGGCAAGGGCAGCCAGATCTTCAACCTCGGTACCGGCAGCGGGTTTTCGGTGCGCGAGGTCATGGACAAGGCTGAAGAGGTCACTGGCAGCAAGGTACCTTGCACCGTGGGGCCGCGTCGGGCGGGCGATTGCACCAAACTGGTGTCGGGATCGACCCGGGCGATCACAGATCTGGGCTGGAACCCACAGCGTTCCAGTCTTGAGATGATGATCGCTGATGCCTGGAAATGGCATCAGACGGGCAATTACGAGGCCTGAGCATGGAGCCGTTCCGCCCCGCCGCCGAGATGCCGGATATCGGCTGGCGTGCGGCCTACCGAATGCGGTGGAAACGGCGGCGGCTTCTGTGGCGCTCCTGGCGCTCTCGTCACCAGCTGAGCTTGTTGCGCGATCAGACCGCGGCAATCGGGGCAGAGGACATTCTGGCCTTTGTTGTGCTGCGCAACGAGGCGACGCGGCTGCCGTATTTCCTGGACTATTACCGGCGCCTCGGCGTCGGGCACTTCCTGATCATCGACAACGGCAGTGATGATGGCAGCGCAGAGATGCTGCGGCCGCAATCCGATGTCTCGCTCTGGCAGACGTCCGCGGGCTACAAGGCCTCCCGCTTCGGGCTGGACTGGCTGACCTTCCTGCTGATGACCTATGGCAGGGATCACTGGTGCCTGACGGTGGATGCGGATGAACTGCTGACCTATGGCGGCATTGCCACCCATGATCTGCGCGCGCTGACCGAACTTCTGGACCGCAGCGGGCAGGTCGGGTTTGGCGCCATGATGCTGGATCTTTATCCGCGCGGGCCGCTGAATCAGGTCAGCTACAGGCCGGGTCAGAACCCGCTGGAGGTTTTGCAGTGGTTCGATGCGGTGCCTTACCGTGCGGTCCGGCAGCACTCGATGGGAAACCTGTGGCTGCAGGGCGGCGCGCGGGAGCGGGTGTTCTTTGCTGCGGAGCCACATCGCTCTCCGACGTTGAACAAGATCCCGCTGATCCGCTGGAACCGCCGCTACGCCTATGTGAATTCGACTCATGCGGCGCTGCCGCCGGCGCTGAACGCCCTATACGACGGGCCGGGCGGGCCGCAGCCGTCGGGCGTGCTGCTGCACACAAAATTCCTGCCCGAAATTGTCGCAAAATCGGCAACAGAAAAGCAGCGAAAACAGCACTTCCATACGCCCGAGGATTTCGATCCTTATTACGATCACCTGACCTCGGCCCCGGACCTGTGGTTTGAGAACGCTTTGAAATACACGGGGCCAGAGCAACTGGCCGATCTGGGGTTGATGCGGGCGCCCGAGTGGTAGGGTGTGAATTACCCGAGTTCGGTGGTGCGGGTAGCCCCCGTAACTGTTTCTAAATTCGTTGTTAATAGACTTGGCGCGTGACATATTGCGCGCAGGCAGTCGCGCGCCGGGGCCTACCCGCGCGGAGCGTACAGGGTCGGAAACAGACGGATATGGAGTAGCCGTGGGTCTTTGGGATTCTTACCGTATGCGTGTACGGCGCAGGTACAGGCTGGCCCGGGCCTTGCGTAAATCCCGTGAACTCAAGACCATTCAGGACAACACCGGCCAGATCCGGCCGGATGATATCCTGCTGGTTTCCACGATGCGGAACGAGAAGATCCGCCTGCCCTATTTTCTGGACTATTACCGCGATCTGGGAGTCGATCACTTTCTCCTTGTCGATAACGGATCGCAGGACGGCACCCGCGACTATCTGCAAGGCATGCCGGATGTGTCTCTCTGGCACAGTGATGCGAGCTACCGGCGGGCAAACTACGGCGTGGACTGGATGAATGCGCTGAAACGCCGCTATGCCCATGGGCACTGGGTGTTGGTGGTCGATCCGGATGAGCTGTTCATCTATCCCTTCTGCGACACACGCCCGATCCGCGCGCTGACCGATTGGCTGGACAATTCCGCGATCCGCAGTTTTGCCGCCATGCTGATCGATGTTTATCCCAAGGGGCGCATCACCGATGCAGCCTATCAGCCCGGTCAGGATCCTTTGGAAATCGCCAACTGGTTCGACAGCGGCAACTACACGATCAGCCCGAACCCGACCTATGGCAACCTGTGGATTCAGGGCGGCCCCCGTGCCCGCATGTTCTTTGCCGACCGGCCAAAGAAGGCACCGGCTCTGAACAAGATTCCGTTGGTCAAATGGGACCGGAAATACGCCTATGTCAGTTCGACCCATGCTCTGCTGCCTCGCGGGCTGAACCGAGTTTATGAGACCAATGGCGGTGAAAAGACCAGCGGCGCGCTGCTCCATACCAAGTTTCTGGACACCTTTGGTGACAAGGCCCGCGAAGAGATGACGCGCAGCCAGCACTATGCGCAATCGGCCGAGTACAAGGCCTATGCCGCATCCCTGGCCGAGCAACCGGACCTGTGGTGCAAATGGAGCGAGAAATACATCAACTGGCGCCAGCTTGAGATTCTGGGTCTCATGTCCAAGGGCAACTGGGCATGAGCAGCGCAGGCCAAACTAGCAAGGAAGAGGCCACCAAGGGCACGGTCGGCATCGTCATGCTGGTGCATACGGCGCTGGAGCGGGCCGAGCAGGTGGCGCGCCACTGGGCGGCGGCGGGCTGCCCAGTGGTGATCCATGTGGACCGTAAGGTGCCGCAGACCACGTTCAAAACCTTCCGCGACGGGCTGTCGGATGAGCAGCTGATCCGGTTTTCGCCGCGCCACACCTGCGAATGGGGCACCTGGGGCATCGTCGCCGCCTCGCAATCGGCGGCGGAGATGATGTTGCGGTCCTGTCCCGGCGTGCGCCACGTCTACCTGTCGTCAGGCTCTTGCCTGCCGCTCAGACCGGTGCAGGAACTTGTCGATTATTTGGCCGCCCGCCCGCAGACCGATTTCATCGAAAGTGCCACCACCGCCGATGTGCCATGGATCGTGGGAGGTCTGGATGTGGAACGTTTTACCCTGCGCTTTCCCTTTTCCTGGAAAAAGCAGCGCGCGCTATTCGATGGTTATGTCAATCTGCAGCGCAGGCTGCGGATCAAGCGGCGCATCCCCCCCGGTCTGGTGCCCCATATGGGCAGCCAATGGTGGTGCCTGACCCGCCGCACCCTGTCGGCGATTCTTGAGGACCCGGACCGGCCAATCCATGATCGCTATTTCAAGAAGGTCTGGATCCCCGACGAAAGCTATTTCCAGACCCTCGCGCGGCAGCACTCGGCGCAGATCGAAAGCCGGTCGCTGACCCTGTCGAAGTTCGATTTCGAGGGTAAACCGCATATCTTTTATGACGATCACCTGCAGCTGTTGCGCCGGTCCGATTGCTTTGTCGCCCGCAAGATCTGGCCACGAGCGCAGCGGCTTTATGATGCCTTCCTGACCGATCCGGCAGGTGCGATGAAGCGGACGGAACCCAACCCAGGCAAGATCGACCGGGTCTTCTCCAAGGCGGTTGAGCGGCGCACCCGGGGGCGACCGGGTCTTTACATGCAAAGCCGGTTCCCGAGCAAATGGTCGGTGAGCAATGTGACCGCCAATCCCTATTCGGTGTTCCAGGGCTTTGCTGAGCTCTTCGTCGATTTTGAAAGCTGGCTGAACCGGACCACGGGCAGCCGGGTGCATGGCCATCTGTTTGCGCCGGATAGGGCCGAATTCGCCGATGGCGACAGCATGATCAATGGCGCACTCAGCGATACGGCAAAATTGCGCGACAATAATCCCGAAAGCTTCCTCACCAATCTGATCTGGAATACTCGGGGGCAACGGCAAAGCTTCCAGTTCGGCCCACAGGACAACCAGAAAATCGGCGCCTTTATCGCAGGCGATCCCAATGCACATGTGTCGGTGATCAGCGGCGCCTGGGCGGTGCCCTTGTTCCGCTCGACGCAGAGTTTTTCCGAATTGCGGCGCATCGCGGCGCGGCTGCAGCGGATCGAGGCCGCGCATCTGCATCTGCTGCGTGATCAGCATACCAAGGCCCGCGTCCGCATCTGGACCATGGCGGAATTTGTCGAGGCACCGATGGAGCCCCTGCAGGCCATTCTGGACGATCTGGGGGCGCAGGCCCCGCGCCATCTGAACGAGGCGCCGACGATGGCGGATCTGGAGGGCTTTGGACAGTTTCTGCAGAACCTCAAGAACCAGGGCATGCACCCCTATCTGATGGGGGATTTCCCGGTGGAACAAGGACCGGTAAGCATGCCAAAGTCCCCCCGAAAACCGTATTTGGTGCGATAGGTTCTGATGACCAAACCCTTTGATTACTTCGTTGTTTTTGCCGAAATGCGCACGGGCTCCAATTTTCTGGAAGCCAACCTCAACACGCTAGAAGGGGTGATCTGCCACGGAGAGGCCTTCAATCCCCATTTCATCGGCTACCCGAACCGCACCGAAATCCTGGGCCTGACGCAGGAGATGCGCGAAGCGGACCCTGGCAAGCTGATCGATCGGATCCGGTCGCAGCCCGATGCCTTTGGCGGCTTTCGGTATTTCCACGATCACGATCCGCGGGTTCTGGACATTGCGCTGGACGATCCTCGCTGCGCCAAGATCATCCTGACCCGCAACCCGCTGGAGAGCTACGTCTCGCGCAAGATCGCGGCCGCCACCGGCCAGTGGAAGCTGACCAATATCAAGCGCCGCAAAGAGGCGCAGGCGGAGTTCGATGCGGTGGAGTTTTCCCTCCATGTCGAGGATCTTCAGGCGTTTCAGATCACGTTGATGAACCGGCTTCAGTCCTCAGGCCAGACCGCATTCTACGTGGATTATGAAGACCTGCAGAATCTGGATGTGATGAACGGTCTGGCACAATGGCTGGGCGTCAACTCTCGGTTGGTGGCACTGGATGACAAGCTGAAGCGGCAGAACCCGGCGCCGACCCTGTCCAAGGTGGCCAACCCGGATGAGATGACGGCAGCACTGGCGGCAATGGATTGGTTCAACCTGTCGCGCACGCCGAATTTCGAACCGCGCCGTGGCCCGGCGGTGCGCGGCTATCTGGCCGCCGCCAAGACGCCGCTCCTTTACCTGCCGATGCGGGGCGGGCCCGAGGAAGCCGTGGCGGAATGGCTGGCAGCGCTGGATGGTGTGACTTCGGAGGATCTGATCTCCGGGATGAACCAGAAAGAACTCCGCCAGTGGAAAACTCAGAACAAGGGCTTTCGCAGTTTCACCGTTCTGCGTCACCCGGCCGAGCGAATTCACCAGGTGTTTTGCCAGCGCATTCTGCAAAAGGGTCCGGGCAGCTATGGCGCCATTCGCGAAACCCTGCGCCGTCAATTCAAGGTGCCGCTGCCCAAGGATGGCCCGGATGAGGATTATTCCCGCGCAGATCACCGGGCTGCCTTTGAAGGGTTCCTGAGCTTTGTCAAAGCCAACCTTGCCGGACAGACCTCGATCCGGGTCGATGCCGAATGGTCCAGCCAGTCACAGGCCTTGTCGGGCTTTGCCGAACTTGGCCCGCCCGACCTGATCCTGCGCGAAGAGGAGCTGGCGACTGAACTTCCCGCGCTGGCCAAAAGGTTTGCAGCCTCCGCGCCCGCCTATGCGCCGTCACAGCCGAGATCGCAGCCCTATACGCTGGGCGATATTCATGATGCAGCGCTGGAGGAGATGATCACAGCGCTCTATCAGCGGGATTATATGATGCTGGGGTTCGATGCCTGGAGGCCGCAGCGCTGACGAGTGTCTGCCCTGAACAAGGGCAGTTTCCCCATAGACTGTTCAATGCCGCTCTCAGGCAGCCTGAACCGGCTGGTTTTCGGTGAGAATGGTGAACAGCGTCGCCGGATCGTTATTGGCGCGCAGTTTGGTGCAGAAATTCTGCTCCCGCAGGGTGCGGGAGACCAGAGCCAGCGCTTTTAGGTGTTCAACGCCCGCATCCTCGGGCGCGAAAAGCGCAAAGGCGATATCGACGGGTTGCCGGTCGACAGCCGCGAAATCCAAGGGTTTTTCCAGAGTCACGAAGACGCCGCAGACCTCGGAGAGGCCATCAAGGCGGGCGTGGGGCAGGGCAACACCGTGTCCTACCCCTGTCGGGCCCAGGCTTTCCCGATCAAGCAGCGCTTCAACCGTGGGTTGCGGATTGAGACCGTAGGCGAGATGCCCGACCTCGGCGATCTCCTGAAACAGCCGCTTCTTGCTTGAGGCTGCACCAATCACGCGGACGGCGTCCGGTTTGAGGATCTTGGAAATCTGCATCTCGGTCATTTGCTCCGCTCGACCACCTTATCCGGTGGGCCGCTGGGCTACTGCTTAAGGATCGATCCAACCGATGTTGCCATCATCCCTGCGGTAAACCACATTCAATCCGTCTTTGCCTTCGTTGCGGAAAACCAGAACGGGCGCCCCGGCCAGTTCCATCTGCATCACTGCTTCGCCAACGGACAGGGACGGGATCTTGGTTTCCATCTCGGCCACGATGATCGGCTGCAGCGAGTCGGGTTCGGTCCCGGTCTCCGCTTCATCAGAGGCGAGGATATAAGAGCTGGCGCCCAAATGTTCAACCGGTTCGCTGCGGTCGCGGTGATGGTCCTTCAGGCGGCGTTTGTAGCGGCGCAGCTGTTTTTCCATCTTGTTGCAGCAGCCTTCGAAAGACGCATAGATTTCAGTGGCATGAGCCTTGGCCTGAGCGGTCAGACCGGTGGACAGGTGAACGGTGGCCTCGCAGACGTATTCATGCGCCGAACGGGAAAAGACCACGGTGGCGTCCGTCGGGCGCTCTGCGTATTTCGCGACAGCCGTTCCCAGTTCATCCTTAACGTGGGACTGCAACGCTTCGCCGATGTCGATCTGTTGACCGCTGATTTTGTAACGCATGTGATCTCCTTCACAATAATACCACCCGCAACACCGCCGGGGCCAAGCCCGGCAGACTATCGTCAGCTGCGGATGAGGGGATTAGGCAAGTACGCCGGAAGCAACCATGCGGACCCTGTTGCCAAGGCCAGCTTGCGGACTGCATCGGACTGCACATTTGCCATACTTCAATTCCATGACAACTGACGAAAAGAGTCAATGGAGAAGCGATGCGGATGGTGAAGGAATAGGAAACCGGCAGGAACAGGCCGAGGCCCGAAAGGTACGGTTCGGTTCAGGAAATACGGAAATTGTCGCCCAGATAAACGCGGCGCACGTTTTCGTTCTCGACCACCTCTTCGGGGCTGCCGGACATCAGAACCTGACCGTCATGCAGGATATAGGCGCGATCAACGATTTCGAGGGTTTCGCGCACGTTGTGATCGGTTATCAGCACTCCGATGCCACGTTTCTTCAGATCGGCGACCAGATGGCGGATATCGCCAACCGAAATCGGGTCGACCCCGGCAAAGGGTTCATCCAGCAGCAGGTATTTCGGATCCGCCGCCAGGCAGCGGGCGATTTCCACCCGGCGCCGTTCACCGCCCGACAGGGCCAACGCAGGTGCGCGGCGCAGGTGTTCGATAGAGAAATCCGACAGCAGCTCTTCTAGCCGTTCGCGCCGCTTGTGGTCGTGTTTGACGGCAATATCCAGCACGGCCGAGATATTGTCCTCGACCGACAGGCCCCGGAAAATGGACATTTCCTGCGGCAGGTAACCAATGCCAAGCCGCGCGCGGCGGTACATCGGCAGGTTGGTGACGTTCTGCCCGTCGATGGTGACGGTGCCCGCCTCGGGAAAGACAAGGCCGGCGATGGCGTAGAAACTGGTGGTCTTGCCGGACCCGTTCGGCCCCAGAAGGGCGACAACCTCGCCCCGGTCCAGACGCATGGTCACGTCACGAATCACCACCTTTTTGCGATAGCTTTTGCGCAGGTGTTCGATCCTGAGGCCGGACGAGCCTTCGGTGACCTTCAGTTCGGGTTTTGTCGCCATCAGTTGCCGCCATCCGGGTTGAGGATGGTTTTGACCCGTCCGGCCATGCTCGCGGTGCCGGTGGTCAGGTTCACCTCAAGCCGGTTCGAGGTCAGCGTGCTGGCTCCCTGATTGAGCAGGACATTGCCGGTCATCACAATGGTGCCGCTGTCGATGGTGTACTCTGCCTTCTCGGCCTCTGCGGCGTCCGGGCCGCTGACCAGCAGCACATCGCCGGTCGCCTCAAGCTGGTCGATGCCACGTTTGCCGGTCTCATCGGTCTTGTAGATCACCAGAACCCGGTTTGCAGACAGTCGCATCACCCCCTGGATGATCAGCACATTGCCAGTGAATTCGGCCGAGCCATCGGCCTGGTTGACCGCCAGCGCATCGGCTGTCACCTCGACCGGTTCCTTGGGGTCGGCCTTAACCTCGCCAAAGGCAATCACGTCCGTCTGGGCCATCGCAACCGGTGCAACCGATGCAAGGGCGCAAGACAGGCAAATCAGCAAGGTGGGCAATCTGAACACGGGCTATCTTTCTTTAGTATTGGGATCGTATACCAGCTTGACTCTGTTTTTGAATACCATTTGCACCGGTCCGCCTTCGGTTTTTGCCGTCACCAGCATCTGCCCCGCAGTCAGAACGCCAAGGGCGCCCGTGGCATGAACCGGTCCGGGACTTTCTGCGCGCACCCCGTCCAGCGCGGTTTCCAGTAATTCGGTCTCAACCGTCATACCATCCGCGGATGTCAGTTTGACGTTGCCGCTGAACCGCGCGAGGCCTTGATCGGGATGCACCGCCCCGCTGTCAGAGACCAACGTCATACGGCCGCCCTCGGCCATGCGGATTTCGGCCTGCAGATTGGTGGCCGTGGCGCCGCCGCTGTCGCTATTGGGCTGGGCAACCGAAGCCATCACCATGATCTCATCGCCCTGCGCGGTAGTGCCGGAAAAGAAGGGGCGGGTGACCTGCTGCCCGCGCATGCGTTCCTCGATCTCCTTTTGCGCAAAGGGGATGACCGCTTCGGTGTCGACCCCGCGCGAAATCAGGAACAGCGTCGACAGCAGCGCCAGCGCGGCCAGTGGCAGCAGCACCTTGAGATAGGCGACTGTGCGCGAATAGCGGTCCATCCGGTGTCCCCTTTCTCTTTTGTTGGCGTTGCGGTTCAGCCGAGGCCTGCGCGCAGGCAATCGTGGATATGGATCAGGCCGAGGGCCTGCGGGCCTTGTGTAGCATCCACCACAAACAGGCAGGTGATCTTGCGGGCATTCATCACCGCAAGCGCCTCTTCGGCGAGGGCGTCGGGGCCGATGGTTGTCGGCGAGGAGGTCATGACATCGGCAGCGGTCTGGCTCAGCAGCCCGTCCATGTGGCGGCGCAGGTCGCCATCCGTGATAATGCCGGTCAGTGCATTATCGGCGCCGGAAACCCCTGCCACGCCAAATCCCTTCTGGCTGATTTCCAGCAGCGCCTCGGACATCGGGCTGTTTTCAGCGACCAGTGGCAGGGCATCTCCGCCGTGCATCAGGTCGCGGACCTTGGACAGGCGCGCACCGAGTTTGCCGCCGGGGTGGAAATCGCGGAAGTTCTCGGGGCGGAAGTCGCGGTGCTTCATGATGGCAATGGCGAGCGCGTCGCCCATGGCCAGCGTCAGCGTGGTCGAAATCGATGGCACGATCCCGTATCCGCAGGCCTCGCCCAGGGCGGGGATTTCCAGCTGCACATCGGCTTGGGTCATCAGGGTGCTTTCCGGCCTGCTGGAGAGGCCGATCAACGGAATGTCAAAGCGGCGGGTAAAGACCAGAAGATTGGCCAGTTCAGGCGCTTCACCAGAGTTGGAGATGGCCAGAACCACATCGCCCTTGGACAGCATGCCAAGGTCGCCATGACTGGCCTCGGCCGGATGTACGAAATGGGCAGGTGTGCCGGTGCTGGCCAATGTGGCTGCGATCTTGCGACCGATGTGGCCGGATTTGCCGATACCGCTGACGATCACACGCCCTTCGGCCTTCAGGATCAGGCGCACCGCATCGGCGAACCGCTCGTCAAAACCGGCAGCCAGCGCATCCAGTGCGCGGGCTTCGTCGGTCACGACCTGACGCGCCGTGGCGAGGAAATGCTCGGACCCGCTCATGAGTGCGCGAAGATATCGGTTTCGGGCCAGCCCGCCAGATCAAGGCGCGCGCGCATCGGCAGGAAGTCGAAACAGGCCTGCGCCATGTCGGTGCGGCCTTCACGGGCAAGACGTTTGTCCAGCTCTTCACGCAGGCGGTGCAGGTGCAAAACGTCCGAGGCGGCATAGTCCAGCTGCGCTTCGGTCAGGGTTTCGGCACCCCAGTCACTCATCTGCTGTTGTTTCGAGATATCGACACCGATCAGCTCCTGACACAGGTTCCGCAATCCGTGGCGGTCGGTATAGGTGCGGATCAGGCGGCTTGCGATCTTGGTGCAGTAGACCGGCGCTGCCAGCGCGCCAAAGGCGTGGTACATGGCGGCGATGTCAAAACGCCCGAAATGGAACAGCTTCAGCACATTGGGATCTTCCAGCATACGGCACAGGTTCGGTGCTTCGCTCTGGCCCTTCTCAATCTGAACGATATGGGAGTTGCCGTCACCGCCGGACATCTGGATCACGCACAGCCGGTCGCGGTGGGGGTTGAGCCCCATGGTTTCACAATCGATTGCAACAACCGGGCCAAGGTCAAGCCCGTCCGGCAGGTCGTTTTTGTAAAGATGATTGGCCAATGGAGCGGTCCTTTGTCTGGGCAGGGCGCGCGGCCCGCCTTTCTGCCGAAATAGGGGCTAAAGCCTCTGAACTCAACTGTAGCCCAGCCCAGCCCTTGGTGTCGGGCAGCACTGGACGATATTTCTGCTAACATGGGGTTTAAGGCAGGTCAGCCAAATAGGAAACCTGCCAAAGCATTCGGCCCGGCAGTCTTTATCCAGCTCTCATGCGGCTGAAACTCATCGAGATATGAGCCTGTTGCAGCATCGCGGCAGCCTGAAGATCGCCAGCCTCAAGCGCTGCTGTGACGGTGCTGATCTCGCCATCGAAGATGCGCATTTCATCGCAAAGGTCGATGACGGAATCGATCACCGAGGTCAGCCAGATCCGCGAGGTCTGGTAATAAAGCCGCTCGGCTGTGGTGCGCAGCGGCATATTGCCGGTCAGTTTCAGCGTGGCGAGGAAGAAATCGGTGATCAGCCGGGCAAATTCGCGCGGGGCCGGGTCCTGTAGCAGGGATTGGGAGCGATCCGACAGGGCGCGGAACTCGGCAAGCAGCGCGTCGCTGGGCGGCAGGGGCATTATGTGGCCCATCATGCCGGCCAGTTCCATCCTCAGCTGGTAGGTTTGCGCCAGTTCCTCAAGGTTCACATCGGTGACGAAGGTGCCTACGCCGTGTACCGATTGCACCAGCCCTTCGTCTTCGAGCCGGGCAAGAACCCGGCGCAGCGGGGTGCGACTGACGCCGAATTCCTCGGCCAGTTCGGTTTCCGACAGGCGGGTTCCGGGCGCATAGTCCAGCAGACAGATGCGATCCCGGATTTCCCGGTGCATCAGTTCGAACCGGTCACGGGCACTATAGTCGGCATTGTCGAGATCCAGCGCCATGTTGGGCGAGGATGAGGTCATTGGAGGCCTCCCTTGGTTGGGTGCCTGTGTACCTGTCCCCGCCCGTCGGCGCAAATATCTGTTCAGACCAGTTTAGCAGAGAGCCCTTCGAGCAGCCCGAGGCATTGCGACAGCTGGTCGAGCGAGACGTATTCGTCCGGCTTGTGCGCCTGTTCGATCGATCCCGGTCCGCAGACGGCGACATTCATGCCAAGCCCCTGGAAAATCCCGGCCTCGGTGCCGAATGCCACCAGATCGGCGCCATTTGCCCCGGTCAGCTCCTGCAGGATCTCGCGGGCCTCGTTGTCGGTGACCGGCTCCAAACCGTCGACCTCTCCGATGACCTCGGTGACGATGCCTGCCTCGGGGAACACCGCCTGCATCTGCGGGATCAGGGAATGAGTGCACAGCCGATGCAGGTCTTCTTTGACGAAGTCGGCATCGGATTTCTGCACCGGGCGCATTTCCCAGTCGACCCGCGCCTTGCCGGGGATCACGTTATGGGCGTGGCCGCTGACCAGCGCGCCGGTGTTGATGGTGGTCCAGGGCGGTTCGAACCGGCTGCCTTCAGGCGCGCGGGCGCGCAAGGCGTCCTTCAGTTCCAGCAGGCGGGCGACGTAGCGCGCCGCGTATTCCGCGGCATTCACCCCCAGATCCGGGCCGGATCCGTGCCCTTCGAGCCCGGTGAAATGGGTCGAATACTCATAGCATCCCTTGTGACCTTCGATGATACGCATCATCGTAGGCTCTCCGACGATGCAGACCGAGGGGCGTATCTCCCGTTCTTTCAGCGACTTGGCCAGAGCCTGCGCGCCAAAGCAGCCGACCTCTTCGTCATAGGTGAAGGCGAAATGGATCGGCCGGGTCGGGTTCAGCGCCGCGTAATGCGGCGCCATCGCGGTCGCTGCCGCGATGAACCCCTTCATGTCGCAGGTGCCACGCCCGAACAGCTTGCCGTCGCGCTCCACCATCTGGAAGGGGTCGCTGGACCAGTCCTGATCGGTCACAGGCACCACGTCCGAATGGCCCGAGAGAACGATGCCACCATCGGTATCAGGACCGATGGTGGCGAAAAGATTGGCCTTGCTGCCGGTGTCGTCGGTCCACAGATGAACCTGTGCGCCTGCGCTATCCAGCCGGTCCGCCAATAGCGACATCAACGTCAGGTTGCTGCTCGCGGACACGGTCGGTTGCGCGATGAGTTCTCCCAACAAATCCGTCGTTCGGGGCAGGAAGGTCATTCAGAACCTCGTCTTTCACAAAGATTTTGCGCTCCACATCGCAGAGGGCTTCGGCTGGTCCGTTCTCGCGTATCAGGATCGTCTCGGTGGTCTCAAGCCCCCAGCTGTCCATCCAGAGCGCGGGCATGAAGTGGAAGGTCATCCCCGGCACCAGCACGGTTTCATCGGTGTCCCGCAGCGAAATGGTCCGCTCCCCCCAGTCCGGCGGGTAGCTGAGTCCGATCGGGTAGCCGCAGCGTCCGTTGCGGTCGATCCCGGCCTTTTTCAGGGCGCCATTCAGGGCATTGGCAATGTCACAGGCGCGGTTGCCGGCCTTTGCGGCCTCGATCCCGGCCTCGATGCCTTCGTTCAGCGCGGCAGAGGCGTCCAGCATTTCCTGCGGCGGCTGGCCCAGGTGTACGGTCCGGCACAGCGGCGCGTGATAGCGGCGATAACAGCCGGAAAGTTCGAAGAAGGTCGCCTCACCGGTCTGCATCTCGCGCCCGTCCCAGGTCATATGCGCGGCGGTGGCATCCAGACCCGAGGGCGTCAGCGGCACGATGGCCGGGTAATCACCCCAGTCTTCGCCAACCCCATAGGTGCCGGCCTGCAGCAGGTCGCCCACCAGCTCGTTCTTGCGCAATCCGGGGCGTGCGCGCTCGATGGCCAGATTGACGATGTTTTCGGTGATGCGGGCGGCCCGGCGGATGAACATCAGCTCTTCGTCGGACTTCACCGCACGCTGCCAGTTCACCAGCGCGGTGGCGTCATGCAGGCTGGCGTTGGGCAGGTTCTTTTGCAGGACAGCGTGGGCCTTGGCGGAGTAATAGTAGTTTTCCATTTCCACGCCGACGCGGGCCTTGCCGTATCCGAGCCGGGTCAGATGCGCGGCCAGATCTTCCATGGGGTGGCAGGTGGTCGACTGGATATAGCGGTCGTCGTAGCCGATGACGCTGCGCTCTTCCATCCAGACGGTGCGCAGGGCGCCAAAGGCATCCATCGTGCGGCCCCACCAGATCGGATCACCGTTCAGCCCCAGGATGACACCCTGGTGGACATAGAAGGACCAGCCGTCATAGCCGGTCAGCCAGGCCTGATTGGACGGGTCCGTGACGAAGAGAACGTCGATCCCGGCGGCCTCCATGGCTTTACGGGTCTTGGCGATGCGGCGGGCGTATTCGCCCTCAGTAAACGGAGCAAGTTCCAGTGGCATGGGGACCTCTGTTCAAAGGAGGGGTGTCGGAAATAGGGACTGTAATCTTTGTAGATGAGTACATCCTCCGATTCCGATCTATTCGCGGCAAAGGATTTGCTCAAAACGACACGCATAATCGGCATTTACGACGTCGTGAGCGGCAGGTTGCGTGATTGTTGTGCACAACCGGCGAATCTTTGGACAGTTTTGGTCCAGAGTAGAGCCTACGCCGGTATCGCGGTCACCTGTGTTCTCTCCGGCACGGCAGGTGGCGCAGTGTTCACAGATTCGCGGGGCGCTTTTCCAGTGATCACACCCGTGATACAGCCCTGACGCATGATACGTCTTGATGACCGGGATATCGCCATTCTCCGCGTGCTGACGCAGGAGGGGCGCATTACCAAAGCGGCCCTGGCCGAACGCATCGGCCTGTCTCCGACACCGTGCTGGGACCGGCTGCGCAAGCTGGAAAAGGCCGGGCTGATCGAAGGTTACGGCGCCCGCATCAACCTGCGCAAACTGGCACCGCATATAACGGTGTTTGTGGCGGTGGAAATTGCCGATCACACGGCGGCCCGGTTTCAGGCGTTTGAACTGGCGATCCAGCGCTATGATGAGGTCACGGCCTGCTGGGCGCTTGGCGGCGGCTTCGATTACCTGATGCAGATCGTCACCCATGACATCGATGCTTATCAGCGGCTGATCGATTCGATGCTGGATGCCCGCATCGGCCTGTCGCGCTATTTCACCTATATTGTGACCAAACCGGTCAAAGGTCCGGGCGGTCCGCCGCTGGATATTTTGCTGGGACGGGGGGCTGGCAGCTGAATCTTCTCCTTCATGGGGGAACTTTGGCTACTGTTTCTGGGTCTGGCAGAGGAATGTCCTCCTGAACTTCAGGAGGATTTGCCATGGCCGACACCGCCCTTTCTGCCCGCAGCGACATCGCGGACAAAACGCTAGTCCGTTCATTTTCTTATGTGAATGGCCGGTGGCAGACGGCTGAAGACGGCAATACCTTTGCCGTGAAGGACCCCGGAACCGGAAATGTGGTTGGCCATGTCGCGAGCCTTTCGGCAGAAGAATCCTCTGCTGCGGTCGATGCCGCGCAGAATGCTTTCGCCGCTTGGGCGGGGCTTTTGCCGCAGGAACGTTCGGCCATCCTGCGCCGGTGGTATCAGCTGCAGCTGGACCATAAGGAGGATCTGGCCCGGATCATGGTGCTGGAACAGGGTAAACCCCTGTCCGAGGCGATGGGCGAAATCGACTACGGCGCGGGCTTTGTGGAGTTCTACGCCGAAGAGGCCAAGCGTCCGAACATCGAAGGCGTTACCAGCCACCTGCCCGATGCCGAGGTCGAGCTGTGGCGCGAGCCGGTTGGCGTGGTGGCGCTGATCACGCCGTGGAACTTCCCCTCCGCAATGCTGACGCGCAAGGCAGCGGCGGCGCTGGCGGCGGGCTGCACCGTTGTGGCGCACCCTTCGGCGGAAACCCCGTTCAGCGCCCTGGCGCTGGCCGAATTGGCCGAACGCGCGGGCGTGCCTGCCGGGGTGTTCAACGTCGTCACCGGCGATGCGCCCACCGTGGTCAAACCCTGGACCGAAGATACCCGTGTGCGGGCGCTGTCCTTCACCGGCTCTACCGAAGTGGGCAAGCTGTTGTACCGGCAAAGCGCCGATACGGTGAAGCGGCTGGTGATGGAGCTGGGCGGCCACGCACCGGTGATCGTCTTCGAAGATGCCGATCTTGATCAGGCGGTCGAGGAAACCATGAAGGCGAAATTCGCGACCTCGGGTCAGGATTGCCTCGGTGCCAACCGGATCTTTGTGCAGCGCAGCATCTACCCGGAGTTTTGCAAACGGCTGACGGCGGCGACCAAGAAACTGACCGTTGGTCTAGGCATGGACGACCCGGACATCGGGCCGCTGATGCACGACCGAGTCGTGGCCAAGCAGGAAGAACATGTGCGCGACGCGATTGAGAAGGGCGCCAAACTGGCCTGCGGCGGCGAACGCCACGCCATGGGACCGCTGTTCTATCAGCCGACCGTGCTGACCAACGTGCCGCAGGATGCCAAGATCATGCACGAGGAAACCTTTGGTCCGGTGGCGCCGGTGGCCCCCTTTGACAGCGAAGAGGAAATCACCCAGCGTGCCAATGACACCGAATACGGGCTGGTGGCCTATGTGCATACGCAGGATCCGCGCCGTATCTACCGGCTGTCGCGGGCGCTGCAATTTGGCATGGTGGCCGTGAACCGGACCAAGGTGACCGGTGCGCCGATCCCCTTTGGCGGCGCCAAGCAATCCGGTCTGGGTCGCGAAGGTGCGCGTCTGGGCATGGAAGAATTCACCGAGGTCAAATACGTCTGCCGCGACTGGGCGTGACGGGCTCCTTGCCGGGCAATTGAATATCAAACGATCACACCCGGGCCGTGCGGGCACCGGGAAACGCAGAAGGACTAGATATGCTGAAAAACGATCAACTGGACCAATGGGACCGCGACAACTTCTTTCACCCCTCGACCCATCTGGCGCAGCACGCACGCGGCGAAAGCCCGAACCGGGTGATCAAGACCGCCAGCGGCGTGCATATCGAAGACCGCGACGGCACCAAGCTGCTGGACGCCTTTGCAGGCCTTTACTGCGTAAACGTGGGCTATGGCCGTCAGGAAATCGCCGAAGCCATCGCAGATCAGGCCCGCGAACTGGCCTATTACCACTCTTATGTCGGGCATGGCACCGAGGCGTCGATCACCCTGTCCAAGATGATCCTGGACCGGGCGCCTTCGAATATGTCCAAGGTCTATTTTGGCCTCGGCGGCTCGGACGCCAATGAAACCAACGTCAAGCTGATCTGGTACTACAACAATATTCTGGGTCGCCCCGAGAAGAAGAAGATCATCTCGCGCTGGCGCGGCTATCACGGCTCTGGGCTGGTCACCGGCTCACTGACGGGGCTTGAGCTGTTTCACAAGAAATTCGACCTGCCGCTGGCGCAGGTGGTGCACACCGATGCGCCCTATTATTTCCGCCGCGAGGATCAGAACCAGACCGAAGAACAATTCGTTGCCCATTGCGTCGCAGAACTGGAAGCGCTGATCGAGCGCGAAGGTGCCGACACCATCGCCGCCTTCATCGGTGAGCCGGTTCTGGGCACCGGTGGCATCGTGCCGCCCCCCGCCGGTTACTGGGAAGCGATCCAAGCCGTGCTGAAAAAGCACGACATCCTGCTGGTCGTGGATGAGGTCGTCACCGGGTTTGGCCGTCTCGGCACCATGTTCGGCAGCGATCACTACGGGCTGGAAGCGGATATCATCACCATCGCCAAGGGCCTGACCTCGGCCTATGCGCCGCTGTCCGGTTCGATCGTGTCCGACAAGGTCTGGAAGGTGCTGGAGCAGGGCACCGATGAGAACGGCCCCATCGGCCACGGCTGGACCTATTCGGCGCACCCCATCGGTGCTGCGGCGGGCGTTGCCAACCTCAAGCTGATCGATGAACTGAATCTGGTTGAAAACGCAGGCAGCGTTGGCGCCTACCTGAACCAGTCGATGAAGGACGCGCTGGGCGATCATGCCCATGTCGGCGACATCCGCGGCGAAGGCATGCTCTGTGCGGTGGAATTCGTGAAGGATCGGGATAGCCGCACCTTCTTTGACGCGGCGGACAAGATCGGTCCGCAGATTTCGGCCAAGCTCCTGGAGCAGGACCGGGTGATTGCCCGCGCCATGCCGCAGGGTGATATCCTGGGCTTTGCGCCGCCCTTCTGCTTGACCCGTGAAGAGGCCGACACCGTGGTTGCGGCAACCGCGCGGGCCGTGAAAGCGGTTCTGGGCTAATACCCTAGGCTGAGGTCCGGATACGCCTCGGGCGGGGCGCTCCCGCCCGGATCGGATCCCCTGCGGGAGGATCCTCTCCCGTTGGGCCCGGCAAAAAGAAAGGCGTCGCGCAATTTGCGCGGCGCCTTTCTTTTTGCTGCAGCCGCTGCGCGTTATCGCCCGGCTGGGGGCGCTTTGGATGCGGCCTTTCCAAAAAAATTTGAGCTGCAAAACCAGTCAAATAATTGAATTGTATTAATTTTTCAAAGTTCGACTATCGCACCCGGCAGGCCCCCGGCATTTTCCTTGACCAAAGGTAAGTCCTTGATGGAACATTCTTTTATTAACGGGAGGAAAATTCATGAAACTGACTTCGACGCTGACCGGCGCCGCGCTGGCGCTGTGCACTGCACTGCCCGCATTTGCTGCGGATGTGACCGCACGTATCTCTTTGCAGCTGCCGCTCAAAAGCCACCTTGGCCAGAACCTCTTGATGTTCAAGGAAGAGGTCGAAAAGACCTCGAACGGTGACATCGCGGTGGAGATTTACGACTCCGCGCAGCTTTACAAGGACAAGGAAGTGCCTGCCGCTGTCGGCTCTGGCGCCATCGAGATGGGCGTAGCTTCGCTGACGCGTTATGTCGGGGATATTCCCGCGGTGGATGTCTTCTATATGCCGTTCCTGTTCAACTCCGAGGAAAAGGTGCGCAAGGCCGTTGCGCCGGACAGCCCGGTGCGCGGACCCATCGATGCGGCCATCGCTGATACCGGGGCCACGGTTCTGTGGTGGCAGGCCTATGGCGGCGCGATCATGCTGTCCCAGGACGGTCCGGTGAAAACGCCTGCTGATATGGAAGGCAAGAAGGCCCGCGTCTTCGGCAAGACGCTGGGTGATTTCGTCACTGCGACCGGCGGTGCCCCGACGCTGATTTCCGGTTCCGAGCAGTATCTGGCCTATCAGCGCGGCACCGTTGATATCGGCATGACCGGTGTTTCGGGCGTGAAATCCCGCAAACTGTGGGAGGTCATGGACACTATCACCGTCACCAACCACGCCGATATCGAATTCATCGTCGTGGCCAACACCGACTGGTGGAATGGTCTGTCGCCTGAGCATCAGAAGATCATGTCGGACGCCGCCCGCAAGGCTGAAATCGCAGTGCGGGACGAGATGTCCGCGATCGAGGCTGCCGCCTATGCCGAGGCAGAAAAGGCCGGGATGACGGTGTACCAGCCGACCGATGCAGAGATCGCCGCCTGGAAAGAGGCTGCCGCGCCCGTCTATGACGGTTTCCGCGCCAAGGCCGGTGATCTGGGCGCAGAAATCCTGTCTGCTGCCGAGAAGTTCTGAGCCTGACAGTCACGGACCGGCGCCGCATCCGGGGCCGGTCCATCTTATTCTTCGGGAAATTCCATGCACGTTTTTGCCAGGTTCGTGACTGCGCTGGCCCTTGTGGCGGCGGTCCTCTTTGTTCTTGCGGGGGTCATGCTGACCTATGAGGTCATGGCCCGCTATTTCTTTGTCCGCCCCACCATCTGGGCGGCAGAGTTGAGCCAGTTCTGCCTGATCTGGGGATCGCTGATCGCGGCGCCCTGGTGCCTGCGCGAACGGCGCCATATCCGCATCACGGCGGTGATCTCTGGATTGCCGCGTGGTCCCAGGATCGGCGCGGATGTTTTTGCCATGACGGTGGTGGCGGTGTTCTCCGCTGTCGTGCTGGTCTACGGATATGAGATTTTCCACGACAGTTTCATGCGCGGGCGCACCACCGGCACCATGCTGGACATGCCCATGTGGTACGTCGAACTGTCGCTGCCCTTCGGCTTTGCGGTGCTGCTGCTGCAATCCGTGATCGAGGTCTGGCGCGCGGCGCAGGGGCATATCGCGGCTGAAGGAGAGCATGAATAATGACGGTTTTCCTGATCCTTTTCGCCCTGTTCGCACTGCTGCTTGTCGGTGTTCCGGTTGCCTTTGCCCTTGGTGGGCTGGGCCTGTCGATGCTGATCCTTGGCGGGTTTTCTCCGCTGATGGCACCGCAGGCGATCCTCTCCACTCTGGATGGCTTCATTCTGCTGGCGGTGCCGCTGTTTTTGTTGATGTCCAATGTGCTGCTGAAAGGCGGCGTTGGGCGTGATCTATATGCCGCCGTGCAGGCCTGGGTTGGCCACTGGCCTGGTGGGCTGGCCGTGGCGACGGTGATTTCCTGCGGGTTGTTCGCCGCGATCTCCGGCTCTTCGGTGGCGACGGCCGCTACCATTGGTACCGTTGCCATCCCGGAAATGATCAGCCGCGGCTACGAGCGGCGGTTTGTCTACGGGCTTTTGGCGGCTGGCGGCACGCTGGGCATCCTGATCCCGCCGTCGATCCCGATGATCATCTACGGTTTCGTCACCGAGGAATCGGTGATTGCCCTGTTCTTGGCGGGTGTCGGCCCCGGTCTGGCGCTGCTGGTGCTGTTTGCGGGCTATTCGATGATCTATGCCTCGATGAAGGGCATGGGACGCAGTGAAAAGGCGACCGGAGCAGAACGCCGCCGCGCCACCCTGAGGGCGCTGCCGTCGATTGTGCTGGCCACCGTGGTTGTGGCGGGCATCTATTCCGGCGCCTTTACCCCGACCGAGGCCGCGGCCATCGGATTTGCCTTTGCCGTGGTCATCACCGCGCTGGTCCTGCGCACGCTGACCTGGAAAGCCTTCTGGGAGGCCGCGGTGGACAGCATGGCGACCACGGTCGCGATCCTGCTGATCATTGCGGGCGCCAAAGTGTTCGGAAAGGCGATCACCCTGTACCGTATCCCGCAGGAAATCAGCGCCTTCATCTCGGACGCGGTGTCCAGCCCGGTCATGTTCGTGCTGCTGGTGGCCGGTATCCTCGTGGTGATGGGGCTGGTGCTGGAGGCGCTGTCGATGGTGCTGATCATGACCCCGGTGCTGCTGCCTGCTGCCATGGGGCTGGGCTTTGATCCGATCTGGTTCGGCGTCTTCATGGTGGTCATGGTCGAGGCGGCCTTGATCACACCGCCGGTGGGGCTGAACCTTTACGTGATCCAGGCCGTGGCGCGCGCCACCCTTGGCGATGTGGCGCGTGGGGCGATCCCCTTCCTGCTCCTGATGTTCTTCTGTGTGGTGCTGCTCTATCTGGTGCCCGACCTTGCCCTTTATATTCCCTTCAAATTGTGAGTGACATGACGACACCTGCTGACCGCCTGCGCGCGCTTCTTGCGCAGCCCCGCCTTCACACCATGCCCTGCGCCTATGATGCGCTGTCTGCCAAGCTGATCGAACAGGCCGGGTTCGACCTGACCTTCATGACCGGCTTTGGCGCCTCGGCCTCGCGGATCGGGGCGCCGGATCTGGGCCTGATGAGCTATGGCGAAGTGCTGGATCAGGCTCGCAATATCGCCGGGGCGATCTCCATGCCGCTGATTGCCGACGGGGACACCGGCTATGGCAATGCAATGAACGTGCGCCGCACGGTACAGGGGATGGCGAATGCGGGCTGCGCCGCCGTGATGATCGAGGATCAGCTGGCACCTAAACGCTGCGGTCACACACCGGGCAAGGCCGTGGTGGGCCGCGAAGAGGCCTATGACCGCATCCGCGCCGCCGTGGATGCACGTGAGGAAGGTCAGGATATCCTGATCCTTGCGCGCACCGATGCCCGTCATGATCACGGGCTGAATGAGGCGCTGACCCGCGCGCAGAAGTTCCGCGAGCTGGGCGCCGATATCATCTTTGTCGAGGCGCCCCGGTCCGAGGCGGAGATGCGCGAGGTCTGCGCGGCAACCGACGCACCCAATATGGCCAATATCGTCGAAGGTGGCGAAACCCCCGACCTGCCGCCCGAGGCGCTGGAGGAGATCGGGTATCGTATCGCAGCCTATCCGTTGTCGCTGATGGCCTCGGCGATGCAGGCAATGATGCAGACGCTGGCCGAGATGAAAGTGGGTCAGCCACGTAGCAACCTGATGGATTTCATGGAGCTGCGCCGCCGGATCGGATTTGACGACTACTACGAAGCCTCCGAGCGCTATGCTACATCGGCCCGCCCGGTGACCGGCGCGCGCGAAGGTAGTTAAGCCAGGATCCGCGCAATCATGGTTTACGCACAGTAAACGTGGACAGGATGCCCCTTCCTGCGCTCACTTTGGAACAGGATGCAGCCTTGGGAGGGGAGCGATGCAGTTCGACTATGTGATTGTGGGGGGCGGTTCAGCAGGGTCAACTCTGGCCTCAAGGCTCAGCGAGGATCCGAACACCAGCGTCTGCCTGCTGGAGGCAGGCGGGCGCGGTGACAGCATTCTGGTACGCGCACCGGCGGCGGTGGTCGCCATGCTGCCGGGCCGTCCCAAGATCAACAACTGGGCGTTTGAGACTGTGCCGCAGCCGGGCCTGAACGGGCGCAAGGGATACCAGCCGCGCGGCAAGGCGCTGGGCGGCTCCAGTGCGATCAACGCCATGCTATATGTGCGCGGTCATGCGGGTGACTATGATGAATGGGCAGCGCTGGGCTGTGATGGTTGGGGCTGGAGTGACGTGCTGCCCTATTTCCAGCGCGCCGAAAACAACGAAGCTGGCGGCGATGCGGTGCATGGCGGTGACGGCCCCCTGCAGGTCAGTCACCAGAAATCCCCGCGCCCCATCACTCGCGCCTTTGTCGAGGCGGGCAAGGCGCTGCAGATCCGCGAGACGGCGGATTTCAATACTGGAGATAATGAAGGCATCGGCCTTTATCAGGTGACGCAGTTCCACGCGGCGGAGAAGAATGGCGAGCGCTGCTCGGCCGCGGCAGCCTATCTGCACCCGGTGATGGATCGTGCGAACCTGACGGTGATCACCGGCGCCCACGCCACCAAGGTGCTGTTTCAGGGTAAGCGCGCCACCGGCGTTGCGTACCGGAAGGGCGGGCAGGATCTGACGGTCAACGCCGGGCGCGAGGCGATACTCTGCGGTGGCGCCTTCAATTCACCGCAACTGCTGCAGCTGTCGGGGGTGGGGCGCCCCGAGGATATCACGCCGCATGGGATCGGTATGGTGCACGAGTTGCCCGGCGTCGGGCAGAACCTGCAGGATCATCTCGATTTCACCCTCGCCTACAAAAGCAAGGACCGGGACAATTTCGGGATCTCTTTGCCGGGCAGCGTCAGCCTGCTGAAACACATCAACGACTGGCGCAAGACGGGCAAGGGGATGCTGGCGACTCCCTTTGCCGAAGGGGCGGCGTTCCTGAAGACCGATCCGACACTGGAGCGCGCGGATGTGCAGCTGCATTTCGTCATTTCCATCGTCGACGATCACGCCCGTAAGCTGCATCTGGGGCATGGCTTCAGCTGTCACATCTGTGTGTTGCGACCGAAATCGCGTGGCTCGGTCGGGCTGACCTCGGGCGATCCGATGGCGCCGCCGCGGATCGATCCGCAGTTCCTGTCCGATCCCGAGGATCTGACCACCCTGATCAGGGGCGTGCGCAAGACCCGGCAGATCATGCAGACGCCGCCCTTGCAGGGCTACATCCATAAGGAGCTGTTCATCGAAGGTGAGCCGGATGACGCAGCGTTGGAGCAGCACATCCGGGCGCGGTCGGATACGATCTATCATCCGGTGGGTACCTGCAGGATGGGGCAGGACGAAATGGCGGTCGTCGATCCGGAATTGAAAGTGCGCGGTATGGAGGGCCTGCGCGTTGTGGATGCATCGGTCATGCCGCGGCTGATCGGGGGCAACACCAACGCACCGACCATCATGATCGCAGAAAAAGCCGCGGATCTGATCCGCAACCGGGCGGCTCTGGCCGCCGAGTGAATTTTGGAGGAGCAAGGCAAAATGCTTGGCAAGATGATGCACAAACCGCTGACGATCAGCTCGTTGATCGAACACGCGGGCCGGTACCACGGCAACACCACCGTGACTTCGGTCGAAACCTCGGGCGAGGTCGTGCATTCCAACTGGGGTGAGATCGAGGCGAATGCCCGCAAACTGTCTGCCGCGCTGAAGCGTCTTGGCATCAAGGCAGGAGAGCGCTGCGGCACCATCGCCTGGAACAACCGCCGCCATCTGGAAATCTATTTCGGTGTCTCCGGTGGCGGGATGATCTGTCACACGATCAACCCGCGCCTGAAGCCGGAACAGCTGATTTACATTATCAACCACGCAGAGGATCAGGTGCTGTTCATCGACGCCACCTTTGTGCCTGCGGCGGGCAAGCTGAAAGAGCACCTGAAAACGCTGAAACACATCGTGCTGATGGGTCCGCGGGATGAGGCGGCCGCCGAGGCCGTGCCAGGCATCCTGTTCTACGACGAACTGCTGGCCGCCGAAGGCGATGACAACAGTTGGCCCGACCTTGATGAAAACACGCCGTCGAGCCTGTGCTATACCTCAGGTACCACGGGCAACCCCAAGGGCGTGCAATATACCCACCGCACCACTGTGCTGCACTCGATGGGCGGCAACCAGCCGGACGGGCTGGCGATCTCGGCGCGCGACACGGTGATGGCGGTGGTGCCGATGTTCCACGTCAACGCCTGGGGTGTTCCCTATATTGCGGCCGCCGTCGGAGCCAAGCTGGTTCTGCCGGGGCCGCATCTTGATGGGGAAAGCCTGGTCAAGTTGATCGATGGCGAGCGGGTCACCCTTGCGCTGGGCGTGCCGACCATCTGGATGGGGCTGTTGCAGGCGCTGGAGAAGACCGGCAGCAAGGCCGAAAGCCTGAAGCGTACCGTTGTGGGCGGCTCGGCCCTGCCGACGGTTATGATCCCGACCTTCCGCGACAAATACGGAGTGGAGTTGATCCACGCCTGGGGCATGACCGAAACCAGCCCGCTGGGTACGCTCAACAACCTTCTGCAGAAACACGACAACCTGAGCGTCGAGGAAAAGGGCAAGATCCGCGAAGGGCAGGGGCGTCCGCCCTATGGTGTCGAACTGCGCATCGTGGACGAGGCGGGCAAACGCCTGCCCGAGGATGGCGAGACCCAGGGCGAGTTGCAGATCCGTGGTCACTGGATCATCGATACCTATTTTGGCCATGACACCAGCGCGCTGACCATGGATGGCTGGTTCGATACCGGCGATGTCGCCACCATCGATGCCGATGGCTATATGATCATCCGCGACCGGTCCAAGGACATCATCAAGTCGGGCGGTGAGTGGATTTCGACGGTGGAGCTGGAAGACATCGCCATGTCCCACCCCAAGGTCGCCCAGGCGGCTGCCATCGCGGCCCGGCACCCCAAGTGGGATGAACGTCCGGTGGTGATTGCGGTGCGTTCCGACGAAAGTCTGACCGAAGAAGAGCTGTTGGCGCATTACGAAGGCAAGGTTGCAAGCTGGCAGATTCCGGACCGCGTGGTCTTTACCGATGATCTGCCGCTGGGCGGCACCGGCAAAGTGCTCAAGAACAAGCTGCGCGAATCATTCGGCGACATCCTTTTGGACGCTTGAAACGCCCTTCTGATCCCGCCCTTTTTGTGGCGGGGTCAGACCCCCGCCACACCTTCGCCACAAAGCTGCCACATCGTTGACTTGAGGTCGTCTCGGTTCACCCCTGAAAACCACATTTATGCCCTTAAATCATTTGTTTAGATGTCTTAATAGCAGCCAATTTTAGCTGTTAAGATCTGATTAACACACTGCCTGATACCCCGATTGTGGGTGAAAAAAAGTGGTGGTTGAAATGAGCGCTCAAAGCAATGTAGCTCCGATAATTATCAAGAAGAAAAAGTCAGGTGGTGGCGATGGTCATCACGGCGGTGCATGGAAGGTGGCCTACGCCGACTTCGTGACCGCGATGATGGCATTCTTCCTTCTGATGTGGCTCCTGAATGCGACCACTGAAAAGCAGCGCAAAGGTCTGGCTGACTATTTCTCGCCGTCCATTCCGCTCAGCCGGGTCTCCGGTGGCGGCAACGGCGCGTTCAGCGGGGACAGCATGTTCACCGAGGATGTCAAACCGCAAAGCGGCATTGGCGCGACGGACGAACACCCGACAAATGCGCGGCAGGCTCAAGGCGCGACCGGGCTGATGGATGCAAGCGAGCAGTCCGCCCAAGAGGAGGTTTTCCGGGTCGTCGAAGAGGAGCTGAAAGGGCTTGGCGGTGAAAGCATGGTCTCGACCGACCTGGCGCGCCATATCGTGACACGGGTCACCGACGAAGGTCTGATCATCGAATTGTTCGAAACCGAAGACGCAGCACTGTTCGAAGATGGTACAGCAGAACCGACGCCCTTGTTCCGCGATCTGGTGCGCATGGTGGCCCGGGTCAGCGGTACGGTAGCCAACGGTATCGCCATTGGCGGGCACATCCGGTCCCAGCCTGTGGTGCTTGCCAAGAACCCGGTGTGGGAGTTGTCGCACGCCCGGGCTGATGCCGCCCGCCAGTTACTCGAATCGGGTGGTCTGAAATCTAGCCGAATCCATCGGATCACAGGCTATGCCGACCGTACTCTGGCCGTTGAAAACCCCATGCGGGTTCGCAACAACCGCGTCGAAATCACCCTTTTGCGCAAGTAAAACATGACAATTAACCACCACCGGGCGGCGACAGATAGATTGGATTTTATCTGTTAGCCGCCCGTTAAGTGCTCGTGCGCTAGCTATTGCATCAAGAATTTGAAGCAGCAGAAAGGCGTGCTATGACCATTTCTTCGTCGCTATATGCGGGTGTATCCGGGCTCGGCGCGAATGCCAGCCGACTGGCCTCCATCTCCGATAACATCGCGAACTCCTCTACCGCTGGCTACAAGCGCGTCCAGACGGATTTCCATTCGATCGTGGCGGGGTCCTCTGGCGGTGCCTATAGTGCGGGCGGTGTGCGGACCACCAATGTGCGTCTGATTGATCAACGCGGTCCCCTGGTGACGACAGATAATCCGACAGACCTGGCAGTGCGCGACGGCGGTGGCTTCCTGCCTGTGACGACCCTTTCGGAAATTGCAGCAGGTAATGGCGCGCCGTCGATGCGGCTGACCACTGCGGGATCCTTCAGCATGAATTCCGATGGCTATCTCGCAACGGAATCGGGGCTGGCACTGCTTGGATGGCCGACAGATGCTGCCGGGAACACCTTGGCCGGCGCTGTGGACTCGAGCGATGGTCTGGAGCCGATATATCTGAATAAGAACCAGCTGGTCGGCGAGCCGACAACCAAAATGCAGATTGGTGCCAACCTGCCTGCGACAGCGACGGAGGCTGGCGCAACCTCAGGGGTTGAATCCCTGTCGATCGAGTATTTCGACAACCTTGGATCCTCGGAAAATCTGGATATCGAGTTCACTCCGACGGTGCCCGCGACCGGTAAATCCAACCAATGGACGATGACCATCAAAGATACCGCCAGCGGCGGCGCGGTTGTGGGTGAATATACTCTGGAATTTGACGACAGTCGCACCGATGGCGGCAATCTGGCTTCGGTAACTGATGTGAGCGGTGGTGCGTATGATGCTGCGACCGGTAGTGTTATCGTTACTGTCGATGGCGGCCCGATCGAAATCAATATCGGCCTGATCGGTGAAAATGATGGTTTCACCCAGGTTTCCGATACCTTTGCACCCGCGACCATCACCAAGGATGGTGCGACTGCGGGCAACCTGCTTGGGGTTGATGTAGACACGTCGGGCTTTGTGCGGGCCAATTATAGCACTGGCGCAAGCCGCATCCTCTACAAGATCCCGCTGGTCGATATGCCTAACCCCAATGGGATGGTGTCGCTGGACTATCAGACCTTCCTCCCGTCAGCAGATAGCGGTGCGTTCTTCCTGTGGAATGCGGGCGATGGACCCACCGGTGAAATTGCTGGCTTCACGCGTGAGGAATCTTCGACCGATGTGGCGGGTGAGCTGACCAACATGATCCAGACGCAGCGGGCCTATTCCTCGAACGCGAAGGTTATCCAGACCGTCGACGAGATGCTTCAGGAAACCACCAACATCAAGCGTTAACGCGCTGATGCGCAATGACCCCGGCTTAGAAAGAGCAGGCTGATCATGTCTATCACAAGTGCAATTAACTCCGCGATGAGCGGATTGAATGCTGCGTCACGATCTTCACAGATCGTGTCCGAGAACCTCGCCAACGCGCTGACCCCGGGTTACACGCGGCGGACACTGGATCTGAATGCGAATGCCTACTCTCCGGGGGTGAGAATCGGTGCGGTCCAGCGCATGGTCGATCCGGGGGTGGTCTCTGCGCGCCGCGATTCTGAGGCTGAATATGCCGTGGCTGAGGTCAACGCGACTTTTTACGCGCGGATGAGCAGCCTTGTCGGCAGCGTTGACGATGAATCTTCGATCGCATCGCAGATGGCCAACTTCGACGGCAGTCTGGTCGAGACGTTGTCTCGGCCCGACTCCACGCCGCGTTTGAACGATCTGGCGGTGAAGGCGGACCTTCTGGTCCGCTCGATCACCGACGCGGCTGACGGGCTCCGCGATATGCGGGTTCAGGCCGATACCTCGATCGGTATTCAGGTCGACAAGGTGAATTCCACCCTGAAGGAGCTTGAAAAGCTGAATGCCCGCGTTGTCGTGGCCAAAGCTGCGGGGGCCGACACCACGACATTGCTTGACCAACGCAGCATGCTGGTTGATGAAATCAACGCGATCATCCCGGTCAATGTTATCAACCGGGATGGTGGCAGGATCGCGCTCTATTCCTCCGGTGGCACTGCGCTCTTGGAGGGTAAAGCTTCTGAGCTCAGCTTCTCTCCCAAAAGTGACATGCTGCCTCATATGACCCAGGACAACGGGCTGTTGTCAGGGCTTGAGGTGAATGGCAAACCGATCAGCACAAGCGCAAACGGCCCCATCCGAGGCGGCACACTGGTTGCTCAGTTCCAGGTCCGTGACGTGCTGGCCGTGAAGGCGCAGGACGATCTTGATGCCTATGCCCGCGATCTGATCGAACGGTTCCAGGATCCGGCACTCGATTCCACGATCGGCGCCACGGATGCGGGTATCTTCACTGATGGTGGCAACTTCTTCGATAGCGCCGACACGGTTGGGATTTCCGGCCGACTGGAGCTGAATGATCTGGTTGCCATGGATGGTCAGGCGGAAACCTGGCGTTTCCGGGACGGGCTTTATGCAGCCACGCAGGGTGATCCCGGTGACGGCAGTCTGATCAATGGCTACGCAGAGGCCCTGAAGGAAAACCGTTCTCTGAGTTCGACAGGTCTTGGCAGTGTCAGTGGCGATGCCTCGACGCTGAGTTCCGTCTTGCTGTCCCGGTTTGCCCGCGACGATAACAGCGCGTCGAACACGCTGACCTTTGCGGCAGCCAGCTATACCGAAATGGCCCAGACCGAGGCGAGCTTTGGTGTCGATACCGATGCCGAGCTGCAGAACCTGATGCTGTATGAAAAAGCCTATGGCGCAAATGCCAAGGTGTTGTCCGTCGTGGATGGCCTGCTGGAAACTATTCTGGGGATCTGATCAATGATTATTAAGTCCTATGGCGACATGGCGCAGCATATGTTCTTGCGTAACCGCAACGCCGAGCTGAAGCAGGATATCGAAAGGCTGGGGCAAGAGCTTGCCAGCGGGAAACTCTCCGATATTACCGCCAGACTGGGTGGTGATTTCACGTATCTTTCCGATATCGAAACCAACCTGACCCGCCTGGAAAGCCATGTGATTGCCACCAACGAGGCAAAGCTTTTTGCAACGGGCATGCAGGGCAGCCTGGAACTGATTCAATCTTCGGCTCAGACCATGCGTGACAATTTGCTGGGCCTGACACCAACGCTCAAGCCTGACGATGCAGAGCGTTTCGGTGCGGAAGGACGGATCCAGCTAGATAATGCCATCAGCAAGCTGAATTCTTGGGCCGGTGGCCGCAGCCTGTTTGCCGGCACCGCCACCTCTACCTCGCCGCTGAATGATGCAGGTACGCTGATGACCGAACTGGTGTCCGAGGTTTCGGGGCTGACAAGCGCAACGGACATCGTGCAGGCGGTAAAGGATTGGTTCGCCGATCCGATGGGGTTTGACGATGCCATGTATGTGGGCTCCACCAAGGATCTGTCACCGGTCGAGGTCGCCGATGGGGAAACCGTATCGCTTGCGCTGCGCGCCGATGATCCTGCTTTGAAGCACCCGCTGCAAAGCTTTGCCATCGCGGCTCTGGTCAACGAAAGCGCGCTGGGTTTGAGCGACACCACCAAGGTTGAGCTTGCCAAGATGACTGGGACGGAACTGCTCAACAGCACCGAACAGCTCATCGATAAACAGGCTAGCATCGGCTTTATCGAAGGGCAGTTGGAGCGCGTGAGTACACGCAACACCGCGACCGAAACCAGTCTGAGCATCGCCAAAAACAACCTGATCAACGCGGACCCCTATGAAACGCATACACGCCTAGAAGAAGCTCAGCTGCAGCTGGAAAGCCTCTACTCGGTGACCTCGCGTAGTTCCCAACTGTCGCTGCTGAGGTACATGTAATGTTGAAATTTCTACGTCTCCTCATCGCCTGTCTGCTTCTGCCTGCGATGGCTCAGGCCAGCGCGATCCGGCTGAAGGATCTGGTGGAGTTTGATGGCGTGCGCGGCAATGATCTGGTTGGTTACGGCCTGGTTGTGGGGCTGGATGGCACCGGTGATGGTCTACGCAATTCGCCTTTCACCGAAGAAATCATGTCGAACATTCTGGAGCGCCTCGGCGTTAACGTGACGGGCGAACAATTCCGTCCGAAGAACGTGGCCGCAGTGTTTGTGACAGCAACTCTGCCACCGTTTGCGCGGGTTGGCGGCAACGTCGATGTGACGGTTTCGGCCATTGGCGACTCCAAAAGCCTGATGGGCGGCACCCTGATCATGACGCCACTCAATGCGGCCGACGGTCAGATCTATGCCGTGGCTCAGGGGACCATCCTGGCCGGTGGCACCGTCGCCGAGGGGGAGGCCGCCAGTGTGACGCAGGGCGTGCCGACCGCTGGTGTGATCCCGGCAGGTGGCCGGGTTGAGCGGGAGATCGATTTCGATCTGTCCTCTCTTTCGTCGATGCGTCTGGCGCTGCGTGAACCGGATTTCACCACCGCAGGCCGGATCGAACGGGCCATTAACGCTGAATTCGGCCGCAGCGTTGCCCTGATGCGGGACTCTGGCACGGTTGAGGTGGATATCCAGCGTACCCGTGCGCGATCCACGGCCCATGCGGTCGGCCGGATCGAAAACATCCTTGTCGAGCCACAGCGCAAGGCGCGTGTTGTCATTGATCAGGCTTCCGGCACCATTGTAATGGGCAGCGACGTGCGGATTTCGCGGGTGGCCGTGGCCCAGGGTAATCTGACCCTCCGGATAGAAGAAGCACCGCTTGTGGTACAGCCCAACCCGTTCGGAAATGGCGAATCGGTCGTCGTTCCGCGCACTGGTGCTGCCATCGAAGAGGAAGAGGGCATCCAACTGGCCGAGGTTCCCGAAAGCACTTCCCTGTCCGAAGTCGTCGCTGGGCTCAATGCGCTGGGTGTCTCTCCACGGGACATGATCGATATCCTGAAAAGCCTGAAAGCGGCGGGAGCTTTGCACGCGGAATTCGTAGTGCGCTGAAGCCAGCCAAAGCACATTACAAAAGCCCGGATCGCTTGCGCGGTCCGGGCTTTTCTTTGGCCATGTCTGCAAAGCGCGTTTTTCGGCTTTGAGCCCGATTTGCCATCGCCGCTCCGGGTTTGAATGAGCGAGAACTGCAACAGCGAGTGAATGACCTGTAAGCCCTTCCGCACATGTCGGTGGCACGGCAAACCGAGAAACCGGGCTCCACAATTAATTTGATCGCGATCAAGTCGGATGTTGCGACCAATCGTTAATCTTTCGCGCAGACAGATTTTCTAGCCTAACCATTTTGATATGAAGGAGAGCAGATTTGGCTACCCCTGAAGAGAAGGGCTGGGACGCCATCATCATCGGCTCTGGCATGGGTGGGATGGCCGCGGCCGCCGCGCTTTCGAAGCTTGGGCACAAGGTCCTTCTTCTGGAGCAGTACCAGACGCTTGGAGGTCTGACCCACAGCTTCTCCATGGAAGGGTTCACTTGGGATGCGGGCATCCACTACCTCAATTGCGTCGCTCCGGAAGATCGCGAGCGCCACATGCTGGACTGGCTGTCGGACACGCCGATTGAGTTCACCTCCATGGGTTCGATTTATGACAACCTGCATATCGGAGATGCGGCGCCGCTGTCCCTGTCGCGACCTTACGAGGCTCAGGAGCGTGATCTTAAGGATCGATTTCCGGGCGAGGCTAGGGCCATCGAAGCGTGGATCGCTGCGCTCAAGGAAGGCAGGCAGGCGTCCTTTACGGCTACTTCTACCCGTGCAATGCCTGCGATCATCGGGTCGGCTATGAAGTGGTGGCATAGCCACGCCATCGACCTTTGGTGCAAGCGGACGACGCAAGAGGTTATCGACGAGATCACAGACAACCCCGATCTGGCCGCCGCCTTCGCTGCGCAGTGGTTCGACCATGGCGGCAGACCCAGCAAAGCGAGCTTTGCGATGCATGCCCTGATTACAGGCTCTTACCTTGAGAGCGGCGCCTGGTATCCGTCGGGCGGTGGCGCGTCCTTTGCAGAGCACATCCTGCCGACGATCACAAAGGCCGGGGGAGAGGCGCGGGCAGACACCAGAGTCGAAACGCTGGTCATCGATAATGGGCGGGCCGTTGGCGTCCGCACGGCAGAGGGAGAGGAAATCCGAGCAAAGTTCGTGATCTCCAATATCGGGGCGCGCGAGACCGTAAACTCGCTTTTGCCCGAGGGGAGCGGACATCAGGACTGGATCGAAGAGATCAACGCATTGCCCCACTCGGTGGCTCATTTCAGCCTCTTTATGGGCTTTGAGGGCGATATCGAGGATGCTGGAGCGACCCGTTCGAACCATTGGATATACCCAGGTGGAAAGGTGGACGTCGTCTGGACCGACGCTCCCGACAATCGGCCCCCGGGCATGTTCGTTTCGTTTGCTTCGCTAAAGGACAGTGCGCACGATCCCGGCCCGTCCCGCAAATACGCCGGAGAGATCGTGGCGTGGACCGACTGGTCGGTGGTGGAGAAGTGGGCCCGGCTGGAGCCTGGCGCACGGGGCGAGGACTACCGGGAGTTCAAGGAAAAGGTCGAGGATATCCTGTTCGCGCAGTTCGAGACATATTTCCCCGACCTCGCCAAGCTCGTGGTATTTCGCAACCTATCGACGCCCCTCTCCACCAAGGCGATCACGGGACATTATCGCGGCGGTTTCTACGGCATAGACGTCACGCCCAAACGGGTGCTGAGCGACGCACTCCAGGTAAAGACACCGGTACCGGGGCTAATCCTTTCAGGTCAGGACGTTTTGACACCGGGCATTCCCGGAGCCCTATGGGGTGGAATCTTCGCCGCGGCCAGCATTGATCCGAAGGTCTGGCGCGAGCTTCCTAAGTAGGTTGTGATTTTTTGCGCGATGTCACCGTGAAACGGCTGCAATAGCAGACTTTCGGTCGGCAAGTTCGAACGCCCGTTTCCTCCGCACAGTGGACCTACATGTTTCGCAGGCCGCGTCTCGTTGCATGTGGCTGATGCTTGAGGTGGAAAATGCGCATTGTTTCGTACGCAGACTTCGACCAGGGACACGAGAATTGAGAACTTGAGGATCAGTGACAGAACCAAACTGAGCGCGTCACGGAACATAACATAAAAGGCCCCCCGAACCGCTGTTCGGAGGGCTGAGATCTGTCTTGAATGTCTGCCGGTCCGGCTAGGATGGATAGTAACTGCGTACCAGGGCGGTTGCGATCAGGCTCCAGCCATCGGCGACCACGAAGAACGCCAGTTTGAACGGCAGGGAGACCACTGCTGGGGGCACCATCATCATACCCATGGACATCAGGATAGCGGCGACCACCAGGTCGATAACCAGGAAGGGGAGAAAGACCAGAAAGCCAATCTGAAATGCCCGCGCGATTTCCGACAGAAGAAAGCTGGAGACCAGAACAGACAGCGGCGCATCGGCTGTTGGATCGATCCCTTGGGTGGCTGGGCGCAGATCTGCGATGGCATAAAAGGTGTCCGGATCCAGCCGGTTTGCCATGAAGGCTCTGAAGGGTTCCAGCCCCCGGGTAATGCCGGTTTCGACGTCCACCTGTTCTTCGATCAACGGGCTGATCCCGTTCACCCAGGCTTCGTTGAATACCGGCTCCATCACGAAATAGGTCAGGAACAACGCCAGGCTGATCATCAGCATGTTTGGCGGCGCCTGCTGCAGGCCCATGCCCTGGCGCAGGATCGACAGCACCGTTACGAGGAACGGAAAGCAGGTAACCATGATCAAAAGGCCGGGCGCGAGGCTCAGCACGGTGATCAGCAGAATCAGCTGGATGGACCGCGCCGAAATCGACTGTCCATCCGCCAATGATAGGCTCAGTTCTTGAGCAACGGCGGCCTGCGGCAGGGCCAGCGCCAGAAAAAGCGCCAGCGCCGCATAGGCGATAGGTTTGTGTGTCATCCCAGCCCGTTTTGCAGATCGGCAATTTCGGTCAGGCGCACGGCAAGCTGGCCAGCCTGATCGCCTTCCATTTCTTCCAGCTGACCGCGGGCGACCAGACGGTCCCCGACATAAAGGTCAACCGGATCCTCGACCCGTTTGTCCAGAGTCAGGATCGCGTTTTCGCCAAGGTTGACCAGATCGCGGATCAGTGGCCGGGCCTTGCCGACCGAAACAACCACTTCCACTGGAACCGATACGAAGGGGTTGCTTGCATCGGTGGCTTTCATATTGAGTTCGGCTGCATTATCCATACTGGCTGTCCTCTCTGACATGATAGGTAAAGGCGTCGATCGAACCATGAATAGATTCGAGCAGCGCGGAGCTGTTTAGTTCGCGTTCGGAGGCGCCGACACGCAGATAAGCCTGACCTTCGGCCAGGGTATCGTCTTCCTGAACTTTCACCGGAACCGAGATGTTTTCTGCAACAAGGGCACGGACCGCGTGGCTTTCGCTCGGCGACACCACGATCTGCATCGCCTGATCGGTCTGGAACCGGGCCATATCGGTCAGTTGATCAACGATGTGGTGGCCAAAGGTGGCTGACATAGCATCCGGCAGGACCGAACTGGTCAGTACCTTGAACATCGGGTCCAGCGATTCGATGAGCTGGGCCTGGGCCTCGTGGTAGGTAAAGTTCAGGTCTTCAAGCGAACTGGCCAGCGTGGCCGAAATCCGCGTTGATTCCTGATCCTTTGCGCTGATGGCGTCTTCCCAGCCAGCGCTGTATCCCTTTTCAAAGGACACCAGCCTTTGTTCTTCGACGGCCTCCTCGGAAAGCCCGGGGTCGGGGGCTTCGACGGCTGAACCGCCGCCGAAGTCTTCCAGAAGGTGCGTGATACTCATCAGACTCGTTCCTCGTTCTCTTCCAGCCAGCCGCGCAGAATCTGGACGGTTTCTTCCTGACGTTCACCGATCATGGAGCGCAGCCTGTCGACGGGGTTTTCGCCACCACCACCCAGTGCGGGCAGTCCGCCCAGGTCGTCCAGGCCGCTACCCATGCCGGGCATATCGCCAAGTGGAGCAAAATCGCCGCCCATGTTGTCTTGGATTTCTCCGTCCAGGGCGAGATTCGCACCCATGTCCGGGTTCGACATGAAGTCGCCACCTCCGCCCAAGGCGGGCAGATCAGGCAATGCACCGCCGGTAGGTGCGCTCAGCGCGGCGACAGAGGATCCTTTGTTGGACAGAATCGGGCGGACAACGAAGAGGCCAAGGATTAGGGTAACCAGTGCCAGGGCCCCCATCTGGATCAGCGACATGGCGTCGAAATACAGATTGTCCATGAAGGAGCTGGTGGCCACCGTGCCCTGCGGCTCGACAGAGGGAAGATCCATCGACTTCAGGGTAATCACATCACCGCGGTCCGCGTTAAATCCGACAGCGGCCGAAATCAGCTCGCGCAGGGCTTGCAGTTCTTCTTCGGGGCGCGGTTCAAAGACGGTTTCACCGGCTTCGTTGGTCGCCATGCCACCGTTGACCAGCACCGCGACGGTGAGACGCTTGATGGCACCGGGGCCGCGCACGATCTCTTTTTCGGTTTCGGAGATCTCGTAGTTTACCCGTTCCCGCGTTGCGCTGGTGTTCGCCTTGGAACCCTGGCCTGATGCAGCATCCCCATCGGGAATATTCGAGGCGACGGTCACCTCTCCGGCCTGGTTCTGAGACGAATCGGCGCGTTCTTCCACATCCGTGCTGATCGCAACACGGCTTTCCGGGTCGACCCGCTTTTCGCGGATGGATTCGGTGTCGGTTACGGTCTCGACACTGACTTCAACCACTGCGTTGCCATGGCCGACTCGGGCCTCAACAAGGCGCATGACCCGATCGCGGATGGATTGCGACCTGTCATCGGAGCCTGCACCCGCTGCTGCTGCAGCCTCGGTGGATCCGATCAGGGCACCATTGGCATCGATGACGGCGACGTTTTCCACCGCAAGGCCGGTGACGGCCGAGGCAACCAGAAAGCGAATCGCGTTGGCCTGCGCCGGTGTAATGGGCGACCCCATCGGCACCACGGATACCGATGCGGTGGCATCTGCGGTCCGCTGGAAAGGATTCGTTCCAGTATTGGCAATATGGACTCGCGCTTGGGTAATATGCGGGCTGCCGACGATGGTCCGGGCCAACTCGCCTTCTTTTGCACGCCAGTAGGCGGCGTCGAACATCTGCGAAGTCGTTCCGAACCCGCTGAGCGAATCGAGCAGTTCGTAACCGCGCCCGCCATTTGCCGGAAGCCCCTCGCTTGCCAGGGTCATCCGAAGCTCGTCGCGTTTGTCCGAGGGCACATAAATAGAGCCGCCGCGGACTTCATATTGGATGTTGCGCTGCTCAAGCGAGCTCACCACATCTCCGGCCGTGCCGCTTTCCAGCCCGGCGTATAACAATTGCATTGTTGGCTTGGTTGCCAAATTGGACATCGCCAGGATGCTGAGAATCACGGCCAAAGTCGCGCCAATTGCGATCAGGCGCTTCCGCGTATCCAAACCTGCCCAGACATTCTTGATCTGCTGCACATTAACCTCCGTCGCACCGGCGTTCTGTCCGGCGTGCAACCTTTTTGAACGAACGGCCTTAACATTCGGTTAGTTCCTCACGGGTTATGAAGAGGAGCACGACGTTTTAGGGATAGCCATGACAGACGCTGTAGTAGATACAGAAGAACCAGCCAAAAAAAGCAAAATGCCCCTGATTATTGGGGTTGTGCTTGCGGTAGCTGGTGCGGGCGGCGGATTCTTCGCCGTTCAGTCAGGCCTTCTTCCTTTTGGTCACAAAGCAGCGCCCGAATCGGCGCATATGACCGAAGAGGCGCCAGAAGGCGTGGATAGTGGTGAGACGGCAGAGGATATTGCCAATCTCGCCTTCATCGAAATGGAACCGATTGTGATATCGCTGCAAAGTCCCAGCGGCATTCGGCATTTGCGGTTCCGTGCACAACTAGAGGTAGATCTGGCCCATCAGGCCGAGGTCGAAAAAGTCCTCCCACGAGTTGTCGATGTTCTGAACAGCTATCTACGCGCTTTGGAGGTTAAGGATCTTTCCGATCCGATGGCCCTGCCAAAACTGCGCGCACAGATGCTGCGGCGGATCAATATCGCGACCGGACAGGGTCGCGTGAGGGATCTGCTGATCATGGATTTCGTACTAAACTAGGAGGACAGGATGGACCTTATTGCTGATATCCTGCTTGCAGCCGGAGCTCTTGGAGCTGGTTTCTATTGTCTGGTGCTGTCGCGCCGGTTGAAACGGTTCAACGATCTGGAAAAAGGCGTCGGCGGTGCCGTCGCGGTTCTTTCGGCGCAGGTGGATGACCTGAACAAATCTCTCGTATCGGCCCAGAAGGTGTCGGATGGCTCCAGCAAGGCGTTGGAACAGCTCACCGGACGCGCAGAGACGGTTGCCCAGCGGCTGGAGCTGATGATGGCCTCGATGCATGACATGCCCGAAGCCGCAGCGCCCGAAGCGCCGCAGCCCACAGCCCAGGGGGCCGAAGAGCACGATGCTCTGGCGGAAGCCTACGGATCGCAGGGTGAGCCGGAAAAACCGGCCGAGGATACGTCCAGCTCCTCCGGCCTGATGTTTGTCCGTCACGCTCGTGGTCAGAATCGGGTGGCGTGATGAGCGAAAAGAAAAAGAAATCAAAGAAGGGCGCTCGCGCAAAAAGCGGCACCCTGATGATGATTGCATTGCTGCTGATGGGATCAGCGATTCTTCGCCTCGGTCTCGACGCAGGCCCGGCGATTGCTCGTGAAGTTGCCAGCCTTCAAAAGGAAGGCAACGAAGATCACGCGGATAAGGGCGAGATGCGCAGCGAATCGATGCCGTCTTCGGCAGAGCTACAGGCGATGCTGGCTGCGTTCAAGGAGCGCGAAGCGGCTCTTGCAGCCCGCGAGGCTGAAATCGAGGACCGTATGAAGGCGCTGGAGATCGCGGACCAGGCGATCGACACCAAACTCGCAGCGCTTCAGGATGCCGAGGAGAAGCTGAAATCCACTCTGGCTCTGGCCGATGGTGCGACCGAGGCGGATGTGGCCCGGCTGACCACCGTTTACGAGCAGATGAAGCCAAAAGAATCGGCTGCACTGTTTGAAGAGATGGATCCGACTTTTGCGGCCGGATTTCTGGCGCGCATGCGTCCCGAGGCAGCAGCTGGCATCATGGCCGGTCTGAGCCCCGAAGCGGCCTATACGATCAGCGTTGTGCTGGCCGGAAGAAATGGCGCCGTACCGACGGAATAACTTGGGCCGGTCGAACTTGGCCCAGTTGATTAGTCTTTTTTAATCAGACTCACCTAAGCTTCTATAAAGCAACACAATTCGGAGTGAACCTGTGATCGGGATTATAGGTATTGTCGTCATCTTTGCCATGGTTTTTGGCGGGTATCTGATGGCTGGCGGCAAGATGGGCATCATCCTGAAGTCGCTTCCTTTTGAGCTGATGATGATTGGCGGGGCAGCGGTCGGTGCCTTTCTTATCAGCAATGACATGAGCGGTATCAAACACACGCTCAAGGATGTTGGGAAAGTCTTCAAGGGCCCCAAGTGGAAGCCGGATGATTACCGGGATCTGCTGTGCCTGCTCTTTTCCCTGATCCGGATCGCCCGTGCGAACCCGGTCGAGGTGGAGCAGCATATCGAAGACCCCGAGAATTCGTCGGTGTTTAACAAATACCCTAAAATCGTGGCCGACAAGGAGGTGGTGAACCTGATTTGCGACACCATGCGCTCGGCCTCGATGAACTACGACGACCCGCATCAGGTCGAGGAAGTTCTGGAAAAGCGGATGGAAGCCAACCTGCATCACGCAATGCACGGCAGCCACGCGCTTCAGACCATGGCAGACGGCCTGCCGGCCCTGGGGATTGTTGCGGCGGTTCTGGGTGTGATCAAGACCATGGCCTCGATCGACCAGCCGCCAGAGGTTCTGGGCAAGATGATCGGCGGCGCCCTTGTCGGTACCTTCCTTGGCGTGTTCCTGGCCTATGGTCTGGTTGGCCCCTTCGCCAGCAAGGTCAAATCGGTGACCGAGGAAGACGCGCATTTCTATCAGCTGATCCGCGAAGTACTTGTGGCCAACCTGCATAACCACGCGGCAGCAATCTGCATCGAGGTCGGGCGTCAGAATACCCCGTCTCATATCCGCCCCGGTTTTTCGGAACTGGAAGAAGCTCTCAGATCGGTGAAACAGGACGCAGCATGATTTGGCGCGCACTTGCGATAACTGCCACAGTTTTGGCCAGTCTTCTGGTCTCGGGCGAAGCCCGGGCCCAGACGATCGTGGCCCGCTCAGGTGAACACGACGGATTTTCCCGGCTGGTTATGCGTCTGCCCAATGGGGCGGACTGGTCTCTGACCCAAAGTGGGCGAAGTGCGACATTGAACATCGGCGCCCGGGACATTGTTTATGACACGTCCCGCGTCTTCAACCTGATCCCACGGGACCGGTTGCAGGCCATCGGACAGGCTGCGCCCGGGCAGCCGTTGCGGATGGATCTGGGCTGCAACTGCGAAATCCGGTCTTACGTGCAACGCGATGGCTATCTCGTGATCGATATCCGTGATGGCAACGATGAACCAGTCTATTCCACGGCAGGCAGTGGTGCCGCCGTAGGCAATGGTCGGCCCTTCGTGCCCTCCCTTCCTTTGCAAACCGCCGAGGAGCCGAAAACCGAGCAACCGACATCCGGTTACCGGTTCAATCTGGGACAAAGCGCCATCGCGGATGCCCGCCTGGCGCTGGATCTCGCTGCTGCGGTGGAACGCAGCGCACCACCCGCGCCAGCAACCAGTACAACTCGTGTGGAGGCGCCCGTCGCCCAGTCCGAAATGCACGCCGCAACGAGCGCCGAACAGTTACGTCTGCCTGCGCTATTGCCGTTGGAGCCGCGTGCCGAAGCAAGCAATGTGCCGACGCCGGATCCCGTCAAGGCCAATATGGGCGAGCCGCAGAAGCCGATGACGTTGCCGGAAGTGAATCTGCTTCTCGATATGGAAGAATCGGCCCGCGCTGCGACCGTGAACGCCTCTGAACAGCGCCTACTGCGTCAGATTGGCCGCGCCGCGAACCAGGGTCTTTTGGACATCGCCATCGCAGGTGGGCAGATCGATGCCGGACAGCGGCAGATCAATCCGCTGGACCGGGATGGGCGTCCACTGGATCCACTGGATAATATCTCCATTACATCCGCAGTCGATCGGGAGGCGGGGCTTCTCGCCCGCGCCCGTGACGAAGAGGATGAATCCGAATTGTGCCTGCCTGATCATGGTATCGCCGTATACAACTGGGGCAATGACAGCTCCTTTGCCGATCAGGTGGGACCGCTGCGCAGTGCGTTAGTTCGCGAGTTTGACGACGTTAATCCGGCAGGTGTGCTGGCCTTGGCGAAACTCTACATTTTTTTCGGCTTTGGCGCCGAAGCCAAGGCGATGATCCAAGCCATGCCCGAGGACCGGCTGACACCGGAAAACAGAAATATCCTGAATGCTTTGGCGGATCTCGTTGAAGGCGAGACATTGCCGATAAACCATCCGTTTTCCGGACAGCAAATCTGTGACGGCGACACTACCCTGTGGTCGGTATTGGCGGATGGTGAAATCAAGAAAGGTGCCAATACCGATGCCATTCAGCAGGCGTTTGGGCGTTTGCCTGTACATCTGCGGGTGCACCTTGGCCCCAAGGTTAGTTCTCTCTTTTCCGAGGCAGAGCAATATCATGTAGCCGGCGCGATCCTGAGGTCGGTGAACCGGACCGGTGTTGATCACGTGCCGGAATTGAATATGGCGGAGGCCGCGATTGCGGATCTGGAAGGGGACACGGAAAAGGCTGCGGAAAAACTGACCGAAGCTGTTGCGGAACGCACAGAGAATACTCCGGTTGCCCTGATTGAGCTGATTGCGCTCAGCTATAAGGAAGGCAAGGCTCTGTCGCCGGACGTGCCGGATGTTGTCGGCTCTTATGAGCACGAGAATCGCGACGGCGAACTGGGGTCGGATCTGCGCAAGGCCGAGATCACCGCCCTGGCGCTCACCGGACGTTTTCACGATGCATTCCAAGAGCTGAAGGAACTCAGCAACCGCGATGGTCCGGCCGCCCGCACGGCCGCTCTGGAACCTTTGATGACTCTTCTCACAGAGCGCGCGGACGACGTAACCTTCCTTCAGTATGCGCTCGTCTTTGCGATGCAATCCACCGCCAGAGAAGCGGCGCCGGTCGCAGATATCATCGCGCGCCGGTTGCTGGATCTCGGATTTGCAGAGCAGGCCATGTCCCTGCTGAAGAAACTGGCGCTGGAGCCCGAAAACGAAAAACGCCGCGAGATGCTGGCCGAAGCAGCTCTGGCGTTGAATAAGCCGCAGCGGGCTCTGGTTGAACTGATGGGGCTGGAGAGCACCGAGGCCAACCGTCTGCGCGCTGAGGCGCTGTGGCGCAATGGTGAATACGGCCGGTCGGGTGAATACATGCAGGTCGCAGAGGACAAGAACGCGGCGGCCCGCGGCTTCTGGCACTCCGAAAACCTGGAAGCGATCCAGTCGTTGGAAGCGGATGAGGGAACTCCGTTCCGGCAAGTTGCCGACATGACCACAGAAATCGGCGAGACAGCGAAGGATCCCGAAGGTCTGACACCGCTGGCCCATGCCCGTGCACTTGTCGAAAGCAGCCAGGGCACCCGCGGCGGGATCGAAGATCTGCTGAAACAGCTGAAACCCGCACGCGCTGAAACAGAGTAATCGAAGGCTCCTTTAGATCATGGACCGCTCTCTTTTGAGGGCGGTCTTTGCGTTGGGTGATAACGGTTTGTAAACCGTCTTTGCCTAGCTTGAACCGCGGATGAATCCGCAATTGGAACGGGCAGAATGCCGGAAAAACAACATAGAATACGCCTGATTGGGCGGCGGCGCTTTGGGCAGCCGTTGCACCTTGAGCAGGTCCCGCCGTCCTTGGGTGATTCTGCTTCACTCGACAGGCTGCGCCCCGGCGACACGGCTGTCGCTTTCTCCGCTTTCTCAACGCTTGAACAGGCAGGGGTTGGTCTCCCCCGCACGAACAGCTGCGCGCTGCGTCCTTCCCGTTCGCTACGCTCTCGGCGCTGGTCCAGGACCGGGCAGCTGCCCTCTGCCGTGCGGTCTTCAACATATTCCCAGCATGCCGTGGCACCTGCCCGGCCTGCACTGACATCTTTGAAATAGGGGACATTACAGGTGCCCAAAATCACACCTCAACAGCTGTTTAGCCCCACCGTGCTGCTGGCGCTGGCATTGATGGCGATCATCGTGATGATGATTCTGCCGATGCCGTCCTGGGTGCTGGACGTTGGTCTTGCTGCCTCCTTTGGTCTGGCGATTCTGATCTTCACCATCACGCTGTTCATTGAAAGACCACTGGATTTCTCGTCCTTCCCGACGATCCTGCTGGCCTCTCTGATGTTGCGGCTGTCACTGAACGTCTCCTCCACGAAACTCATCATTGGTCAGGGTCACACCGGGACCGATGCGGCTGGTGATGTTATCCAGGGCTTTGCCCAATTCGTGATGGGCGGCAGTGTTTTCCTGGGCCTTGTGGTCTTTGGGGTGCTGCTAATCGTGAACTTCATGGTCATCACCAAGGGCGCGGCCCGGATGGCCGAGGTGGGCGCCCGTTTCGCACTGGACGGTATGCCTGGTAAGCAGCTGGCCATCGACAGCGATATGTCCGCTGGTGCCATTGACCATGCCACCGCCCGGGCTCGCCGTGAAAATGACCAGCGCGAAACCACATTCTTTGGCTCGCTTGATGGTGCATCGAAGTTTGTCAAAGGCGATGCGGTTGCCGGTCTGCTGATCACCCTGCTGAACCTGGTGATGGGTCTGGTGATGGGTGTTCTGGTGCATGGCATGCCGGTGGGCAGCGCCTTTGAAACCTACGCCATCCTGACCGTCGGCGACGGTCTGGTTTCGCAGATCCCGTCGGTGATCATTTCCATTGCCGCGGCCCTGCTGCTGGCGCGCGGCGGTGCCACCGGCGCCACCGATATCGCCCTGTTCGAACAGTTCGGCAAACACCCGGCCGCTTTGACCACCGTTGCGGTCCTGATGGTTCTCTTCGCGCTGGTGCCCGGTTTGCCGTTCCTGCCCTTCATCGTTGGCGGCGCGGCTCTGGGCTTTGCGGCGTATCGCATTCAGATGAAAAAACAGAGCGCCGAAGAGGCCGAGGTTGAAGAACAGCTTGAAGAGGCGGCCAATCCGGCGCCGTCCAAGGCGCTTGGTGATATTCTTGACCTTGACGATCTGCATCTGGAGTTCGCACCGGATCTGGTGAGCATGGTTCTGGATGAGGGCACCGGGCTGGATGCGCGGATTGCCAATATGCGAACCCATATCGCCACCAGTTTCGGTCTGATCCTGCCGGAAATCCGGCTGACGGATCAGGCGGATCTTGAGATGGGAACCTATGTGGTGAAGGTTCAGGGTGTGGAACAGGCCCGTGGCACGCTGCACCCGGATATGGTGCTGGCGTTGATGCCGGACAACCATTCGGCACTGCCGCCCGGTACCGATGTGACAGAACCTGTCTACGGCGCTCCCGCCCGGTGGATCGGAGCCCAGAATCAGGATGCGGCTGCCGTTGCGGGCGCGACCGTGGTAACGCCGCCCGAAATCCTGGCCACTCACCTGCTTGAGGTGATCAAACAGAACTTCTCGCGGCTGTTGACCCTGAAATCGCTGCGCCGTCTGCTGAACGAAATGACCGAGCTGTCGGATGCTTTCCGGGCCGAGGCAAACCGCAAGCTCCTGGATGATCTGGTGCCGGACAAGGTGCCGATGGACACTCTACATTCGGTGCTGCGCCTGCTGCTGGATGAACGCGTGTCGATCCGGAATCTGCCGCTGATCCTTGAAGCCATTGCAGAGGCACGGGTGCACACCACCCAGCCCGAACTGATCTGCGAGCACGTGCGTCAGCGCATGGGGTTCCAACTGGTGGCAGAGATGAAGCGCGAAGATGGTACCATTCCGCTGATCCAACTGGCGCCGGAATGGGAAGACACCTTCTCGACCTATCAGGTGGACATCCAGGGCGGGGGGATGGATATCGCGCTGCCGCCCGACATGTTCAACCGCTTGGCCGAAGGGTTGAGCGAGCGGCTCAACACGATTACCGAGCAGGGGATTTTTGCTGCGGTTGTCACATCGACCCGCCGCCGCCGTTATCTGCGCACGATCCTGAAGTCGCGCGGCATTACCAACCCGGTGCTGTCCTTCGAGGAAATCGGGCTGGAGGCCCGCCCGGCGCTCGTGGGGATGGTGCAAGCATGAACCTGCTGGACCTTCCCCCAGGGCTGGTTGCGCTTCTGGGGGCGGGCTTCTGGCACGCGGCCATCGTGTTTTTACGGATCTCGGCGATCGTGTCCGTGCTGCCCGCCTTTGGTGAGCAATATGTGTCGATGCGGGTTAAATTGGCGCTATCCATTGCCTTTACCGCGATTGTGGCCCCTGCGCTGCCCGCAATCCCCGAGCCCACAAGCGCCTTGCAGTTTGCAGGGTATGCCGCCAGCGAGGCTGTTGTCGGGCTGGCGCTTGGCGTCGGGATCCGTTTCTTTGTTCACGGTCTCCAGACTGCGGGCACCATCGCCGCGCAAAGTACCTCGCTGTCGCAGGTGTTGGGCGGTATCGGCGCAGAACCGATGCCGGCCCTTGGCGCTGTTCTTTTGATCTCTGGCCTGGCGCTAGCAGTTATGATGGGCCTGCACGTGCGGGTGGCAGAGTTCATGATCTATTCCTACGACGCCTTTCCGGCCGGGGTTTTCCCGGCGGCGGGCGGTCTTTCTGAATGGGGCGTCCACCGGGTTGCCAAAAGCTATTACATGGCATTTACCCTTGCGGCACCTTTCCTGATTACGGCGGTGATCTACAATCTGGCACTTGGCGTCATTAACCGTGCGATGCCACAGCTGATGGTGGCCTTTGTCGGGGCGCCGGTGATCACCTTTGGCGGCTTGTTTATTTTGATGGTCGGCAGCCCGGTGATCTTGGATGTCTGGGTTCGGGCGTTGATGACGTTCCTTGCCAATCCGGGAGGCAACATACCATGAGCGGTGGTGACGACGACTCAGATAAGTCATTCGAGCCGACGGCGCAGAAGCTCCAGAAGGCACGGGAAAAAGGCGAGGTTGCCAAATCCACCGATCTGTCGGTTGCGGCTGCCTATCTGGGGCTGGTCGTGGCTTTATATGTTTCTGGCAGTGGCATGGTCGAGGGCTTCGGAACGGTGCTGATATCCCTGTTGGATCAACCCGACCGGCTGGCCCAGCAAATGTTCACCGGCGCCGCAAGCGCCCCCGTCGGCGGGATCTTGATGGCTTTGGTGATACCTATTTTGCCGATCTTCATTCTGCCCTTTGGTGCGGTGCTGTTGTCGATCCTGGCACAGCGCGCGCTGGTCTTTGCGCCCAGCAAGCTGGAGCCGAAGATGTCAAAGATCTCTATCATTTCGAACGCGAAGAACAAATTCGGCCGAGCTGGATTGTTTGAGTTCCTCAAGAGCTTCGTAAAGCTGGTTCTCTATTCGATTTGTCTTGGTGTCTATCTTAGTTACCGGTTGCCAGAGATGATTGCCTCCTCCGGAACGGGTGCCTTTTCCGTTGTCGCGATGTTGGCGCAGCTGGGAATGGAATTTCTTATTATCGCCCTGTTGCTCGCATTGCCGGTCGGTGTCGTGGATGCGGTGTTTCAGCACGCCGAGCACATACGTAAGAACATGATGTCGCGCCAGGAAATCCAGGATGAAGTGAAGGATTCCGAAGGCGATCCACATGTGAAGGGGCAACGCCGTCAGAAGGGCCAGCAAATCGCCATGGGTCAGATGATGGCTGATGTTCCCAAGGCCGATGTGGTGATCGTCAACCCGACCCACTATGCGGTTGCGCTGCAGTGGAGCCGGGAAAAAGGCTCTGCCCCGAAATGCGTTGCCAAAGGGGTGGATGAGGTTGCCGCCGCAATCCGCCGGGTTGCCAACGAACATGCGGTACCGATCCACAGTGATCCGCCCACTGCCCGGGCGTTGCACGCCACCATCGAAATCGGTGAGGAAATCATGGAAGAGCACTATGCTCCTGTTGCGGCGGCCATCCGGTTTGCCGAGGCCATGCGCCAGCGGGCGAAAGGAGGGGTCTGATGAAACAGAAGATGCTGGATCAAATGGCAGCGGTGACTGCGGCGCAATATCTGCGCGAACATGCGCGGGTGAAGCCGATTCTGGATGAGGAAGCCCGTTTGCGTGGGCAGCTTACCAAGCTGAACGCCCATGTGCAGGCCACACGCAGTGAAGCAGATGAGAACCACATGATGAAGGCGTTGGGCGCTGATCTGCTGTGGGAAGGCTGGCACACCCGGGCAAAGCGGGAACTGAACACCGAACTGGCCCAGGTCACGGCAAAGAAGCTGATGGCGATGGACAAGCTGCGCAAATCCTTTGGCCGCAAGACCGCCATTGCGGACATGGCCAAGGCCGAACGCGATCTGCACAAGGCCGCGCGTATTAAGGCGCTGCAGGAAAAGTTGTTGAATTAAGTCCGGGTGCTGGGCGCGCCCGACCAGCTCTGAAACAAGAGCGGCGCGGAGAGGTCTCCAGGCAAGGTCACACAGCTTTGGTGGCAGGCGAAACGCAAAAGGCCGGACCAATCAAGGTCCGGCCTTTTTGTTGCATATAGGTAAGTTGTATCAGACGTCTTGGCGGGTCATATCCATGATCAGGACGTCATAGACGTCATGTCCAAGCTGCCGCTGTGCGGCTTCACGCAGCGCCGTGCGTAGGGGGTGCATCACGTCAGAGCGAGTGAACGCGCCTTTGAAGCCGCCCATGTTTGCATGGTCAAACAGTACCTGCAGGAATACGTCGCGTAGTTTGGGTTCAAAGGTGCGAATTTTATCCGCCATACCGGGTTTTGTTTCCAGGCTGAGAGTGATCACAACCAAAGAGGTCAGTTCGTCATGTTCAACAACGGGAACGATGAACTGGTTCGGGATCTTGACGTAATCATGCTCTCCACCCTCCATGGACTCGGCGGCGCCATGCCCGTCGTCCATAGTTTCCGTCGGCGGGGCCATGTGTTCTTCCCCGGTTGAGGCCATTTCATGCTCGGGGGCCGGTTCGGGCGCCATCATGATCCCGGCGCCAATTCCAGCGCCGGTGCCCACAATCAGCAGGATGAGAGGCAGTATCTTTGCAAGCATGGTTTACCTCAGAATGGCAGGATGGCGTCCAGGACCTGTTGGCCGTAACGCGGTTGCTGCATGTCGGTGATCTGGCCGCGACCGCCGTAGGACACGCGGGCCGACGCGATCTTGTCGTAGGTGATCTCGTTCTGGCGGCTGATATCCTGCGGCCGTACATAGCCGGACACTAGGAGTTCGCGCATTTCGAAGTTCACTCGCAACTCCTGCGAGCCGCTGATCGCCAGAACTCCGTTTGGCAGCACGTCAACCACGGTGGCTGCCACCCGCAGTTCCAGTTTTTCGCTGCGTTTCACCGATCCTTTGCCCGCGGCCGAGCTGGAGCTGCCAAGTTCCACCGCGTTCGAGGCGCTGGCTCCATCCGGAAGGTGACGATCCAGGCGCTGAGGCAGACCCAGAAGCTGCGGCAGTGCCATGCTTTCCGAGCCGGAGCGGGAGCGCGCGGTGTCATTCTTGATCTCTGCCGTTTCATCAATCTCGATGACCACGGTCATGATGTCGCCCTTCTTGATGGCGCGGCGGTCGCCCAGCAGGGACTGTTGCGAACCGCTCCACAAAGAGGCGCTATCGACAGCGCGCCGCGGTTGGCTGTCCTGCGGCAGGCCCTGCCAGAGCATCGCGACGTGTTCGGAGGATTCATTGGCCGGCGAAAACGACGGTGGCTTGCCAAGGTGATCAGCCCGCCCACAAGCGCCGAGAATGATCAGCCCTGCCAGGGCGGCTTTGGAAGTGAATGCTGTGTGTTTCATTTTCGTACCTCGACGGATCCGTCGGCTGCTATGCGTCCGGTTACAGTGGTGCGTGATGCCAGATTCATCACGCGGATCAGTTCGCCCTCGGCGCCGCGTCCAAGCGCGCGCCCTTCGGCGGAAATGGAAAGCCCACCCTGAACGAAGGTCAGAATCACCATGTCGTTGCGCTCGACGATGGCCGGGGGGCCAACATCGCCGGGCCGCAAGGGGCGCCCCGGATAAAGCGCAACGCGGGCTTCCTGACCGATCACCTCTTCGGGGTCGGACAGGGCACCCAGAACCTCGCCGGGTTTGAGCGCCAGATCCGATGCCGTCAGAATTTCCTTGGGGCGCACCGTGCGGACCGGGACCAGGATATCGGCCCAGGCGGTCTGCGCGATCAGCGTCACAAGGAGGGCGAGCTTGAGTTTCATCAGCGGACCTGTGTGGTTGCGCCCATCATCTGGTCGACTGCGGAGATGACCTTGGCGTTCATTTCATAGCCGCGCTGCGCTTCAATCAGTTCGGTGACTTCGCGCACCGCATCGACCGAACTGGCCTCCAGATAACCCTGGCGCAGGGTGCCAAGACCGTCTTCGCCTGCGGTGGCAACCAGAGGTGCCCCGGAAGCTTCGGTCTCAGTGAAGAGGTTGCTGCCGATCGCCTCCAGTCCCTTGGGGTTGGAGAAACCCGCGAGGGTCAGCTGGCCCAGGATCTGACCTTCGGCGGTTTCGTCGAAATAGGCGTAAACTTCACCTTCGGCGTTGATCGAAATGCTGCGGGCATCATCGGGAATGGTGATTTCAGGAGAAACGGTATAGCCGTCAGAGGTGACGATCAGCCCTTCTCCAGATTGTTTCAAGGCACCATCGCGGGTGTATGCGGTCTGACCAGAGGGCAGGGTGACTTCCAGATAACCTTTGCCGTCGATGGCCACATCCAGGTCATTGTTGGTTTCCTGCAGCGGCCCCTGCGACAGATGAACCGAGATGGCAGCGGGACGCACACCAAGGCCAACCTGAACACCGGTGGGAAGAACGGTCCCATCCGAGGCATTCACCGTGCCCGCCCGCGACACCTGCTGATAGTGCAGGTCGGCGAACTCCGCCCGCCGCGCGTTGTAGGCGGTGGTGTTCATATTCGCGAGGTTGTTCGAAATGGTTTCGACACGCAGCTGCTGCGCGCTCATACCGGTGGCCGCGATTTTAAGGGCACGCATGGTGTTTCTCCTACTTGATCAGGTTCTTGATGGCGGCGCGGATGCGCTCGTCTTCGGTTGTCAGAAAGCTTTGGCCCATTTCATAGGCCCGTTGGATTTCGATCATGCGCGACACCTGTTGAATGGCATTCACGTTCGATCCTTCGAGAAATCCTTGCAGAACCCGGCCTTCAAGTGCGGGTTCGATTTCGCCATCGACGCGGAACATCACCCCGTCTTCGCGGGACATGGTGTGCATCTCGACCGGCTTGAACAGACCGATCTGGCCCAAGGGCTGGCCATCGGCACTGAGCGTGCCGTCAGAGCCGACCTGGAAGGATTCGGCATCCGTCGGCACAAACAGCGGTGCGCCACCGGCATCCATCACCCGGTGGCCATCCATGGTGACCAGATCCCCCTGGGCATTGGATGAAAACGCGCCGGAGCGGGTCAGCCGCTGACCTTGCGGGGTTTCGACCATGAAGAAGGCATCGCCTTCGATCGCAAAATCGAAGGTGCCGTTGGTCTTGGTCAGCTGGCCCTGCTCCATCGAGGTGTTGTGAATATTCGCGCGTGCCATCGACATGGATTGCTGCCCTGGCGCTGACTGCACGTATTCCGAAAAAATCAGCCCTTCGGAGCGATAGCCCGTGGTTGCGGAGTTGGCGATATTGTTCGCCACCACCCGCATTTCACGCATCAGGCCGGTTTGACGGGACAGTGTTGCATACCCTGCGGTTTCCATCACGAACCTCCGGAAATCATTGGAATGACGTGGCCGTTGAAAAACGCCACGAGTGTTTGTGTCATGAAGCCCATCGACATCCAGAAGACGATGAGGATCGCGACGAGTTTGGGCACGAAGGTCAGCGTCATTTCCTGAACCGATGTCAGAGCTTGAAACAGGCCGACGGCCAGGCCGACGACCAGTGCCACGACCAGAATCGGCGTCGACATCACCACGGCTGCCCAAAGGGCCTGCCGCAACGTGTCGTAGAAAACGCCCTCACTCATCATGGCTTAGACCGGCATCCGCAGGATTTCCTGGTAGGCTTCGACCACCTTGTTGCGGACGGTCACTGCGGTTTCTACCGCCAGTTCCGTTTGTGCCAGCGCCTGCACCAGCGCGTGGGGGTCGCCGTTGCCAGTCATGGCCTGCACGGACATCTGTTCACCCTGCTGCAGCGTATTGGTGAAGTTTTCAAAGCTCGCCTTGGCCCGTTCACCCGGCGTGGCGCCGGTGAATTCCGGATCTGCCTGCGTTGCTGGGCGGGCGGCGGCATAGCCGGTTGCGGCGGAAAGAGTGCGAATATCCATTCTGGATCTCCTGGTTCAGGGGGAGTTTATTTTCTCAACAGGTCCATCAAGGACGAGGACATCTGCCGGGTCTGGTCGAACATTTTGAGGTTAGCTTCGTAGCTGCGCTGGGCTTCACGGGCGTCTGCGATTTCGATCATCAGATCTACGTTGGAGCCCTTGTAGTGGCCACTTTCATCGGCAAGCGGGTGCGAGGGGTCATAGACCTGTTCCAATTCGCTGCGGTCCAGCGACACGCGGCCGACCTTGACACTTTCGACATCGGTGTTGATGTCGCGCACGGCCTGGAACGGCACAGTCTTGCGGCGGTAACCGGGGGTGTCGGCGTTGGAAATGTTCTCTGATACGTGACGCAGACGTTTGGCTTGGGCCTGAAGGCCGCTGGCGGTTACGCTCAGGGATTTGGCAAATTCGCTCATGGATCAGCCCTCGGTCTAGGTGGTGCGGATGCTGGTGCGCAGGACGTTCATCGACGACTTGTAGATCGCCAGTGCCCGATCGTGCTGGCGCTTCGTTTCGACCCCTTTCAGAATCTCTGTCTCGATCGAAACGGAGTTGTCGTTGGGGTCGCTGCCATCTACCGATTCTGTCACGGCCCAATCCATGCCGCCGCCGGAGGCGCCATTCAGATGAGAGCCGCGGCTGGCGATCATGTCGCCGGGCCGTGCCTTTGCAGCGTAGACTTCCTTGAAGGGTTTGATGTCCTTGGCATGATAGCCAGGGGTGTCCGCATTCGCGACGTTCTGCGACACCAGAGCCTGGCGCTTACCCGCATGGGTCGCCATGGCATATGCAATTTTGAAAACATTCAGTTCCGTAAACACCGGGGCTTCTCCCTCGATCAATTTCAATCAAGGCTTAACCCCGATTCCTTTAGAAATTGTTGCAGGAAACAATTGGAGGCCAGGACAATGATTGCTGAGCTGAAAGCCATGACTGAAGAAATCGCCAGCAAACGGCTGTCGACGCCGGTCGGGCGTGTGATTGGTATTGTTGGCGGTGAGATCGAGATTTCAGGCCTGCAGAATATCGCCCGCATCGGGGATCGCCTGGTGTTGCGGCGCGGTCCAAATGACGAACTTCATGGTGAGGTTCTGAAGATTGAATCAAGCAAAATCAGTATGTTGTCAGATAAAACTCCGGATCGTGTCGCGATCGGGGATGCGGTTCTTCTCTATCCTGCGCCGCAGTTTGCACCAAGTGACAACTGGATCGGGCGCGTTATCGATCCTTTCGGAGAGCCCCTTGATGGGCGGCCATTGTTGCGCGGGTCACAAGCACGTGACCTGATGACGCCGCCGCCAAAAGCCGCCGGACGCCGCCATATGGGAGAGCGTCTGGATACGGGGTTGTCGGTGTTCAATACGATTCTCCCGATTGTGCGTGGTCAGCGGATTGGCCTTTTTGCGGGGTCTGGTGTTGGTAAATCGACGCTTTTGGCAAAATTGGCACAGCATATGGAGGCCGATGTGGTCGTCATGGCGCTGATCGGGGAGCGTGGGCGCGAAGTAAATCACTTTGTTGAGCAGGTTCTGGGGCCGGAAGGCATGCGCCGCGCGGTTGTTGTTGCCGCGACATCCGATCAATCGCCGCTGGTGCGGCGGCGCTGTGCCTGGGCGGCGATGACGATTGCGGAACATTTCCGCGACCAAGGCAAGAACGTCCTGCTGCTGGCCGACTCGGTTACGCGTTTTGCCGAAGCCCACCGCGAAATCTCGGCGGCTTCGGGCGAAGCGCCGGCCCTGCGCGGCTTCCCACCCTCGGTCACGCCGCTGATCACGGGCATGTGCGAACGTGCAGGGCCGGGCACCGGGGATCAGGGTGATATTACCGCGGTCTTCAGTGTTCTGGTTGCCGGCTCCGATATGGATGAACCGATTGCCGACATCCTACGCGGGGTTCTGGACGGACATATCGTGCTCAACCGCGAAATCGCCGAACGCGGCCGGTTCCCGGCGATCGATGTGTCGCGGTCGGTGTCACGAAGCCTGCCAGCCGCGGCGACCAAGGAAGAGAACGATCTGATCCTCGACGTGCGGAAATACCTCGGCTCTTATGAACAGTCCGAAGTCATGATCCGCGCTGGCCTTTATTCAGAAGGGACGGATCCGGTTCTCGATACGGCAGTGAAACTCTGGCCAGAGCTGGACGGCTTCTTTGGCCGCGACGACCCCAATGGTGTGAAGAGCAGTTTCGACCGCCTGAAACTGCTCTTGCGCCGCGCCGCAGCAGGCGCGCGCTGAAACGGAACCAGGCGCGGCCGACACGCCGTGCCTGAATGGTCTCAATAGGATGGCAAAAAACAAAGGCGCCTGTCGAACAATACCGACAGGCGCCTTTTGCATGGTTTGGACGTGTCTTGTCGCCTAGGAGCCAAGGAGCAGCCGCAACGCGGTCGAGGCACTTGATTGCGAGGATTGGTAATCGGCAAGCTGCGCCTGAGCCAGGTAGCGTGTTGTCAGTTCTTCCATCTTTTCCGGATCGGCATAGACACTCAGATCGTCGGTCCCAAGAAAGTTCTGCGCGCGATCCTTGTAGATTTCGAGCTGACGGTCCACGTCCAGCTGAATAAAGCTCGGCGGCAGGTGGAACGTTGTCTGGAACATCTTCTGAAGGGCGGGCTGACCGATGATATTGTACCATTTGGTATCAATGGAGGTTGGCTCGCCGTCCTCGTTTAGGTCGGTTGCGATATTGACCAGTTCGCGCTCGGCAAACAGCGCAATCCGCATGGATTCGTTCTGTACGCCGACCGCGGCTTCGAAAGACTGGGTCTTGTTGGAGAAGATGATGTTCTCCATGTCCTCTACGGACCCGGTTTTGACTGTGTCACCGGGACCGAAACCGAATGCTTCGGTGAAGGCAACCCAGCGGTCGTCTCCCAATCTGTTCGCCAATGCATCATCCGCCGAAGACCCCTCCTCCAGAACCTTCTGGACGAGGGCCTTCATAGGGAGCTGATCGTCAAGGCCGAAAGCCCCCAGAGCGATGCCCAGCAAGCGGGTGTCTTTCACCAAATCGCCAGCTGTTTTGATATTTCCGATATTTTCGCGGAAATAGTCGCTCTCGCGTTTGAGCAGGGTGTCGTTGGAGAACGTTTCGAACTGCTTGTCGTAGGTCGCCTGCAGAATTCTCCATCCAACAATCCCGTCGGCGGGTATGATTGGCTGGTAGAGGATCATGACGGGCGAATGGCCATCAGGCGTTCTTCGCGCGGCAGCAAGGCCCGCAGCGCTTTCAGGCAGCGATAATGGTTGTCATTCAGCAGAGATTCCGTGGCCTCGGCCAGTGCCGCACGGCTGTCGGAATCGGTGAAAACCTGGCTGAGCTCTTCGATGCGGCGCAGCATCGGCAGGCGGTCTTCTTCGGGATTGCTGTCACCTGTCAGGACCAACTGCGCTGCATAGCAGACGCGGCGGACGGGGGTATTTGCCTCTTCGGGACGGATCGCGTCCCTGAGACGCAGGATGTTTGCGTCTGGAGTTACAATCGAAAGGCGGCTACGACGATCCCCGTTTTCAATAACAGCGCCGTTAACAAGAACGCGCTCTTTCGGGGCGAGTTTCAGAACAAGTCCACTCATATTTTAGGTTGCTCCACTGCGAAGGCCACGCATGATGGCTGTGTTGATTTCTACCAAGGGGCCAATTCCCGATTTACGGGAGAGTACTTGGCTGGTGTGTTGGCTTGTGAACGCTGCGAGATATACGATTTGTTCTTTAAGTTCTTCTGGAAGCCCATTGTCCGAGTCGGTGACATCCGAGCGGAAAATCTGCCAAAGTTTTCGGTTGTCATGGAGAGCTTCGGCAAGTGAAGTGAAGCCTTTTGACCCTTGTTTGGAAGCACTGATCATACGGTGCGTGATCCGGGCGATTGCCTCGAACTCCAGGTCTTTTGGTGTGCGGGTCGGGGCTTTCGCCGCCGAATAGGCGCGCTTCGCATTCAGAAGGGCATTCACGTGTTATCCTAACGTACTATTTCTTCAGGTTCTCTGAGAATAAAGGACCGGGGCGCGTCTGGCGCGCCCCAGATCAGGCCGTTTAACGGAACAGCTGCTGCAGGGTCTGTGGTGCCGAGTTGGCAATCGACAGAGCCTGTACACCCAGCTGTTGCTGGGTTTGCAATGCTTTCAATCGGGCGGATGCTTCTTCCATATCAGCGTCCACCAGCGCACCGATGCCGCTCTTCATCGCATCAGTCACCTTTGAGACGAATTCGGATTGCTTCTCGATGCGGGCTGCCGAAGCACCCAGGGCGGCGGCGCCGTCGACCGCAGTCTGGATCAGAGCTTCAATATCGTCGATGGAAGCTTCAGCGTTAGCGGGAGTGTCGACCATTACGGTTGTCAGGTCTAGGCTGGCTTCAAAATTAACCGAGCTTACGGTGATGTTCGACGCGGTCACCGTACCGGTGGAATCGCGGTCCAGCGAGGACAGAACGGTCAGGTCGCCACCAGCAGTGTTCAGCAGGTTCGCACCGTTGAACTGCGACGATGCGATGATCGAGGTGATCTGGTTTTTCAGCTCGGTAACTTCGGCTTCGAGTTTCCCGTTTTCCACGTTCTCCCCGGTCGCATTGACCACTTTTTCCTTCATCTCTTTCAGGAGCTCGGTGATCTGTTCAGCACCGGCTGTCGCAACAGCAACAGTGGATTCCCCCAGAGCCAGGGAGTCGCCCACGGCGTTGAAACCTGCAACGTCCGATTCCATGACTTTCGAGATCGCCCAGATGGCCGAGTTGTCCTTGGCCGTTGCGACGTCCTTACCGGTGGAAATCGCGTTCTGGGTATTCTCCAGGTTCATGTTGATGGAGTTCAGGGTCTGCAGAGCGACCATTGCGCCGTTGTTCGTCAGAATGCTGGTCATAGCTTTCATTCCTTTAGCGTTTTGAGACGTTTCGTCCCGAGTTTTCCCTGCCCCGAAGGGCATCTCTGACGTCTTTCTGACTGTGCGTTCTGCCGTTCGGCTTGCGCGCCACCCCGTTTTCCAAGGTGCAAGTGGACATTGCCGCGATATTTGCTAAGGGAGTGCTAATTCGGAGAGGCCGATTCTGTAGAATTTTCTGTAATTGCCAGCGGCAACATCTCTAAGTTGTGCGCGGCTTTCCTTTGCGTCCCGAAGGAGCTGGCGGTTCTGGTCGGCAATAACTGTTGAGCTCATCCATCAGGGGGGAGCGAAAAGGACCGGGGCACGTCTGGCGCGCCCCGGATCAGGACGTTTAACGGAACAGCTGCTGTAGGGTCTGTGGCGCCGAGTTGGCAATCGATAGCGCCTGTACGCCTAGCTGTTGCTGGGTCTGCAACGCCTTTAATCGCGCGGATGCGGCTTCCATATCAGTATCCACCAGCGCGCCGATGCCGCTCTTCATCGCATCAGTCACCTTTGAGACGAATTCGGCCTGCTTCTCGATACGGGCTGCCGAGGCACCCAGGGCGGCGGCGCCGTCAACCGCAGTCTGGATCAGATTCTCGATCACCGAGATGGAAGCGTCAGCCTCTGCCGAAGTGCCGACTTTGACGTCGGTCAGAACCAGACTGTCCGTAAAGTTGACCGATTTTACGGTGATGTTCGACGCGGTGACCGTGCCGGTGGAATCGCGGTCAAGGGAGGACAGAACGGTCAAGTCACCACCGTCCTTGTTCAGCAGGTTCGCACCGTTGAACTGCGACGATTTGATGATCGAGGTGATCTGGTTTTTCAACTCGGTGACTTCGGCATTGAGTTTCCCGTTTTCCACGTTCTCCCCGGTTGCAGTGACCACTTTTTCCTTCATCTCTTTCAGAAGCTCGGTGATCTGTTCGGCACCGGCCGTTGCAACCGCAACAGTGGATTCCCCCAGAGCCAGCGAGTCGCTTACCGCGTTGAAGCCGGCAACATCCGACTCCATGACCTTCGAGATCGCCCAGATGGCCGAGTTGTCCTTGGCCGTTGCGACGTCCTTACCGGTGGAAATCGCGTTCTGGGTATTCTCCAGGTTCATGTTGATGGAGTTCAGGGTCTGCAGAGCGACCATTGCGCCGTTGTTCGTCAGAATGCTTGTCATAGCTTTTTGTCCTTTAGCATTAGGAGACGTTTCGTCTCGCGTGTTTGATGCCCCGAAGGGCGTCTCTGACGTCGTTCTGACTATGCGTTAAGCCGTGCGGCTTCCGCGCCCCCCCCGTTTCCCGAGGCGCGATTGTACCTTTCTGCAATAGTTTCTAAGAGAACATTAACAGCGAGAGTTGGGATCTCTAGAAATCCGCTTAAGTTGTGCAGGCTTGCGCATGCCTCTCGAATATTTGATCCAATCCGATGCCGAGCGGATCTTGCGTCCTGCGCCTTCGTATGGATCCGGACCTGTCCGAATGACCCGCTCGCCGCAGGACGCGCGGTTTTTCTTCGCTCTTGTCAAGGTTGGGGGCTCAACTGGCCTTTGGTGAGACCTGTACGGGGGAGCTCATCTAGGCTTGTGTGTGGGGGCCACTGATTGCAATCGCCCCGCAACTGGCACAGGTCCGCCCTTCGTGCTGCGACTGAGCGAATGCCCCCATGGCGTTTTCGATGGGTCCTGATCGCGCGTGACCTTGCCTCACGCCGTCGAAAAGGGCTGGCGTTTCAGGTCGGCAAAACTGTTGAGCGCTTCGATCGCCTGTTCTTTTTGCACGAGGACGGCTTTTCTCTTTTTCAAAGCGCCATCCATCATGGCAGTACGCCCTTCGCCGAGGCCGACATTTCGTTCATTGATGAGGGGCTAAGGATAAGAAACCGGGGCGCGCCTGGCGCGCCCCGGATCAGGCCGTTTAACGGAACAGCTGCTGCAGGGTCTGTGGCGCCGAGTTGGCAATCGATAGCGCCTGTACGCCTAGCTGTTGCTGTGTCTGCAACGCCTTTAATCGCGCGGATGCGGCTTCCATATCAGTATCTACCAGCGCGCCGATGCCGCTCTTCATCGCGTCGGACACCTTTGAGACGAATTCGGACTGCTTTTCGATGCGGGCTGCCGAAGCACCCAGGGCAGCGGCGCCGTCAACCGCAGTCTGGATCAGTTTCTCAATGTCATCGATGGAAGCTTCAGCGTCTGCAGAAGTACCGACTTTGATGGTTGCCAGGTCCAGGCTGGCTTCAAAATTGACCGAGCTTACGGTGATGTTTGACGCGGTGACTGTGCCAGTCGAATCGCGGTCCAGCGAGGACAGAACGGTCAGGTTACCGCCGGCGGTGTTCAGCAGGTTCGCACCGTTGAACTGCGACCCTTTGATGATCGAGGTGATCTGTTTTTTCAGCTCGTCGACTTCGGCTTTGATTTTGTTGTGATCCACGTTCTCCCCGGTTGCAGTGGTCACTTTTTCCTTCATCTCTCTCAGAAGGTCGGTGATCTGTTCGGCGCCGGCCGTTGCAACCGCCACCGTGGATTCACCCAGAGCCAGAGAGTCGCCCACAGCGTTGAAACCTGCAACATCCGATTCCATGACTTTCGAGATCGCCCAGATGGCCGAGTTGTCCTTGGCCGTTGCGACTTCCTTACCGGTGGAAATCGCGTTTTGGGTGTTCTCCAGGTTCATGTTGATGGAGTTCAGAGTCTGCAGAGCGACCATTGCGCCGTTGTTCGTCAGAATGCTGGTCATAGCTTTTAGTCCTTTAGCAATATGAGACGTTTCGTCTCGCGTGTTTGATGCCCCGAAGGGCGTCTCTGACGTCTTTCTGACTATGCGTTAAGCCATCCGGCTTCCGCGCCCCCCCGTTTCCCGAGGCGCGGTTGGACATTGCCGTGACGTTTGCTAAGGGAGTGCTAACCGGTAGATCACGCCTCTGTGAAATCCCTCAAGGGTTGTGTTTTCTTGCGTGCGCCTCTCCAGCTTTTGATCCAACTCGGGCGCCAAAGCGGGTCTTGCGGCCTGTGCTGTCGTATAGCACCGGACCTTTGCGTTGCCGACGCAGGCCCGCTATCCGTGATCCGTCTGAGCGGATTGGAGTGGCCCCCGGAAAGGGGGTTAAACTCACGTAAATTTCTCCCAAATTTGAGGTATCAACGATGGCTGGAAACGAAAAATACTTGAAGAGCCTGCATCGAAATTTCGACAGGTTGAAGTGCTGTAGGGGCAGGGGGCAGCGCTTGTCGGGGACGAATACTGCGAGACCTTCAATGTCCGTTGCCGCGGCGAGTTGGTAAATGGAGAGATCTTCTACAGTCTGCGGGAAGCCCAATGCGGATTGAGCAATGGCGCACTCAATACAACCTGGTCGGGGCGCAGAGCGCTATCGGCCGCCAGTGCCCGAATGTATTGTCATGGTGGATCAGATTCAGATGATAAAGTGCCACTTACATCGGAACACTCAATGCGGGCACCCGAGGATACCCTCAATGGTATTTTTCGATGGGGGGTCTGAATGCGGGTGATCTTGCCCTGCACCTGTGAATGGGACTGGCGTTCTAGATCGGAAAAACTGATGAACTCTTCGATCAGCAGTTTCATTGCGAAAATGACTTTGTTCTTTTTCAGTGCGTCCTTCGCCGAGGCCGACACTTCGTTCATCGATGACGGGCTAAAGAAAAGAAACCGGGGCGCTTGGCGCGCCCCGGATCAGGCCGTTTAACGGAACAGCTGCTGCAGGGTCTGCGGTGCCGAGTTGGCAATCGACAGAGCCTGCACACCCAGCTGTTGCTGCGTCTGCAGGGCCTTCAATCGCGCGGACGCTTCTTCCATATCTGCATCCACCAGCGCACCGATGCCGCTCTTCATTGCGTCAGTCACCTTTGAGACGAATGCGGACTGCTTTTCGATGCGGGCTGCCGAAGCACCCAGGGCGGCGGCGCCGTCGACCGCAGTCTGGATCAGAGCTTCAATGTCGTCGATGGAAGCTTCAGCGGCTGTCGAAGTGCTGACGTCGACGCTGCTCAGAGTCAGGGTGGCTTCAAAATCAACCGAGGTTACGGTAATGTTCGAAGCGGTCACTGTGCCAGTCGAATCCCGGTCAAGGGAGGACAGAACGGTCAGGTCACCACCAGCGGTGTTCAGCAGGTTCGCACCGTTGAACTGCGACGATCCGATGATCGAAGTGATCTGGTTTTTCAGCTCGGTGACTTCAGCGGAGAGTTTCCCGCTGTCCACGTTCTCGCCGGTTGCATTGATCACTTTTTCCTTCATCTCTTTCAGAAGGTCGGTGATCTGTTCGGCGCCGGCAGTTGCAACCGCAACAGTGGATTCACCCAGGGCCAGGGAGTCGCCCACGGCGTTGAAGCCGGCAACGTCCGATTCCATGACTTTCGAAATCGCCCAGATGGCCGAGTTGTCCTTGGCAGTTGCGACGTCCTTACCGGTGGAAATCGCGTTCTGGGTGTCCTCCAGATTCATGTTAATGGATTTCAGGGTCTGCAGAGCGACCATTGCGCCGTTGTTCGTCAGAATGCTGGTCATAGCTTTTATTCCTTTAGCGTTTTGAGACGTTTCGTCCCGAGTTTTCCCTGCCCCGAAGGGCATCTCTGACGTCTTTCTGACTATGCGTTCAGCCGTCCGGCCTCCGCGCCCCCCCGTTTCCCGAGGCGCAGAAACACTTTGCCGTGATGATTGCTAAAGGAATCCTAATGCGTGGAGTTTGGCTTCGTAAATTTTTCCCTAAATTTCCCTGGAGTTTTTCTTAAGTTATAAAGGCACGCAGCGTTCTCCAGCTTCTGATCCAAGGCTTTTGGTTCAATCGGGCGGCCCCAATGGCGCTTTCCGATGGGTTTTGATTGCGCGTGACCTTCCTTAGAACTTCCAGAAGGGCCGGGCGTTTCAGATCGGAATGCGTGTTGATCTCATCAATGAGCGTTGAGAATAAGAAACCGGGGCGCGTCTGGCGCGCCCCAGACCAGGCCGTTTAACGGAACAGCTGCTGCAGGGTCTGTGGCGCCGAGTTGGCAATCGATAGCGCCTGTACCCCTAGCTGTTGCTGCGTCTGCAACGCCTTTAATCGCGCGGATGCGGCTTCCATATCAGTATCCACCAGCGCACCGATGCCGCTCTTCATCGCGTCAGACACCTTTGAGACGAATTCGGCCTGCTTTTCGATGCGGGCTGCCGAAGCACCCAGGGCGGCGGCGCCGTCAACCGCAGTCTGGATCAGAGCTTCAATCTTCGCGATGGAAAGTTCAGCCTGTGTTGAATCACTGACATTGACGTCGCCCAGCGTCAGTGTGGCTTCAAAATCAACCGAGGTTACGGTGATGTTCGACGCGGTGACTGTGCCAGTCGAATCCCGGTCAAGGGAGGATAGAACGGTCAGGTCATCACCAGCGGTGTTCAGCAGGTTCGCACCGTTGAACTGCGACCCCTTGATGATCGAGGTGATCTGTTTTTTCAGCTCGTCGACTTCGGCTTTGATTTTGTTGTGATCCACGTTCTCCCCGGTTGCAGTGGTCACTTTTTCCTTCATCTCTCTCAGAAGGTCGGTGATCTGTTCGGCGCCGGCCGTTGCAACCGCAACAGTGGATTCCCCCAGAGCCAGGGAGTCGCTCACGGCGTTAAAGCCGGCAACATCCGATTCCATGACTTTCGAGATCGCCCAGATGGCCGAGTTGTCCTTGGCAGTTGCGACGTCCTTACCGGTGGAAATCGCGTTCTGGGTATTCTCCAGATTCATGTTGATGGAGTTCAGGGTCTGCAGAGCGACCATTGCGCCGTTGTTCGTCAGAATGCTGGTCATAGCTTTCATTCCTTTAGCAATATGAGACGTTTCGTCTCGCGTGTTTGATGCCCCGAAGGGCATCTCTGACGTCTTTCTGACTATGCGTTAAGCCATCCGGCTCCCGCGCCACCCCGGTTCCTGGGACGCAAGTAGACATTGCCACGAAAATTGCTAAGGGAGTCCTAATAGGGAGAGTGGGTGGTGGTTAAATCGTCGCAAAGTTGTGCAGCCTTTCGCAGGATTTTCCAGTTTCTGATCCACCCGGATGCTATAGCGGATCTTGCGGTCTGCGCTGACTTATACCGCCAGACCTTTGCGCAGCCGACGCAGGTTCGCCATCCGTGCTGCGGCTGAGCGAATGCCCCCATGGCGTTTTCGATGGGTCCTGATCGCGCGTGACCTTGCTTAGCGCTTCCGAAAGGGGGGGCTCCAGGTCTGAGACATTGTTGAGCGCTTCGATGAGGGGCCGGGGATAAAGACCGGGGCACGTCTGGCGCGCCCCGGATCAGGCCGTTTAACGGAACAGCTGCTGCAGGGTCTGTGGCGCCGAGTTGGCAATCGATAGCGCCTGTACGCCTAGCTGTTGCTGTGTCTGCAACGCCTTTAATCGCGCGGATGCGGCTTCCATATCAGTATCCACCAGCGCGCCGATGCCGCTCTTCATCGCGTCAGACACCTTTGAGACGAATTCGGACTGCTTCTCAATACGGGCTGCCGAAGCACCCAGGGCGGCGGCGCCGTCAACCGCAGTCTGGATCAGAGCCTCAATCTTGGCGATGGAAAGTTCAGCCTGTGACGAATCACTGACATCAATGCCGCTCAGGGTCAGGTTATCCTCAAAGTTGACCGAGGATACGGTGATGTTCGAAGCGGATACTGTAGAGGATGTGCCAGTCCCATTGCGGTCAAGCGAGGACAGAACTGTCAGGTCACCACCGTTCTTGTTCAGCAGGTTCGCACCGTTGAACTGCGACCCCTTGATGATCGAGGTGATCTGTTTTGTCAGTTCGTCGACTTCAGCTTTGATTTTGTTGTTATCCACGTTCTCCCCGGTTGCAGTGGTCACTTTTTCCTTCATCTCTCTCAGAAGGTCGGTGATCTGTTCGGCGCCGGCCGTTGCAACCGCAACAGTGGATTCCCCCAGAGCCAGCGAGTCGCTTACCGCGTTGAAGCCGGCAACATCCGATTCCATGACCTTCGAGATCGCCCAGATGGCCGAGTTGTCCTTGGCCGTTGCGACGTCCTTACCGGTGGAAATCGCGTTCTGGGTATTCTCCAGGTTCATGTTGATGGAGTTCAGAGTCTGCAGCGCAACCATTGCGCCGTTGTTCGTCAGAATGCTGGTCATAGCTTTTTGTCCTTTAGCAATATGAGACGTTTCGTCTCGCGTGTTTGATGCCCCGAAGGGCGTCTCTGACGTCGTTCTGACTATGCGTTAAGCCGTGCGGCTTCCGCGCCCCCCCCGTTTCCCGAGGCGCGATTACACCTTTCTGCAATAGTTTCTAAGAGAACATTAACGGCGAGAGTTGCGGTCTCTAGAATTCCGCTTAAGTTGTGCGGGCTTGCGCATGCCTCTCGAATATTTGATCCAATCCGATGCCGAGCGGATCTTGCGTCCTGCGCCTTCGTATGGATCCGGACCTGTCCGAATGACCCGCTCGCCGCAGGACGCGCGGTTTTTCTTCGCTCTTGTCAAGGTTGGGGGCTCAACTGGCCTTTGGTGCGACCTGCACGGGGGGAGCTCATCTAGGCTCGTGTGTGGGGGCCACTGATTGCAATCGCCACGCAACTGGCACAGGTTCGCCATTCGTGCTGCGACTGAGGGAATGCCCCTCCCCAATGGCACTTTTCGATGGGTTCTGAATGCGCGTGACCTTGCCTCACGCCGTCGAAAAGGGCTGGCGTTTCAGGTCGGAAAAACTGTTGAGCGCTTCGATCGCCTGTTCTTTTCGCACGAGGACGGCTTTTCTCTTTTTCAGAGTGCCATCCATACTGGCAGTACGCCCTTCGCCGAGGCCGACATTTCGTTCATCGATGAGGGGCTAAGGATAAGAAACCGGGGCGCGTCTGGCGCGCCCCGGATCAGGCCGTTTAACGGAACAGCTGCTGCAGGGTCTGTGGCGCCGAGTTGGCAATCGATAGCGCCTGTACACCTAGCTGTTGCTGTGTCTGCAACGCCTTTAATCGCGCGGATGCCGCTTCCATATCAGTATCCACCAGCGCGCCGATGCCGCTTTTCATCGCGTCAGACACCTTTGAGACGAAGTCGGCTTGCTTCTCAATGCGGGCTGCCGAAGCACCCAGGGCGGCGGCGCCGTTGATTGCAGTCTGGATCAGAGACTCAATCTTCGAGATGGAAAGTTCAGCTTGCGTTGAATTTGAAACATCGATGGTCCCCAGGGACAGGTTATCCTCAAAGTTGACCGAGGCTACGGTGATGTTCGAAGCGGATACTGTAGAGGATGTGCCAGTCCCATTGCGGTCAAGCGAGGACAGAACAGTCAGGTTGCCACCATTTTTGTTCAGCAGGTTTGCACCGTTGAACTGCGATCCTTTGATGATCGAGGTGATCTGTTTTTTCAGCTCGTCGACTTCGGCTTTAATTTTGTTGTGATCCACGTTCTCCCCGGTTGCAGTGGTCACTTTTTCCTTCATCTCTCTCAGAAGGTCGGTGATCTGTTCGGCGCCGGCCGTTGCAACCGCCACCGTGGATTCACCCAGAGCCAGCGAGTCGCCCACGGCGTTGAAGCCGGCAACGTCCGATTCCATGACTTTCGAGATCGCCCAGATTGCCGAGTTGTCCTTGGCCGTTGCAACGTCCTTACCGGTGGAAATGGCGTTCTGGGTATTCTCCAGGTTCATGTTGATGGAGTTCAGGGTCTGCAGAGCGACCATTGCGCCGTTATTCGTCAGAATGCTGGTCATAGCTTTTAGTCCTTTAGCAATATGAGACGTTTCGTCCCCGAGTATTTCCTGTCCCGAAGGACATCTCTGACGTCTTTCTGACTATGCGTTAAGCCATCTGGCTCCCGCGCCACCTCGTTTCCCGAGGCGCAAGCGGACTTTGCTGTGGAGTTTGCTAAAGGAACCCTAATTACGAGATCAAGCTTCTGTGATATCAACCTTTGGTTGTGTACCTCTACGCACGCCTCTCGAGTTTTTGGTCCAAACGGGTGCCATAGCGGGTCTTGCGGCCCGCGCTGTCATATACGTCCAGACCTTTGCGAACCCGGCGCAATTCGGCCATACGTGTTGCGACCGAGCGGATGCCTTCCATGGCGCTTTCCAGAAGGTCCTGATTACGCGTGACCTTGCTTTGCACCTTCGAAAGGGTTTGGCGTTCCAGATCGGAAAAACTGTTGAGCGCTTCGATCGCCTGTTCTTTTCGCGCAAGGATGGCTTCCATCTTTTTCAGATCGCCGTCCATAAGGGCAGCGCGCTCTTCGTCGAGGATGGTATCCAGTTCATCGATGAGGGTCTGGGGATTTTGGTCAGTCATTTCTGAGATTCCTTCAGTGCGTGATAGAGTGATTCGGCGAGCCCGATGCCGCCGGCTTTTGCAATTTGTTCTGCCTGGGCACGGACCAGAAAGCTGGAAAACTGTTCTTCTCCAGCACCGCCGCCGCCAAGTCCTTCGCGTGATTCACCAAGCCCCGCAGATTTCAACATTTCCGCCAAAAATGAAGCTTCTAGCTCGAGCGCGGCCTTGCGCAGAGGGTCATCTTGCGGGGGCTGGGGCTTGGCCTGCGACAGGCCCTGTGACAGGGGGGATATGGTTGCATTCGGCATTTTGGCCTCGGTCTGACAGAAACTACGAATTGCTTCGATTTTTCTGAGACTGCGACATAACCGGTTAAAATTGCCGTAACCGCTTTGAGGTAGAAGGGGGTATCGAGATAGAACGTCTGGAAACCCATGCATACCACATCACTCATAGGTCAGGCCCTTGGCGGAGCCACAGGCAGCAAGACCTCCCCAGCGCAGGATGCTCCGAAAAAGACTCAGGATCGTTCGTTCGCAGATCATGTAAATGACGCAGCCTCCAAGCAGGAGGCGGCACAGTCCCAAACGTCAGAAACAATCGATAGCGGCATAGCGGATCAGGTTGATTCTCAGGCTGCTGTTGAGGCGGATAACGCGTCCGTCAGATCAGAGGACATGGTTGCCGACCAAGCGACGGGCGATTCGACCGAGAACGCCGTGGGAGAGGACGTTGAAACGCCGAGCGAAGCGGCCATTGCGGCAGAACATGCGGCTCTGGATGCGGAAAAACGGTCTGCCAGGTCTGCAGATCTGCCTGAAGGGGCGCGCGTGGGGCAGAAGATAGGTCAGGGAGCTGTCGCCGGATCGGCGGTGGTAGAAGACGGCGAAGCAGCCGCTTCAAAAGCGGCCGGGAACACGACAGCTCAGACGGCAGGCGAGGAAAAAGCGCAAGGTCCGGCTGCCGCAGGCGCAGCCTTTGCCGGACGAGACACGATTGAAAACCAGGCCCCGGCGCGGGCGGCACAGTCAGATGGTAAAGCCACCGCGGGCGGTGGCGATGTGAAGGTCGGCGAACAGTCGGCCATGACGGTCAATACCGAAGCGGCCCAGGAAGAGGGAGCAAGCCCCGCCAGAACGCAGACCGGAGCCGCAGATCAGGCCGTCGCCAGAGTGGCTCAGGACAAGCCAGGCGCTGCGGCGGCAACTCCGGCCAGCCCTGCAACCGCGGCTGACGCGACCAAATCCGCGACACCGGCCAGTCCGGCAGAGGCGAAAGCATCGTTGAAAGCAGAAGAAAAGGCGGCTGACGCCCGGATGGCTGCAGCAGACAAGGCGACGCCCGCTGCCGCTGCCGCCGCGAGCAAGACGTCTTCCGCCGACAGCCTGCCGAAGTCTGTGTTCCAGATGCAGGTCGAAAACGCAGAAGCCGGGGATTCCCGCAAGGCGCGCTATCGCACCCGCAATGGTGATGCGCAGGCCGCTGCCGAAGTGGCCAAGGCATCCACTGCCGCTGCGGGTGTCCAGACAAACGCGGCCACTGCAGTCAACGCAACCACCAATTCCGCCATTGCAATGATGCAGGCGTTGCAGGCAGACACCATGAAACTGTCGCAGGCGCCGGGGCTGCTGGGGGATTCATCGGGTAGCGGGTTGAGCATGACAGCAGATCTTCCGGGATTGCCGCAGCTTCTGACCGAAGCGGTGTTCCAGCCCGGAATCACGCACCGCCCAGAAACCCCGCGTATGATCGCTTCGCAAATGGCCGAAGCATTCGTTGCGAAAGGCGACCGGAACGTGGATGTCTCACTGAACCCCGAAGAGCTGGGCAAGGTGAAGATGCGCGTTGCGACCAGTGAAAACGGCATCACCATGATCATCCAGACAGAACGCCCGGAAACCGGCGATCTGATGCGCCGCCATATCAATGAGTTGGCCGAGGAATTCCGTCGCATGGGGTTCCAGGACATCTCGTTCGAATTCAGCAGCGGTGATTCTGCGGGCGGGCAGGCTCAGCAGGGGCTGGGCGACGGCACTGGCACAGGTGCCGGGAACGGACATGGTGCCTCGACTGGGGCCACCGATATGAGCGCGACCGATGAGGTCGCTGAAACACAGATACAGAACCTCCGGATGGGCACCACCGGCGTTGATATGAGAGTTTGAACCATGACAGATGCTGTAAGCGCGGCCAGTGCCGCGACAACGACCCAGGCCAGCGCCGCGAAAGCCACGCGTCCGACCGGACTGGCTTCGGACTTTGAAACCTTCCTGAAAATGCTGACCGCCCAGGCGCGTTATCAGGATCCGCTGGAACCGCTCGATTCGACGGAATATGCATCGCAGCTGGCGCAGTTCTCGATGGTGGAGCAACAGGTTCAGGGCAACGATCTGCTGCTGGCCATGCAGAATCAGCTGGGCCTGTCCAATATGGCGGCGATGTCCGGCTGGGTGGGCATGGAGGCCCGCGTTGCGGCGCCGGGTTATTTTGACGGATCCTCTCCGGTGGTTGTGGCCCCGAATCCGGCGGCTGCTGCGGATCAGGTGACAATGGTCGTCACCGATGCTGATGGGACCGAAGTCGCGCGTATCAACCTGCCTGTTTCTGCCGAACCCTATTCCTGGGATGGTACCGATCAGGAAGGCAATACGCTCGAACCCGGCAGCTATGCCTTCACCATCGAAAGCAGCCGTGACGGCGATGTTCTGCTGACGGATCTGGCCGAGGTCTATACCAAGGTGACGGAAACCCAGATGCAGGGCGGCGATGTGGTCTTGATCACCGAAGGCGGCTCGGCGATCTTGGCATCCACTGTGACGGGGCTTCGCGACGCTCCGGCCGAGACCTGACAATAGGGCAGGGAACGCCGGAACATCGGGGGGCATCGTCCCCTGATACCCTCGCATTTCGCCGGGGGATGAAGACTGGAGCGGACCCTGTCAGCCAAATCGCCTGAATTTCACAGCAGATTCTTTACGTATCTGAACGCCTCGGGATTTGAGGCGCGCGCCCCCCGGATCCTGACCGGGGGGCGTTCGAATCATGTCTGGCGCATGGGCGATTTGGTGGTGAAATTGTTCGAGCGGGGACGAAAAAATCCGCTGTTTGCCAATGATCCCTTGCGGGAAATTGCAGTGCTTTCGGCCTTGTCCGGGACCGGAATGGTGCCGCATCTGGTCACTTCTGGTCATTTCGAGGGGCGCCATTGGTTGGCCTATTCCCATATTGAGGGCGCTCCCTGGCAGCGCGGTGCTGCCGAAGTGGCCCGGCTGCTTGGCCGGTTGCATGATCAGCCGGTTTTCGCAGGCGTTCCCGCAGGCGTGAATGGCAGCGCGATGCTGACGGCGCAGACCGAAAGCATCCTGTCCCAAACCCAAGGTGGCGCGGATCTGCGCGCGTTGCGCCCCGCAGGACAGGTGCCGCCCGCCTCCGGCACCAGCCTGATCCATGGTGACCCGGTGCCGGGCAATCTGGTGGCGCATGACGGAACACTGACCCTGATCGACTGGCAATGCCCGCAGAAAGGCGACCCGGCCGAGGATCTGGCACTTTTTCTGTCGCCCGCAATGCAATTCCTGTACCGCGGCAAAGTCTTGAGCCGCGCGGAGGAGGCTGCCTTTCTTGCGGCCTATCCGGATCGGCTGGTCGCCGAGCGTACAGAGGCCCTGAAGCCCTGGTTCCATTGGCGTATGGCAGCCTATTGTCTGTGGAAAGCGGAGCAAGGCGGGGCGCAGGACCGGGCCGCAATGCAGCTGGAGATCGCCGCGCTTCAGTCCATCATCCCCAGCACCGCATAGGCGGGCGGCATTACCACCCGGCGGGCGCGGCCAAAGGGGAATTTCCCCATGCTCTGAACAACGGGTGAATAGGGCAGGCCGGGCTGTTTGCCCTGCACCAGATCGGCCAGCAACCGACCGGAATAGCTGCCCATGGCAACCCCATTGCCGTGATAGCACAGGCCCGCGAACATCCCTTTTTCACCGGGAATCGGCCCGACAAAGGGAACCAGATTGCGCGCCATGGAGACCATGCCAGACCAGAAATGCGTGCCTTCCACTGCGCGCCATTCGGGGAACATGGTGTCAAAATGCTGACGCAGCGCGCGGCGAATCGCGGTTTCGGAACGCGGCGAGGCAAAAAGCCCACCTCGCATGCCAAACAGGAACCGTCGGTCCGGCATCAGCCGGAAATAATGCAGCAGGTTGCGGGTATCAAAGGCCATCTGATCGGTGAACCAGCCCTGCGCCTGTAGCTCCTCATCGCTGAGTGGGCGGGTCACCATCACTGTGGATTGCGCCGGGATATAGCGGCCCGACAGCCAGTCCGGAAGCCCGTCCCAGGAATAGCCGTTCGTGGCCACGATCACCTGATCGGCGTGCAAAGCACCGTCTGGTGTTGTCAGGATATGCACGCCGCTCGATGCGCGGCTGAGCCCGGTTACCGGGCTGTTCTGAAACAGGCTGGCCCCGGCAGATTGCGCGGCGCGGGCGATGCCGAACAGGTATTTGCGGGGATTGAGACCGAATCCCACTGGGGTAGTCAGGGCGCCAAAAAAGCCGCCGTTCATTCCGTTCGCGGCCAGTTCATGCTGTTCCAGCAACTGCGGTGAGCCGCCCGCAGCGGCAATCTCATCGGCCTGTCGGCGCAGCGCCTTCATGGCACGCGGGCTGTGGGCCATCTGGGTTTCGCCATCCGAGTGGGTATCGGCATCAATCTGGTGACGGTCCAGCAGCTGGTGCACCAGATCGACGGCAGCGACCTCTCCGGCATCATAGACGTCGGTGGCCTCGGCGCCGAATTTGCGTCGCATGGCAGCGCCCGACAGCTTGGCACCGCCGATACAGCAAAAACCGCCGTTGCGCCCGGAGGCACCCCAACCGGGCGTTTCGGCCTCAAGTAGGGCGACCTTTGCGCCGGCCTCTGCCAGATGCAGGGCGGCGGACATGCCGGTGAAACCGCCGCCGATAATTGCGACATCGGCTGTCACCTCACCGGACAACCTGGGCCAGTCCGGGGCGGCAATGGTTTCATCCCACCAGCAGCCGTCCCGCGGGCCCGGCCCATAGGCGTAATCAGAGAAGATCCGCCGCATCAGGTCCGCGCCGCCGCCTGTTCGTCCCGTTTCTGTCGCACCATCTGGTGTTTCGTCACCAACGAGGCCGAAATCACGCCGATGGTGACAATGGCGATCATGATGGTCGACAGCGCGTTGATCTCTGGGGAGACCCCAAGGCGCACTGCCGAAAAGATCTTGATCGGCAGGGTGGTGGCTGCTGGTCCCGAGGTGAAAGAGGCAATGACCAGATCATCGAGCGACAGGGTGAAGGCGAGGAGCCAGCCCGAGATCACCGCAGGTGCGATGATGGGCAGGGTCACCAGACGGAATGCCTCGGCCGGGGAACAGCCCAGATCCAGCGCGGCCTCTTCCAGCGACCGGTCGAATGTCACCAATCGCGAGGAGACCACCACCGAGACGTAGCACATGGAGAAGGTGGTATGCGCCAGAACGATGGTCAGAATCCCCCGGTCCAGCCCAATGCCGATGAACAGCAGGAGCAGCGACAGACCGGTGATTACCTCGGGCATCACGAGGGGTGCGTAGATCATCCCGGAAAACAGGGTGCGGCCAAAGAACCGCCCGCCGCGCACCATCACATAGGCGGCCATGGTGCCAAGAACCGTCGCGATGGTCGAGGAGAAGACTGCGACCTTGATGGTGACCCAGGCGGCGTTGAGGAAGGCCTCGTTCTGCATCAGCTCGCTGTACCATTTGGTCGAAAAGCCCGCCCAGACGGTGACCAGCTTGCTTTCATTGAAGCTGAAGATGACCAGAATCACCATCGGCACATAGAGAAAGGCAAAGCCAAGCGTCAGCGAAACGGTATTGAACCAGCTCATCCTGTTCATTGTTCGGCCTCCTGCTGTTTCTGCTGGTTGCGCTGGAACAGCACGATGGGAACGATCAAGAGGAGCAGCAGCACCACCGCCACGGCCGAGGCAACCGGCCAGTCCCGGTTCGAGAAGAACTCCTCCCACAGAACCTTGCCGATCATCAGCGTGTCCGATCCGCCCAAGAGCGACGGGATCACGAACTCGCCCAAGGTGGGGATGAAGACGAGGAAACAGCCCGCGATGATGCCGGGTTTCGACAGCGGGATGGTCACCAGCCAAAAGGCGGAGAGCCGCGAACAACCCAGATCCTCGGCCGCTTCGATCAGCGATTCATCCATCCGCTCCAGCGCGGAATAGATCGGCAGGATCATGAAGGGCAGGTAGGTATAGACCACGCCGATATAGACGGCGGTATTGGTGTTGAGGATGGTCAGCGGCTCGTTGATGATCCCCAGCCACAACAGCAACTGGTTGAGGAACCCTTCGTTCGACAGGATGCCCATCCAGGCGTAGACGCGGATCAGGAAGCTGGTCCAGAATGGCAGGATCACCAGCATCATCAGCGTCGCGCGCCATTCGGACGGCGCCCGCGCCATGCCGTAGGCGATCGGATAACCCGCCAGCAGCGTCAGCACAGTCGAGAAGAAGGCGATCTGCAGCGAGCTGAGATAGGCTTTCCAGTATAGATCGTCCTGTGTCAGCCAGACAAAGTTTTCAAAGTCCAGCTCGGACAGGAAGGTCCAGATGCCCGTCGCCCAGTCGAATTGCGGCATATAGGGCGGGCGCGCCAGCGCCACATCCGAAAGCGAGATTTTCAGGACGATGGCAAAAGGCACCAGAAACAGCGCAAAGAGCCACAGGTAGGGGACAATGATCAGGGCAAAGCGGCGCATCAGTTCGCCAGCAGGACGCCTGCCGTGGCGGTCCAGGACAGCCAGACAGTGTCTTCCCATGTAAAGGCCCGGCGCGAGATGCGGCGGGTATTTGCAGCCTGCGCCTTGATCACCGCGCCAGAGGGCAGTTCAACGTGATAGGTCGAGATATTACCGAGATAGGCAATGTCGAGGATCTTGCCCTGCACCGCGTTATCGGCGCCTTCGGGGCGGTCTGCGGTGATGGTGACCTTTTCCGGGCGGATGGCCAGATGTGCGGTCTGCCCGTCCGAGAACGTGTTGGGAGTTTTGACCGTCAGCGGTTCCTGCCCTTCTTTCCAGTTCAGGGCATAGCTGTCTTCGCCGGTGGGCGTGACGGTGCCGTCGATGATGTTCACATCACCGATGAAATCGGCGACGTAAACGGAATTGGGGGTCTCGTAGATGCGATCCGGGGTGGCGACCTGCATGATCTTGCCGTTGTCCATCACCGCAACGCGGCTGGCGACGGTCATCGCCTCTTCCTGGTCGTGGGTGACGATGACAAAGGTGGTGCCAGTCTTCTCCTGAATGTCCATCAGCTCGAACTGGGTGTCCTGGCGCAGCTTCTTGTCGAGCGCACCAAGGGGTTCGTCCAGCAGCAACAGTTTTGGGGCCTTGGCCAGCGACCGCGCCAGTGCCACCCGCTGCCGCTGTCCACCCGAGATCTGGTGCGGTTTGCGGCGGGCGAATTTTTCCAGCCGGGTCAGGCGCAGCATGTTCTCCACCCGCTCGCCGATGTCGTCCTTGGGCATGCCTTCGCGTTTGAGCCCGAAGGCGATATTGTCCCAGATGCTGAGATGCGGGAACAGCGCGTAGGACTGGAACATCATGTTCACCGCGCGCTTGTTCGGCGGCACCGGGGCGATATCCTGACCGGCGAGATAGATCTTACCTTCGGTCGCGGTTTCAAACCCGGCGAGCATCCGCATCAGCGTGGTCTTGCCGCAGCCCGAGGGGCCAAGAAGCGCGAAGAACTCCCGCTCGTATATACCGATTGTCAGATCGTCGATTGCGGTGAACTCACCAAAGCGTTTGGTGACATTTTGGAACTCGATCAGAGGCTTGGCCTCGGGGTCGTTCCAGGGTTCAAAAACGGGAAGTGTCAATCCGGCCCCCTGCGCGGTCCAGGTCCAAAGCGGCACTGGCCCCTTTGGAAGGTGTATTGGCATAGCCCGGCAGGGCACAGGGTGCGCCCTGCCGGATCAGGCGATATCGGATCAGGTGCCCGACTTGATCTTGGTCCACAGACGGGTCACGACGCGCTGCACCTTGGGGGCATAGGGCGTGGTGGTGAACAGGTTGGCCAGGGTGGCTTCATCCGGGTAGATCGCCGGATCGCCGATCACGTCCTCAACCAGGAATTCCTGCGATGCCTTGTTGCCGTTGGCGTAGTAGACGTAGTTTGATGCCGCAGCCATGTTCTGCGGGTCCATGATGAAGTTCAGGAACACATGCGCCGCATCCGGGTTCGGGGCGTCGACCGGAATGGCCATCTGGTCGAACCACATCTGGGCGCCTTCGACGGCCGCGTGATAGGCGATTTCGACGCCATTGTCGGCTTCGGCGGCGCGGTCGCGGGCCTGCAGCACGTCACCGGACCAGCCCACTGCCACGCAGATGTCACCATTCGCCAGCGCGTTGATGTATTCGGAGGAATGGAATTTCTGGATATAGGGGCGCACCGCCATGAAGACGCCTTCGGCCTTGGCGATCACGTCCGGGTCATGGCTGTCGGGATCTTCGCCGATGTATTTCAGCGCAGCGGGGATCATTTCTGCCGGGGCATCCAGGAAATGCACGCCGCATTCGGCCAGTTTTTCCATGTTGTCGGGGTTGAAGACCAGCTCAAGCGAGTTGATCGGGGCATCGTCGCCCAGCAGTTCCTTGACCTTGCCGACGTTCACACCGATGCCGGTGGTGCCCCACATGTAGTTGATGGAATAGGCGTTGTCCGGGTCGTACTGTTCGGTACGGTTTTCGACCACATCCCACATGTTCTTGTGGTTGGGCAGCTTGGACATGTCCAGTTTCTGGAAAGAGCCTGCCATGATCTGGCGCTGCAGGAAGGTGCCGCTGGGCACCACCACGTCATAGCCCGACCCGCCGGCCAGCATTTTGGTTTCCAGAAGCTCGTTGCTGTCGAATACATCGTAGATCAGATCGATCCCGGTCTCTGCCTCGAACTTTTCCAGAAGGGCTTCGTCGATGTAGTCGGACCAGTTATAAACGCGCACCTCTTCCGCGATGGCGGCCGTGCTGCTAAGGGCAACGACGGCGGTCAGTGTCATCGTCTTGAGTGTCATGAGTATCTCCCTGTGCCTGCCGGTTTCATTGCCCGGCTGGGGTGGATTTGATCAAGTTTTGCCTCGTGGGGCAATACTGTTTATGTTTTCACCGGGTGGTTCTTGGTGCAAGCTGCCCAAAAACTAGGAGGATACCCCAAGGTGACAGAGATCACATCTTCGGCCCAGAATGCAGAAGACGGCGCGGCGAAAACGCCGGCCCATGAGGCCGTGTATCAAAAGCTGCGCGCGCAGATCCTGTTCGGTGAACTGGCGCCGGGGCAGGCGGTAACGATCCAGGGTTTGACTGCGGCTTTGGGGGTTGGGATGACACCGGTCCGCGAGGCGATCCGTCGACTTATCTCGGATGGGGCGCTGGTGTTTCAGGGTAACCGGCGTGTTTCCGTTCCCCTGCTGCGGACATCGGATGTCAAAGAGATTATTTTCGCAAGAAAAACAATTGAGTGTGAGCTTGTCAGGCTCGCAACAACACAGGTTTCGGACGCCGATATCGCTGAGCTGGAGCGTATCGACACGGCGCTGGATCAGGCGATTTCCGCAGGCGATGTGCCGGGGTATCTGGCGCAGAACTACAGTTTCCACACCGCATTATACAGTCGCGCCGCCGCTCCGATCCTGACCGATCTTGCGGACCGCCTGTGGCTGCGCTTTGGCCCGTCCCTGCGGGTGGTCTGTGGCCGCTTTGGCACCCAGAGCTTTCCGGACCGTCACAAGGACATCCTTGAGGCCTTGCGTCGCAGGGATCCCGAAATGGCTGCTTTGGCGATGGAGCGGGACGTTTGTCAGGGCATGGATCAGGTCAGCATGGGGCTGGATCCGGACAACTGATTCGATTGACACCGTGAAATTTGATCATATTCTGGGGCCAATCTCTTATTTTTGGAGCGACTCCCATGAATGCGATCACCAACCACATGCCGACGGCCGAATTGCAGGCCCTGGACGCCGCGCACCACATGCATCCCTTCACCGCCAATGGTGAACTGGCGGAAAAAGGCGCCCGGATCATCACCCGCGCGAGCGGCGTCACGCTGACCGATAGTGAAGGCAACGAGATCCTCGACGCGATGGCGGGCCTGTGGTGCGTCAACATCGGCTATGGCCGTGACGAGCTGGCCGATGTCGCCGCCCGTCAGATGCGCGAGCTGCCTTATTACAATACCTTCTTCCAGACCTCGCATGTGCCGGTCATCGCTCTGGCCAACAAGATTGCGGAACTGGCGCCCGGTGATCTCAACCATGTATTCTTTGCCGGGTCGGGATCTGAGGCGAATGACACCAACATCCGCATGGTGCGTCACTACTGGGCGCTGAAGGGCAAACCGACTAAATCCATCATCATCAGCCGCAAGAACGCCTATCACGGCTCTTCGGTTGGCAGCGGCAGCCTGGGCGGGATGTCGGCGATGCATGAACAGGGCGGCCTGCCGATCCCGGATATTCACCATATCAACCAACCGCATTGGTGGGCTGAGGGTGGTGACACCTCCCCCGAAGAGTTCGGCCTGCAGCGCGCGCAGGAACTGGAAGAGGCGATTCTGGAACTGGGCGAAGACCGCGTTGCAGCCTTTATCGCCGAACCAGTTCAGGGTGCGGGCGGCGTTATTGTGCCGCCGGAAACCTACTGGCCGGAAATTCAGCGCATCTGCGATAAATACGAGATCCTGCTGATCGCGGATGAGGTGATCTGTGGCTTTGGCCGCACCGGAAACTGGTTCGGCAGCCAGACCATGGGCATCCGCCCGGACATCATGACCATCGCCAAGGGGCTTAGCTCGGGCTACGCGCCGATCGGTGGCTCGGTGGTGTCGGATGAGGTCGCCGCCGTGATCGCGAGCGACGAATTCAATCACGGCTATACCTATTCCGGGCACCCGGTGTCCTCGGCGGTGGCGCTGGAAAACCTGCGCATTCTCGAAGAGGAAAACGTGGTTGGTCACGTGCAGGATGTGGCTGCGCCCTATCTGAAAGAGAAGTGGGAGGCGCTGATTGATCACCCGCTGGTGGGTGAGGCCAAGATCGTTGGTATGATGGGCTCAATCGCACTGACACCGAACAAAGAAGCGCGGGCTGCCTTTGCTGCACCTGCCGGAACGGTGGGCTATATCTGCCGCGAACGGTGCTTTGCCAATAATTTGATCATGCGCCATGTGGGCGACCGGATGATTATCTCTCCTCCGCTGGTCATGACCCCGGCCGAGATCGATACCCTGATCGAACGAGCTCGCCTGTCGCTGGACGAATGCTATGCCGCACTGAAAGAGCAGGACCTGCTGCACAGCGCCTGAACTTAAGCGCAAACACCGAATTTCGGCAGGAAAGCGGTGTTTGGCATGCATTATTTGCCTGAAAAACAGGCCCTGCGCCGGAATCAAAGGATCTTCCCGGCGCAGGGCCTTTTCTTGCACATTTTCGTGAATGGGAGCCCGTGGCAGAGGATTCTCCTGTATGATCATTTAAAATATGCCGCAAATTCTGCTTTTGCGGTCGCAATCGGTCCGATCCGCTGAAAGCTAGTCCCTAAGCTAGTTTCAAGCACTGAAAGGACGATCCGGTTGCATCCACCATGGTGGGTATGTTTACATCAGTGCAACGAGTGCAGACCAAACTGCCAAATTAACACGGGGAGCCTGTTTTGGCTGATGCGTCAAACAGTGATGCGTTCGTTGAATTCGAACGTGTCCAAAAGAGTTATGATGGCGAAACGCTCGTCGTCAAAGGCCTTAACCTGGTGATGCCTAAAGGTGAGTTTCTGACAATGCTTGGGCCGTCTGGCTCTGGCAAGACAACTTGCCTTATGATGCTTGCCGGATTTGAAACCGCCACCCACGGGGATATCCGTCTGGGCGGTGTTTCGATCAACAACATTCCGCCGCACAAGCGTGGCATCGGCATGGTGTTCCAGAACTATGCGCTGTTCCCGCATATGACCATCGCCGAGAACCTCAGCTTTCCGCTGGAAGTCCGCAAGATGGGCAAGTCCGAGCGTGAAGAGAAGGTCAAGCGTGCGCTGGACATGGTGGAAATGGGCGCCTTTGGCGGCCGCCGCCCTGCGCAGCTTTCGGGTGGTCAGCAGCAGCGGGTCGCTCTGGCACGCGCGCTCGTGTTCGAACCCGAACTGGTTCTGATGGACGAACCGCTGGGCGCGCTGGACAAACAGCTGCGCGAAAAGATGCAGTTCGAGATCACCGATCTTGCCCACCGTCTGGGCATTACCGTGGTCTATGTGACCCACGACCAGACCGAAGCGCTGACCATGTCAGACCGCGTTGCTGTGTTCGACGATGGCCGTATTCAGCAGCTGGCGCCGCCGGATCAGCTTTATGAAGAGCCGGAAAACAGCTTCGTCGCGCAGTTCATTGGTGAGAACAACACCCTTGAAGGCACCGTGAAAGAGATCAACAACGGTCTTGCTCTGGTGCAGCTGGATGGTGGCGAATTGATCGACTGCAAGCCGATCAACGTGTCCCAGCCTGGCGAGCGCACCCGCGTTTCCATCCGCCCCGAACGGGTCGAATACAACAAGGAACGCCTGCAGGAAGGCGCCCACACCCTGAAGGCCGAAGTGCTGGAGTTCATCTACATGGGTGACATCTTCCGTACCCGTCTGCGGGTGGCGGGAAATGACGAATTCATTATCAAGACACGGAACGCACCGGACCAGGTTCGCCTGAAGCCGGGCCAGCAGATTGAAATCGGCTGGCTGCCCGAAGACTGCCGCGCGCTGGACGCCTGACGACGGCGCGCGCTTTGAAACCCCCGGCGGCCAAGTGACCGGGGGATCACAGTTAAATTCAAGATCAACAAGGAGAGAGTGTTTATGAAACTCACCAAACTGACAGCCCTTGCCGCCACGACGGCGCTCTGCGCGCCGATGGCGTTCGCAGAAATGGCAGACGAGATGACCATTGTGTCCTGGGGTGGCGCATATTCGAACTCCCAGCTGAAGGCCTATCACGAGCCCTATGCTGAAAAGACCGGCGTCAAGATCATCAACGACGAAAGCTCGGCCGAAGCGGTTGCGAAGCTGCGCGCGATGAACGAAGCGGGCAACGTGACCTGGGACGTGGTTGACGTGGTTGCTGCGGACGCGATGCGTCTGTGCGACGAAGGTCTGGCGATGGAAATCGACGCGGATGAGCAACTGGCCGCCGCGCCCGATGGCACCCCGGCCTCCGAAGACTTCGGCGAACTGCTGGTGTCCGACTGCTTCATCCCGCAGATCGTTTACTCGACCACCTTCGGCTACCGCACTGACATGGTAGGCGATACGCCTCCGGATGACATCTGCGACGTCTTCGACCTGGAAGCCTATCCGGGCAAGCGCGCTCTGGAGAAGCGTCCGATCAACAACATGGAATGGGCTCTGCTCTGCGACGGCGTTGCAAAGGACGAAGTCTATGACGTGCTGGAGACCGAAGAAGGTCAAGAGCAGGCCCTGGCCAAGCTCGACACCATCAAGGACAGCGTGATCTGGTGGTCTGCTGGCGCCGACACTCCGCAGCTGCTGGCTGACGGCGAAGTCGTGATGGGCTCCACCTACAACGGTCGTCTGTTCTCGGTCATTGAAGAGCAGAAGCAGCCCGTCGCCATGATGTGGGACGCGCAGGTGTTCGACCTGGACGGCTGGATCATTCCGGCAGGTCTGTCCGACGAGCGTAAAGCACGCGCGCTGGACTACATCATGTTCGCAACCGACACTCAGCGTCTGGCGGATCAGGCCAAGTACATCTCCTACGGTCCGGCCCGTGCGTCCTCCGCTCCGCTGGTTGGCAAGCACGCCGAACTGGGCATCGACATGGCGCCGCACATGCCGACCGATCCGGCAAACGCAAAGAACACGTTCCTCTACAACTACGAGTTCTGGGCTGACTACCGCGACGACATCGACGCCAAATTCCAGGCGTGGCTGGCCAAGTAAGCCGGTCTGAAGACCTCGCCAGAGAGCGCCCGCCGCTCTCTGGCACCCACTCTTCGTATCAGGTCGCATCTGAACGACCGGAAGAGCAAAACCCGCGGGCGATACAGCGGGCAAAACACAGGGATAGATATGAGCGACACCACCCAATCCGGCCCGGTTCTGGCGGCTGACGGCACGCCATTGAAGCGCAGCCTGGCCCGCGCCCTGAGAATGCAAAAGATGCGTGCGCTGATGCTGATCGCACCGCTTCTGCTCTTCATCCTTCTGACCTTCATTCTCCCGATCGGCGACATGCTGTTCCGCTCGGTCGAGAACCGGATCGTTTCGGACACGCTTCCCAAGACCGTGGTCACCCTTGCCGACTGGGACGCCAAAATCGGTGAAGCCCCCGGCGACGCGGTATATGAAGAGCTATATTACGATCTATTTGTGGCGGCAGAGGCCAAGGAGCATACCAAGCTCGGCACCCGCCTGAACTATGAACAGACCGGTATTTCCTCCCTGTTCCGCAGCAGCGGCCGCAAGGTTGATGACATCGGCAAAGATCACGTCAAAGCCATCGAACGCGCTGCAGATCGCGCCCTCAAGGATGAGGCGCTCTGGTTCGAAATCATGACCGGCGGCAGTGGCGCGGCGGGCAATTCCGATCTGCTGACCGCACAGCGCGAAAAGATGCGCAATCTCACGGATGAGGTTTTCCCGGCCGATATCGGCTTTGTTCCCGGCGCCGAGATTTCCGAACTCTTCCCGCGCATGGCGACCGCCTATACCGATTTCGCGCTGTTCACGGCGATCATCGATCAGGATGTCGTGGCCGAAGAAGATCCCTGGGAAAGCGTTTTCGTGGCTTTTGCCACCGAAGTACAGGCCCCCGGTGGTGCTGAAAAACTGGCCAGCTACAGCGGCCCCGGCGCGGCTGAATTGCAGGCCGCAGGCGCAGCACTGGCCGATCTGGAGCCGATTTCCTTCAAGGCAGCCTTCCTCGACATCGACGAAGACTGGGGCGATGTCGACAACTGGCGCACCGTCCAGACCTACAGCCCGAAATATACCAGCGGCTATTTCCTGAACTCCATCGACATGCAGAAAGGCCCGGATGGCGCCGAAGCGCGTCCCGAAAACCAGCAGATCTATATCACGCTGCTCAAGCGTACGATGTTCATGTCTCTGGTGATCACGGGTTCCTGCATTCTGCTAGGGTACCCGGTGGCCTGGATCCTTGCGAACCTGCCGACACGCTCGGCCAACTTGCTGATGATCCTGGTGCTGCTGCCTTTCTGGACCTCGCTTCTGGTGCGGACATCGGCGTGGAAGGTGATGCTGCAGCAACAGGGCGTCATCAACGACGTGCTGGTCTGGCTGGGGCTTGTGGCGGATGACGCCCGGCTGGTGATGATCAACAACCAGTTCGGTACCATCGTGGCGATGACCCACATCCTGCTGCCCTTCATGATCCTGCCGATGTATTCGGTGATGCAGACGATCAACCCGTCCTACCTGCGCGCGGCGAAGTCGCTGGGCGCGACCAACTGGACGGCCTTCTGGCGGGTATATTTCCCGCAGTCGGTGCCCGGTATCGGCGCTGGGTCGATCCTCGTCTTCATTCTGGCCATCGGCTACTACATCACCCCGGAAATCGTTGGCGGCACCAAGGGTGTCTTCATCTCGAACCGGATCGCCTATCACATCTCGTCTTCGCTGAACTGGGGCCTCGCGGCTGCACTTGGCGCGATCCTTCTGGTCGTCGTTCTGGTGCTCTACTGGGCCTATGACAAGATCGTCGGCATCGACAACGTGAAACTGGGATAATCGACATGGCATTGACTCCTGTTACAAATCAAACCCCCGGTTTCACCGCTGCCGTGGCAGCCGGCGCCGGAGCCTTCTTTGGTCTCTTCGTGGGCACCGCTCAGGCCACCGGCCTGATCGGGATCCTCGTCGGCGGCGCCATCCTGGGCGTACTTGGATTTGTCTTTGCGGGTATGACCGACAAGGAAAAACCGCTGCGCTGGGCGACCTTTGCGCTGTTCCTGGTGCTGGGCTACCTGTTCGGCGGGCTGCCCGCCGCGGTGGTGGGCGGCTTGTTCGGCTGGTTCGCGGGCTGGTTCATCTTCTGGCTGGCGACCTCGCGCTACCGGGCGCATCTGCCGCCCTATCTGACCCCCGGTCAGGTGCTGTGGCACTATAGCTTCCGGGTGATCTGCGGCGTTATCTTCGTCTTCCTGATCACGCCGATCCTCGTGGTGATGCCGCTCAGCTTCAACGCCGAGAACTTCTTCACTTTCACTCCGGAAATGCTGCGCTTTGATCCGGCTGGCTATTCGCTGAAGCACTACAAGGACTTCTTCAGCAATGATGACTGGCAGCAGGCGCTGTGGAACTCGATCAAGATCGCGCCGATGGCGACGATCCTGTCGGTGAGCTTCGGCACTCTGGCGGCAATCGGTCTGAGCCAGCCGCACGTACCCTTCCGCCGCGCGATCATGGCGATCCTGATCTCTCCGATGATCGTGCCGCTGATCATCTCGGCTGCGGGCATGTATTTCTTCTACAGCCGCATCGGGATGCAGGGCACCTATTTCGGCGTGGTTCTGGCCCACGCGGCGCTTGGCATTCCCTTCGTGATCATCACCGTGACCGCGACACTGGTCGGCTTTGACCGCTCGCTGACCCGTGCTGCGGCGAACATGGGCGCCGATCCGGTGACCACCTTCTTCCGGGTGCAGATGCCGCTGATCTTGCCCGGTGTGATTTCCGGTGGTCTCTTTGCCTTCATCACCTCCTTTGACGAGGTGGTCGTGGTGCTCTTTGTCGGCTCCGCCGGTCAGAAGACGTTGCCGTGGCAGATGTTCACCGGCCTGCGCGAACAGATCTCGCCCACCATTCTGGCGGTTGCGACCATCCTTGTGGGGATCTCAATCTGCCTGCTGACGGTGCTGGAACTGCTGCGTCGCCGCTCCGAACGTCTGCGCGGCATGAGCCCGGGCTGATTCGCCACAGAACGCTGTTTTAAAGAAGGCCCCGCAGAGGATGCGGGGCCTTTCTTTTGCTCGTCTTGAGGTGTGGCTCAGCGCAGGCGGCGCAGCAGTTTGAGCGAGGCATAACCATCCGGGATCAGACCTTTGGAGGCCTGATAGCTGCGGATCGCGGCCAGCGTCTTGGGGCCGATCTTCCCATCGACGCCGCCGGTGTTGAAACCGGCCCGCGACAGGCGCTGCTGCAGCTCCTTGCGTTCCCGGAAATTCAGCGACCGGTCCCCGCGCGGCCATTTCGCCTGGATCGCCGGTCCGCCTGCGATGCGGTCGGACAGGTGCCCCACCCCGATCACATAGGCATCGGCGGCGTTATAGCGCTCGATGACCGAGAAATTCTTGAAGATCATGAAGGCCGCGCCATTCCCGCCGGCGGGCAGCAAGATCGAGGCCGTGCCATGGTTGGGAACGGCGCGCCCGTTGGTTCCAACGACACCCAGCCGGGCCCATTCCGCGGGAGATTTCTTCACCGATCGGCTGGCCAGACCATAGTTGAACCCGCGCGGTAGCTGCACTTCAACGCCCCAGGGCTGGCCTTTGACCCAGCCGAACCGCTTCAGATAAGCAGCGGTCGAGGCCAGCGCATCAGAGGGGTCTTCCGACCAGATGTCGCGTTTGCCATCGCCAGTGAAATCCACAGCATAGGCCAGATAAGAGGTGGGTATGAACTGGGTGTGCCCCATGGCCCCGGCCCAGCTGCCGGTCATCTTGCGCGGTGCGACATCGCCCGATTGCAGGATCTTCAGCGCTGCGATCAGCTGCTTTTCAAAGAACCGCCCGCGGCGACCGTCGTAGGCCAGCGTCGCCAGTGACTGAATGACGTTCATATTGCCGCGGTGGTTGCCATAATTGCTTTCCATGCCCCAGACGGCGATCACGACCTCCTTGTCGACGCCATAGGTGGCTTCGATCCGGTTCAGCCGCCGCCGCTGTTCACGCAGGGCCTTTTTGCCGTTCTTGACCCGGGAGTCCGAGACGGCGCTGTCTAGGTATTCCCAGATCGTCTTGGTGAACTCGGACTGGTTGCGGTCGCGGCGAATGACGTCGTTGTCATACTCCACCCCGCGAAAGGCGCGGTTCAGTGTCGAGGAGGAAATCCCTTGCGCCATGGCCCGGCGTCGGAAGCCGTTGATCCAGGCCTGAAAGCCACTGTTGGCGGCGACCGGTTCGACCTGATCGTCCTGGGCAATTCCCGGCGCTAGCCCGTTCGGGCGGCTCAGGGGGCGCAACGAGATCGCCGCCGCCAGCTGGTAAGAGCCGTCGGGCGCCGGGGCGCCGCGTTCGACAGGGCGCTCCGGGGGGCGCAGCGATTCGTCGGGTCCGGCCTGTGCTGCAACTGCGCCGGTCGCGGCAAGGGCTGCCGCCTTCATCCAGATCCGCATGGGAATACTACCTTGGTTCAGTGTCTGCTCAGCTTGAATGTAATCATTGCAGGTCCATCGCAAAAGGGTGCAATCGGGAGGCGCGCAAGGCGCCGCCGAACCGGCGTAGCAGGCCGGATCTATTGACTGTTTTACTTGCGGCGTTTGCGTTCGACCTTGCGCTTGGTCTTGGCGGCCTTGTGTTTGGATTTTGCCGCCTTGCGTTTGACGGTGCGGCCCGCCGGGCTGCGTCGTCCGCGCCCACTGCCACCTTTGGGCAGGGCCTGATCCTCGATCGACAACAACTCCAGCTCCAAACCGCCGGTGACCGGCGCGGCCTGTGTCAGCCTGACTGTGACGCGCTGACCGATGGCAAGCGTGAGACCGGTATCGGCCCCCATCAGCGTCCCGGCATCAGCATCGAAATGGAAGAACTCGCGTCCGATGGTGCGCACGGGAACCAGCCCGTCGGCATGGGTTTCATCCAGTTTCACGAAGGCGCCGAACCGAGCAATGCCGCTGATCCGGCCGGTAAATTCATTGCCGACCCGTTCCGACAGGTAGGCCGCCAGATAGCGGTCCGTGGTGTCACGTTCCGCGATCATCGAGCGGCGCTCGGTCTCGGAAATATGAGTGGCGGTGTCGTCCAACCGCTCGATTTCATCAGGGGTGAGGCCATCCTTGCCATTGTCTGGCCCCCAGCCATGGGCGGTAATCAGCGCCCGGTGCACGATCAGATCCGCATAACGCCGGATGGGGGATGTGAAATGCGCGTAGTTGCGAAGGGCCAGCCCGAAATGGCCAAAGTTTTCAGGGTTGTAATAGGCCTGCTGCATCGACCGAAGGGTCGAGATATTGATCAGCTCTGCATCGTCCGTGCCCGCCGCCGCATTGAGCAGCGCGTTCAGATGCCGGGTTTGCAGCACCTGTCCCTTGGCGAGGTTCAGACCTGCCGCCTGCGCTGTTTCGCGCAGCGCTTCCAGCTTCTCCGGCGCCGGTTCTTCGTGGACGCGGAACACCAGCGGGGTGCGTTTCTTGATCAGGGTCTCGGCAGCCGCGACATTGGCAAGCACCATGAATTCCTCGATCAGTCGGTGCGCCTCCAGCCGGTCACGGAAATTGACCGAGGCGACCTGTCCGTCTTCATCCAGCACGATGCGCCGTTCCGGCAGGTCCAGATCCAGCGGCTGGCGCGCGGCGCGGGCCTTGGTCAGGGCGCGATAGGCGGCATAAAGCGGCTTGATCACGTCCTCCAGAAGGGGCTCGGTCTTCTCGCTGGGGCGCCCGTCCATGGCGTCCTGCACTTCTTGATAGCTGAGCGCGGCGCTGGAGTTTATCAGCGCCCGCATGAAGCGATGGCCGATCTTGTTGCCCTCGGCGTCGACCTGCATCCGCACCACCACAGAGGCGCGCGGCACGTTTTCGTGCAGCGAGCACAGATCGCCCGACAGCCGGTCCGGCAGCATCGGCACCACGCGGTCAGGGAAATAGCTGGAGTTGCCCCGTTTGCGCGCCTCGCGGTCCAATGCGGAGCCGGGGCGCACATAGGCGGCCACATCGGCAATCGCGACCCAGATCACATGCCCGCCGGGGTTCTTGGGATCGGTGTCGGCTTCGGCGAAACAGGCATCGTCGCGGTCGCGCGCATCCACCGGGTCGATGGTGATCAGCGGCAGATCACGCAGGTCTTCGCGTCCTTTCAGGCCAATGGGTTTGGCGGCGTCCGCCTCGGCCATGACCTGATCGGGGAATTGATCGGGAATGCCGTGCTGGTGGATCGCGATCAGCGATACCGCCTTGGGTGCCGATGGATCGCCCAGACGTTCGACGACGCGCGCGCGCGGCAGGCCCAGACGGGTCTTGGGACCGGCCTGTTCGGCCTCGACCAGTTCACCATCCTTGGCGCCGCCCGTTGCATCCGGCGCCACGCTCCATTCGGTCGAGCTGGATTTGTCGATCGGAACGATCCGGCCCCCTTCGGCACCGGTGCGAAAGACGCCAAGCACCCGTTTGGGGTTGGTACCGATACGGCGGATCAGCCGGGCTTCGTAATTGTGATCCGCGCCTTTGACGGCGGTCAGCCGGGCCAGGATCCGGTCGCCCTCCCCCAATGCGGGATCCGAGGCGCGCGGCATCAGCAGGATAATGGGTTCCACCCCTTCGCCGTGCCATTCCATCGGGCGGCCAAACAGATCGCCGTCCCGGTCCGGACGTTTGACCGTCAGGATGGTGACGGGCGGCAATTGTTCTGGATCGCGGTAGGTTTTCCTGCGCTTCTCTAGGTGCCCTTCGGCCTCCAGTTCCTTCAACACGCGCTTGAGGTCGATACGGTCAGCCCCCTTGATGCCAAAGGCCTTGGCAATGTCGCGTTTCGAGTTCTGGGTCGGGTGGGCGGAAATCCAGTCGAGGATTTCGGCCTTGGAGGGGATACGGGTCATATCTCCCGCGTATCATGACCCGAAGACAAGGTCATGATGAAAAGAGCGGGTCAGCTGCGGCTTTGGCGCAGATCTGCTGCCGTGTCCACGTCGTTCAGGATGTCTGTCTGCGCAATGCGCCATCCCGGAAGCGTCGCGACAGAATCGGCCAGCGCGTGCTCGCTGGACCAGCGCACGTTCTGAAACAGGGTTTGCGGCAGGCGGGCCGGGTGTTTTGCTCCGACCAGCCAGTAGCCGCCATCGGTGGCTGGGCCGAACACCGCATCCGAATGCCCCAGCGCGGCAAAGGCACGGGCGATATGGGCGCGGGTGATGCCGGGAATGTCGGCGCCGATCAGGCAGACAGGACCGTGCACCGGGGCGCGGCCCAGCCTATCGACCGGGACAGAGCACGCCGCCTTGAGCATCCGCTTCATGCGCTGTCCCAGATCGCCGCCGCCTTGCGGCAGACGCGGTAGATCAGCGGGCCAGACGCGGGAGGTGACGGCCCGGTCCGGGGCTACCGCCAGAACGATCTGCCAACGTGGATCACGCAAGGATCGGATCAATCGGGCCGATTGATGCCGGAACCACCAGGTGGCGGGGATCACGCCGATCCCCTGTCCCAGCCGCGTTTTGACCCTGCCCGGGCGCGGTTCCTTGATCATGATGACAAGGGTTTGGCGTTTCATCTTAGTTCAGGTCCAGAACCATATCACGGTGATCGATCCCGGCGTCATCATAGACGGGGCCGGTGGCTGTGAAGCCCAGCTTTTCATAAAAGCCGAGGGCGTGCAGCTGGGCGCCCAGCTTGGCGCGGGACATACCGGGTGTCTGGCGGGCGATCTCCACCGCCTTTTCGATCAGCGCCTTGCCGAGACCGGTTCCCCGGCCAGCCTGTGTGACGCAAACCCGCCCGATCTTGGCGGTGTCACCGGCAAAGACGATGCGGGCGGTGCCGATGGGCTGTCCATCCTGCGTGGCCAGAAGATGGGTTGCCACATCATCCAGCGCGTCGATCTCTTCCTCGACCGGCACGCCCTGTTCCGTGACGAAAACGTCGAACCGCAGGCGAAAACAGGCCTCGCGGTCCTCGGTGACCGCAATCTGCGCCGTCATGCGAAATAGTCTTTCAGGATGCGGGAATAGATGGCTTTCAGCTGGTGAATCTGCGCGATTTCAACGTTTTCATCCACCTGATGCATGGTCTTGCCCACGAGGCCGAACTCCACCACCGGGCAGTGCGATTTGACAAAGCGCGCGTCTGAGGTGCCGCCTGTGGTGGACAGCTCCGGCGTGACGCCGGTTTCCGCCGCCACTGCGGTTGAGACCAGATCGGAGAGCGCGCCCGGCGGCGTGATGAAGCTTTCGCCCGAGATTTTGACCTGCATGTCGATGGTGGTGCCGAACTCGGCTTCGACCTTGTCGGCCTCTGCCCGCAGCCATTCCGTCAGGCTGGCGCCGCTGTGGGCATCGTTGAAGCGGATGTTTACGGTGGCGCGGCTTTGCGCCGGGATCACGTTGGTCGCCGGGTTGCCGGTGTCGATGGTGACAACCGCGAGCGTCGAGGCGTCGAAATGCTCGGTGCCCTGATCCAGCTCGTGACTGGCGAGACGATCCATCAGCCGCGCCATGGCGCTCAGCGGATTGTTGGCCCGGTGCGGATAGGCGGAATGGCCCTGTTTGCCGGTCACGGTGAACCATGCCGACAGCGATCCGCGGCGCCCGATCTTGATCATCTCGCCCATGGTATTGGGGCAGGTGGGCTCTCCCACCAGGCAGACCGACATGGCCTCCCCCTGTTCCTGCATATAGTCCAGCAGCGCGGTGGTGCCGTCCAGCGCATCGCCTTCTTCATCGCCGGTGATGGTCAGGATGACGGCGCCGTCGGGCGGGGTGGTGTGCACAAAATCGATGGCAGCAGCGGCAAAGGCGGCAACGCCCGATTTCATGTCGGTGGCGCCCCGGCCATAAAGGATGCCGTCTTTTTCCTCGGCGCCAAAAGGATCGACGGTCCAGGCCGCTTCATCGCCCACGGGCACCACATCGGTGTGACCGTTGAAGCCAAAGGTGCGGGCGTGGCCTTTTGCACCCCAGCGGGCAAACAGGTTGCTGATCCCGCCGCGGTCTGCCCGGGCGCAGTCAAAGCCTGCTGCGCTTAGAATCTGTTCCAGCAGCTCCAGCGCGCCGCCCTCTTCCGGGGTGACCGACGGGCAGCGGATCAGATCGGCGGTCAGGCGGGCGGGATCGGTCGGGGACATGCGGTGGGCTCCTGAAATTCCGGTTTGTCATGGCCTAGCGTGGATCCCGGCAAGGTGCAAACCGCCAGAAGGTCGCCAAGGGGGCAGGTCATGGGACTGTGAAAGGGCGGAGAGGGGGCGAAACGTGGCGCAAAAAAGGTCATTTTGTGTATCCCCCTCAGAGGCGGGGACAGGCAAAAAGAATCGTGTTAATAATCCATTAACCAAGAAGACCTGAGGCAGGTCACCAACGCGCAGTACAGGTCCATGTGGCCACTGCATCCCGGAAAACAGGACCCGGAAGGGTCTTTACCCCGCATGGCGCCGAAAAGGCGTTTCAATGCGCCGGATGGTCTGTCTCATCGTTATGAGTGAGGGCAGGGCAATGGTGGCAGCGTCTGAACTGAACTACAATCTGGCGGCGTCTGCCGATCAGATGGCGGAAGAGATCTTTGGCACCGGCGTCACGGTGGTCAGCGCGAGCTATTCCGGTGACAGTCGTTCCTCTGCAATCTACTCGGGGGGCGATACAATAGCCCCCGGTGCAACGCCGGGCGATACTGGGGTGATCCTGTCGACGGGCCGCGCGGATGACTACACCAATTCCAGCGGCGAGGCGAACCAGCGGGCCAACCAGTCCACCAATACCAGCGGTGAGAACGACAACGCCGATTTCAACGCGGCTGCTGGCGCGCGGACCTATGATGCCTCCTATCTGGATGTGAGTTTCATTCCGGATGGCGAAGTGATGACGATGCAGTTCATCTTCTCCTCAGAGGAATTTCCGGAATACCAGGATTCGATCTATCAAGACTCGGTCTCGGTCTGGATCAATGGCGAACAGGTACAGTTGGAGGTGGGTAGCGACACCGCCAACCCGGACACTGTCAGTTCTACCAACAATCAGAACCTCTATCTCGACAATACCGGCGATGCCTATAACACCGAAATGGACGGGCTGACGCTCACCATGACGCTAACGATGGTGGTCAACCCGGATGAGGTGAACACCCTGCGCATCGGTATCGCCGATGTGGGCGACAACAAATACGATAGTAACCTTCTGATCGCTGGGGATTCGATCCAGACAGATCTGGTGGCGCAGACGGATCTGGCGCACGTGCAGGCCGACGGCAGCAAGACGATCGATGTGCTGGCCAACGATACAAATGTGTCGGGCAGCACGCTGACGATTACCCATCTGAATGGTGTCGCGGTCACAGCAGGATCGCTGGTGACGCTGAGCACTGGACAGACGGTCGAGCTGAACGATGATGGTACGCTGACCTTGGTCGGGGATGGCGACGTGGAGGATTTCACCTTCACCTATACCGTCAGCAACGGGACCAATTCAGATACCGGGGTGGTGAATGCGACTTCGATCCCCTGCTTTGTGGCGGGGACGCTGATCCGCACCCCGCGCGGCGAAGTGCCGGTCGAGAGCCTGATGCCCGGGGATCTGGTCATGACCCGCGATGACGGGCCGCAGCCGGTGCGCTGGACCGGATCTCGCCGGGTTGCCGGGACCGGGGAATTGGCACCGGTACGGATTGCTGCGGGCAGCTTTGGCGCGCACCGGACATTGTCCGTCTCTCCGCAGCACCGGGTGCTGGTGCGCGGCGCTGCCGCGGAACTGCTGTTTGGCGAACCCGAGGTTCTGGTGGCGGCGCGGGATCTGATCAATGACAGAACGGTCCGGCCCTCTCCCTGCCGCGAGGTGGAGTATGTCCACCTGATGTTCGACCGCCATCAGGTGATCTATTCTGAGGACCTGCCCAGCGAAAGCTTCCTGCCCGGTCCGGAAACCCCGAACCTGTTCGAACGGAGGGTGCTGGATGAAATCTGCGCCCTGTTCCCCGAGTTGGACCCGGAAACCGGCACCGGCTATGGACCTGCGGCCCGGCGGGCCCTGTCCGGGGCTGAGGGGCGTTTGCTGTCGGCTATGCAGATCGGCTGAGCAAGTAGTCTGCCTCCTGTGCCGCGCCATTGGGCAGGGCAGAGCATGACCCGAGGGGAGCGCGCGGCATCACGCTTGCGTGAAGCTATTATACGGCCTAAGACATTTCTGATTTCCTTAATCCAGGGTCGTGATTTCGACGTGTCTTTCTTCCGTCTTCTTCCATTGATGATGTTTGCCCTCTGGGGACAGGTTAGCCTGGCCCAGATGCTGACGGTCAACACCGTGACGCGGCCGCCGTTTTCAATGGTGGAAAATGGGGTCGATACCGGATTCTCGATCGAGCTGGTGGAGGCGATGGCTGATCGCCTTGGCTGGAACTACGAGATCAACCGGACCGAGACCTTTGCCGAGATGCTGGAGGGCGTGCGCAACGGCACGGTGGATATGGCGGCGGCCAATATCTCGATCACGGCGGCGCGCGAAACCGAAATGGATTTCAGCCAGCCAGTGTTCGAAAGCGGGCTGCAGATCATGGTGCATGCCGAGGACGTGCGGGCGCCGTCGCTGTGGCGGGCCATGCTGTCCTGGGATCTGGCGATTGCCATCGGTCTGGCGTTCCTGCTGCTGTTCGGGGGTGGCATGCTGATGTGGACATTCGAACGCCGCGCCCAGCCCTATTTCGACCGACCGCTGAAAGAGGCCTGGTTTCCGTCCTTCTGGTGGGCGCTGAATCTGGTGGTGAATGGCGGTTTTGAAGAGCGGGTGCCTCGCACTCCTATCGGTCGCCTGTTCGGGGTGCTGCTGGTGATTTCATCGCTGTTCGTGGTGTCGGTCTTTGTCGCAAAGATCACCACGGCGATGACGGTCGAGGCGATCACCGGCAAGGTGAATTCCGTCAATGACCTTTATGGCCAGCGGGTTGGCACCATCGAGGGTTCGACGGCGTCGGGTTTCCTGCAGCGGCGGGATATCGATTTCTATGGCTACCCGGGGCTGGAAGAGCTGATCGAAGCTTTTGAGGGGCGCAAGATCGACGCGGTGGTCTTTGACGCGCCGGTGCTGAATTACTACGTCACACACGAAGGCGAGGCCCACGGGCGCACTATCGGGTCTGCTTTCCTGCGGGAGAATTACGGTCTTCTGTTCCCGCAGGGCTCAGAGCACACGGAAGAAGCCAACCGCGCGCTCTTGGCACTGCAAGAAGACGGCACTTATGATCAGCTTTATAAACGCTGGTTCGGCGGATCGAGGTGATCTGGACCCCCGGTTACGCGTTCAGTGGATGGTGGGTTCTTCCCCGTCAAAGAACGGCGTCATCTGAGCGACGATAACGGCGTTCTCCGCCAGTGCGCGGTCCATCAACTCGCGCTCTTCCTCACCGATCTCGTGACCTTCGGCTTCGCGCTCGGCCAGGGTGCCGTATCCGGTCACATCCAGCGGCGCGGTGTCGGCCTGTTTCAGGATCGCCACGGTTTCGCGCACGGCTTCGGCTTCATCCACGCCCGAGGCATAGACCATCAGCGCAGCGCCCGAGGCGCCATCGGGCAGCCCGTCGCCTTCTTTGCGGCCAATCTGAACCAGCAGCGTATAGACCTGCTGGCGGGAGGGTTTCTTCTTTTCCATGGCGCAGGCCATACGCGGGGCGCGCTGCGCGGTCAATCGTCTTAGAGCCTGCAGAAGTGGTCTGCGCGGTTGTCATTTGCGCTGGTTTACCGATCCTCAACTCCGGGTCTGCTAAGGGAGGCGGGGCCGGTTCTCACGCGCCGGGCCGATTTTCTGTTTTGCTCATGCTTTTTCAGGACCGATCTTATGCCCATTGCATCCGAGTTGCCCGTCGATACCTCAGCCTCTGCGGCGCAGATGGCGGATGCGATGTTCGGCAGCGGAATTACCGTTCTCAATGCCAGCTACACAGGCGCCAAAGACGCCTCAGGCATCTATTCGGATGGCGACACGGTTGCCTCTGAAATCACCCCCTCGGACACCGGCGTGATCCTGTCGACTGGCAATGCGGCGGATGTGACCAACAGCAGCGGTGACGTGAACACCAGCTCGCGGACCACGACGCGCCACGGAGAAGCGGGCGATTCCGACCTGACCGATCTGGCGGGTATGCAGACCTATGATGCGGCGGTGTTCGAGGCTAATTTTATTCCCGCGGGCTCGACGCTGACCATGCAGTTCGTGTTCTCCTCGGAAGAGTATTTGGAGTACGTCAACAAGGGGTTCAACGACGCGGTCGGGGTCTGGGTCAACGGCGAGCAGGCCGAGCTGACGATTGGCAGCGGTGACATTTCCATCGACAATATCAACGATGGGTCGAACCAGGATCTTTATGTCGACAACAACCAGCATGACGACACCTACAATACCGAAATGGATGGCTTCACCATCACGTTGACGCTGACCGCGCCGGTCAAGCCGGGGCAGGTGAACTCGATCAAGATCGGCATCGCGGATGCGGGTGATGATAAATACGATTCCAACCTGCTGATCGCTGGGGACTCTATCCAGACCGCGCTGGTGGCAGGGGATGACGCAATCACGCTGGATGAGGGCAGTTCGGACACGCTGGATGTGCTGACCAATGACAGCCACACGCCCGGCACGACGCTGACCATCACCCATATCAACGGCCAGCCGGTGGTGGCGGGTAGCACCGTCACCCTGTCGGGCGGCCAGCGCATCACCCTGAATGACGATGGCACCTTTGACATTGCCGCGCAGGATGATGTCGACGATCCCGAGACCACGACTTTTACCTATACGGTTGCCGATGGGCTGGGGAATACCGACACGGGTCTGGTGAAAATGACCACGGTCCCCTGTTTCGTGGCCGGGACGTTAATTGATACCGCCGCGGGGCTGCAGCCGGTGGAGAGGCTGGAGCCGGGTACTCTGGTTCATACCCGTGACAATGGATTGCAGCCGCTGCGCTGGGTCGGCCGCAGCCACCGCCGCGCAGAGGGCGCCGATGCGCCGGTTGTCCTGGTCGCAGGCGCGCTGGGCGATCACGCTGCGCTAGAGCTGTCGCCCTGCCACCGGGTTCTTGTGTCCTCGGATCGGGCAGAGCTGTTGTTTGGTGCGCCGCAGGTTCTGGTCAAGGCCAAGGATCTGGTCAACGGCGACAGCATCCGCATGCGCCGTGATGGCGGCCCGGTGACCTATGTGCACCTGCTGTTTGACCGGCACGAGATCATCCGGGGCAACGGGTTGGAGAGCGAAAGCTATCATCCCGGCCTTGAAACCGCTGCCAGTTTTGATGGTGAAACGCGGGCGGAGATCCTGCACCTCATTGGCGGCGACTGGTCCGCCTACGGCCCTTCTGCCCGTCCGGCGCTGAAAGGATACGAAAGCCAGCTACTGCTGAAGGCTGGCTAAGGTTCAGGTGCGGGATCAGTACTGGGTGCGCATCCGGTAGCCCGGGTGAAAATGCATCCGGACAAAAGTCACCGGCTGCTCCTGAAACCAGGTTGCCCGTTCCATGAGGAACAGTGGCGTGCCCTCTTGCGTGCCAAGGAATCCGGCCAGCGCGGCATCCGCCGCCACCGAGGACAGGGTGATTTCGGCATTGGAAAAGGGGACCCGTGACAGCAGCCATTCGTTCGGTCCGGTCTGCGAAAAATCCGCCTCCGCGACATCCGGTACCGCGTCGATATTGATCCAGCGGTCCTCGAACTGAAAGGGGCTGTTGTCGGCGTAATGCATGCATTGCAGATGCAGGACCTCTGCCCCCGCCATCAGCCCCATCTGCGAGGACAGCCACCCCGGCGCGGGCACGGCGGCACGGCTGACCAGCCGGTAGCGATACACCGCATTCATGTCCTCGACCTGCTGGCGGGTCACGGTGATTTCCAGCCGCGCCTGTTTCACCGGCGCGATGGCAACGCGCGTGCCGCTCTTGCGCTTGCGGTCGATGATGCCACGTTCGGCCAGTTCGCGCAGCGCGCGGTTCACTGTGGCGCGGGCGCAGCCGAATTCCTCGGACAACTCCTGTTCAGTGGGGAGTAGGGCACCCTGATCCCAAACCCGGTCCTGAATGCGGCGCAGCACCTCGTCCCGGATATCCTGAAAACTGGTTTTCTTTTGTGGCTGCACCGGCTGTCCTGCTGCTGGTTGTGGCGAAAGGGTCGACCCGTTCTCGGCGCCCGGGCGCGTTTTGTAAAGTCGCGCGGTCAGAGTGCGGCGCGCAAGGACTGCACTGTGTCGCGGAAGGCGGCCAAAATCTGCTCCCGGCCCACGTGGCGCCCCTGTTTCACCTGATGACGTCCGGCGCTCCAGACATCGGTGACGGCGCCGTCACCCGCGGCGAAGCACAGACCGTCCAGCAGTTGTTCGGGCGTCAGCGCACAGAGAGCAGGCAGAGAGGTGTCGACGGCAATAAGATCGGCCAGCGCCCCGGTTTCGATCTGCCCGGCGGCGCGGCCCAGCGCCTGCGCCCCGCCCCGGGCGGCGCCCAGATACAGGGTGTCGCCGACGGACCCCGGTCCCGGGGTCATCACGTTGCGGGCCAGATCGCGCAAGCGCTGGGAATACTCCAGCTGGCGCAGTTCTTCGGACAGGGCGATGCGGATATTGGAATCCGATCCGATCCCGAAGCGCCCGCCATTCCCCAGATACTCCGCCCCATTAAACGGGCCATCGCCCAGATTTGCTTCGGTGATCGGGCACAGCCCCGCGACCGCGCCTGATGTGGCCATCGTCCGCGTTTCCGCCTCAGTCATATGGGTGGCGTGGATCAGGCACCAGTCCTTGCCCACCGGCGCGTTGTTCAGCAGCCATTCGACAGGACGAGAGCCCAGCCAGTCTTGGATATCCTTCACCTCGGCGGGTTGTTCGGCGATATGGATATGGACCGGCGCGCCGTCTTGGATCTTCAGGACCTCTGCCAGATCTTCGGGGCTGGTGGCGCGCAAGGAGTGCGGAGCGATGCCAACGCGGGTGTCGGCGGGCAGGTCTCGGTCAGCATTTCTGCGAACCTGCGCCACAAGATCGGTAAACCCGTCCACCGAATTGCCGAACCGCAATTGTCCACCTGTCAGAGGCTGCTGCCCAGCCCCGCCATAGGAATACAAAACCGGCAGATGCGTCAGGCCGATACCGGTCTCGGCAGCGGCGGCAAAGACTCGGTTGCTCAGCTCGGCAGGGTCGTCATAGGGGGCGCCGCCGGGTTGATGGTGGACATAGTGGAATTCCCCCCCGGCGGAGTACCCGGCTTCCAGCATCTCCATGAAGGTCAGCGCCGCGATGGTCTGATACTGTTCAGGGCTGAGGTGATCGAGGAAGCGATACATCAGCTGTCGCCAGGTCCAGAAACTGTCCTGCCCGGCGGCGCGGTATTCGCTCATCCCCGCCATCGCCCGCTGAAAACTGTGCGAGTGCAGGTTGGCCAGCCCCGGCAGTAGCGTGTCGACGCGGGCATCCCCATCGCCGGGCGCCGCATTGGCGGTGATCTTTGCAATGGCTCCATTCTCAATCCTCAGCCGGACGTTCTGGACCCATCCCGATGGGGTGCGGGCCTGCCGTGCAAAAATTGTCTGCATCTGATCACCTTATGTATAGACATAATATGAATATGCTCATATCAATCCTGCATCAAGAACTTTGTGAGGGGCTGATGACTGACGCATCCCGATATGTGCTGACCGGAGGATCCGCTGCCACGATGGTGCAGGGTGATGTGCCTTATGGGCTGATTTCCGCAGCGGCTGTCGCGATCAGGGAGGGCCTGATCGACTGGGCCGGGGCCGAGGCTGACCTGCCGGACACCTACGCAGACTGGGACCGGCAGGATCTAGAAGGGCGGTTGCTGACGCCTGCACTGATCGACTGCCACACCCATCTGGTGTTCGGCGGAGACCGGGCGCGGGAATTTGAAATGCGCCTGAACGGCGCATCCTATGAAGAACTCGCCCGTGCCGGGGGCGGCATCGTCTCGACCGTTTCGGCCACTCGCGCCGCGTCAGAACAGGAACTGGTTGCGAGCGCCCTGCCGCGTCTGGATGCGCTGATCGCCGAAGGGATCACCACGGTCGAAATCAAATCCGGCTATGGGCTGGACCGCGAGGCTGAGCTGACAATGCTGCGCGCCGCCCGTCGGTTGGGGCAGATGCGCCCGGTGACAGTCATCACGACCTTTCTGGGCGCCCACGCCGTGCCGCCGGAATACACCGGCCGTGCTGGGGCCTATCTGCAGGAGGTCTGCTTGCCCACCCTGCGCGCGGCCCATGATGAAGGGCTGGTCGATGCGGTGGACGGGTTCTGCGAAAACATCGCTTTCTCCCCGGCTGAGATCGAACAGGTCTTTGCCTGCGCGCAGGAACTGGGTCTGCCGGTCAAACTGCATGCCGAGCAGCTGAGCCGTCAGGGCGGCACCGCGCTGGCCGCGCGTTATGGGGCGCTGTCGGTCGATCACCTTGAATATGCCAATGCGGCGGATGCTGCGGCAATGGCCGAGGCAGGCAGTGTCGCGACCATCCTGCCCGGTGCCTATTACACGATCCGGGAAACCCAGGCGCCGCCCATCACGCTGTTTCGTGACCACGGCGTGCCGATGGCGCTGGCAACGGACTGCAATCCCGGTTCCTCGCCGATGACCTCGCTTCTGATGGCGATGAACATGGGTTGCACCCTGTTCCGCATGACCCCGGAAGAGACACTGGCCGGGGTGACCTGCCACGCGGCACAGGCGCTGGGCCTTTCGGACCGGGGCCGCATCGCGGCGGGCCTGCGCGCCGATCTGGCCATCTGGAACGTTAGTCGCCCGGCCGAGCTGTCCTATCGCATCGGTTTCAACCCGCTCCACGCACGTATTTTCGAAGGCAGACCATGATTGAGATGACCCCGGGCGCGGTGACGCTGCAAACGCTCGAAACCCTGTATCGCTCTGACACCCCGGTCCGGCTGGACCCGGCGGCGCGCTCCGCTGTCGAGGCTGCGGCCCGGATGGTGGCAGAGGCCGCAGCGGGCGATGCGCCGGTCTATGGCATCAACACCGGATTCGGCAAACTCGCCTCGACCCGGATCGCGCCAGAAGACACGGCCACGCTGCAACGCAATCTGATCCTCAGCCATTGCTGCGGTGTTGGCGATCCGCTGCCCGCAGACCGCACCCGCCTGATGATGGCGCTGAAATTGCTCTCGATGGGGCGGGGCGCCTCTGGTGTGCGCTGGGCGGTGATCGCCCAGATCGAGGCTATGCTGGCATGCGGGGTCATTCCCGTTGTACCCTCGCAAGGCTCTGTCGGCGCCTCGGGCGATCTGGCACCGCTGGCGCATATGGCGGCGGTGATGATCGGCGAAGGCGAGGCTACCTATGACGGGGCGCGCATGCCCGGCGCCAGGGCGCTGGAACTGGCGGGGCTGGAGCCGATCGTTCTGGGGCCAAAGGAGGGGCTGGGCCTGATCAACGGCACCCAGTTTTCCACCGCCTGCGCTCTTGCCGGATTGTTTGATGCCTGGCGTCTGGCCGAAGCCTCCATCGTGGTGGCGGCGCTGACAACGGATGCGATCATGGGGTCCACCGCGCCGCTGATCGCGGATATTCACGCACTCAGGGGGCATGCCGGACAGATCGACGTGGCCCGCGAGATGCGCGCCATCATGAGTGGTAGCGAGATCCGCGAAAGCCATCGCGATGGCGACAGCCGTGTGCAGGATCCCTATTGCATCCGCTGTCAGCCGCAGGTGCTGGGCGCGGCGCTGGACGTGCTGCGGATGGCTGCCGCAACGCTGGAGATCGAGGCAAACGCGGTCACCGACAATCCGCTGGTGCTGGTCGAGGCCGGAAAGATCGTGTCGGGCGGCAATTTCCACGCCGAATACGTTGGCTTCGCCGCTGATCAGATTGCCCTCGCCGTAGCGGAGATCGGTGCCATCGCGCAGCGCCGCGTGGCGCTGATGGTGGATCCGTCGCTGTCCTTTGACCTGCCGCCCTTCTTAACCCCCGATCCGGGGCTCAATTCCGGTTTCATGATTGCCGAGGTCACGACTGCGGCCCTGATGAGCGAGAACAAGCATCTCGCCAATCCCTGTGTCACCGATTCCACTCCGACCTCGGCCAATCAGGAAGATCACGTGTCGATGGCCGCCCATGGTGCGCTGCGGCTGGGGCGGATGAACGCGAACCTGTCGGTGATCCTTGGGGTCGAATTGCTCTGCGCTGCGCAAGGGGTCGAGGCGCGGGCGCCGTTGGTGACCTCTGACCGGCTGACGGAGGTGCTGCAGGCGCTGCGGGCGGAGATCCCGCCGCTCGCCGAAGATCGCTACCTCGCCCCCGAGATTGAGGCCGCCAGCGCCATGATCCGCAGCGGTGACATCGCCCGGGCCGCCGGAACCGAGGTGGTGCGATGATCGAGGTTACCCGTGGCTCTTCCCCTTTGGTGCTGGGACTGCCGCATACCGGCACCGACGTCCCGGAGGGCATCCGGGCGGGGCTGAACGAGACGGGCCGGGCACTGGCCGATACCGACTGGCATATTCACGACCTTTACGCGGGGCTGGTGGAAGAGGTCACCACCGTGCGCACCCCGGTCCATCGCTATGTCATCGACGTGAACCGCGATCCGGCGGGTGTCAGCCTGTATCCCGGGCAGAACACCACGACGTTGGTGCCGCTGACCGATTTCGACGGCCGCCCGATCTGGACAGCAGGGGCGGAGCCGGACAAGGCAGAGATTGCCCGCCGCCGCGACGCCTATCATGCGCCCTATCACGCCGCGCTTGCGGCAGAGCTGGAGCGGGTCAGGGCACAGCACGGCTTTGCCATTCTCTATGACTGCCATTCGATCCGGGGCGAAATTCCCTTCCTCTTTGACGGGCCGCTGCCGGATTTCAACGTGGGCACCAATATGGGCACGACCTGCGATCCGGAGATCGAGGCGCTGACCCTGGCCCATTGCGAGGCGGCGGAAGGCTACACCGCGATCCTGAACGGGCGCTTCAAAGGTGGTTGGACCACCCGCCACTATGGCCGCCCGTCCGAGGGCCTGCATGCGATCCAGATGGAACTGGCGCAGCGCTGCTATTGCCTTGAACAGGCGCCCTGGACCTATGACATCGCGCGCGCCGACCGGCTGCGGGCGCATCTGAGCCGCATTCTGACCGATCTGAAAAACTGGAGGCCGACATGAGCGATCCCCGCAAGAACAACCGCGATATCTATCCACCCACCGGCCCCGAGATCAGCGCAAAAAGCTGGCTGACAGAGGCGCCGCTGCGGATGCTGATGAACAACCTGCATCCCGACGTCGCCGAAAACCCGCACGAGCTGGTGGTCTATGGCGGCATTGGCCGCGCCGCGCGGACCTGGAAGGACTTCGACCTGATCGTCGACAACCTGCGCGCGCTCGAAGAAGATCAGACCCTGCTGGTGCAATCGGGCAAACCCGTTGGCGTCTTCCAGACCCACAAGGACGCGCCGCGCGTGTTGATTGCCAACTCGAACCTGGTGCCGCATTGGGCGAATTGGGACCATTTCAACGAACTCGATAAAAAGGGGCTGATGATGTACGGCCAGATGACCGCCGGGTCCTGGATCTACATCGGCACCCAGGGCATTGTGCAGGGCACCTATGAAACCTTTGCTGAGGCAGGTCGCCAGCACTATGGCGGCGATATGCGTGGCAAGTGGATCCTGACTGGCGGCCTTGGCGGTATGGGCGGGGCGCAGCCTCTGGCAGCCGTCTTTGCGGGCGCCTGCTGTCTGGCGGTGGAATGCAACCCTGACAGCATCGATTTCCGCCTGCGCACGAAATACCTCGACGAGAAGGCCGAGACCCTGGACGAGGCCCTGGCGATGATCGACCGCTGGACTGCCGCCGGAGAGGCGAAATCCGTTGGCCTTCTGGGCAATGCGGCAGATGTCTTTGCCGAGCTGGTCGCGCGCGGCGTCCGCCCCGATCTGGTGACGGACCAGACCTCGGCCCATGACCCGGTGAATGGTTACCTACCGCAGGGCTGGGCCATGGGCGAGTGGAAGCAGAAGCGAGAAACAGACCCTAAAGCGGTGGAAAAGGCCGCTCGTGCTTCAATGAAGGTGCAGGTCGAGGCGATGTGCCAGTTCCACGCGATGGGCATTCCCACAGTCGATTACGGCAACAACATCCGCCAGATGGCGCTGGAGGAGGGGCTGGAAAACGCCTTTGACTTCCCCGGTTTCGTGCCCGCCTATATCCGCCCGCTGTTCTGCCGGGGCATTGGTCCCTTCCGCTGGTGCGCCCTGTCGGGCGATCCCGAGGATATCCGCAAGACCGACGCCAAGATGAAAGAGCTGTTCCCCGAGAACGAGGGCCTGCATCGCTGGCTTGATATGGCAGAGGAACGGATCGCCTTTCAGGGCCTGCCTGCGAGGATCTGCTGGATCGGCCTTGGCGACCGGCATCGGGCCGGGCTGGCCTTCAACGAGATGGTTCGCAATGGCGAGTTGTCGGCGCCGGTCGTCATCGGCCGCGATCACCTCGATAGCGGCTCGGTCGCCTCGCCCAATCGCGAGACGGAGGCGATGATGGATGGATCCGACGCGGTGTCGGACTGGCCGCTGCTGAATGCGCTGCTCAATACCGCCTCGGGGGCGACCTGGGTGTCGCTGCACCATGGCGGTGGGGTTGGGATGGGCTTTTCGCAGCACTCCGGCGTGGTGATCTGCTGCGATGGCAGCGAGGACGCCGACCGCCGTATCGCACGGGTGCTGTGGAACGATCCGGCCACCGGCGTCATGCGCCACGCCGATGCAGGATATGAGATCGCCAAGGACTGCGCGCGTGAGCACCAGCTGAACCTGCCGGGCATCCTCTAACGAAAAACGCGCCCCGGAGGGGGCGCGTTTCCAACAGTGCCAGTCAAGGCCGGGATCAGTCGCGCAGCAGCTCGTTGATGCCGGTCTTGGAGCGGGTCTGCGCATCGACGCGCTTCACGATTACCGCACAGTAAAGGTTGATGCCGTTCTTCGACGGCATGGAGCCGGAGACCACGACCGAGTAAGGCGGCACTTCGCCATACATCACTTCGCCGGTTTCACGGTCGACGATCTTGGTCGACTTGCCGATGTAGACGCCCATGCCCAGCACCGAGCCTTCGCGCACGATGCAGCCTTCGACCACTTCGGAACGGGCGCCGATGAAGCAGTTGTCCTCGATGATGGTGGGGCCGGCCTGCATGGGTTCCAGAACGCCGCCGATGCCGACGCCGCCCGACAGGTGAACGTTCTTGCCGATCTGTGCGCAGGAGCCGACGGTGGCCCAAGTGTCGACCATGGTGCCCTCATCGACGTAGGCGCCGAGGTTCACGAAGGAGGGCATCAGGACCACGCCCGGCGCGATGAAGGCGGATTTGCGCACGACGCAGTTCGGCACGGCGCGGAAGCCTGCGGCCTTCCACTGGTTTTCACCCCAGCCTAGGAATTTGCTGTCGACCTTGTCCCACCAGCCAGAGCCCTGCGGGCCGCCGGACTGGATTTCCATGTCCTTGATGCGGAAGCCCAGCAGCACGGCCTTCTTGGCCCATTGGTTCACATGCCAGTCGCCGTTTTCCAGCTTTTCGGCCACGCGCAAGCTGCCGCTGTCGAGCGCGTTAAGCGTATCTTCGATTGCTTCGCGCTGCTCGCCGGTGGTGGCGGGGGTGATGGTGTCACGAGCCTCCCAGGCGGCTTCGATTGCGGTTTCCAGCTGTGCGTTGGACATGCGTGTATCTCCGGCAAGAATGTCGTTTCGCGCTTTCATAGCGGTATTCGGGGGGAAGGTCATGTGCGGATTGCGGTGAAACAGCGGCTTTGAGCGTCCTCAGACGATCTATCGCACCCGGCGCAGGTGGCGGCGCAGGATTTCGCAGGCCGCTGCCGCATCGCGGCGCATCATCGCCTGCACGATGGCGGCGTGGTCCTTGTCGGCGCGCTGCCGCCACTGGTGCTGCCAGTTGGCAAACAGGTGCCGGGCCGCTGCGATGTGCAAATCGTCGATCGAGGCCAGCAGCCGCGGCATCCCGCAGGGTGCCAGGATGATGCGGTGGAACTGGCGGTTGAGCCGTTCCCAGCTGGCCATGTCCTCGGCCTCGTCGCAGGCGATACGGGCTGTGTCGGCGGCGGCGATGTCGGCGTCGCTGAGCCGGGGGAAGGCATGGGTCAGCGCCAGCACCTCCAGCGCCACCCGCATTTCGATCACCTCGCGGATCTCGGCCGGATCCAGCGCGCTGACGCGGGTGCCCCGGCGCGGCTCTGACCGTGCCAGCCCGTGCGCCTCAAGCCGCAACAGCGCCTCGCGCACTGGCACATGGCTGGTGTCGAATTCGCGGGCGATGTGGTCCTGACGCAGCTTTTCGCCCGCGGGCAATTGCCCGGTGACGATGCGCTCGCTCAGCGCGCTATAGATCCTGTCTGCGATCGTGGCGGTCATGGCCCTGCGATAGGGTGCCTTTGGCCCTGCCGCAAGCCTTAGCCCTGCGGCTGAAGCGGATCTGGGGCGATATTGCCACCACAGACCAGCACAGCCACACGTTCGCCGGGGGCAGGCTGGTAGGCGCCGGACATCAGCGCCGCCAGTGCGGTTGCGCCCGCCGGTTCGGTCAGGATGCGCCGCTCGCGCCACAGGGCATGCTGCGCGCGGGTGATGGCCTCGTCCGGAACCGTGACCGATGTGACGCCGCGCGCCTGCGCCAGATCATAGCAGATCGACCCGATGCGTTTGGCGCCAAGCGCGTTGGCGGCGACGCCTGAAACCTCGACATCGATCGGTGCCCCGGCGGCCAGTGCGGCATTGAGCGCGCAGGAGGTGTCGGGTTCGACCGCGACGATCTTCTTGGCGCCATTGAACCAGGCCAGCGCCCCGGCGATCAGCCCGCCACCGCCGACCGCGATCACCACGGTGTCGGCTTCCAGTCCCTGATCCTGCCATTCGGCGAAACAGGTGCCCTGACCGGCCACGGTGCCGGGCGCATCATAGGCATGCACCTGCATGGCGCCTGTTTCCTGTTCATAGGCCTGCGCCAGTTCCAGCGCGTTGGCATAGGCGCCGGGCACCACCTGAAGATCGGCGCCGGTGTCGCGGATCAGTGAAATTTTCGCGGGGCCTGCCATCTCGGGCACGTAGATGCGGGCGCGATGACCCAGTTTGCTGGCGGCATAGGCCACTGCCGCGCCGTGGTTCCCGCCCGAGGCTGCGACGATGCCTGCCTCTGGAACATCACAGCTGAGCAGGGTGTTGAAGGCGCCACGCGCCTTGAAGCTGCCGGTATGCTGCATGTGTTCAAGCTTCAGCTCGATCGGCCGGTCCAGATCAAACCCTTTCGTCTGCAACACGGGGGTCACCTGCACGTGGTCCCGAATGCGCTCTGCCGCTGCTGCGATATCGCTTGTCCAATCCATGTCGTCCGCCTTTTCTTGTCTTTCGGCGGGAGACTACGCCACTTCGCTCCGGGTGCAAGAGCCGAGCGGTGCGCGTGGGCTGGCGCCGGGGGCAGGGCAGCGATAGACAGGGCATCAGTTGAGCATAACACGCAGGTCTTTTCACATGAGCGACGATCGCAAAAGCCGGTTTCCAGACGCCCAGTCCGACCGGAGCCGGGCCGAACATCTGCCGCATACGCCGCAGACCCGGTCCCCGTCCTACCGGCTGGCCTTTGACGACAGCGATTTCATGCTGCGGGACGAGCTGCGCCCTGTGCGGTTGCAGCTGGAACTTTTGAAACCGCAGTTGCTGCTGGATGAAAAGGGGATCGAAAGCACCATCGTCATGTTCGGCGGCGCGCGCATTCCCAGCCCGCAAAACAAGGAGCAGGCCCGCACGCAGACCCTTGCGGATCTTTCTCATTTCTACGACGAGGCGCGGGAATTTGCCCGGCTGATGACGCTGACATCCCTGGAGACTGTTGGACAGCACAATGTCATCGTGACGGGCGGCGGGCCGGGCGTGATGGAGGCAGGTAACCTCGGTGCCAGCGATGCCGGGGGGCATTCGATCGGCCTTGGCATCGTTCTGCCGCATGAGCAGGCACCGAACCTCTATGTGACGCCGGATCTCAGCTTTAACTTCCACTATTTCGCGGTGCGCAAGATGCACTTTTTGATGCGGGCCCGGGCAATCACCGTCTTTCCGGGTGGCTTTGGTACCCTGGATGAGCTGTTCGAGAGCCTCACCCTGATCCAGACCGGCCGTATGGAACGGGTGCCCTTCATTCTATTCGGGCGCGCGTTCTGGGAAAAGATCATCAACTGGGAGGCCCTGGCGGATGCCGGGACCATTTCCGATCAGGATCTTGATCTGTTCCGGTTCGTCGAAACGGCACAAGAGGCCGTGGAGATTATCGATAACTGGGAGCCTGCTCCGGCGCGCGGCGCTTTGCCGGACCGCGATCTGTAGTCAGGCTGTCGATCCAAATTTGGCTGCACCGCATCCGTCACCAATGCGTGGGGGATGCGGGCTGCTCAGAAAAACTCCGGCGGCAACACGCCAACCGCGATGCCCTGGGGCAGACGGGTCAGGATCTGTTCGCCTTCGATCGTCTTGATGCCATAGCCATAGCCACGCAGGCGAAATTGCCATTCACGGGTGCTCAGCGCCTTTTCACGCTCATCACGGATCATGGTCAGAACGCCCGGTTCAATGGCGCCAACAGTGCGGGTTTCGATGGGTTCCTGTTGCATTGCGATTCCCTTTTCAACAGCATTGTTTTCGGAATCGAAACTGTTCCAGCCAAATGGCGAAATTGCACCCGAATATAGGAAAAAATGAGGCAGCCCATTTCGCTAAATGGCGATATTCGGACCTCAATCATTCCCGTTTAACCCCTGAAATTATTAAAAACTTATTAAAGATGCGCTGAACTGCGCGGTTTCCGCCAATCTCAAGCCGCATGGCAGCCACATTCCCTGACGAAACGTTGATGCGTGGAATTGGTGTGTGGAGATTGGGATGTCTGAGGTATCCGATTATTCGGCCCTATTATATTATCTGGACGATGACGTCTTTCGCTGGAACGGACAGACATCCGTGGGCACGCAGGTCGTTGTCACCTACCGTTTTGTCGAAACGCAGGATCTGGCGCCGGTATCGACAGATCCCTATGGCGCGAGCTCCTATTGGTCCTTCAGTGAGGTGCAGCGCGGTTATTTCCGGCAGGTGACAGAAGAGTTTGAGGCCACAGCCGGGATACGGTTCGTCGAGGTGGACGGCCCGGCCATGGTCAATGTCTTCGGTTTCAACGGTGGCAGTGCGGGCGGCTGGGCCGATATCGCGCTATCTCAGGACGGTCACACCAGTCAGGGGGACCTTGCGATCGGGACCAGCGCACTCAGCCCCGGTAGCTATGGATACGAAACCATGCTGCACGAGTTGGGGCATTCGATGGGGCTGAAGCATCCGCATGACGGGGATCTGACCCTGAAAGAGAGCCTGGATAATCAGGAAAACACCGTGATGACCTACAGCTATGATGGCTACAGCGTCACGGATCTCGGAACAATGGACGCCCAGGCTCTGCAGAACATCTATGGTGACGCCAGCGCCTTTGAAGGTTGGAATGTCGGGCTCAATCGCGTGGGCAAGGTCAAGATCCGCGCGACGGGCGAGGACGATGTGATGGTCTCCACCGATCAGGCCACCGTGCTGGTGGGGCGCGGGGGAGACGACCAGCTCATCGGCCGCGAAGCAAAAGACGTGATGCGCGGCGGCGCAGGACAGGACACGCTGATCGGCGGGCTCGGCAATGACAAGCTGAATGGTGGTGGCGGCAGTGATGTACTTTATGGCGGCATCGGAGAGGACGACTACTCGGGCGGCGAGGACGATTCCGATGTGCTCCACGGACGCGGCGGACATGACCAGATCTTCGGTGGTGGCGGTGACGATCGGTTGACCGGTGCGCGGGGCGCGGACACCCTTGAGGGTGGCAACGGAAACGACCGCTTGCTGGGAGGCGGCGGCAGCGACATTTTGAACGGTGGCGACGGAGATGACGTCCTGACCGGTGGCGGCGGCGCGGATGTCTTCGTCTTTACGGACGATGATTTCTACGATGTGAATACCATCACCGATTTCACATCCGGCGTCGATGTAATCGATGTTTCGCAGGTCGATCCCGCATACTTTGGAGAAATGAACGCGCAGCAGGATGGCGGAGACACAGTGCTCAGTTACGGTTCCTGGTTCGAGATACGGCTGGAAGGCTTTACCGGCTCTCTGACTGAAGGCGATATTCTGTACCTATAGGAATACCGTCTCGCGCGTTTCGGCAGACCGGTGTTGCGGTCTGCCTTTTCTCAGTCGGCCTATCACCAGCCTCAGGACGACGTGCCTGTCTCGGCCTCGATCTGCTTGCGGCTTTTGCGGGCGCGTTCGGTGGCCGATTTCAGCTGACCGCAGGCCGCCAGAATATCCTCGCCACGCGGGGTGCGGATCGGCGAGGCATAGCCTGCCTGGTAGATGATATTGGCAAAGGCGTGGATGCGATTGTTCGACGACCGTTTGTAGGGCGCACCGGGCCATTCGTTGAACGGGATCAGGTTCACCTTGGCCGGAATGCCCTTGATCAGCTCTACCAGACGATGCGCGTCTTCGTCGCTGTCATTCACATCCTTCAGCATCACATATTCAAAGGTGATGCGTTCGGAATTTGTCAGCCGCGGATAGTCGCGCAGCGCGTTCAAGAGCGCCTCGATATTCCAGCGCTTGTTGATCGGCACCAGCTTGTTGCGCACCTCATCCGTGGTGGCGTGGAAGGACACGGCCAGCAGGCAGCCGATTTCCTCGGCGGTGCGGGCGATTTCCGGCACCACGCCCGAAGTGGACAGGGTGATCCGGCGGCGCGACAGGGAAATCCCCTCGGGGTCCATGGCGATCTTCATCGCATCGCGCACGTTCTCGAAATTATAAAGCGGCTCGCCCATGCCCATCAGAACGATGTTCGACAAAAGACGGGTTTCGTCCTTGGGCGCGCCGGGTACGGGCCATTCCTCCAGATCGTCGCGCGCCATCATAACTTGCCCGACGATTTCACCCGCTGTCAGATTGCGCACCAGCTTCTGGGTGCCGGTGTGGCAGAAGGAGCAGGTCAGGGTGCAGCCCACCTGGCTGGAAATACACAGGGTGCCGCGGCCCTCCTCGGGGATATAGACCACCTCGACCTCGTGCCCGCCGGCGATGCGCACCAGATACTTGCGGGTGCCATCGGTCGACACCTGCTTGCTGACCATCTCGGGGATGGCGATTTCGAAATGCTCGGCCAGTTGGGCGCGATAGGCCTTGGCGAGATTGGTCATCTCAGCAAAGTCGCGTTTGCCCCATTGGTAGATCCATTGCCAGATCTGCCCGACCCGCATCTTGGCCTGCTTTTCCGGCGTGCCGTGCTCGATCAGCGCCGCGCGCATCTGCTCGCGGGTGAGACCCACAAGGTTGATCTTGCCGCCCTCGGGCTGTTTGCGGGGCAGGGTCAGAACGTCTTGGGTGATCGGCGCGTTGGCGGTCATGGCAGGGCGACTCGGATTTATGGGCTGGATGCGGCTCTATATAGGAGTTTGACCAAAGATCAAAAGATTTCCTCCCCGGATACCACTGCAGAGGGGCTTGGGGTGGGGCGATAGCAAAAGCCCCGACTGCTGTCGCGGCCGGGGCAAAACGGTACTTTTATGCGAAACGCCCGGCTTAATTACTGGATGCAGCGCTTTTCCGCATCCTCGACTGCGGCAGTGAACCCAAGCAAGGAGAACCGGTCCTTGGTTTGGGTGCCCCGAGCCGAACGGGCGGTCAGCACCGCGTCTGATCCCCGTTTCATCGCGGTGATGATTTTAGCATCATCCGCTGGGGTCGCGGGCCAGGCCCATTCACCTTCGGTGAAGAGTTCGAATTCGGAATCCCCGATCACCATGTTGACGGTCGATCCGGGCGCGAAGGGGTATCCACCGGTAAAGCTGACCTGACCTTTGTCACTGTCATCCGGGCGATAGAGCACGAACAGCTGAATGTCGCTGCGGCGCACGGCGACAACCCGACCATCACGCGTATTGACGGTTTCCTTGGGGGCGGAAACGCCCCAGCATTCGGTTGGGTTTTCGGCCTGAAAAACGCTCCAATCCACGTTGGCGCCAACGCGGTTATCCGTTTTTGCTTGCTGTGCGTTCGCGCTGGTGGCCAATGCGGCCACACACAGGCCCGCGGCCAAGCGGGCGAGTTTCGATGCCATTTGTCCCGACTCCAAGACTGTCATAACCTCAATTTCAGGGAGATCGTACCGGGTCTGGCAGCGTTGTGACCGCCGTCTTCGCCCGTTTCCCCTGCTTGCCTTACTGAAGCACACTAACGTAACAATCACCACGAGCGAAAGTGCGTTTTGGCAGGATTTCGCCAAGAAGCGAGGCAGATATCATGAATAAACCCGTACCTATGGCCGAGATCTGGCGTGGCTCCCTTTTGGAAAGCCTGCATCTGGGGCATGCGGTCATCTGTGACGCCAGCGGCCAGATCGTGCGAAGCTGGGGTGACCCGGAGGCGGTGATCTATCCGCGCAGCTCGGCCAAGATGATCCAGGCGCTGCCGTTGATGACCTCTGGCGCCGCCGCGAAATACGGGCTGACATCCGAGCAGCTGGCGCTGTCCTGTGCCTCGCACAATGGCGCCCATATCCACACCGACCGGGTCAATGCCTGGCTCGGTCAGCTGGGGCTGGCGGATAGTGATTTCCGCTGCGGCCCGCAGGAACCGGCCGATATCCCGGCGCGCAATGAGCTGATCAAGACCGATCAAAGCCCCTGCCAGGTGCACAACAACTGCTCGGGCAAACACGCGGGCTTCCTGACCCTGAACCAGCATCTGGGCGGTGGGGCGGATTATGTCGAGATCGATCACCCGGTGCAGCAGGCCTGCCTGTCTGCCTTTGAAGAGGTGACCGGGCTGGAGAGCCCCGGATATGGTATCGATGGCTGCTCGGCGCCGAATTTTGCCACCACCGTGCACGGTTTGGCGCGGGCGATGGGCTGGTTTGCCTCGGCGCACACACGGTCCGACCGGGCCTCTGAAGGGGCGGCGCAGCTGGTGGCGGCGATGGCGAAACACCCCGAGCTGGTCGCCGGGGAAACCCGCGCCTGCACCAACCTGATGCGCGCCATGGGCGGCCGGGTGGCGATCAAGACCGGGGCAGAGGCGGTGTTCGTCGCCATCCTGCCCGAGCAGCAGCTGGGCGTTGCGCTGAAGATCACCGATGGCGCAACCCGGGCCAGCGAATGCGCCATTGCAGCCATTCTGGTGGGGCTTGGCGTTCTGGAGGCGGATCACCTGGAAACTCGCAAATATCTGAATGCGCCGCTTCTGAACCGGCGTAATATCGATTGCGGCGCCATCCGTCCCGCTGCCGAACTGGCATTCTGAATCGCTAGGGCGGGCTCCCGCCCGTCGGTCAGCTTTTGAAAAGCCGCCCTCCCGTTGGGCGTGGCGCCGCGCGATGCGCGGCGCTGGGCCCAAGGCCGCCATGGGGTGACGGCCCCAGGGCCGTTGCACCTGCGGGCGCGGGAGAGGCCCGGACGCTACATGGCGCGCCTTCTCGTCGGCCCGGGGTTCTGCCTTTAGAGCATGTCGAAGATCAGTTTCATCGCCAGCGCCACCGAAGTCAGAACCAGCAGCGGTTTGATCAACCGAGCGCCAATCTTCTGCGCCAGCCCGGCGCCCAGCCGCGCCCCTGCGATCTGCGCAAGACCCATGGCCAGTCCGGTCATCCACCAGGGCGTCGCAACAAAGGCAAAGGCGACCAGCGCCCCGGCGTTCGAGGCGAGGTTTAGCAGCTTGGTATGGGCCGTCGCCTTGAGAATGCCGTAGCCCGCCAGCGACACGAAGGCGAGCATGTAGAAACTGCCCGCACCCGGTCCCAGCAGCCCATCGTAGGCTGCGCAGAGCGGCACCATGGTACCTGCGAACAAGGCAGGTGACAGGCGGCGCGCGCGGTCGAGATCGCCAAGCCCCTTCTTGGTGGCAAAGAAGACCGCGATTCCGATCAGCAGCAGTGGCAGGATCATCCGGATCCACTCTGTCGGCAGAACCGAGACCAGAAGTGCCCCGGCGATCGCTGCGACAAAGGCGATCAGTGCTGATCCCCCCTGCCGACGCAGGTCCACATGGCCGCCGCGGGCATAGGACAGGGCGGCGGTGGCGGCGCCGAACAGGCCCTGAATTTTGTTGGTGGCCAGGGCTGTGACCGGGTTGGCTCCCGCGATCAGCAGCACGGGAACCGTGATCAGTCCGCCGCCCCCGGCGACGGCATCGATGAACCCGGCAAGAAACCCGGCTGTCATCAACAGCAGAAGGGTTTCGATCCCGACCTCAAAGCCGGGCAATAGGTCGAGCACGTCTATCAGGCCTGGAAATCGCTGCGGGCATAGCCCTGCACAAAAAGCAGCGCAGTGAGATCCCCGTGATTGATCCGGATATCACATTCCGCCGCCACCGACGGCTTGGCGTGCAGCGCTACGCCTGCGCCCGCACGGCTGAGCATGCCAAGATCATTGGCGCCATCCCCGACGGCGATCACCTCTGCCTCAACCAAGCCCAGCCGCGCGGTGATCTCTTCCAGCGCGTTGACCTTGGCCTCGCGTCCCAGGATCGGGCGGGCCACATCGCCGGTCAGAGTGCCTTCTGCCGTCAGCAGGGTATTGGCGCGGTTTTCGTCAAAGCCCAGCTGGCCCGCGACCCGCGCGGTAAAGGCGGTGAACCCGCCCGAGACCAGCGCCGTATAGGCGCCGTTTGCCTTCATCGTGGCGACGAGCTCCGCCCCGCCCGGCATCAGGGTGATACGGGTGTTCAGAACCTCGGTGATCATGCCTTCGGGCAGGCCTTTCAGCAGGCCGACACGTTCGGTCAGGGCGCCTTCGAAATCAAGCTCGCCGTTCATCGCGCGGGCGGTGATGTCCTTTACCCGTTCCCCGACGCCAGCAACCTCTGCCAGCTCGTCGATGCATTCCTGCTGGATCATGGTGGAATCCATATCCGCCAGCAGCATGCGTTTGCGGCGTCCCTCGGTCGGCTGGATGACCAGATCAACGGCCATGTTCTGCAGGTCCTGCCAGACGTCCCATTGGTTATCCGGCAGCGTCTCCAGCGCGAACTCGGCGGCCACGTCGGGGGCCAGCCACTGGGCCTCGCCGCCGCCCCAGGCATTGCGCAGGGACTCGACCAGGGTCGCCTCAAGGCAGGGCGCCGCAGGATTGCAAAGCAGGGTGACGGTATACATGGGCAGGCTCCGGAGCGGGGGAGAGACAGGAACAGGGTGAATTGCGGCATGTCATAGCGAGGCGGGATCGCCGGGGCCAGCCCCTGCGGCCAATCGCGCATGTGTGCCCGCGCCAGTGGTCAGACCTTGCCGTTCTGCGACATCAGCACCGCGAGCCAGCGGGTGGTGGGGATTTCGGCCAGGATGATCATCACCATCGCGGTTAGTGGTACCGCAAGAATGGCGCCGGTCATGCCCCAAAGCTCGGTCCAGAGCGCCAGCGCCAGCAGAACCGAAAACGGGCTGAGGTTGACCGAATGCCCAAGGTATTTCGGCTCAACGTAATAACCGATGATCATCTGCGGCGTCATCAGCGTCACCAGCGCCAGCGCCGCGTGGCCGAAGGAGCCGAACTGGATCAGGCTGATGGTGACCGGAAAGAACACCGCGATGATCGAGCCGATATAGGGAATGTAATTGAGCAGCCCGATCAGGATCGCCCAGAAGGCCGGGTGGGCAATCCCCAGCATTAGAAGGATCGCATAAGACACCAGCCCCAGAATGACGTTCACCAGCGTCTTTGCTGCCAGATACCCGCCGATCTTGTCGTTGATCTTGCGAGCCAGCTCCAGTGTGCGCTCGGCATCTTCCGGTTCACGCATCGCCATCAGGGTCTTTTCCGGCAGTCGGTCCAGTTCCGTCAGGATGAATACGGCGTATAGCGCGGCGCTGACGATCAGGGTGCCGCCGTTGCTGATGGTGGCAAGCATCGCGGGCATCAGCGTGGTGGCGTCGATCAGGTCCAGCAGGCTTTCGCCCAGATTGGCCCAGCTGGGCACCTCGTCGACGCCGAGATAGGTCAGGAAATCGTGCTGCAGCTTATCGAGATTGGCGGCGTATTGCGGCAGGGCGGCAGAGATCGCCGTGGCGCTGGCTGTAATGAAGGAGGCCAGCACCATGAAGGCGGCAAGAATGGCCAGCAGCACCAGCAGCCGCCGCGCAGTACGGGGCAGGCGGCCGAACCCAGGCACATCGGCCAGAACCTCGGCGGCGGTGGTCAGGATGTAGACGGCGATCACGGCTACGAGGATCGGCAACAGCACGGCCTGACCGGCCGTCAGCAACCAGCCCACCATCAGCAGCAGCGCAAAGGAATAGGTCACCAGCGCCAGTTTGCTCATCCGCGAAATCCGATTCGAAACACCATGGAGACAGACAACAGCATCCCATACCTCGCCGCAATGACAGAGCCTGTACGGGGCAGATCGGGTGCCGATCCGGGGTGGAAAGTTTCCGAAAGGCGTCAGGAGGGGTCGCAATTGCGCGCCAGATCGCCGCAATCTGTCGTTTTGCGTATTGCGCGGCCGCGCGGCAGGCCTTAGCTCCGTCCGTGGGACACCCCTCCCCAACGAGGGGCATTTATCTGGAAGGATAGCATCAATGGCTAACCAGCAACCGGCTACGCGGCCGGCCAATCCGCGTTTTTCCTCTGGCCCCTGTGCCAAACCCCCCACATTCGATCTGACCAAACTCGCAGATGCGCCTCTGGGCCGCTCGCACCGTGCCGCTGTCGGCAAGGACAAGCTGAAGGCCGCCATCGAAGGCACCCGCGAAGTTCTGGGGATCCCCGCTGACTACAAGATCGGCATCGTGCCCGCCTCGGATACCGGTGCCATGGAAATGGCCATGTGGAGCCTTCTGGGCGCCCGGGGCGTCGAGATGCTTGCCTGGGAAAGCTTCGGCTCCGGCTGGATCACCGATGTGGTCAAGCAGCTGAAACTGGATGCCGTCGCCAAGACCGCAGATTACGGCGAGATCGTCGATCTGGCCTCGGTCGATTTTGCCAATGACGTCGTCTTTACGTGGAACGGCACCACCTCGGGTGTTCGCGTCCCGAATGGCGACTGGATCCCGGCGGATCGCGAAGGTCTGACCCTTTGCGATGCCACCTCGGCGGCCTTTGCGCAGGACCTGCCTTGGGAAAAGCTGGATGTGACCACCTTCTCTTGGCAAAAGGTGCTGGGCGGCGAAGCGGCCCACGGCATGCTGATCCTCTCCCCGCGCGCGGTTGAGCGCCTGGAAAGCTACACGCCCGCATGGCCGCTGCCGAAAATCTTCCGCCTGACCAAGGGCGGCAAGCTGATCGACGGTATCTTCTCCGGTGCGACCATCAACACGCCCTCTATGCTGGCGGTCGAAGACTACCTCTTCGCGCTGGACTGGGCGCGTTCGGTTGGCGGTCTTGAAGGGCTGCAGAACCGCGCCAATGCCAACACCAAGGCGGTTGCCGATTTTGTCGAGCTACACGATTGGATCGATTTCCTGGCCAAGGATCCGGCGACCCTGTCGAACACCTCGGTCTGCCTGAAGTTCACCGATGACCGCATCAAGGACGGCGCTGCCTTTGCCAAGGCCGTGGCCAAACGCCTGGAAGCGGAAAACATCGCGCTGGACATCGGCGCCTATCGCGATGCGCCTGCCGGTCTGCGGATCTGGTGCGGTGGCACGGTCGAAACCTCGGATATCGAGGCCATGCTGCCCTGGCTCGAATGGGCCTTTGAGGCCGAGATCGCCGCGCAAGGCTGATTTTTCCAAGCTTACTCCGGGGCGTAGGCCCCGGATCGCCCCCGACCCGCCCCCCAGGGCGGGGGCGATATCGCCCCCACCCTCGTGCCGGGGACGATCCTTTGAATTCAACCGGGGACAATGAAACCCAGTTTAGGTCTCTCGCAGAGGCCCCCGCACAAAGGACCACCAGACATGGCCCCCAAAGTACTCATTTCCGACAAACTCTCCGAAGCCGCCGTTCAGATCTTCCGTGATCGTGGCATCGAGGTCGACTTCCAGCCCGACCTTGGCAAGGACAAGGACAAGCTGGCCGAGGTGATCGGCAACTACGATGGTCTTGCCATCCGTTCGGCCACCAAGGTCACCGAGAAGATCCTCGAGAACGCCACCAACCTCAAGGTGATCGGCCGCGCCGGTATCGGCACCGACAACATCGACAAGGAAGCCGCGTCGAAAAAAGGCGTGATCGTGATGAACACGCCCTTTGGCAACATGATCACCACCGCCGAACACGCCATCGCGATGATGTTCGCCGTCGCCCGCCAGATCCCCGAGGCCTCCGCCTCCACCCACGCGGGCAAGTGGGAAAAATCCAAGTTCATGGGTGTCGAACTTACCGGCAAGACCCTGGGCGTCATCGGTGCTGGCAACATCGGTGGCATCGTCTGTGACCGTGCCCGTGGCCTGAAGATGAAAGTCGTCGCCTATGATCCCTTCCTCGGTCAGGAGAAGGCCGACAAGATGGGTGTCGAAAAGGTCGAGCTGGACGAGCTTCTGTCCCGCGCCGACTTCATCACCCTGCACGTGCCGCTGACCGATCAGACCAAGAATATCCTGTCGGCTGAAAACCTCGCCAAGACCAAGAAGGGCGTGCGCATCATCAACTGTGCCCGCGGTGGCCTGGTCGATGAAGAGGCGCTGGCGGAAGCACTGAAATCCGGTCACGTTGCCGGTGCGGCCTTCGACGTCTTCTCGGAAGAGCCGGCCAAGGAAAACGTGCTGTTCAATCTGCCCAACGTGGTTTGCACCCCGCACCTGGGCGCCGCCACCACCGAAGCGCAGGAAAACGTCGCCCTGCAGGTGGCCGAGCAGATGGCCAACTACCTGCTGACCGGTGCGGTTGAAAATGCGCTCAACATGCCGTCCGTCACGGCGGAAGAAGCCAAGGTCATGGGACCCTGGATCAAGCTGTCCGAGCATCTGGGCGCCTTCATCGGCCAGATGACCGATGACGAGCCGATCAAGGCGATCAACATCCTCTATGATGGCTGCGCGTCCGAGATGAACCTTGAGGCCCTGAACTGCTCGCTGATTGCCGGGATCATGAAGTCGATCAACCCGGATGTGAACATGGTCTCCGCCCCGATGATCGCCAAGGAACGCGGCATCAAGGTCTCGACCACCAACCAGGAACAGTCCGGTGCCTTTGAAGGCTACGTGAAGGTGACCGTGGCGACCCCGACGCGTGAACGCTCCATCGCGGGCACCGTGTTCTCGGATGGCAAGCCGCGCTTCATCCAGATCAAGGGCATCAACATCGACGCCGAAGTGGGTGAGCACATGCTCTACACCACCAACAACGACGTGCCGGGCATCATCGGTACCCTGGGTAAGACCATGGGCGATCACGGCGTCAACATCGCGAACTTTACCCTGGGCCGCGCTGTGGCTGGCGGTGAAGCGATCGCGCTCTTGTATGTCGATGGTGTGGTCCCAGCCGAGGCGCGCGCCAAGCTGGCCGAAACCGGTCTGTTCAACCAGATCAAGCCGCTGCAGTTCGACGTCAAATAACCTGTCTTATGGCCTGAAATCGGAAAAGCCGCCCCTTCACCCGGGGCGGCTTTTTCATGTTCCGCTGAGCTGCGCGCCGGTTATTTCCGGATCGACCGCAGCACGACCACAAAAAACACCAACATCCCCGCCAGGGTCAGCACCGAACCAAGCTTGGCCAGCATTTCATTGTGACTGGCAATTGCCATGGCGATACCGGGCACAATCAGGCCCAGCCCGGCGGCAGACAGCGCGAAATGCAGCTTTGGCAGCAGTCCCTGATCCGCGGCTGGCACCAGATGATAGTAAAAGCCGAAGATCGCAAAGCTGACCCAGCCGATCAGGTTGAGATGCCCATGCGCGGGCGACAGGACGTGATCGCCCGTCGCGGCCATCTGGATGCCCCAGACCATCCCCCCAAGCGCCGCGCTGACCGCGACAATGAAAAATGCGGATGAAATACCTTTCATCTGATCGTCCCCCTTGAACTCACCAAAAACGCCTGCCGTATCATCCCATGCCCGCCTTGAATGGCGGATCGGTTGCGGCAGGTGGCGACAACTGTGACCGGTTTCCGGTTTTCGTTCCACATATTTCCCGCGCTGCGTCACCGGGCAGAGGGCGTCATTCGCGGCTAACCTTCGGCGTCTCACAGGCTGCCCCTTGTGATAGGGCGGTGCATCGGCCATCTATTCCGTATCGCAGCCAAGGAGATGCCCATGCCCGCGCCGATCTACGCCATAGGAGACATTCACGGACAGCGCGAGATGCTGGAAGAGGCGCTGGAGCGGATCGCGGCGGATGGCGGCCCGGACGCGCAGGTGGTGTTCCTTGGCGATTACGTGGATCGCGGACCGGACTGTCGGGGGGTCTTGGATCTTCTGATCGAAGGGCAGGCGGCGGGCAAGAACTGGACCTGCCTGATGGGCAACCACGACCGCATGTTCTCGATGTTCATGGAAGACTATCCGCGCAACGATGCCCGACTGCTGGTCGGCTATCACTGGCTGCACGAGAAGATCGGCGGGGTGCAGACGCTGGCCTCTTACGGGGTAGATGTTCCGGAACGGGCGCGTATCCACGAGGTGCACGAAGAAGCGCGCGCCGCAGTGCCGGAGCGCCACCGGGATTTTCTGGCGGCCCTGCCCAGCCACCATGAACAGGGCGAGCTGCTGTTCGTCCATGCGGGCATCCGTCCCGGCGTGCCGCTGCAGGCGCAGACCGAGGATGACAAGATCTGGATCCGGCATGAATTCCTCGACGACACCCGCCGACACCCCTGGCTGGTGGTGCATGGCCACACCCATGTCCCAAGCGCTGAGCATCGCGGCAACCGTGTAAACCTGGACAGCGGCGCAGGCTTTGGCCGCCCGCTGAGTGCTGCCGTCTTCGAAGGAAAGGACTGCTGGCTTCTGAGCGATCGGGGGCGCAAAAGCATAGGCTCCGCCTAACCAAAAGAACCGCGTTTTTTACGCAGAATCCCAGCGCTTTTCGTCGCAAATCACAGAGAAGTGTGCTAATAGTGAACTGTGGCTGGACGCTGCTTTACGAGTTTTATTCTGTTTTTCTTCTCGGTTCTGGGATGACATGTTTTAGCGCCAGTCACGCCAATTTACCGCGCTTGACCAGATTGCAAACCGCCTCTTGATAGGGCGGTTTTTTGTTATTTTATTGGATGTTACGCATAATTTTGGGCGTTGTTCTGTCCGCGCCGTTTGGTCAGGTCCAGTCTAGAATCACCTTGCCGCACTGACCGGATTTCATGGTGGAAAACCCATCTTTGAACGAATCTATTCCGAATCGGTTTGTGATGATTTCCGAGATATCGAGGCCGTTTTGCAGCATGGCGATCATCTTGTACCAGGTCTCGAAAATCTCGCGCCCGTAGACCCCTTTCAGGGTGATCGCCTTGAAGACGATACGGCTCCAGTCGACCGGGGATTTTCCGGGCGGAATGCCAAGAAGCGCGATCTTGCCGCCCATCACCAGTGCTTCGATCATCTGATCAAGCGCGGATTGGTTTCCTGACATCTCAAGCCCGACATCAAAGCCCTGGGTCATGCCCAGTTCCGCGATGACGTCTTGCAAGTCTTCCTGAGCCACGTTCACGGCACGGACATCCGCGACCTTTTCGGCAAGGGCCAGCCGCGCTGGGTTCACATCGGTGATCGCCACATGGCGCGCACCAACGTGGCGGGCAACCGCTGCGGCCATGATGCCGATAGGTCCGGCGCCGGTGATCAGCACGTCCTCCCCCACCAGATCAAAGCTGAGCGCGGTGTGAACCGCATTACCCAGAGGGTCCAGAATCGCGCCGATGTCATCCGGGATTTCATCCGGCAAAGGCACCACGTTAAAGGCGGGCAGGCGCAGATACTCGGCAAAGGCACCCTGTTCGTTGACGCCGATGCCGCGGGTTTCGGGATCCAGATGGAACTTGCCAGCCCGCCACTGGCGCGAGTGATGACCGATCAGATGCCCTTCGCCCGAGCAGCGTTGACCAATCTTCAGATCCGTCACGTTGCTGCCAAGCTCGACGATCTCCCCGGCGAACTCATGCCCGGTGATCAGCGGGACGGGCACAGTGCGCTGGGCCCAGTCGTCCCAGTTCCAGATATGCAGATCGGTGCCGCAGATGCCGGTCTTGTTGATCTTGATCAGCACATCATCCGCGCCGATCTCGGGCACCGGTGCGTCCACCATCCAGAGCCCCTCTTCGGGTCTGGATTTTTCCAGGGCCTTCATGGTGTTCGGTATCCTGTCAGGCCGTGTCATGAGATCACTCCCAGCGATTTGCCCACCTTGCCAAAGGCGGCAAGGGCGCGGGTCAGTTCTTCGCGCGTCAGGGCCGCGTTCATCTGGGTGCGGATACGCGCCTGGCCGCGCGGCACCACCGGGAAGAAGAAGCCAGAGACATAGACGCCTTCGTCAAAAAGCTGCGCCGCCATGTCCTGCGCCAGCTGCGCCTCGCCCAGCATCACCGGCACAATGGGATGCTCGCCCGGCAATAGATCAAAGCCTAGGCGTTCCAGCCCCGCGCGCCAGAACCGGGTATTCTCGAACAGGCGTGCGCGCAGATCCGCGCCCTGTTCGACAAGGTTCAGCGCCTCGATCCCGGCAGCAACGATGGAGGGCGGCAGCGAATTGGAGAACAGATAGGGCCGCGCCCGCTGCCGCAGCAGGTCGATCACTGGCTGCGGCCCGGCGATATAACCGCCGATGGCCCCCCCAAGTGCTTTGCCCAAAGTTCCCGTCAGAATGTCCACATCGACACCGAAATGGTCCGGTGTCCCGGCGCCATTCGGCCCCATAAACCCCGTGGCGTGACAATCGTCCACCATCACCACGGCGTCGTATTTGTCCGCGAGCGCGCGGATTTCGGGCAGTTTGGCCAGGTAGCCATCCATCGAAAAGACGCCATCGGTGGCGATCATGATATGGCGCGCGCCGTCCTCGCGGGCTTGTTTTAGCCAGGCCTCCAGATCATTCATGTCACTGTTGAGGTAGCGATAGCGTTTCGCCTTGCACAGGCGCACCCCGTCGATGATCGAGGCATGGTTGAGGCTGTCCGAGATGATGGCATCCTCGGGGCCGAGCAGGGGTTCGAACAGCCCGCCATTGGCATCAAAACAGGCGGCAAAGAGGATGGCGTCATCCTTGTTCAGGAACTTTGCCAGCTTCTGCTCCAACTCGCGGTGGATGTCCTGCGTGCCGCAGATAAACCGGACCGAGGCCATACCGAACCCCTTGTCATCCATGACATTGCAGGCGGCGGAGATCAGATCGGGGTGATCCGCCAGTCCCAGATAGTTGTTGGCGCAGAGGTTGATGACCTCGCGGTCGCCCACCGTGATTTCGCCCCCCTGTGGGGAGGTGATCATTCGTTCCCGCTTGGTCAGACCTTCGGCTTCGATCGCGTCCAGGGTCTTGGCGATATCTGTCAAAAAGGCATTGGACATGGGGAATCTCCTTCTACGTCGGAAGTGCGTCTACCATAGCGGATTTGATTCCCAAATAGGGGAAATTCTTAATGACGGAAAAATATCCGTAAAACTGGAATTCTGGAGTGAGACGATATTGAAATCTAATGACCGGATGGCATCGATGTGCTCAGCGTCCGCCGTGGGGCGGGCAGGGGCGTGCCTGCCGCATGTGCGACAGGCCAACAGGATCGGCTTCGGATCGGGCTCAGCCGTTTTTGACGATCAGAAAGACCCGCGCAGCGCTATCTGGTGCGGTGATGTTGTGGGGGATATCGGCGGCATAGCGCGCGGTATCCCCTGTGTGTAGGCGCATATGCGCGCTGCCCGATGTGACCGTGATATCGCCCTCCAGCACCGTCAGATGCTCGGCCGTGCCGCGCCCGTGCGGCTGGCTGTCCAGCGCGCCGCCCGCATCAAGCAGGATATCGTAAACCTCGTGCCCGCCTGCGTCCTCGGGCGGGGAGAGGATGCGGATCCGGCAGCCTTGCCCCATATTGTCGATGGTGGGCACATCACCGTCGCGCAGCACCTCGATCCGGTCCGCCTTGTCAGCGGCGTCCAGCAGCCCGGCAAAATCCACCTGCAAGGCGCGCGTCAGGTTCCATAAGGTCGCAATCGTGGGGCTGGATTCACCGCGCTCAATCTGGCTGACCATGGAGCGCGAGACGCCCGACAGGTTCGCCACGGCTTCTAGGCTTAGGCCCTTGGCGCGGCGGGCCTCTTTCAGGCGCGATGGCAGTAATGTCAGGATATCGTCTGTGTTTTCCGGCATAACGGAACCGTGCGGTTTGCGTCTTGATTTGTCAATGACGGTACGTTTGACAAGACAGCGGATGCTGCATCTGCATAATGCGCGCAACTGACTCGTGAGGAGAGAAAAATGACCGATATCGTGATCCTGGACGGCGCCCGGACCGCCATTGGCACCTTTGGTGGCGCTTTGGCCAACACCGCCCCCATCGACCTGGCCACCGTGGCTTCCAAGGCGGCGCTGGAGCGTTCGGGCGTGGCCCCGGAACAGATCGGCCACGTGGTCTTTGGCCATGTGATCAACACTGAACCGCGCGATATGTACCTGTCCCGTGTCGCAGCAATGCAGGCAGGCATTCCCAACGGCACCCCGGCGATGAACGTGAACCGCCTGTGCGGATCGGGTGCGCAGGCCATCGTGTCGGGTATCCAGTCGCTGATGCTGGGGGATGCGGATTACGCCCTGACCGGCGGCGCCGAGAACATGTCGCGCAGCCCTTTCATCACGCCGTCGGCGCGCTGGGGTCAGAAGATGGGCGATGTGAAATCGCTGGACATGATGCTGGGCGCGCTCAGCTGCCCCTTTGGCACCGGCCACATGGGGGTCACGGCGGAAAACGTGGCGGATGAACACGGCGTCACCCGCGAGCAGATGGATGAATTCGCGATGACCAGCCAGACCCGCGCGGCAGCTGCGATCGAGGCGGGGCATTTCGCCAGCCAGATCGTGCCGGTTGAGGTCAAGGTCAAGCGCGACATGGTGCCGTTCGAGGTGGACGAACACCCCAAGGCAACCTCGATGGAGGCGCTGGCCGGTCTGCGTCCGGTGTTCCAGAAGGATGGCCGTGTGACCGCGGGCAACGCCTCGGGCATCAATGATGGTGCAGCGGCGCTGGTTCTGGCGCGGGCCGAGGCGGCTGAAAAGGCGGGTCTCACGCCCAAGGCGCGGGTCGTCGGATACGCCCATGCCGGTGTGCGCCCCGAGGTGATGGGCATCGGCCCGGTGCCCGCGGTGCAGAACCTGTTGAAGAAAACCGGTCTGAAGGCGAGCGATTTCGACGTGATCGAGTCCAACGAAGCCTTTGCCGCGCAGGCGCTGGCTGTGAACAAGGAACTGGGACTTGATCCGGCCAAGGTGAACCCGAATGGCGGCGCCATCGCACTGGGCCACCCGGTTGGCGCCACCGGCGCGTTGATCACCATCAAGACGCTGTATGAACTGGAGCGCACTGGCGGCAAGCTGGGGCTGATCACCATGTGCATCGGCGGCGGTCAGGGCATCGCCCTGGCGATTGAACGTCTCTGATAAGCGATAACTGGCGCGCGTGGCAGGTCCACGCGCGCCGGGTTTCAGGGGGCAGACCTCCAACAGGAGGGCAAATCCGCGCGGGAGACCTTGTTCTTGCTTGCCGCGGTCAGCCTGCAAATACTGCTGTGCTGCTTTTGGTCGTTTCTGCTGATATTGATTTACCTCAACTACAAAACCATTTGGCGCGCCTAGTCTCCGAGTCCGGTGGACGCGATGGAGCGGTGTTTTGATAGGTGCACTTTCGAACAGTGTTTTGAGGGCTTTATCGATGTTCGCGGCGTCCCTCTGTGTCGGTTGTGACCAAGAGACTGCTGGCGCAGCGGGATTGACTGCGTCAAATGTTCTGGTCGCCCCTTTGGTCTACCCAGTAGCGGCTACAGCGCAGTTGGGTAGAAACCAAGAGAACACTGTTCAACCCGTTCTTGTCACGACTGGTGATGGAAAGGTTCTCTCGCCAAGTTTCGAAGGAACGCCTGAAGCTGAATTCCGGACTTCAAGAAGAACGGTTATTTGTTCAGGAGAGATCCCGTATTTTCGCGGAGCTGACGTCCACGATGGTTTTATCCCCTGCAGTGGCGGAAAAAGAGCGCAAGCGAAGCTTTTTTCTCACTACGGTAAGCAACTGGTTCTGGACATTGGTCCGGCGAATGTTGCTGTCAGGGAACTTAATAGACCTCAAGCCGCATATCCGATTTATGCGCTGGGGGAGGTCGAATTCCGTTGCAAAGGCAACTACTCCAGCTCATCTGGTCGCGCAGCGCCATTTATGGTCGGCTGCGGTTCTAGGTTCAGCGAGGGGGTGGGAGCCGTTTCGCTTCAGGCCAAGGACGGAAAGCGAAAACACTTGACGGTTTGGGTCGACGCCCCCCTCTGATTTTCGACCAGCTGCGGATTGTGGGCATCTTCACGGCCCTATGGTTTCGGCTTTTTGCGTGACTTTCCGGAGCCGACCGTGTTCAGAGAACAAGCGCCAACAGCCCCACACACAGACCACCTGCACCGGCTCCGATCATCGCCGGAGCAAGCCAGCCCCAGGAACTGCGCGGGTGCGCCTCTGTGTCCTGCACCTGCGCGACAAGCGCTCGTTCCACCAGCGCGGGCAGGCGCGGGCCAAAGCGAGCCATCACCCGGGCAGTGCTGAGCAGATCCGACGCCACCGCGCGCGGGCCGATGGATTTCTTGATGTAATCCTCGACCACGGGACGGGCGGCTTCCCAGATGTTGATATGAGGATCCAGCGAACGGGCGACACCTTCAACAACGACCATGGTGCGTTGCAAAAGGATCAGCTCGGTTCGGGTTTCCATGCCGAACCGCTCGGTCACCTCGAACAGATAATTCAGCAGGCGGCCCATGGAGATATGGCTGGCATCCATGCCAAAGATCGGCTCGCCTACCGCGCGCAGGGCGCGGGCGAATTCATCCACGTCTCGGTCGGCGGGGACATAGCCGGCTTCGAAATGCACCTCGGCGACACGTTTGTAATCGCGCTTGATGAAGCCGAACAGGATTTCGGCGTAAACCCGGCGGGTGTATTCGTCGATGTGCCCCATGATCCCGAAATCATAGGCGATGATATCGCCATTGGCGGCGACCTTCAGGTTGCCTTGGTGCATGTCGGCGTGGAAGAAGCCATCGCGCAGGGCGTGTTGCAGGAACAGGGTCAGCACCCGTGCGCCCAGTACCTGCCTGTCGTGGCCCGCCGCATCGATGGCGTCATTGTCACCCAGCGGCACCCCGTCGGCCCAGCCCAGCGTCATCACCCGGCGCGCCGAATGGTTCCACTGCACCTGCGGCAGGGTGAACCCTTCGTCCTGGCCGGTATTGGCGGCAAATTCCGAGGCTGCAGCACTTTCCAGGCGCAGGTCCAACTCGCCCTGAACCACGCCGTCGAAATGCTCGATCACATCGATGGGGCGCAGGCGCCGCGCGCCGGGGGCAAAGAGATCCACGATGCGGGCCGCGAAATAGAAGGCGTCCACGTCCTTCTTGAAGGCGCGCTCGATGCCGGGGCGCAGCACCTTTACGGCGACAAATTCGCCGCTATCAGCCAGTCGCGCACGGTGTACCTGCGCAATCGAGGCGGCTGCGATGGGTTCGCTGAACTCGGAAAAGACCTCATCCACCGGGCGGCTCAGCTCCTTTGCCACTTCGGCCATCGCAACTTCGCGTGGGAAGGGGGGCAGCTTGTCCTGCAGGACGCGCAACTGCTGAGCCAGATCCTCACCCACCACATCGGGGCGGGTGGACAGGACCTGTCCGAACTTGATGTAGGCGGGCCCCAGTGCGGTTAGGGCGCGTGTGGCGGGCGGCATCTTGGGATCGCCCTTGTAGCCCAGCCACTTGAACGGCCAACCCAGGGTATGGGCCAGAATGCGCAGGGGTTTGGGCGCCTCGAAGGCATCCAGAACCACGTTCATGGCGCCGGTACGCTCCAGCGTGGCGCCGGTGCGGATCAGGCGGATAATGTTGTGGGGACCGCGCATGGATCAGATCTTCCAGCCGGAGTGCAGCGCCGCGATGCCCAGCGACAGGTTGCGGTATTTGGCGTTTGCGAACCCGGCGTCCTTCACCATTTGCAGGAAGGTCTCTTGGTCGGGGAATTTGCGGATCGATTCGACCAGATACTGATAGCTGTCGTAGTCATTGGCGATCAGCTTGCCCATCCGGGGGATGACGTTGAAGCTGTATAGATCATAAAGCTTCTGCATGCCGTCATTCGGGAGCTGCGAGAATTCCAGCACCATCAGGCGGCCACCGGGTTTCAACACGCGGTAGGCCTCCTCCAGTGCCTTTTGCGGGCGGGTGACGTTCCGGATCCCGAAGGAGATCGTGTAGACGTCAAAGGTATTGTCCTTGAACGGCAGCGCCATGGCATCGCCTGTGACCCAATCCAGGCTGTCGGCCATCTGGGCGGCTTCTGCGCGCATACGGCCTTCCTCCAGCATTGGCTGGGTCAGGTCCAGCACGGTGGAATGCCCGTGCCCGGCGCGTTTCAGGAAGCGGAAGGAAATGTCGCCGGTGCCGCCTGCCACGTCCAGAAGACGCTGACCGGGGCGCGGCGCCAGCCAGTCCATCATCGCATCCTTCCAGATGCGGTGGATGCCGACGCTCATCACGTCGTTCATCACGTCGTATTTCGAGGCAACAGAGTTGAAGACGCCCTGCACGCGGCCCGCCTTTTCCCGCTCGGGAACGGTTTCAAAGCCGAAATGGGTTGTGGTGTCGTTTGTATCGCTCATGCGGCTTGCCGTTTTCCTAGGTTCGTCCCAGTTATAGGGCGCTTGCGGTCGGGCACAATGCGGCCCATGCATCTAAAGTGTCAGGAGCGATGTAATGCCAGAATTGCCAGAGGTCGAGACGGTGCGCCAAGGTTTGGCGCCTGCAATGGAAGGCGCGGTGATAACGCGGGCCGCAGTGAACCGCCCGGATCTGCGCTGGCCCTTCCCCGATCGCATGGCGGAGAGGTTGACCGGAGCCCGGGTCAATGCACTGAGACGCCGGTCGAAATACATCCTGGCCGACCTCGATACGGGGGAGACCCTGCTGGTGCATCTGGGCATGTCGGGCCGCATGACGGTGTCGGGGGATCCGCTGGGGCGTTTCGTGCATGAACATCCGCAGGCCCAGAAGCACGACCATGTGGTGCTGGACATGGACAATGGCGCGCGCATCACCTTCAACGACCCGCGCCGGTTTGGGGCGATGGATCTCTTGGAGACCTCCACGGCAGAGCAGCACAAGCTGCTGTCGGTGCTGGGGCCTGAGCCGCTTGGCAATGATTTCCACGAAGATCACCTGACCGCTGCCTTCAAAGGACGCAACACGCCGGTGAAATCGGCGCTTCTGGATCAGGGAATCATCGCCGGTCTGGGCAATATCTACGTCTGCGAAACGCTGTTCCGAGCCGGGATCTCGCCCAAAAGAAAGGCAGGGCAGATTGCCGCGCCGCGCGTGGCGGCGCTGGTGCCGATCATCCGCACCGTGTTGGAAGATGCCATTCGCGCCGGTGGCTCCTCGCTGAAAGATTTCCGACAAGCCAATGGAGAACTTGGATATTTTCAGCATACCTTTGATGTCTACGGCCGCGAGGGAGAGCCGTGTCGGCGGGAGGGATGCGGCGGAACCATTGCGAGAATCACCCAATCCGGGCGATCGTCTTTCTACTGTGGCAAGTGCCAAAGATAGCTTGAACGAGATATGTCTCGTGATAATGACTCGTTTCTGAACGGAACAATCGAAAGCGATACCCATGGCCTATGAGACGATCAACGTCGAAGTGAAGGACCACGTTTGCCTCATCAAGCTGAACCGACCCGAAGCGTTGAACGCGCTCAATCAAGAGCTGCTGACTGAACTCTGCGCCGCCCTGGAAGAGGCCGACGCCAGCGATAAGGTGCGCTGCATCGTTCTGACCGGTTCGGAAAAGGCATTTGCCGCAGGCGCCGACATCAAAGAGATGTCTTCGATGAGCTTCACCGAGGTGTTCTCGACCAATCTCTTTGCTTTTGTGAACGATCGCATCACGGCCGTCCGCAAGCCGATCATTGCCGCGGTATCCGGCTATGCGCTGGGCGGTGGCTGCGAGCTGGCGATGCTCTGCGATTTCATCATCGCGGCAGATTCGGCCAAGTTCGGTCAGCCCGAAATCAACCTCGGCGTCATCGCCGGTATCGGCGGTACCCAGCGTCTGACGCGTTTCGTGGGCAAATCCAAATCCATGGACATGAACCTGACCGGTCGTTTCATGACCGCCGAAGAAGCTGAGCGCGCCGGTCTGGTGTCGCGCGTTGTGCCCGGCAAGAAGCTGATCGAAGAAGCGATGGGCGCAGCCCAGAAGATCGCCGAGAAATCCCTGCTGACCGCGATGGCCGTCAAGGAAACCGTGAACCGCTCTTACGAGCTGCCGCTGAGCGAAGGCATGCTGTTCGAGCGCCGCGTCTTCCATTCGATGTTCGCCACCGAAGATCAGAAAGAAGGCATGGCGGCCTTCCTTGAAAAGCGCGAAGCGCAGTTCCGGGACAAGTAAGCCAGCCGTACCGATATGAACGCGAAAGGGCAGGCGCGGCCTGCCCTTTCTTTTTGAAAACCGGCCTCGTGTCTATTGGCCTTGCCAAGGTTCGGCAGCCTCTGTATAGACCTCCGCCATACATGCGCGTGCAGCCCGCCTAGGCTAGAATCACACCGGTGGTCGGATCCGGGTTCGGCTGGCATTGCGTCTATTGAAAAACACGAACTCGATACAAAGGTCAGACACCATGGCAAATTCGCCCCAGGCAAAAAAACGCGCCCGTCAGAACGAAAAGCGTTTTGCTGTAAACAAAGCCCGTCGTTCGCGCATCCGTACCTTCCTGCGTAAAGTTGAAGAAGCAATCGCATCCGGCGACAAAGAGGCAGCAACCGCAGCTCTGCGCGCAGCCCAGCCCGAACTGATGCGCGGCGTGACCAAAGGCGTCTACCACAAGAACACCGCCTCGCGGAAAGTGTCCCGCCTGGCCGCCCGCGTCAAAGCGCTGGGTTAAATCTTAAGAAATCTGAAATCTGCCATTGGTGGGTTTTTTACGGAAGGCATCGCGATTTGCGGTGCCTTTCTTTTTTGATCGCTTCTTAAGCCAGTGCTGCAGGCGCGAGAGATTCTTTGCGGCTAAAGCACGAGTCAACATCATAGTTTCGTTGCCGCTTCCCCCCACAAATTGCTACCACTAATACAGCGATTCACTCGCTGGGGGACAGGCTGCTCGCGGTGATCTTAACGGGCATTAAGATCACTTCCAGGGCTCAGATATATTGCGGTCATGCCAGATCGCAGTGGTCTGATACCAGAGCCGTGCCAGATGATCTGGCACATGGTCTTGTTTCGATTTTGGTGCATATCGACTCAACGCGTGTTGTGCGGCGGTCGAAGGATTTTGTGTGTGTTTCAGGATCCGTACCGCCCGACATGGGTACTGCGTCTGGTCTGACCGGCACGCACCGAATGTCCTGTGTGTGAACGCGCCTCCGGACGGGGAGGCTTGATGAAACGATAGGTCGAAAATGGCCGCTGCTTTTGGGGACGCGTGAGGCGTAGCATGACGGAAGAAAAATGGGGACAGCTCAGACAACGATTGCTCAAGACAGTCGGTCAAAACAATTTCACCACCTGGATCGAGCCGCTTGAATTCAGTTCGGTCGATGAAGGCGTCGCGGTCTTTCATGTGCCGACGAACTTCATGGGGAACTATGTCAGCCAGAACTTTGCAGATCTGATTCTGCACGAGCTCAGCATGTCCGGTGAATCGGTACAGCGGCTTGCGTTTAAGGTGGCTGCCAACTCACCTGCCCGCCCGGTGCGGCAGACGGAACGGGCCGCTGAACCCTTTGCCGAAATGGCCGAGGCGAGTACTGCTCAGGCAGGCGCTGCTGCGCGGACCGAGGATGCGGCTGCGTCGTCTTCGTCGTCGCGTGACGGGCTGGATGCCTTGCAGGCGGCACCGCTGGATCCGCGGTTCACCTTTGACAGCTTTGTTGTCGGAAAGCCGAACGAACTGGCCCATGCCGCTGCGCGCCGCGTGGCCGAGGGCGGTCCGGTGACTTTCAATCCGCTGGTGCTCTATGGCGGTGTTGGCCTGGGTAAAACCCACCTGATGCACGCCATCGCCTGGGAGCTGAAAGAACAGAACCCGCAGCTGAACGTGCTCTACTTGTCGGCGGAACAGTTCATGTACCGCTTTGTGCAGGCGCTGCGCGAACGCAAGATGATGGACTTCAAACACCTGTTCCGCTCGGTCGACGTGCTGATGGTGGATGACGTGCAATTCATTGCGGGCAAGGATTCCACGCAGGAAGAATTCTTCCATACCTTCAATGCGCTGGTGGACCAGAACAAGCAGATCATCATTTCGGCGGACCGTGCCCCGGGTGAGATCAAGGATCTTGAGGACCGCGTGAAATCGCGTCTGCAATGTGGTCTGGTGGTGGATCTGCACCCCACCGATTACGAACTGCGTCTCGGCATCCTTCAGACCAAGGTGCAGCAGCACCGCGAAACCTATCCGGGCCTTGAAATCGCTGATGGCGTGCTTGAATTCCTGGCGCATCGCATCTCGACCAACGTGCGTGTTCTCGAAGGCGCTCTGACTCGTCTCTTCGCCTTTGCCTCGCTCGTTGGGCGCGAGATCGACATGGATCTGACACAGGACTGTCTGGCCGATGTGCTGCGCGCCTCGGAACGTAAAATCACCGTCGAAGAGATCCAGCGCAAGGTGTCGGAATATTACAACATCCGCATGTCGGACATCATCGGCCCCAAGCGTCTGCGCTCCTATGCGCGGCCGCGGCAGGTGGCGATGTATCTGTGCAAGCAGTTGACCAGCCGGTCGCTGCCGGAAATCGGCCGCCGTTTTGGCGGGCGCGACCACACAACCGTGATGCATGGTGTCAAACGGATTGAAGAGCTGAAGACGACCGACGGCCAGATCGCCGAAGACGTCGAAATGCTGCGCCGCTCCCTGGAGGCATAAGCGCGATCCGACCGAGACGTGACAATGCGGCCCCGGCAATCCGGGGCCGTTTTTCCATGCAGGACCGGGATGCCATTTGTATGCCAGCGGGCAACGTTTGACGGTGTTCTGCGCCCTGCCGATCACAGGCCCCTTGACGCTGCCTCCTTTCCCTTGGAGAAGTCGATAAAAAGCCTTGTATGGCAGGGGTAAACCGCTAATTTGCTTATCCCGGCCACTGCCTGAGGCAAGACAAAAAGGACAAGGGACATGAAGATCAGCATCGAACGCGGCACGCTTCTCAAGGCTGTGGCCCAGGCACAATCGGTCGTAGAGCGGCGTAACACCATTCCGATCCTCGCCAATGTGCTGATCGAAGCCGAGGGCGATACCGCCCAGTTCCGCGCCACCGATCTGGACATCGAAGTGGTCGACAAGGCCCCCGCGCAGGTTGAGCGCGCCGGGGCGACCACCGTGGCTGCGACCACCCTGCATGAAATTGTGCGCAAACTGCCCGATGGCGCGCTCGTGACCCTGACGGCCGATGCCGCCACAGGCCGCCTGACGGTCGAGGCAGGCCGGTCGAACTTCTCGCTGGCGACCCTGCCGCGCGAAGATTTCCCGGTAATGGCCTCGTCCGAGTATCATTCGAATTTCACCGCCAACGCGGCCATGCTGCGTCGCCTGTTCGACAAGTCGAAATTTGCGATTTCGACCGAAGAGACGCGCTACTACCTGAACGGTGTCTACATGCATGTGGCCGACAGCTCCGAAGGCGGCAAGGCACTGCGCTGCGTGGCGACCGATGGTCACCGTCTGGCGCGGATCGATGCGCCGCTGCCGATGGGCGCCGAGGATATGCCGGGCGTGATCGTGCCGCGTAAAACCGTGGGTGAGCTGCGCAAGCTGCTGGACGATGACGAGATGGACATCGCCGTTTCGGTCTCCGAAACCAAGGTCCGCTTTGCCACGCCGAATATCACCCTGACCTCCAAGGTAATCGACGGCACCTTCCCGGATTACACCCGCGTCATTCCGGTGGGGAACACCCGCCGTCTGGAAGTGGATGCAGCCGAATTCGCCAAGGCTGTGGACCGGGTCGCCACCGTCTCTTCGGAACGTTCCCGCGCGGTCAAGCTGCAGCTGGAAGAAGATCGCCTGATCCTGTCGGTCAACGCGCCCGACAGCGGCGCAGCCGAGGAAGAGCTGGCGGTTGCCTACAGCGACGAGCGCCTGGAAATCGGCTTTAACGCCAAGTATCTCTTGGAGATCGCCAGCCAGGTGGACCGGGAAAACGCGGTGTTCCTGTTCAACTCCTCCGGCGATCCGACCCTGATGCGCGAAGGCAATGACGAAAGCGCGGTTTACGTCGTCATGCCGATGCGCGTCTGACGGCACGGATCCGGCGCTACGGACCCGGCATAGGGTTCTCACTATCAGGAAAGGGGCGCCCTAAGTGCTTGCCCTGACAGAGTTGACCATGTCTCACTTCCGCTCGCATTTGCGGGCGGAACTGCATTTGGATGGGCGGCCCGTGGCGCTGTTCGGGCCAAATGGGGCGGGTAAGACCAATATCCTTGAGGCAGTATCGCTGTTTTCCCCGGGCCGCGGCCTGCGCCGCGCCAGCGCTGCGGAAATGACCCGCCGCCCAGAGGCGCTGGGGTGGAAATTGAAGGCGACTCTGCAGGCCCCCACACAGTCCTACGAGGTGGAAACCTGGTCCGAAGGCGGCAACGCCCGGCAGGTCAGGATCGACAACAAGGCCTCCAACCAGATCGCACTGGGGCAGATCTGCCGCGTGGTCTGGCTGATCCCTGCGATGGACCGCCTGTGGATCGAAGCCGCCGAGGGCCGTCGCCGGTTTCTGGATCGCATCGTGCTCAGCTTTGACCCCTCCCATGCCGAGGCGACGCTGGCCTACGAAAAGGCGATGCGCGAACGCAACCGCCTGCTGAAAGATCAGAACCGCGATCCGGCCTGGTACCGGGTGCTGGAAACGCAGATGGCTGAAACGGGCCACCGCATCAGCGCCGCGCGGATTGCGGCGGTGTCGCTGCTGCAAGAGGCGCAGGCGGCCGCCGAAACCGCCTTTCCCGTGGCTGAACTGGAGTTGATCCAGACCGAAGGCGCCATGCCCGCAAGCGCAGAGGACCTGCGCGAGGCGCTGGCCGAAAGCCGGTTCCGTGATCTGGCGGCGGGGCGCACGCTGGTAGGCCCCCATCGCACCGATCTGATCGGGACCTATGCGGCCAAGGGCGTACCGGCCCGCGATTGCTCCACCGGAGAGCAGAAGGCGCTGCTGGTGTCGCTGATTCTCGCCAATGCCCGTGCGCTTGCTGGGCGCGAAGGGGCGCCGCCGATCGTGTTGTTGGACGAGGTCGCAGCGCATCTGGACGCGGCCCGCCGCGCCGCGCTTTATGATGAGATCTGTGCGCTGGGGGCGCAGGCCTGGATGACAGGGACCGAGGCAGAGCTGTTTGCAGAAATGGGTGGTCGCGCCCAGATGCTGGAAATCACCGAGGGCGCAGGCGGATCAAAGGTAGAGGTGCGGTCATGACCCTGTCGATCTGGGATCTGGTGCTTTATGCGGGCGGGCTGTTCGTTCTGTTCCTCACCCCGGGTCCGGTCTGGCTGGCGCTGCTGGCGCGGGCGGTGTCCGGCGGGTTTCATGCTGCCTGGCCACTGGCGTTGGGAGTGGCTTGCGGCGATATTCTGTGGCCGCTGGTGGCGGTGGCGGGCATGTCCTGGCTGGTGTCCGAATTTGCAGGCATCATGACCGTCCTGCGCTGGGTCGCCTGCCTGATGTTCCTGTTCATGGGCATCACCCTGATCCGCCACGCGGGCGCGCGCATTCAGGAAAATAGCGCGCTGCTCCGGCCCGGCACCTGGGCTGGGTTCATGGCCGGGATTGCCGTTATTCTGGGCAACCCCAAGGCGATCCTGTTCTACATGGGGCTGCTGCCGGGGTTCTTTGATCTGTCTGCGGTCACGAAGGTGGATGTGGCAGTGATCGTGACGCTGTCCTTTCTGGTGCCGCTGATGGGTAACCTGATACTGGCGGCGCTGGTGCACCGGTTGCGGGCGTTGCTGTCGTCGCCATCGGCGTTGAAGAAGGTCAACCTGGTGTCCGGCGGCCTCTTGATCTGCGTCGGGCTGATCATTCCCTTTTCCTGACGCCTTGTTGGCCCCGGGTCAGGCCTGCGGCGCCAACCAGGCCTCTAGAAATGGGCGCAGCGCATCCAGTGGGGTCTGTTCGTTGGGACTGGACATGCAGAACCAGATCGCGATCACCTGATTGAGAAAGGCCTGAATGCCTTCGGCCAGGAATTGCGCCGGGTAATCGTCGCGCACCAGTCCTGCCTGTTGCAGCTGCGCGATCCAACCGCCCCAGATGGCGATCTGGCGGTAGAAGCCTTCGGTCACGACCTCATCCGTTTCGGTGCCGGTGGATCCTGAATAACGCAGCAGCAGATCAAAGATCACCCGGTCTCCGGCCACATACTCCAGCAGGGGTGCGATATGTTCCAGCAGGGCCTCGCGGCTGTCTGGCGCCCCCTTTTCCTCCATCTGGTCAAGATGGCGCATCACCTCGGCCCCGATCAGCACCGCGAGCAGTCCGTCCTTGTCTCGGAAGTGGGAAAACAGCGTGCCCTTGGCCACGCCTGCGCGGTTTACAACGTCTTCAACCTTGAGACCGCTGTAACCTTCGGTCGCAACAAGCTCGGCTGTGACCTCCAGCAGTTTGGCACGGGTTTCTAGTCGGCGTTTCTGGGGCTGTCGCGGCATCTGCGTCCTCATCAAGAAAATGTGACCCTGGTCAATTTAAATATTGACCAGGGTCATTTATTGAGTCAATAAACTGACCAAGGTCAATTTAGTTGTAGGAAGTGTCAGATGTCCACCAAGAAAATCATCGTCCTGAATGGTCACCCCGGTGAAACCTCGCTGTCGAAATCGCTGTGCGATACCTATGCCGCCTCGGCCAAGGCCAAGGGTCACACGGTGCGCTATCACGATATCTCTGCTATGCAGTTCGACATGGATTACGGGCAGGGCGGTTATAAGAACCCCAAGCCGCTGGAGCCGGATCTGGAAGCCTTCCTTGCAGATCTGGAGTGGGCCGATCACGTGGTGGTGGCAACGCCGCTGTGGTGGGGTGCGATCCCGGCCAAGCTGAAAGGCGTCTTTGATCGCGCGCTACTTCCGGGTCGGACGTTTGACACGCGCAACCCCAACATGATGGGAGTTCCGGCACCGATGCTGACCGGCAAGACCGCCCGGGTGCTGCTGACATCGGACACGCCCCCACTGCTGCTGAGGCTGATTTACAGCAATGCGATCAAGAAAATCATCAGCCGCCAGATCCTTGGCTTTGTCGGTGTGAAGCCGACCCGGTTCTCCTCCTTTGCGCCTGCCACGGATGCCAAGGGCAAGAAGGTCGAGGGGTGGCTGCAAAAAGTCGCCGGTCTGGGGGCAAAAGCCGCTTGAATCCAAGAATAAAAGGGGCGCGTGCGCGTGACATTCCCCCCCGGACTGCGTATAAAATCTGAAAGCAAAAACAGGAACGCGCGAATGTCCGGAAACGAGCACGCCCCCGCCGAATACGGTGCGGATTCCATCAAAGTTCTCAAAGGCTTGGAGGCGGTTCGCAAACGCCCCGGCATGTATATCGGGGACACCGACGATGGATCGGGCCTGCACCATATGGTGTATGAGGTCGTCGACAATGGCATCGACGAGGCACTGGCGGGCCACGCGGACGCCGTGACGGTGAAAATTCACGCCGATTCCAGTGTTTCTGTCAGCGACAACGGTCGCGGCATTCCGGTGGATATCCACGCCGAAGAAGGCGTCTCGGCGGCCGAGGTCATCATGACTCAGCTGCACGCGGGCGGCAAATTCGATAGCAACTCCTACAAGGTCTCTGGCGGTCTGCACGGCGTGGGTGTTTCGGTTGTGAACGCCCTGTCCGACTGGCTGGAGCTGCGCATCTGGCGCAATGGCAAGGAGCACATCGCGCGGTTCGAGCGCGGCGACACGGCCAAGCACCTTGAGGTCGTGGGCGACTGCGGTGACCGTACCGGCACCGAGGTCCGCTTCCTGGCGTCGACCGACACGTTCTCGAACCTCGAATACTCCTTTGAAACGCTGGAAAAGCGTCTGCGGGAACTTGCCTTCCTCAACTCTGGTGTGCGGATCATCCTGATCGATGAACGCCCGGCCGAGCGGCTTGAGACTGAGCTGTTCTACGAAGGCGGTGTGAAGGAATTCGTCAAGTATCTCGACCGGTCGAAAAGCCCGGTCATGGATGCCCCGATCTATATCGTGGGTGAAAAGGACGACATCGGCGTCGAAGTGGCGATGTGGTGGAACGACAGCTACCATGAAACCGTGCTGCCCTTTACAAACAACATTCCCCAGCGCGATGGCGGTACCCATGTGGCGGGCTTCCGCGGTGCGCTGACGCGGACCATCAACAACTACGCGCAATCTTCCGGGATCGCCAAGAAGGAGAAGGTCTCTTTCACCGGTGACGACGCCCGCGAAGGTCTGACCTGTGTGTTGTCGGTCAAGGTGCCGGATCCCAAGTTCTCCTCTCAGACCAAAGACAAACTGGTCTCCTCCGAGGTTCGCCCGGTGGTGGAAAGTCTGGTGAACGAGAAACTGGCCGAGTGGTTCGAGGAAAACCCGACCCAGGCCAAGGAAATCGTCGGCAAGATCATCGAAGCCGCCCTGGCCCGCGAAGCCGCCCGCAAGGCGCGCGAGCTGACCCGGCGCAAGACGGCAATGGATGTGAACTTCCTCGCCGGCAAGCTGAAGGACTGTTCCGAGAAAGACCCCTCGAAAACCGAAGTCTTCCTCGTCGAGGGTGACTCCGCCGGGGGTTCTGCTCAGACGGGTCGTGACCGCCAGACGCAGGCAATCCTGCCCCTGCGCGGTAAGATTCTGAACGTGGAGCGCGCGCGCTTCGACCGGATGCTGGGAAGCCAGGAAATCGGCAACCTTGTGATGGCGCTGGGCACCGGTATTGGCCGGGATGAGTTCGACATCTCCAAACTGCGCTACCACAAGATCGTCATCATGACCGATGCGGACGTGGACGGCGCCCATATCCGGACGCTTCTGTTGACCTTCTTCTATCGCCAGATGCCCGAGCTGATCGAGGGCGGCTATCTCTATATCGCCCAGCCGCCGCTTTATAAGGTGGCCCGTGGCAAATCCGAGGTCTACCTGAAGGATCAGGCGGCGCTGGATGATTACCTGATCCATCAGGGCGTTGAAGGCGCGGTTCTGAAGCTGGGATCGGGCGAGGAAATCGTCGGGCAGGATCTGGCCCGCGTGGTGGATGAGGCGCGTCAGCTGCGTCGTGTCATCGATGCCTTCCCGACCCATTACCCCCGCCATATTCTGGAGCAGGCCGCCGTTGCAGGTGCGTTTGTTCCCGGCGCGGTGGATGCCGACCTGCAGGGCGTTGCCGACAGGGTTGCCAAGCGGCTCGACCTGATTGCACTGGAGTATGAAAAGGGCTGGCAGGGCCGCATCACCCAGGATCACGGTATCCGTCTGGCCCGCATCCTGCGCGGCGTTGAGGAGGTCCGCACGCTGGATGGTCCGATGCTGCGTTCGGGTGAGGCGCGCAAGACCGGCAGCTTTACCCAAAGCTTGCAGGAGATCTACGGCCAGACCGCGACGCTGGTACGCAAAGAGCGCAGCCAGCTGATCCACGGTCCGCTGGAGCTGTTGAAGGCGATTCTGGAAGAGGGTGAAAAAGGCCTGTCGCTGCAGCGCTACAAGGGGCTGGGCGAGATGAACCCGGATCAGCTGTGGGAAACCACGCTGGACCCGGACGCCCGCACCCTGTTGCAGGTGCGCGTGGACGACATGGTCGAGGCCGACGATCTGTTCACCAAGCTGATGGGGGATGTGGTCGAACCGCGCCGCGAATTCATCCAGAAAAACGCGCTGAGCGTGGAAAACCTGGATTTCTGATCCACAGAATTGCGTTCCGTCAGCCGGTCTATGTGTCGGCTGACGAGCCTGCGTGTCGCAGGGCGGGCGATCAGCCGATTTCGATCAACTGGTTTGTCGCCTTTTCGATGCTCAGCTGCTGGGCAATCCAGGCCGCAAACATCTTGATCAGCTCCAGATCGCTGCTCTCAAAGGGCGTGCGCGGTTCTGATGAGGTGAAGTTGACCGTGCCGAACCGTTCGCCATCGACCACCAACGGTACCCCGATATAGGTTTCAAGAACAAACAGACTGTAACAGGGGTGGGGTGCGTCTCCGACCTCTTGAGCTGAGCTGCAGGCAATCGGGCCATTGGCCTCCATCGCGCGTGCGCAGCAGCAATCGGCGATCTTGAACCGGCTGCCGCGTTCGATTTCCGCGATCTGGGAATAGCTGTAGAGCACGGTGTAGTCTTCGCCGTGAACCCAGCTAACTAAAGCCGAATCCGTTTGAAAATGGGCGCAGCCCATTTTGAGAATTTCACGGATCTTTTCATTGGTCTCAAGCTCTTGATCCGAAGAAACCCGATAGAGCCTAGCGAGCAATTCGTCAAAAGCGCGCGGTTTTGAAATGTCGCGGGTAATACCGAAATACCCCAAAACGACGCCACGGGAATCGCGAATTGGGCCGCCTGTTGTTTCGCCTAAAAAGGTTTTTCCATTTGATCGCAAATAGTTGCTTTCGTAATTATGTTGCTCTGCGGATCCGGATGGATTGAAATGTGCCGCGCCTGCGGACAGGTAGCCTTCTTCAGTGGGGTAAAGAATGGTGGTGCTGTGGCCGACCATCTGATCGATGGTGTGGCCAAACATGCTTAACGCGGCATTGTTGGCCCAGACGATGCGGCGGTTTTCATCCGCTACGATGACGGCTTCGGGCAGGTCGCGGAACAGGCTGGGGATCGATACTTTTCCAAGTTTAATATTGGCCGCTTCCTCTGGACGGTGCAGCAGCTCGGCTGAGCAATTGATCATCGAAATCACCTCATCTCAACATTTCTAAAATTGACTGTGCAAAATGGCACAAGCACCAGCGATCGAGCTTTGAAATACGCAAGCCTTGATAGGAGTCGCTGGCTACAATTAAATAAAATGAAAAAGTCGTGAAGAGAATGCAAGATTAAAATTCCACCACGAGGGGTATCGTGAAGGAAACTATTCTGCTTTAAGGCTTATTTCTGAAGGTTTACAGAACGGTCCACCTTAAAGAGCAATCGTGCCCAGATGATCCGCCCCGCGCGCCCGGGCCAGTTGCATTTGCTTCTGCCGCTCCCGGAACCGGGCTTTGTCGGCCTCGCTGGTCTCATGGATGCACATATGACAGGAGACCCCGGCCTCGTACTCGGGGCGCGACTTGTCCTCGGGCAGCAGCGGGCGACGACAGCCGTGGCACAGCTCATGCGGACCTTCCTTCAGCCCGTGCCCGACAGAGACACGGTTGTCGAAGACAAAGCACTCCCCCTGCCAGCTGCTGTCCTGTTCCGGAACCTCTTCCAGATAGCGCAGGATGCCGCCTTTCAGGTGGTAGACATCCTCTACGCCCTGACCTAGCAGGAAATTGGTGGACTTCTCGCAGCGGATCCCGCCGGTGCAGAACATCGCAACCCGCTTGTTGTGGAAACGGTCCTTGTTGGCCTCCCACCAGGCGGGGAATTCCCGGAAACTGCTGGTTTCGGGGTCGATCGCGCCTTCGAAGGTGCCGATCGCCACCTCGTAGTCATTGCGGGTGTCGATCACCACCACATCGTCCGAGCGGATCAGATCGTTCCAGTCTTCCGGCTCGACGTAGTTGCCGACGCGGGCCTTGGGGTCCACATCGGGCTGGCCCATGGTCACGATCTCTTTTTTCAGACGGACTTTCATCCGTCCAAAGGGCGCATCGGTGGCGGTCGCTTCTTTCCACTCCAGGTCGCTGCATCCGGGCAGGGCGCGGATATGCGCCAGCACGGCGTCGATCCCGGCGCGCGGACCGGCAATGGTGCCGTTGATCCCCTCACGCGCCAGCAACAGAGAGCCTTTGACCTCCTGTCTTAGGCAGAGATCCAGCAGCGGCCCCCGCAAAGCGTCGGGGTCGGAAAAACGGGTGAAGTGATACAAGGCAGCGATGGTGTACATAGCCAGCCCTTTACACCAGAGTCCGAAAATCCTGCAAGACGGGCTGTCGTGACGGCCCGGCTTTTCAGCGTGGTAATTGGTCGCGTTGCCGATCAGGCAGCATGTCGGAATGCTTCGCCCCGCAGTGGGCGCGGGGATTGACGCAACAGATGCTGCGCCCTACGCCTTGTGAAACGAGACAGGATAGTTTCATGCCCAGTGCTTTGATCGTTATAGATGTTCAGAATGACTTTTGCTCTGGTGGTGCGCTTGCAGTGGCCGGCGGCGAAGAGGTCACCGCTCCGATCAACGCCATGATGGATCGCTATGATGCGGTCATCCTGACCCAGGACTGGCACCCGGCGGGACACTCCTCCTTTGCCTCCAGCCATCCGGGCGAAGCTGCCTTTGGCCTGGTCGAGATGCCTTATGGACCGCAGGTTCTGTGGCCCGATCACTGTGTGCAGGGTACCCCCGGCGCTGCCTTTCACAAGGATCTGCGGCAGGACGGGGATCTGATCATCCGTAAAGGGTTTCGTGCGGCAGTGGACAGCTATTCGGCCTTTTTCGAGAACGACAAGACCACGCCGACCGGGCTTGAAGGATACCTGCGCAATCGGGACTTGATGGATCTGACGCTGGTAGGCCTGGCAACGGATTTCTGCGTTGCCTTCTCGGCGCTGGATGCCGCGCGGCTGGGATTTGATGTCCGGGTTGATCTCTCGGCCTGCCGTGCCATCGATCTGGAGGGATCGCTCAATACAGCCTTGAAGGACATGCAGGAGGCGGGTGTCCATTTGGGCCAGGGACCTGCTTAGTGTTTCTTAAAGGGAGTTTCGTTAACTCAAAGAGCGGATTGACACGCGCAAGGATAGACGATGAATGAGCAGCGCATGTCTGGTAATGGACCGCTGACAAGCCACTACCAGAAGTATAGCTCGGCCGGCTTGTTTGATCGCTATTCCAGAGGGCGCATCAAGGGTTTCAAGTCGCGCCTTGTGTTTGCGGTGCTGGTGTCCCTTGCGCTGGCCTATCTCATCTTGCCTGTTGTCGCTCTTCTCAGCTTTCTGGCGTCGATGCTCCCCGACCTTTTGGACTGCTGGTATCTGCATCAGGCCCGCAATCGCCTGCGCCGGGATGCCGCCGCTGAAAAACGGGTGCGGAGCGTCAGTTCCGCGACGGCAGCCCTTCACGGGATTGGCGTTGCCATCGCTGCCACGGCGCCGCTCTGGTCCGTTTATGTGGATGCAGGGTCGCCGGAGTTTTCGGAACGGCATGACCAGCTGTTTTCCATTGCCCTGCTGACCAGCGCGGCGATCAACGCAGGCTTGCTGTTTCCCTTCCACCGGATCGCGGTGTTCTTCCGTCTGGCGATCTATACGGCGACGCCTATCCTGATACTTATCGTGCGGGGGCCGGTGCTGCGCGGCAGCAGCACGGACACGCAGCTTCATTTCGCCGGGCTTTTGGTGTTCTTTGGCTCGCTGATTTGGCTGCTGACCTTTACCACGCGCGGTTTCCACCGCACCCGCAGTAGCCTGCTGGCCCAGGCCCTTCAGCGGCAGGAGTTGGAGACCGCCTATCAGCGCCTTTATGCGCAGCAACTTGAGACCCAGCGGCTGGCGCTGGTGGCCCGTCACGCCAATGACAGTGTCATGCTGATGGACAAGACCGGCAATATCATCTGGGTCAACGATGCCTTCACGCGGATCACGGGATGGCGCGCGGAAGAGGCGATCGGCCGTCAGCCCGGTGATCTTCTGAACCACCCGGACACCGACCCGGCGAGCCTTGACGTCATTGTCGAAGGGCGCAAGAGGGAGGAGCCCTTCAGGGTACAGGTGCTGAACCAGCGGCGGGACGGGAAAACGCTCTGGCTGGAGACCAATCAGGTGCCGATGCGGGACGATACCGGCGCCGTCACCACCTATATCGCGGTAGAACGCGATATCACCGAGTCCAAGGAATACGCCGCCAAGCTGGAAAAGGCCCGCCTCGCCGCCGAGGAAGGCGCGCGGGCAAAATCCGAATTCCTTGCCACCATGAGCCACGAAATCCGCACCCCCATGAACGGGGTGATCGGCATGGCGCAGCTGCTCGAAGACACCGACCTGGATGAAGATCAGAAGCTCTATGCGGATACCATCCTTAGCTCGGCCCGGACGTTGCTGGATCTGATCAACGATGTCCTCGACCTGTCCAAGCTGAACTCGGGCGAGGTGTCCCTTGATGCCGTGGATTTCAATGCCCGCCGCTGCTGTGAAAACACCATCCGCCTGCTGAAGTCGCAGGCCGATGCCAAGGGGCTGAAGCTGGTCTTTGAGTGCGATGATACCGTTCCGGCGTTGCTGAATGGCGATGACCGCAAGCTTGGCCAGATCCTGACCAATCTGGTTGGCAACGCCATCAAGTTCACCGAGACCGGCCAGGTCAAGGTCACGCTGATGGCGGAAAACAGCGACAGCGGCCGGGACATCACCATACATGTCGCCGACACCGGGATCGGGATCAGCAAGGACATGCTGAGCAAGATCTTCGAACGGTTCTCGCAGGCAGACGCCGCCATCAGCCGCCGCTTTGGCGGCACCGGCCTGGGGCTTGCCATCTCGCGTCGCCTCGCAGTGGCCATGGGCGGGGAAATCACCGTCGCATCTGAGCCGGGGCAGGGATCCTGTTTCACTGTGCGCCTGCCCTTCCAGGAAGCGAAAGATCCTGCCGCCGCTGCCCAGCAGGCCTGCGGCGCCTCCGTTGTAGACGAAGAGGTGCCCGCGGCGCTGAACGGATTGCGTCTGCTGGTGGCGGAGGACAACAAGGTCAATCAGATCCTGGTCCAGAAGTTCCTCAAGGATTTCCCGGTGGAGATCGAACTGGCCGAGGATGGCGCCAGAGCGCTGGAACTGACCCAGTCTTTTCAGCCCGATATCATCCTGATGGATATGAGCATGCCGGTCATGGACGGTCTCGAAGCGACCCGGGCAATCCGGGCGTTGCAGATCCGCCAGCCGGTGATCATCGCCCTGACGGCCAACGCCTTTGACACCGACAAGGCCGATTGCCTGGCGGCGGGCATGGACGAATTCCTCACCAAACCGATCAACCGCAAACAATTGATTGATGTCCTGCTGACCCACGGGGGCCACAGACACAACCTGCGCGCAGGCTGATTTCCTTGCTCCGGGCGTGGGCCTGCCCTATCACGTTGTGAAACAACGGAGCGAGGCCGCCGGTGGATATTGCAACCCGCGTCTACAATCACAAATGGAAGATCGATCCGATCATCCGGTCATTGATTGATACTGATTTTTACAAGCTGCTGATGTGCCAGTCGGTGTTCCGCAGCAAGCCGGACACCCAGGTCACCTTTTCGCTGATCAACCGGTCTTCGCAGGTGCCGCTGGCCCGGCTCATTGACGAGGGCGAGCTGCGCGAACAGTTGGATCACATCCGGTCGCTGTCGCTGTCCCGCGGCGAAAGCACCTTCCTGCGCGGCAACACCTTCTACGGCAAACGCCAGATGTTCCGCCCCGATTTCATGGAGTGGTTCGAAGGCCTGCGTCTGCCGCCCTATCATCTGGAGCGCAAGGGTGATCAGTACGAGCTGACCTTCGAAGGCAAATGGCACGAGGTCATGCTGTGGGAGATCCCGGCGTTGGCGGTGCTGATGGAGCTGCGTTCGCGCGCGGTTCTGAACGACATGGGCCGGTTCGAATTGCAGGTCCTTTATGCCCGCGCCATGACCCGCGTGTGGGAAAAGATCGAAGCCCTGCGCAAGATCGACGGGCTGTCGATTGCCGATTTCGGCACCCGGCGGCGGCATGGCTTCCTGTGGCAGGACTGGTGCGTGCAGGCGATGATGGAGGGGCTGGGACCGAAGTTCACCGGGACCTCAAATTGCCTCATCGCCATGCGTCGCGAGGTCGAGGCGATCGGCACCAATGCGCATGAGCTGCCGATGGTCTATTCCGCCCTCGCCGAAACGGATGAGGATCTGGCCCGCGCGCCCTATGATGTGCTGTCGGATTGGCATGATGAACACGACGGCAACCTGCGCATCATCCTGCCCGACACCTATGGCACCAAGGGGTTTTTGGAGCACGCGCCGGACTGGCTGGCGGGTTGGACCGGGATCCGCATCGACAGCGGCGATCCCGCTGCGGGCGCCGAGGTCGCGATCAAATGGTGGCGGGACCGCGGAGAGGATCCGAAACAGAAACGGGTGATCTTTTCGGATGGGCTCGACGTGGACAAGATCGCCGAGCTGCACGCGCAGTTCGCGGGCCGGGTCAAGGTGTCCTTCGGCTGGGGCACCTTGCTGACCAATGATTTCCGCGGGCTGGTACCGGATGATGCGCTGGCGCCGTTCTCGCTGGTCTGCAAGGCGGTCAGCGCCAATGGCCGCCCCACGGTGAAACTGTCGGACAATCCCGAAAAGGCGATGGGACCGGCGGATGAAGTCGCCCGTTACAAGCGGGTATTCGGCGTGGGCGAACAGGAACGCATCGACGTCATCGTCTGAAGCGCTTCTAACGGAGGCGGTGGCTCCCGCGCGGAAGGCTCGCATGGAACATGCAAGTCTTCCCCTTGGGCCCCGCAGGCCGCGCCGAAGGCGCGGCCTGCGGCCTCGCGATGCGCAAAGCGCAGCGCAAAACCTCTTCTGTTGGGCTGTGTCAACCGTGATAGGCAGCGACGGTTTTCAGCTGGGAGAAGCCATAAAGCGCTTCAAAGCCTTTCTCGCGGCCATGGCCGGATTTGCCGACACCGCCAAAGGGCAGTTCCACACCGCCCCCGGCGCCATAGTTGTTGAGGAAGACCTGACCCGCACGCAGCTTCTTTGCCAGCCGCATCTGGCGGGCGCCATCGCTGCTCCAGACGCTGGCCACGAGGCCGTAGTCGGTGGAATTTGCGATCTCGACGGCTTCCTCTTCGGTGTCAAAGGGGATCATCACCTGCACCGGGCCAAAGATTTCCTCCCGCGCCAGCGCGTGATCGGCGGGCACATCGGCAAACAGGGTCGGGCGCACATAGGCACCGTCCTCGGGCGCGCCGTCCACGATAATCCCCTGCGCGGCCACGGTCAGATCCGACCCCTTGGCCAGGAAGCCTTCGACGATCTCCTTCTGCCGGGCCGAGATCAGCGGCCCCAGACGCAGGTCTTCCGGGGCCGGTCCTACGGTCAGCTCTGCGTAGGCGGCGGACATGCGGGTCTTGACCTCTTCATAGACGCCGCGCTGCACCAGAATGCGCGAGGAGGCAGAACAGGTCTGGCCGGCGTTCTGAATGCCCGCGTTGACCAGAAACGGCAACGCGGCATCCAGATCAGCATCGTCAAACACCAGCTGCGGGGATTTCCCGCCAAGCTCCAGCGTCACCGGCACCACGTTCTTGCCTGCGGCCTGCTGCACCAGGGCGCCGGTGGCCACCGAGCCGGTGAAAGAGATGTGATGCACGCCGGGATGCGCGGTGAGAGCCGCGCCGGCTTCGGCGCCCAGTCCCGGCACCACGTTCAGCGCCCCGTCGGGCAGGCCCGCATCCAGCGCCAGCTGGGCAAAGGCCAGCGCGGTCAGGCAGGCTTCCTCGGCTGGTTTCAGAACGCAGGCATTGCCCATCGCCAGCGCTGCGCCAACCGAGCGGCCGATGATCTGCATCGGGTAGTTCCAGGGCACGATATGTCCGGTGACCCCATGCGGTTCGCGCAGCGTATAGACGGTGTAGCCGTCCAGATAGGGAATGGTCTCCCCGTGTACCTTGTCCGCAGCGCCGCCGTAGAATTCGCAGTAGCGCGCCAGCGCCACAGCATCGGCACGGGCCTGGGTCAGGGGTTTGCCGACATCCATTGCTTCCAGCGCGGCCAGCTCATCCACCCGCTCCAGCACCAGCTGGCCGATGCGGCACAGGATACGGCCACGCTCCAATGCGGGCATCTGGCCCCAACCGCTGTCTAGCGCCGCTTCGGCAGCCCGCACGGCGGCGTCGATGTCCTTGGCGCCGCCACGGGCGATCCGGCACAGTTCGTTGCCGTTCGACGGATTGATCAACGGCAGGGTCTCCCCGCTTGCCGAGGCCTGCCAGCTGCCGCCGATCAGGCAGAAACTGGGATCGAACCAGATATTGTTTTTTTCAGTCATGAGTGGGTCCTGTAATCTGGAAGGAATAGCTTTTGCTTTGCAACTCGGTAAAGGGTGCGCCCTCGCGCAGCTCGGTAACCCCGGGCAGGACGCTCAGACAGGTGCCCCAGAAGGCCAGGGCCGACGGGGACTGGGCCGAAATGCCCATCCGCCAGCGCCCCGGAAACTCCTGAAACAGGATCTCTGCCGCCACCCGGCCAAAGCCATGGCGGCGATGCGGGGCAAAGATCGAAAACTCGGACAGCTCGCGCCGGTCGTCGGGCAGGTTCAGAACCAGGGCAAAGCCGATGCGTTTCCCGTCGTTCAGCACCCAGAAGGCGATGACATCCTTGCGGTGCAGCATCTGCCGTGCCCTGTCGCCCGGATCGATCCGGGCCTGGCTTGCGGTTTCTTCGAAATACCCCGCCAGAACACTGGTCAGAACCGCATGCTCCTTTGGCAGGATCAGGGACAGTGTCAGGCTCATGCCGCTCCCTGCGTCAGATCGGGCAGAACAGGGGCGGCGGCAATCAGGGCCTGCGTATAGGGATGCCGGGGCGCCGACAGCACCTCTTCGGTGGCGCCTTCCTCGACGATCTGGCCTTTCTGCATCACCAGGCAGCGATCGGTGATTGTGCGCACCACCGAAAGATCGTGACTGATGAACAGGTAGGTGAGCTCATAGGCCTCACACAGCTCGGCCAGCAGGTCGAGGATTTGCGCACGGACAGAGACATCAAGGGCCGAGACCGCTTCGTCGAACAGGATCAGCTCGGGCCGGGTGATCAGAGCGCGGGCAATGGCGATGCGCTGGCGCTGACCGCCGGAGAACTGGTGAATGTATTTGTTTGCATCCTGCGGCCCCAGGCCGACGGCGGTCAGGGTCTCCGCGATCAGATCGGTGCGGGCGCTGCCGGTGGGGGCATCGGGCTGGCTGTAGAAGGGTTCGGTGATCAGCCGGTCGACCCGGTGACGCGGGTTGAAGCTGCCAAAGGGATCCTGAAATACCACCTGCATCTTACGGCGCGCCTCGGCCGCGTGACCGGCCGAAATCGGCTTCCCATCAAGCAGGATTTCACCACTCTGAAGTGGCTCCAGCCCCAGAATTGCCCGTGTCAGGGTCGATTTTCCGCATCCTGACTCGCCGACAAGGCCCAGCCGCTCGCCGCGGTTGAGGGTAAAGGAGACCTCGTTCACGGCGCGGAAATGCTGCTGCGGGACAAAGGGTGATTTGCGCGGCAGGCGGTAGTCACGTACGGCGCCCTTGACCTCCAGCAGCGGTTTCGGCTCCGGCGCCGTTGGCAGGGTGACCTGATGCGAGGAGGCGGCGAAGAGCATCCGCGTATAGGGGTGGCTCATGTTGTGCAGCAGCCAATCGGTTTCCCCGGTTTCGACCACTTCGCCGTGGCGCATGACGACGATCCGGTCGGCCAGATCCGCCACCACGGCCAGATCATGGGTGATGATCAGCAGCCCCATGCCGAATTCCTGCACCAGATCCTTCAGCAGGTCGAGGATCTGGGCCTGGGTGGTCACGTCCAGCGCAGTTGTCGGTTCATCCGCGATCAGCAGTTTCGGGCGCAGGGCGATGGCCATGGCGATGACGACCCGCTGGCGCTGACCACCGGACAGCTCGTGCGGGAAGCGGCTGAGCGGGAAGCGATCCGCAGGCAGACCGACCCGGTCGAGCATGTCGCGGGCGCGTTGTTCGGCCTCTTGTTTCGTCATGGCGCCGTGGATCAGGATGGTCTCCATCACCTGATCGCCAATCGTCCTGACCGGGTTGAGCGCGGTCATAGGCTCCTGAAAGACCATGCCAATAGATTGACCGCGTAGGGCACACATCTGCGCTTCGCTTTGCCGGGTCAGATCGGTGTCTTCCAGCAGGATCTGCCCCTGGATTGTGGTCCGCTCGGGCAGCAGTTGCATGACGGAAAAGGCGGTCATGGATTTCCCGGAGCCGCTTTCGCCGGTGACGGCGACGATCTCTCCGGCAGCGACCGAAAGGGTCACGTTCTTCAGGATCGGGTGGCTGCCGATGGAGAGCGACAGGTCGGTGATATTCAGCAGGCTCACGTCTGGCGTCCTTCCATAAGATCACACCAAGGGGAGCGCCCGAGCCTGGCTGGGCGCAATGCGCCCTCCCGGGGGGAGGGTCGGGCGCGGCCCGGCTGTGCCGGGCACATGGCCATTGCGGAGATGTGGGAAAGCGGTGTCATGTGCGGGCCTCCCGCAGTTTGGGGTCCAGCCAGTCGCGCAGCCCGTCGCCCATCAGGTTGAGGCCAAGCACGGTCAGCACGATGGCCGACCCGGGAATGATCGCGAGATGCGGGGCAAAGCTGACCATGGTTTGCGCATCCGCCAGCATGCGTCCCCAGCTGGGGGTCGGCGGCTGCGCGCCAAGGCCGACATAGCTGAGGCCTGCTTCGGCCAGAATGCCAAGGCTGAACTGGATGGTGCCCTGCACGATCAGCAGGTTCGCCACGTTGGGCAGGATATGCTCGGCTGAAATCCGCGCTGCGCCTTTGCCCGCAACCTGCGCCGCGAGAATGAATTCCCGCTGCCAGAGCGACAGGGCCGCCCCCCGTGTGATGCGGGCGAAGACCGGGATATTGAATATGCCGATGGCGATGATCGCGTTGATGGCGCCGGGGCCAAAGATGGCGGTGATCAGGATCGCGATCACAAGCGACGGGAAGGCAAAGACCAGATCGTTGCCGCGCATGATCAACTCGTCCAGAACAGAGCCTTTGCGCGCCGCCGCCGTTAGCCCCAGCGGGATGCCGATGGCCATGCCGATACCGACGGCCACCAGCGCCACCGCCAGCGAGGTGCGCGCGCCCACCATGATCATCGAAAAGATGTCGCGTCCGAAGTGATCGGTACCCAGCCAGTGCACGGCGTTCGGCCGTTGCAACTTGTCCGGGATGGCCATCGCCGTGTGGTCAAAGGGCGTCCAGACGAACGACAGCAGCGCCGCCAGCAGCACCAGCGAGGACAGGAATATGCCAAGGAACAGACTGCGGCTCATGTACGGCTCCTTAGCCGGGGATCGACCAGCGCATAGGCCAGATCGACCAGAAAGTTCACGGTGATCACGGCAAAGACCAGAAGCATCACCACCGATTCCACCACGATCAGATCGCGGGAGGAAATCGCCTGGAACACCAGCCGTCCAAGGCCGGGCAGGTAGAACACCTGTTCGATGATGATCGCCCCGGCCAGCAGAAAGGAAAACTGCAGACCGATGATGGTCAGCACCGGGATCATCGCGTTGCGCAGCCCGTGCCGCCACAGCGCCTGCCTGCGGGTCAGACCCTTGGCACGAGCGGTGCGCATGAAGTCCTCGCCCAGAATATCCAGCAGGGCGGAGCGCATCACCCGCGCCAGAATGGCCGCCTGCGGCAGGGCTAGCGCGATGGCGGGCAGGGTCAGGGATTTCATCCCGGCCCAGATTCCGTTTTCCCAGCCGCCAAAGCCCCCGGCGCTGAACCAGCGCAGGTTGATGGCAAAGACAAGCACAAGCAGCATCGCAAACCAGAAGTTCGGAATGGCGACGCCCAGCTGGGTTGCGCCCATCACCGCCATGTCTCCGGGTTTCCCACGCCGTGCAGCAGCATAGATCCCGGCGGGAAATGCGATCAGCGTCGACAGCGCCAGCGCATAAAGCGCCAGCGGCAGCGATACCCACAGCCGGTCGGCGATCATCTCGGCCACCGGGGTGCGGTAGGTATAAGATGTGCCGAAATCGCCGGTCAGCATGCCGCCGATCCAGGTCAGGTAGCGGTGCAGCTTCGATTCATCGAGCCCCAGCTCACTGCGCAGGGCCGCCACGGTGTCAGGCTGGGCGTTGATGCCCAGCATGAAGGACGCCGGATCGCCGGGCGCGATTTCGATCACCGCGAAGATCACGATAGAGGCCACAGCTAGGCTGAGGCACAGCGAAAGCAGTCGTTTGAAAGAATATTGTATCATTGTGACACAGGCTAGAATCAGCAGAGGGATCGGTCCAGAGCAAGCAGCGCAGAGGGTGAAACTGGCGCTATTATTTTTGTGATCTGGCCGTGAAAAATTGCCATTTCGGTCATCTTTTGTGCGGCTAACGCGCAGCCGTCGTGGAGCGTGCGGAATCCGAGCTAAGCAGCAGACATCAAAGCCATTTTTTCTTCAGGGCATTCACGATTCGATATGCGAATCCGTCTGGTCCGAGCCGCTGGCCGACGGAGAGGTGAAAGTACGGTGCGGGCATGAAAAAGGGCGCGCCGCAGCGCGCCCTTTGTTGGGGCAGATTGGCAGGGCTTATTCGGCCCAACTGACAGCAGTCAGATCGGTCGCCTGTGTCGGCGCATTGGCCCAAAGACCCTGAAGATCAGCCTTTGCCACGCTGAGAGAAGCCAGCTGGAACAGGTAGCCGTTGACGTAGTCGTCGGCGATGATCTGTTGCGCCTGCTGCAGCATCGCGGTCCGCTGATCGGGATCGGTGGTGCCGTTCAGGTCGGTCATCAGCTGCTGGAAGTCCGGATTGTCATACTGGAAGTAGTATTCCGGGCGGGCATAGATCCCGATGTCCATCGGCTCGGTATGGCTGACGATGGTCAGGCCAAAGTTCTTGCCGCGGAACACGGTTTCCAGCCACTGCGCCCATTCCACGTTGATGATCTCGGCCTTGATGCCGACATTTGCCAGCTGGGCGGCGATGATCTCACCGCCACGGCGGGCATAAGAGGGCGGCGGCAGGTGCAGGGTGGTTTCAAATCCGTCCGGCAGACCGGCCTCGGCCAGCAGCGCCTTGGCCTTTTCCGGATCAAAGGCGGACTGACCGGTCAGATCCACATAGGCCGGGTTGTGCGGCGCAAAATGGGTGCCGATCGGAGTGCCATAGCCGAACATGGCGCCATCGATGATGGCCTGACGGTCGATGGCATGGGCCAGCGCCTCGCGCACCTTCACATTGTCAAAGGGCGCCTGTTTGTTGTTGGTCGACAGGATGGTTTCCCCCTCGGTCGAACCGACCAGAACCTGGAACCGCGGATCGGCGTCGAACTGCGGCAGGTTCTCGGGCGCGGGGAAGCCGGAAAAAGCATCGACATCCTCGGCCATCACGGCTGCAAAGGCGGCGGTGGGGTCCGAGATGAACTTGAAGGTGGCCTTGTCCAGTTTCGCGGGGGTGCCCCAGTAATCGGCGTTCTTTTCCAGATCGATGCGGTCGCCCTGCACCCAGCCTGCGAATTTGAAGGCACCGGTGCCCATCGGCGCGGTCTTGATGTCCTCGATGCTTTCCGGCGCCACGATCACGGCATCGCCCCAGGCCAGATTGAACAGCAGGCTGCCGTTAGGCTGGCTCAGCGTGACTTTGACGGTCATCGGATCAACCACGGTGACATCTGCGATGTCCGAGAACAGCGCCTTTTGCGCATTTGTGCTGTCTTCGGCGCGGGCGCGGTCCAGGCTGAATTTCACGTCTTCGGCGTCCATGCTGGTGCCGTCATGGAAGGTGACGCCGTCGTGCAGGTGGAATGTATAGGTCAGACCGTCCTCGGAAATGTCCCAGCTTTTGGCGAGACCCGGCACAACCGAGCCATCCCCCATAAAGCGGGTCAGACCTTCGAAGACGTTGGAGTAGAGGACCTGATCGATGGCCCCGGCAGCGGCGCTGGTCGGGTCCAGATGCGGCGGTTCCAGCTGCAGACCGATGGTGACGCTGTCTTTGGCCCAGGCGGCTGCGGTGCTCAGCGCCAGCGCGGAACCGGCGGCAAAGAGGATGGATCTGAATGTCACTTTGAAACTCCCTGATGTTGGAAACACGCCCTTGTTGGCGGGCTTGCCAGAAGTCTGTCCTGATTTTGCAGTGTTAATCAAGAGCCTGTCGCGTTTTGGCGTTGCGGCAGAAAGAGACAAGGGGGGAGACATTTCGCGCACTGGATGCTGCGGGTGCGAAATGATACCCCTCCGCAACCCAAAACCAACGTGGGAAGAAGATGAGCGCGAACCTCCAGACCAAGGCCATCACGGCCGAAGATATCCGCGCCCGAAAGGGCCAGGATCCCATCGTCAGCCTGACAGCCTATACCACCCCGATGGCGGGGCTGATGGATGACACATGCGATTTCGTTCTGGTGGGGGATAGTGTCGGCATGGTGCTGCATGGGCTGCCCTCGACTCTGGGCGTCACCATGGAGATGATGGTCCTGCACGGTCAGGCGGTGGCGCGGGGGCTGAAACGGGCGCTGATGGTGATCGACATGCCTTTTGGCAGCTACGAGGAGGGCCCGGCACAGGCCTTTGGCAATGCGGCGCGGCTGATGCGCGAAACCGGTGCTGGCGCGGTCAAGTTGGAAGGCGGGGTCGAGATGGCCGAGACCATCCGGTTTCTTGTCAAACGCGGCATCCCGGTGATGGCGCATATCGGTCTGACGCCGCAGTCGATCAACACGCTGGGCGGGTACAAGGTGCAGGGCCGCGATGAGCAGGCAGAGACGGTGATTGCCGATGCCCACGCCGTTGCCGAGGCTGGCGCCTTTGCCGTGGTGCTGGAAAAGGTGCCGCAGGTCCTGGCCGATCAGATCACCGCAGAGATCGCCATTCCGACCATTGGTATCGGCGCCTCGGCAGGCTGTGACGGGCAGGTTCTGGTACTGGATGACATGCTGGGCATGTTCGCCGCCTTCAAACCGAAGTTTGTCAAACGCTACGCCGATCTTGGCCCCATGGCCGAGGCCGCGATCAAGGAATACGCGACCGAGGTGCGCAGCCGCAGTTTTCCGGCGGCTGAACATGTTTTCGCGGATGCGGCGCCCGGCGCCAAGAAGGACTGACCGAAACAATGACTGTTCCTATTCTGCGCCGCCTTGCGGACCTGCGCGCGCAACACGCCACCTGGATCCGCGCGGGTGAAGTTGTCGGCGTCGTGCCCACCATGGGCGCCCTGCACGCTGGGCACCTGTCGCTGGTCGAGGCGGCCAAGGCTACTTGTGACCGGGTGATCGTGACCATTTTCGTGAACCCGCGGCAATTCAACAGCCCCGAGGATCTGGCCAAATACCCGCGCACCGAACGGGCGGATGCCGAAAAACTCGCGCCGTTTGATGTCGATGTGGTCTATGTTCCGGACCCCGATCAGATCTATCCCGATGGCTATGCCACCTCGGTCTCGGTCGAAGGTATCACAGACGTTCTGGAGGGCACATTCCGGCCTGGACATTTCGATGGTGTCGCCACTGTCGTGGCCAAGCTGTTCCTGCAGACCGGCGCCCACAAGGCGTTTTTTGGCGAAAAGGATTTCCAGCAGCTGATGGTGGTGCGCCGCATGGCGCGGGATCTCGATATCCCGATCGAAGTGGTTGGCTGCCCCACCGTACGCGAAGACTCTGGTCTTGCCATGTCCTCGCGCAATATGCGCCTGTCGGTGGAGGCTTTGGAGAAGGCCGGTCGGCTTTATCCCATCATGACGGGCTGCGCGGACCGACTGGCTGCCGGGGAAACCTTCGACCAGATCGAGCCAGAGGCGCGCGCCGCCCTGCAGGCCGCGGGTTTTGGTGAGGTCGAGTATCTGGACCTGCGCTGCGCTGACACTCTGGCACCGCTGCAAACCCCAACCCGGCCCGCGCGGCTCCTGGTGGCGGCATGGCTCGATGGGGTGCGGCTGATCGACAATATCGCGGTTCCGCAACTAAGTGATTAGTCGGGTCTGGTCGCGCTAACACTTTTGCGTCTAAAGTCTGCCCTCAGAAGACAGGAGAGAGGGCAGGAGATGAGTTTTATTCTGGCGATCGACCAGGGCACGACCTCGACGCGGGCGATTTTGTTCGACGGGGACATGCAGGTCGCCCATACCGCGCAGCAGGAGTTCCCGCAGTATTTCCCGCAGGCCGGCTGGGTGGAACACGACCCCGAAGAAATCTGGTCCTCCACGCTGGAGGTCTGTCGCCGGGTGATCTCGGAACAGGGCATCTCGGCATCTGATATCACCGCCATCGGCATCACCAATCAGCGCGAAACCACGGTGGTCTGGGACCGGGAAACCGGCCAGCCCATCCACAAGGCCATCGTCTGGCAGGACCGCCGCACCTCGGCGATCTGCGAAGAGCTGCGGACCGCCGGGCATGGCGATCTGGTACACAAGACGACGGGTCTGCTGCTTGATCCCTATTTTTCCGGCACCAAGGTCAAGTGGATCCTCGACACTGTGCCCGGCGCCCGCAGCCGCGCGGCCGAGGGCAAGCTGATGTTCGGCACCGTGGACAGTTTCCTGATCTGGCGGTTGACCGGCGGCGCCGCCCATGTGACCGATGCCACCAATGCTGCGCGCACGCTGATGTATGACATCCGCGAAGGCGGCTGGAGCGCCGAGATCTGTGAGGTCCTGGATGTGCCAATGCAGATGCTGCCCGAGGTCAAGGACTGCGCCGCAGACTTCGGCATCGCTGCGGCCGAGCATTTCGGCGCTGAAATCCCGATCCTCGGCGTGGCGGGGGATCAGCAGGCGGCCACCATCGGTCAGGCCTGTTTCCAACCCGGCATGATGAAATCCACCTATGGCACCGGTTGTTTTGCATTGCTCAATACCGGCGCGACACCGGTTGAATCCCGCAACCGGATGCTGACCACCATCGCCTATCAGCTGGATGGCCAGCCGACCTATGCGCTGGAAGGATCGATCTTTATCGCGGGCGCAGCGGTGCAATGGCTGCGCGACGGGTTGGGCATCATCGGCTCGGCGCAGGAAACCGGCGGTCTGGCAGCCTCGGCAGACCCCGGGCAGGACGTGATCCTGGTGCCGGCCTTCACTGGCCTCGGCGCGCCCTATTGGGAACCGGATTGCCGTGGTGGCATGTTTGGTCTCACCCGCAATTCCGGCCCGGCGGAATTCGCCCGTGCCGCATTGCAAAGCGTCGCCTATCAGACCCGCGATCTGTGGGAGGCGATGCGCGCCGACTGGCAGGAGGCTGCCGAGGACAGCGTCACCCTGCGCGTCGATGGCGGGATGAGCGCCAGCGACTGGACCATGCAAAGCCTGTCGGACATCCTCGGGGCCCCGGTCGACCGGCCGGTAATGCAGGAAACCACGGCGCTGGGCGCGGCCTGGCTGGCGGGCATGAAGGCCGGTATTTATCCCGACCAGAGCGGCTTTGCCGCAACCTGGGCCCGGGATCGCCAGTTCACACCCGCGATGGAGGCGGACCAGAGAGAGGCCGCCTACGGTCGCTGGAAACGGGCGGTGCAGGCGGTGATCGGCGTCTGATCCTGCGGGTCAAACCCGCGCCGATTCGGGTCAAGGGCCGCTCGAGCGGCCCCGCCGCAGGCGGGGGCACCCTTGAGGCGACTCGGCGCAGTCCCAAACTGGAACAGGTGCTTTCAGGGCAGACCTGCCCCTGAAACGCTTCTCAGCAAAACCTGTCGCGGCGCACATCGTGCGCCGCCGGGCCCAACGCAGACCGCGTCATCTTTGATGACACGGGAAAGCGGCGGGAGCGCCCCTGTCGCAGTCGAGGTGGTTCAGTCCAGCTGAGCGCCTTCGGCTATCGTGCGGGGGCGGGCGTTCAGCTCTTCGATGCTGAAGCCGGCGATGGATTTGTACTTCGCCGCATGGGCGGCCAGATCCTCCATGGGGATCACATCCTCGACGGTCTCGAAATCGCCACCGCAGAGATCCTCGACCATCTGCAGCACCGCATCCGGGCCGCCGGCGCTGCGGTTGGCGAGGCCGACGTTGGTGGTCAGCGGGCGCACCGCCGCCTCATAGGCTTCCAGCGCGGCAGGGGTCAGCCCGTGCCGCAGCAGTTCGGCGCCGATCAGGCGGGCATCAAGAATGGCCTGGCTCGCCCCATTCGAGCCGACAGGATAGGTCGGATGCGCCGCATCGCCCATCAACGTCACTGATCCGTCGGTCCATTTCGGCAACGGATCGCGGTCCACCATCGGGTATTCATAAACCACATCAGCGCCGCGGATCAGGCCGGGTACGTCGATCCAGTCGAATGTCCAGTCCTCGAAGTCGCCGACAAAATCCTCGATATCCGCCGCGCGGTTCCAGTCTTCCTTCTTCCAGGCGGCACTCGGATCAAAGCTTTTCTCGGCGATCCAGTTGATCGTTGCCAGACCGTCGCTGCCGGGGTCCGAAATCGGATAGGCCACCATGCGCAGGGCGTTGTGGCCGATCATCACCATGGCGCCGCCACCGCTCCAGACCGGGGCCTGCGTCGTGGCGCGCCACAGGATCCGGCCGTTCCAGATCGGCTCGCCTTCGTTCGGGTACATCTGTTTGCGCAGGGCCGAGTGGATGCCGTCGGCCGCAATCAGCAACCGTCCCCCAAGACGCCGCCCATCGTCGAGCAAAAGCACGGCGCCCTCGGGTGTGGTTTCAAAGCCGGTGGCGCGGGCACCGGTCGAAATGCATTCTGCCCCGGCGCGGGCCACCAGCGCCTCATAAAGCATCATCTGAAGGGCGCCGCGGTGCACCGAATACTGCGGCCAGGCATAGCCTGCATCCATGCCACGCGGTTCTTCCCAGATCGTCTTGCCCAGCTTGGTGTAGAACCCCAGCTGCCGGGTGCGCACGCCGATGGCGTCCAGTTCCTTTTCCAGCCCCAGATCCAAGAGTTCCCGCACCGCATTGGGTTGCAGGTTGATGCCAACCCCCATTGGTTTCAGCTCGGGCGCGGATTCGCAGATGTGAAAGGGCACACCGATCTGGTGCAGCGTCAATCCAAGTGTCAGGCCGGCAATACCGCCACCTGCGATGAGAAGGGTCATTCCGCGTTTCTCCTGTTCGGTCTGGTGCCCTAGAAAACATGCTTCATCTGATCAGAGCAAGTGCGCGCTGACTCACCCCGAAGGCACAGACCCGGGCCCCGGTCTGTGCAGGCTCAATCCTGGGCGGCGATGATCAGATCGGGGCCAAAGATGACATCGGCGTAGTTGCCAAGATAGATCTTCAGCCAAGGGGTAAACCGGTCGGGGTGGCGCTGCACCTCTGCGATCAGGTCGTGATAGTCGATCCAGCGCGTGTCCATCACCTCGTCCGGATTGGGCTCCAGGTTCAGCGGCCGATGGGCATGGGCCAGAAAGACATCGACCACCTCGTGTTCGATCATGCTGTGTCCGACATCGGCGCGGTATTCCAGCTGGTGGCGGAATTCGGGGTAAAGGCCGGTAATGCCAAGTTCTTCGCCCATGCGACGCACGGCGCAGGCAGAGGAGGCCTCGTCCCACATCGGATGGGTGCAGCAGGTGTTCGCCCACAGCCCGGGGGTGTGATACTTGCCCATGGCGCGGCGCTGCATCAGGATTTCGGTGCCTTTGACCACGAAGACCGACACGGCCTTGTGCTTCAGCCCTTGTTCATGGGCCGCAAGCTTTTCAACCGGTGTCAGTTCGCCGTTCACCCAGGCCGGGATCGGATGAGTCATCGCGGGTTCAGGTCCGTTTCAATTCCCGTCAGCGGCTTTGGACAAGGGTCCGCTCACCGCATCTTCAATTCGTTATTCGCAAACACGATCAAGCGCAATTACGCGAAAGGCCGCGCCCCTTGGGCCGCGGCCTGTAGTGATTAAATCCGCGCCTATCGCTTATTCAGAGGCGGCGGGTCCGTGCTCGGCCAGGAAGGCATAGATGTCTTCGCCGCCTTTTTTCAGCTTGAAGGACATTTTCGATTTTGCACCGCTGTCGTCCAGGTATTCGCGCAGGAAGCCACGGGGGTCATGCGTGAAGGCGACAAAGTTCTCTTCGGTCCAGACCAGGCCTGCTTCACCGGCGGCGGTCATGTCACTACCGTATTTGAAACCTTCGTAGCTGCCTGCCGGACGACCAGCGACACCCCAGAGGTTCGGACCGGTCTTGCCGCCCTTGACGATGGTTTCGCCGCTGTCCGAGACGACCATGTGGCAGGATTTGCATTTCTTGAATCCCTTTTCGCCCTTGGCGGCATCGCCTTCGGCGAAGGCGGGGACGGCGAGAAGGCCAATTACGGCGGCGGACATCAGACGTTTCATATGCTTGCTCCAATTTGAGTTGGCTGTAGGGAATACGAGGTCTTTGGGGCGTATAGTCAATGGACGTTTTGACGCGCCGCCCCAAGTTCGCGTGATCTTGCTACTGCGACGGGGTGCCGGACGCACCGCTCCAGCAGGGCAAAAGGTCGCCGTTGGCGGGCTCTGCGTTATAGATTGCACGACCGATGGCGCGGCTGAGGCACAGCGCCGCAGCATGGCCGATCTGGCCCAATTCGGCCTCGGGCGATGCCAGAGGGCGGGCGCCGGTGGTGGCGGCAAAGACCAGATCGCCATCGCCCGGCGCATGGGCCGGAACGGTGGCGCGGCCAATGCCGTCATGGGCGGCGGTGGCCATGCGCTGGCACTGCGCCTTGGTCAGATCGGCGTCGGTGGCGACGATGGCAATGGTGGTATTGCCGCGCTCCTCGGGGATTGGTTCGGCCCCGGCCTGCGCCCGCATGGTCTGCATCTTGCGGCTGTTCAGCGCCTGACCCAATCCGCCCCGTGGATCCGGACCTAGGCCGCCGAATTCGTCATCGACCTCAAACGGGGCGGCCCAGAAATGGCGATCCCCCGGCGTGGTGACGGCGCCCATCGGGTTGGCCGCGACAAGGGCGCCAACGGTGACACCGCTGTCGAGCACGAAGGAGGCCGAGCCAAGCCCGCCCTTGACCATTGCGGTGAGCGCGCCAGTGCCTGCCCCGGCGGTGCCGATGGCAAACTCTTCCCCTGCGGCCTCGAACGCAGCGCGGCCAAGGGCGCGATAGGGGTTGTCCTGCCAGTCCTTGTTGCCGCCGTTCAGCAGGTCAAAGATGATGGCGCCGGGCACCAGCGGGATCACCGCTGGTCCGAGTTGGAACCCCCGGCCCGCCGCGCGCAGCGCATCCACCACACCGGAACAGGCATCGAGGCCAAAGGCCGAGCCGCCCGACAGCACCAGCGCGTCGATCTTGGCGACCGATTTGTCGGGCGCCAGAAGATCGGTTTCCCGCGTCCCCGGGGCCCCGCCCATGACATGGACCGAGGCCGTCAGGCCGTCCTTGGCCGTCAGCACCGTGGTGCCTGATTTCAGGTCATCATCCGCTGCATTGCCGACCAGCAGGCCGGGCACGTCGGTGATCAGGTTGCGGGGTCCGGGACGCATGGCGGCTCTCCTGACGTGTCGTTTCCGAGTGGTGATTGCGCGGGGTCAGATGCAGCGACCGCCGTCCACTTCCATGGCGACACCGGTGACCATGCTGGCCTCGTCCGAGCACAGGAAACAGGCGGCATTGCCCATGTCCTCAGGCGTGGAGAACCGGCCCAGCGGGATGGTCGACAGGAACTTGGCGCGCACCTCGGGGGTGTCCTCGCCCATGAAGGATTTCAGCAGCGGTGTTTCACCGGCCACCGGGTTGATCGCGTTGACGCGTACGCCGCTGGGCGCCAGCTCCACCGCCATGGTACGGGTCGCGGTGATCATCCAGCCCTTTGACGCATTATACCAGTTGAGGTTGGGGCGCGGCGACACGCCAGCCGTGGAGGCAACATTGAGGATGGCGCCGGTTTTGCGGCTCTTCATGTGCGGCACCAGGGCGCGGGCGGTCAGATAGACCGATTTCATGTTCACGTTGAACACCCGGTCGAAATCTTCCTCTGACACCTCATCCAGCGGGGTCGGCAGATGTGTGACGCCGGCATTGTTGACCAGAATGTCCACTTGGCCAAAGGCGGTCAGCGCAGCCTCTGCCATGGCATGGACCGATGCACCGTCCGCAACGTCGACCGCCTGCGCGATGGCATTCGGGCCCAGATCCGCCGCCATGGCGGCTGCGGCATCCCCGTTGATGTCCGCAATCATCACCTTGGCCCCTTCGGCCAGAAACTTTTCTACAATGCCCGCGCCAAATCCCGAGGCACCACCCGTGACAATCGCTGTTTTTCCTGCAAGCCGCATATTCGTTATCTCCCAAATCTCGTTTTGATAGCTTTAACAGCGATTTGGGCAGGTGCAATGCGAGATCAGTCCGGGTCGATCTTGCCACGGCCGGCCTTGATCTGGCCGCGCTGTTTCTTGGCCTCCAGGCGGCGGCGCACCGAGCCGCGTGTCGGTTTGGTGGCGATCCGCCGTTTTGGGGCCACCAGCGCCTGGCGCACCAGATCAGCGAGCCTATCGCGCACGATATCGCGGTTGCGCTGCTGCGAGCGGGTTTCGTCGCAATGCAGGATAATGGCGCCTTCCTTGGTCCAGCGCCGCCCGGCCAGACGTTTCAGGCGCGCCTTGACCGCCGGTGTCAGCGAGGGCGAGCGCGCGGCTTCGAAGCGCAGTTCGACGGCGGTGGCCACCTTGTTCACGTTCTGCCCACCCGGCCCAGAGGCGCGGATGAAGCTTTCGGTGATTTCCCAGTCCTGCAGGGCGATATCGTTGTCGATCCGTATCATAACGGGCAGAGCCTACAGCGGCTTGCAGCAAGGTAAAAGGCGGCAAGGTAAAAGGGCCGCCCCTTGCGGGACGGCCCTTCGAAAGTTTTCAGGAGGTCGGGTCGGTTAGATCTGCATCTTGCAGGCCAGCCGATAGGACCACACAGCAAAGGGCTGCCTCAGCAGGCGGACCCTCCGGTTGTTCCAACACCTTGCTCCAATACCTTTCTTGACACTGGATCACCTCCTTTACATTTCTGTTTCCGTTACCAATGAGCGTTGCACGGAATTTCCGATCTGCCAAACAAAAATTGCGGCAATCGGGAAAAGGCGGCGAAGCGTGTCTGATTTCTTGGCAGGTGGCCCTTTTGGGCGATCCCTACAGGGTGGGGACCGCAGTGAGCCGTTTGACGATCAGCCGGAAGGGGATCAGCGCCAGCAGCGCCAGCGCCAGTTTCACCATCCAGTCTGCCAGGGCAAGCGAGACCCAGAGCGGCGCCACCGGACCGCTGCCCAGCAGCGGCAGCATTTCACCGGCCCAGGAGACGTCATTGGCCGGTTCGATCCAGCTGAGCGTGCCGGAAAAGGCCACGGAAAAGAAGAGCGCGGTATCGACGCTGGAGCCAACCAGGGTCGAGGCCAGCGGCGCACGCCACCATTTGCCACCCCGCAGGGCGGAAAAGACCGAGATATCCAGCAATTGTGCGGTGAGGAAGGCAAGGCCCGAGCCAATCGCGATGCGCAGGGTCACCAGCGGGCCGAATTCGCCCATGATCTGAGTGCCGATCAGGGAGCAGATCACCCCGACGACGAAACCGGCCAGAACCACCCGGCGCGCCGGACCCTTGCCGTAGACGCGGTTCATCACATCGGTGACGAGAAAGGCGACAGGATAGGTGAAGGCGCCCCAGGTCAGCCATTGGCCGAACAGGAATTGCACCAGGATGTTGGAGGCCACAACGACGGCGGCCATGGCAAGAATGCCGGGAAAATAGGAACGTGTCATGTAACTGGTCCGTTTTGACAAGGTAGCGGAGACTTGTGGAATGTACCCGGCGCAGGGCGATTGCGCTAAGTATCGGGCCAGTTAGTCCTTTTTGACGCTATTGGCAAGACAGGGGAGGCTCCCGCCCGCCGGTGAGACATCACAGATGTCCCCCCGCCCGTTGGGCCGGGCAGCGTGCAGGGCACGCTGCGGGCGCGTCCTGTCGCGCAGTGGCATGCGGCAGCAGCCGGGGTCAATCGGGTAGGCTGTATTCCACCAGTTCCGTGCGCTGCACTGACAGGAAGTTATCGTCAGAGACCATCGTTGCGCGCAAGATCCCCGCTGCGTCGCGCCAGATTGACACCCCTTCGAGATTATCGTGGGTGCCGAGCGCGGTCTGCAGCAGGGTGGTTTCGTTCTGCGGCCCGTCCTCGGTGATATCCCAGCGCCGCAGGCGGCTGCGGAAGCCGAAGAACAGGAAGTTCCGCTCCAGCAGGTAGAACCGCCCGTCGGGGCCGAAATCCGCCCCCACCGGCATGAACCTTCCACGCCGGGGCAGGCTGAAGGGCTGGCTCCATTCACTGCCGTCCCACTTCCAGACCGGCAGGTTTCCGTCCTTGTCCGGGGCGTTTTCCGGCAGGGTGTAGAGGTGACCGGCGCCGTCTATGGCCAGCGCCTCCAACGCCTTGTTGGCGGGCATCTGTCGGAAAGCGTTGGGGCGGGGCAGAACCTCCGCCCGGCTGCCTCCACGCTGGTGATGCGCCACGCGCGACACCCCTTCGAAGGAGATATAAAGGCTGCCATCGGGGGCAATGGCCAGCCCTTCGCTGTCGACGATGCGCCCTTGCAGGATACGCCCGGTCGAGGCTCGCAGGCTGCGTCTTTTGGTGACGCGCGCCGAGGTGATCCTGCCCTCTGTACGATTGATCCGGGCCCTCACCAGATGCGCCCGGTCGCTGAGCAGGATCATGGAGCGGCCGTCCTTGCCCATCTCGATGCCGGAAAAGCCGCCGAACCAGGGTTTTTCGGGCTGCACCGGGGGCGCCCAGGTATAGCTGCCGATCAGCCGCGCCTCAGCCGACACCCGCCCGGCGCGGGCGCCTGCGTAGGTCGCCACGGCCAGCGCAGCTGCAGCCATGAGGGCAAGGCTTAATCTGATTGCAGGACTGCGGCGCATTGCCGGGGCAGATCCTTCATCGTGTAGTCGCGGCGCGGCTTGGGCTTTGGCGCATTGGGATCGCGCGGCTTGGGCGGCGGCGGGTTCAGGATGTCATCGACCCATTTCTGCGCATCGGCGCAGCCATCGCCGCGCGGGGGCGGGTTCTGATCGACGCAGCCGCGTGCGCCGCGTGGACAGTTGAGCCGCACGTGGAAATGATAGTGATGTCCCCACCAGGGGCGGATTTTTCGCAACCAGCGCCGGTCGCCCTTGGCATCCTTGCACATCTGAACCTTGGCGCCGGGAAAGACAAAGATCCGCGCCACGCGTTTGTCGCTGGCGGCGGCCTTGAGGATCTCGTGATGCTGACGGGTCCAGTCACTGTTCACAAAGGCGCCCTTGGCCCGGCGCATGGAAATCGAGGAAATCTTCTCGCGCTGACCGCGGCTGAGGTTCAGCCGGTCCGGCGGACGCATCCAGATGTCGATATCAAGGCCAATCTGGTGGCTGCGGTGGCCGGACAGCATCGGGCCGCCGCGCGGCTGGCTGATGTCACCGATATAAAGCCCCTTCCAGCCCGGTTGCCGGGCCGCGAATGTGCTAAGGTCACGGATGAAATCGACGGTCTCGGGGTGGCCCCAGTTGCGGTTGCGCGACAGGCGCATGGCCTGCCATGTCGGGCCGGTTTCCGGCAGTTGCACGGCCCCCGCGACGCAGCCCTTGGCATAAGAGCCAAGCGGTGCAGGCCGTTGCTGGGATCCGACCGCCTTGGCGCCGAACAGTTGCTTGGCCGGGGTTTCCGCCGCAACTGGCCCGATCAGCCCGGCAATCGCGACAAGCGTTGCAAACAGCAGTCTCACGTCTGGTCTCCCTCGGCCTCAACCCATTTCAACAGAATCAAGCCTAGAACAAAAAGTCCGATGACGGGAGTGATACCAAGTCGGGCGCTGCCGGTGATTGTGGTTGCAATGCCGATCAGCGCGGGCGCGAGGAAAGCAGTCGCGCGCCCGGAAAGTCCATAAAGTCCAAAGCTTTCCGTGGCTTTGGCGAGATCCGTGTGGCGCACCATCAGGCTGCGGCTGGCGGATTGCAGGATTCCGCCGAAACCGCCGATCAGAACGCCGCAGCCAAAAAATACGGCATCGGGCAGGGAGGAACCTTCGGATAGTGCGACGCCAAAGAACTGCTCCCGCGACATGGAGACCACGGTAATGCAGACCAGCGTCAGCACCAGAATGGCGACAATGATCACCGGCTTGGGACCATGGCGTTTGTCCGCCTTGCCGCCCAGCCAACTAAACAGGGCCGCCGAGATCGCGGCGATGATACCGAAGATACCGATATTGGTGATCGACCAGTCCAGAACCAGGCTCGCATAGACACCGCCAAAGGCATAAAGCCCATTGAGCGCATCCCGGTAAAGCATTGAGGAGACGAGGTAACTGGTCAGGCTGGCGCGGTGGCGCAGCCCGGCCACCAGATTGATTACCATCCGAACCGCCCGGCCCATGCTGCCACGCTGACCGGTGGCGTGGTTGTCATGCACCCACAGGAAATAGGGAACCATGAAGACGGCGAACCAGATGGCGGTCACCGGGCCGACGGCGCGGGTCCCCTCTTTTGCTTCGGCATCAAGCCCCAGAATGGGATCAAGACCGATCAGGGTCTTGCCGTTGCCTTGCTCCACGAAGAGCAGCAGCATGATAAAGAGCGCGATCACCCCGCCAAGATAGCCAAAGGCGAAACCGGAGCCGGAGATGGCGCCGACCTCTTCCTTGCTGCCCATCGACGGCAATTGCGCGTTGACGAAGATCAGGGCGAATTCAGCGCCGATAAAGCCAAAGCCGAAGCTGATCAGCATCCACCACAGGTTGCTGCCTGCCGGATCCATGTACCAAAGTCCCCAGGCGCCGATCAGGTACATCATGGAAAACACCATGATCCAGGGCATCTTGCGCCCCGAAATATCCGCCAGTGCGCCCAGAAACGGCGCACCAAAGCCGATGAGCAGCCCGGTCACGGTCATGCCGATGGACCAAATGGTCTGTGCCTGCGCCTTGGCGGCTTCCTCGGCCAGCCCCTGGCCCAGAAAATGCTGCGCGGCAACGGCCGCAAAGAAGGGGCCAAAGACAAAGGTTACAAGCAGCGTGTGATAGGGCTGGCTGGCCCAATCAAAGAACCACCACCCCCAGATCCGCTTTTTCTGTGACACCTCAGCCATGTCGCCCATCCCCCCGACCTTTTGTTGTTGCCGATAAGACAGGTGCTGGCATTACGAAGCAAGCCCATCCTGCGTCTTGGCCATCGGTGGCCAGGGGCGTGTGGCATCAGCCTGACACCATGCTGCGATCCACTCGGGCATTGTCGGGGTTTCGGCGTCCCCCTGACCGACGGCCGCCAGCACCTTTGTCGGAGGGACGATGCCCTTGGCGTCCGTAACGGCGGTGCGCAGCATCACGTGGCTGGCGCATTCGCCGTTCTTTTTCCACATGGATTGCTCCAGATAGATGAACTTGTCGTCCCAGGCCACGGCACGGCTGCGCATCTCGAAGCGTTCAAAGCCCCGGATACGGCGGCGGAAGCGCACCGAGGTGCCCGCCACGGTCATCCCCCAACGGTTCTGGCGCAGCGCGCCGATCAGCCCGACGCGCTGCGCCAGCATGGTGCGCCCCAGATCATAAAGCGTCATCGCGCGGCCGTTGTTCAGTTCCAGCCAGATATCCAGATCCCAGGGCCAGCAGATATGGCTGGAGCGGTGCACGGCCGTGAGCGGCAGGGGGTCCATGCGGCTGGCGACAAACAGATCTTTCAGCAGGCGGACGATGGGAAACATGGGCGGTCTTTCCTTTGCGATGTGCCCGTGTTGCCACCCATTTACCGCCCGTCAACCGCAACCTCGCGGAAGCCTTGCGCATCTGCACCCGGCTGCTTACCTGTTACGCTGGCTAACATAGGGGAATAGGATGTTATCGCTGTTTCAAATTCTGCTTTTGATCCTGGACATCGTCTGGTTCTTCATCATCGCGCATGTGATCATGAGCTGGCTGATCAATTTCCAGGTCTTGAACCTGAACCAGCAGTTCGTGGCGCAGATCTGGTATGGTCTCAACCGCATCCTTGAGCCTCTTTACGCGCCGATCCGCCGCCTGCTGCCCAATATGCAGGGGATCGATCTGGCGCCGCTTCTGGTGCTGATCGCGGTCTATGCGCTGCGCATCATCATTCAGAATAACATGATGATGTTCTACTGATCCGGTCTGGTCTGGCCGTGAGGTCGGGCAGCGCCTGTTCGGTGCGCCATGTTCGCGGAATAGACCGGTGATTTAACTGGGCGGCCTCTTGCCGCCCGATTCCTCCTGTGGGATTGTGTGCCAAATTCGAGCAGACACTCCCTTGAGGCCTTCCCTTTGATGACGCAGACGACAGACCTGCCACAGGCGACCCCGCTGCTGCGCGATATTTTCGGTTTTGATGCCTTCCGCCCCGGACAGGAAGAGATCGTCGATGCGGTGACCGCAGGCGAAAACGTTCTGGCCATCATGCCGACGGGTGGCGGTAAATCCCTGTGCTTCCAATTGCCTGCCCTGATGCGCGATGGGGTCACGGTGGTGATCTCGCCGCTGATCGCTCTGATGCGTGATCAGGTGCGCGCCTTGCAGGAAGCTGGGGTTGCCGCCGGTGCGCTCACCTCGGGCAATACCGAGGAAGAGACCGAGGCCGTCTGGGAGGCGATCGAGGCGGGGCGGCTGAAGCTTTTGTACATGGCGCCGGAACGGCTCGCTTCGGGGGCGGCGATGGGGATGCTGCGGCGTATCGGTGTTTCATTGATCGCGGTGGATGAGGCGCATTGCGTAAGCCAGTGGGGCCATGATTTCCGCCCCGATTACCTGCGCATCGGCGAGCTGCGCCAGGCGCTGGGTGTGCCACTGGCGGCTTTTACCGCGACGGCGGATCAGGAAACCCAGGAAGAGATCGTTCAGAAGCTGTTCGATGGACAGGCGCCGCGCGCCTTCCTGCGCGGCTTCGACCGGCCCAATATCCATCTGGCCTTTGGCACCAAGGACAGCCCGCGCCGTCAGATCCTCGGCTTTGCTGCCGCCCGCAAGGGGCAGTCCGGCATCGTCTATTGCGGCACAAGGGCCAAGACCGAGGCGCTGGCCGCCGCGCTGCGCGAAGAGGGCCATGTGGCCTGCCACTACCACGGTGGCATGGAGGCCGAGGACCGGCGCATCGTGGAAACCCGCTTTGCCCGCGAGGACGGGTTGATCGTGGTGGCCACGGTGGCCTTTGGCATGGGCATCGACAAGCCCGACATCCGCTGGGTTGCCCATGCGGATTTGCCCAAAAGCATCGAGGCCTATTATCAGGAAATCGGCCGCGCGGGCCGCGATGGCGCGCCTGCGGAAACCCTGACCCTGTTCGGGCCCGAGGACATCCGCCTGCGCCGCAGCCAGATCGACGAAGGCATGGCGCCGCCGGAACGCCGCGCTGCGGATCATGCGCGGCTGAACGCCCTGCTGGGGCTGGCCGAGGCGCTGAAATGCCGCCGTCAAAACCTTCTGTCCTATTTCGGCGAAGCGGCAGAGCCCTGTGGCAACTGCGATCTTTGCGACAACCCGGTGGAGGTCTTTGACGGCACCACGGCGGTGCGCAAGGCGCTGTCGGCGATCCTGCGCACGCAGGAAACCTATGGCGCTGGGCATCTGATCGACATCCTGCGCGGGACCGAAACCGACCGGGTGCGGGCCAAACGCCATGATGAGCTGTCGGTCTTTGGCTGCGGCAAGGAATACGCCAAGGGCCAGTGGCAGGCGGTGTTCCGGCAGATGATGGGGCACGATCTGGTGCGCCCGGACCCCGAGCGCCACGGCGCGCTGCGTATGACCGATGCGGCCCTGCCGGTGCTGCGCGGCGAGGCCGGGATCGAGTTGCGCAAGGATACCATCAAGACCGCTGACAGGCGCCCGGCCGTGAAGGCGCTGGTCTCGGACGAGGACGCGCCGCTCTTGTCGGCGCTGAAGGCAAAGCGCCGGGCGCTGGCCGAGGCGCAGAAGGTGCCTGCCTATGTGATCTTCCCGGATCGCACCCTGATCGAGATGGCTGAACAGCGGCCCGAAACGCTGGATCAGATGGCCCGCATCAGCGGCGTCGGCGCCAAAAAACTGGACCGATATGGCGATGAATTCCTGAGCGTGATCACCGGCGCCGTGGAACAGATGCACCCGCAGCGGCGCAAACTGGCGACACGGGAGGGGGCGGGGTCTTTGTACGATGCATTGCTTGAGGTTCAGGGGCAGCTGGCGCGGGGGGAATGCGGCACGCTTAAACCGCTCAGCTGCTCGGCCTCGCTGCTGGCCAAGGTGGCCCAGATGCGGCCGGGCGATGAGGCGGGGCTGGAGCGGCTTCTGGGGGAGCGCCGCGCGGAACGTTTCGCGGCGGCGTTTCTGGACGTCTTGCGCGGCGCGGGCTAAGTCTGGCCCAGAACAGAGCGAGGATGACAGATGCTGGTAGTGGTTTCCCCTGCGAAAAAACTGGACTGGGAAGAGCACGACATGGAAATGACCGCGCCTGCCTTTCAGGAGGACGCGGTGCGTCTCAACGCCGTGGCGCGGGAGCTGTCGGTGGCCGAGCTGATGAAGCTGATGCATATCAGCGAGGATCTGGCCAAGCTGAACTACGACCGCTTCCGTAGCTTTGAGGAAAAGCCGGCCACCGATAGCCTGCGCCCCGCCGTGCTGGCTTTTGCTGGCGATACCTATCAGGGGCTTGAGGCCGCCTCGCTCGATGCCGAGGAAATGGCCTGGGCCCAGGATCATTTCCGCATTCTGTCGGGGCTGTACGGGGTGCTGCGGCCGATGGACGGGATGCAACCCTACCGGCTAGAGATGGGATCGCGGCTGAAAAACGAACGCGGCAAGAACCTTTATGAATACTGGGGCAGCCAGATCGCCGAAGCCCTGAACCGCCAGGCCGAAGAAACAGGCAGCGATATTCTGGTGAACTGCGCCAGCCAGGAGTATTTCGGCGCAGTGGATCTGAAAGCGCTGAAGCCGAAGGTGATCACGCCGGTCTTCATGGAGATGAAGAACGACACGCCAAAGGTCGTCAGTTTTTATGCCAAACGGGCCCGCGGTGCGATGGCGCGCTATATCATCCAGCACCGTTTGAACGATGCCGAGGCGCTTAAGGATTTCGACACCGGAGGTTACGTCTACAAACCGGAGCTGTCGGAGCCGGACAAGCCGGTGTTCCTGCGCGGCTGAGCTCCGCCCGCCCCATTTGTGCCGCCCCAGAGCCATTCGCAGCTACAAGGGATCTGCAAATGGCGCTGTCGTGGAGGTGGATCAGGCGGCTGGGCTTAGATCGATCGGCTGGGCATCCTGCGGGGCGTATTCACCGATACGTTCGAGGATCAGCGCCTTGCGCAGAGGTTTGGTCAGATAATGATCCAGGCCCGCCGCCAGGATGCCTTCGGAATCGCCAGCCATGGCATGCGCAGTCAGGGCGACGATGGGCACGTGACGGCCTGTTTCCTCTTCGATCTTGCGGATTTCCATGGTGGCCTGCTTGCCATCCATCACGGGCATGGAAATATCCATGAAGATCAGGTCCGGTTCGAAGTCCTGATAGGCCGCAACGGCCTCGACCCCGTTATTGGCAAAGCGCAGGTCGATATTGATATGTTTGACCATCTTGCGGAACACCAGCTGGTTGGTCTTGTTGTCCTCGGCTGCCAGAACCCGCATCTGCCGGGGGGCCGAGGCCAGATCTTCGGATTGGTCCAGAACAGCACCTTCACCGTCGGGGGACACCACCTTGGCGTTGTCGGCGGCATAGGCCTCTTCCAGGGTCAACTCCCCGGGGGCGGCACCCGGTTCCGCGTCCGGCGCTGCAGGCTGCGCTCCAGGCAGGGCGGCCGCGATCTCGTTTAGCTTTTCAAACAGCTCATCCCGGGGCGTGGGCTTTTGCAGAATATATAGCTTCAGCTCCTCCACGTCGGCGTCCTGCACCGTGTGCGGGTTGGAGCTGAGCAGTAGGAGGGGCACGTCGTTCCATTTGCCGTTGCGCAGATCACGGGCCAGTTGCACGCCGCCACCGCCAGGCAGGCCATGTTCACAGATCACCAGATCGATGTCCGCGGCCATCGCATCCATGGCGTCAGCGATGGTATGGGCGGTGGTCACATCGATTCCGCGCAGTTTCAGCTGGCGTTGCAGAATTTCGCAGTTGAGTTGCAGATCGTCGACCAGAAGGATCCGCTTCAGGCCGGGTGTCATCTCGGGAACCGAGGTATGCGCCCCTTGCGGAATCGGAAGCGGCAGGCGGAAACCGAAACAGGATCCCTGGCCTTCCTCGCTTTCGACCCAGATCTCGCCGCGCATCATGCCGATCAGGCGTTTGGAGATGGCAAGACCCAGACCGGTGCCTTCGAATTTGCGGTTGCGCTCATCCTCGACCTGGTTGAACTCGCCAAAGATGTGCTCGATCTTCTCCGCAGGAATGCCGATGCCGGTGTCTTCGATGGTGACATGAATCCAGCACAGGTTCTCGTCCGGGTTGGTTACACCGGTGACCCGGAGGGTGACATGACCTTCCTTGGTGAACTTGAGCGCATTGCCGGCCAGGTTGGTCAGAACCTGACGAATACGGCCGGGATCGCCCACGAAACGGGTCGGCAGGAAGATGTCGTAATCCACCAGCATCGCCAGGCCTTTGTCCCGGGCCGTGGGTTGCAGCAGCATGACCACCTCGTGGATGCTGCGCTCCAGGTCAAAGGCCTCGGGGTGCAGTGCCAGCTTGTCCGCTTCGATCTTGGAATAATCGAGCACGTCGTTGATGATGACCAACAGCGCCTCGCCTGAGTTCTTGATCGTATTGGCGTAAAGACGCTGCTCCTCGCTCAGCTCGGTGTCGCTGAGAAGTTCGGCCATGCCGATGACGCCATTCATCGGCGTGCGGATCTCGTGGGACATATTGGCGAGGAAGGCGGATTTGGCGCGGTTGGCGGATTCGGCGCGTTCGCGGGCGGCCCGCAGCTCTTCCTCGTAACGGACCGAGGAGGTGATATCCAGCGCAAGGCTGACCACATCGCCGCCCTGTCCGCGCTGATCGAACAGCCGCAGATAACGGTCGTCCCACATCCGGATCACGATGGGCTCTGGTTTCAGGGACATCCAGCGATCAGTCATCATCGACCGCCAGTGATCCGGCTTGAGCTCTTCGGTATTGACCAGACCTTCGTCTGTCAGGATCTGAAGGATCCGCACATAGGAGACTCCGGGGGTGATTTCCTCCAGCCCGTCAAAGATGTTCAGATAGGCAGTGTTGGCGCCGATCAGCTTGCTGTCGGAATCAAAGAAGGCAAAGCCGTCCTGAAAGGCCTGGATCGAATGCCACAGACGACGTTCGGCCTTTTCGATTTTTTCGTTGGCCATGCTGAGGTCGGATTTCACCTTGGCGTTTTCGTCGCGCACGTTGGCGACTTCGGCCTGGGTCACACCGATCTGCCGGGTCAGAGCCAGCGCGTGACGCCCGAGTTTGCGATTCGCTGCGGTCAGCTCGGCCTGCTTCAGTTCAAGCAGCCGCTCTGCCGCCAGGCGTGCCCGGCGTTCCTCAGCGAGTTTCTCGGCAAGGTTCATCCCTGCTAGCTCCATCCTCAATTAAATGGCGTGTTTACTCCGAGCCTGAACTCGGGCGGCAAATTGGCCATGATTGGTGTTACGACGGGAAACCTTGCTATGGCGTTAAGTGCGTGCAAGCTTAACCTCAGTTCGGAGGGTGCCATGTTGGATCGGTTTCTTATTGTTTTGCTTTCATTTCTCGGTTTTTTTGCTGCGTCGGTGCAGGCGGGGCCGGATCCCGTTTTGCCACAGGTGCGGTACCAGTCCTTTGCGGATACTGACTATTACGGATCCGATCTGCAGGCCCTTTTCGATACGGATCTGAACGCCTGCCAAAGGGCCTGCAGCGCGCAGCAGGCCTGTGCCGGATTTTCTTATAACAACAAGGCAAACGCCTGTTTTCCAAAGTCCGAAATGAAAGAGGCCACGCCCTACACCGGTGCGATTTCGGCGCTGAAACGCCCAATATCTGCGGCGCAGCAGGCGGCGGCCTCCCAACGGGCAGGGCGGCTGGATCGTCTGCGCCCCGCCGATCTGCAGGCGGCATTGCGGCAGGCCCGGGAGATTGGTCTGCGCTACCCATCCCGCGGTGAAACCCTGAAGGATATGATCCGCGCCGGGCGCGGTCAGGCGCGGTCAGGCGGGGTGCAAAGCGCGCTTGGCTGGCTCAGCGCGGCAGTCGCTGTGAACGATGATCCGGCCCTGTGGACCGAGGTTTCCGCCCTGTGGCTGCGAATCGCAGACCAGAGCAAGCAGAACAAGAACGCCAAACGTCAGCAGGCGCTGGCTGCGGCCTTGAACGGATACCTGCGGGCCGAGGACGCGCCTTTGCAGGCCGAGGCTTTGGTGACGGCCGGGCGGGCGCTGGAAAGTCTGGGGCGTGGTCGCGACATGCTTTCGGTGCTGCGTCTGGCGCAGGATCTTGCGCCCCGCGCCGACACTGCGGCGCTGCTGGATGAGGCTATCGGAAAATATGGCTTCCGCGTCACCGACAGCACGGTGGAAAGCGATAGCGCCACGCCGCGTATCTGCGTGGAGTTCTCCGAAGATCTGGCTCGCAGCGGTGTGGATTATGGCGATTACGTCAAAGGGGCCGGGGCCGAACTGGCTGCCGAGGCAAATGGCCGCCAGCTTTGCCTTGATGGCGCCGAACATGGCGAGCGTTACCGAATCGCTTTGCGGCGCGGTCTGCCTGCGGCCAGTGGTGAGGTCCTGAGCAAAGAGGTCGAACTGACCCATTACGTGCGCGACCGCACCCCATCGGTCCGTTTCCCGGGCCGGGCCTATGTACTGGCGAAATCTGATCAGGTGGCGCTGCCGGTGGAGACCGTGAACCTGCGCGAAGTCGCGCTGCAACTGCGGCAGGTCAGCGACCGCAACCTGCTGCGCACCTTGCAGGAAGGCTATTTCGGCCGCCCGCTGTCCCATTGGCAGGATGAATACTTTGCCTCGGACATCGGGCAGGAGGTCTGGACCGGTACGGCCAGCGTTCAGGATACGCTGAACCAGGATATGACCACCCGGATTCCGCTTGTCGATGTGTTGGCTGACCGACCGGTAGGGATTTATGCGCTGACGGCCCGTGTGCCCGGCGCCGACCCGTATGAGGACCCCGGCGCGACCCAATGGTTCGTGCTGACGGACTTGGGCCTCAGCACCATGTCCGGCGCGGACGGGCTGCATGTTCAGGTGCAGGGTCTCACCGACGCCAAGCCGCGTGCGGATGTCGAAGTGACGCTGATTTCAAATGCAAACGCGGTGCTGGCCACGGCGCGGACCGATGCCACTGGCTATGTCCGGTTTGATCCAGGCCTGTCGCGCGGGCGCGGCGCCGCTGCCCCGGCAATGGTCATGGCGCAGCAGGGGGAAGAAGATTTTTCCTTTCTATCTCTGAAGGATGCAGCGTTCGATCTGTCGGATCGCGGGGTCGAAGGTCATCCCGCGCCGGGGCCGGTGGATGTCTTCCTGGCGACGGATCGTGGTGCCTACAGGGCCGGGGAGGTGATCCATGTCACCGCCCTGACCCGCGACAGCGGTGCCCGCGCCATTACCAACCTGCCGCTGACCGCAATACTGCACCGTCCCGATGGGGTGGAGTACAGCCGTCAGGTATCAGACGGCGGACAGGCCGGGGGTCATGTGTTCAACTTACCGATCGGTCAGTCTGCGCCGCGCGGCACCTGGCGTCTGGACCTGAAAACGGATCCCAAGGCCCCTGCGCTGGCCACCCGGCAGCTCCTGGTCGAGGATTTCCTGCCGGAACGGATCGACTTCACACAGACTGTCGCGAATGCTGCGGCACTGGTGCCGGGCGAGGCGGCGCAGCTTGATATTTCGGCCCGCTACCTGTTCGGCGCGCCGGGGTCGGGGCTGACCATCGACGGCGATCTGCGGCTCAGCGCCAGCGACAAGGTTGCGGCTTGGCCCGGCTATCGCTTTGGTCGCTATGACGCGCCGGGCAGCCCGCAGCGTTCCTATTTCGGCGGAGACAAGACGGATACGGCGGGGCAGGCCTCGGTCGTGGTGTCGCTGCCAGCGGCGGCGACTATGGGCAAACCGATGCAGGCGACCATCGTGACCCGCGTCATGGATGGCGCGGCCCGCCCGGTTGAGCGCGAGCTGACCCTGCCGGTGCGGCCCGCAACCCCGGTGATCGGCATCCGCCCCCTGTTCGATGATGTGGTGGGCGAGGGCAGTGAAGCCGGTTTCGAGGTGATCGCCCTCAGCCCTGATCTCACCCCGCTGCCGATGCAGGTGAAATGGACCCTGAACCGGGTCGAAACGCGCTATCAGTGGTATCAGCTTTACGGCAACTGGAACTGGGAGCCGACCACCCGCCGCACCCGCATCGCCACCGGCGAGACAACGCTGGGGCAGGAACCGGTGAACCTGTCCGAGCCGGTGGAGTGGGGCCGTTATGAGCTGGTCATCGAACGTCTGGATGGCACGCCGGTGACGGCGGCGCTTGATTTCTATGCAGGTTGGTATGCCCCGGCGGATAGCGCCGCGACCCCGGACCGGCTGGAGCTGTCGCTGGATGCGGAAAGCTATCAGCCCGGTGACACCGCCCGCCTGCGTATCGTACCCCGGGCTGGGGGAACGGCGCTGATCTCGGTGGTGTCCAACCATCTGATTGACCGCATGGCCGTCGAAGTGCCCGCAGGCGAAAGCACGATCCCCCTCACAGTGACCGAAGCCTGGGGCAGCGGCGCCTATGTGACGGCAACCGTGCTGCAGCCCGTCACCGGCAAGGCCAGCCGGACACCGGCGCGGGCGCTGGGTCTGGCGCATGCCAGCGTGACCCAGCCGGGGCAGGAGCTGTCGGTTGCCATCAATGTGCCTGAGGTCGCCCGTCCGCGCGGCACCGAAATGGCCCGGGTCCGGGTCGATGGGGCCGCAGCAGGGGAAGAGGTCTGGCTAACGGTTGCCGCTGTTGATCTCGGCATTCTCAACCTCACCGGTTTCAAAAGCCCCGATCCCTCTGCGCATTACCACGGCCAGCGGCGGCTGGGGATGGAGCTGCGCGATCTTTACGGGCGTCTGATCGATCCCGGAAATGGCGCGATGGGGCAGGTGCGTTCGGGCGGTGATGCGGATAACGGCATGCGCATGCAATCGCCACCGCCAACGCAGGATCTTGTGGCGGTCTTCTCTGGCCCCTTGCAGCTGGACGCCAATGGCGAGGCGCTGTTCCCGGTCGATCTGCCTGCCTTCAACGGCACCGTGCGGCTGATGGCAGTGGCCTGGTCAAAGCGTGCGGTCGGGCAGGCCGAGGCAGACATGCTGGTGCGCGATCCGGTGGTGGTGACCGCGACCGTGCCGCGTTTCCTTGCGCCGGGCGATAGCAGTCGCGCCCGGATCGAGATCGTGCATGCCGATGGAGCGGCGGGCGAGATGGCCCTGTCGGCGCGTGCCATCGGCACTGGGCTGGAGCTTGGCCCCCTGCCGGGCGCGGTAACGCTGGCCGAGCAGGGCAAGGCGGTGCTCGAATTGCCGCTGACGGCGCAGGCTGTGGGCGATCCCGAGATTGAGCTGACCCTGACGACGCCTGCCGGGCTGCCGTTGGTGCAGCGGCTGCGAATGCCGGTGCGGGCCAATGATCCCGTCGTGGCGCAGACCCGACGCTTCCGGCTGTCGGGCGGCGACAGTTTCCAGTTCAGCGCCGATGTCTTTGCCGGGCTGCGGCCCGGCTCGGCGCGGGCGGTGCTTTCTGCCGGACCTTTGGCCAAGTTCGACGTGCCCGGTCTTCTGGCGCAGCTGGATCGCTACCCCTATGGCTGCACCGAGCAGGTGACCTCGACGGCGATGCCGCTGCTCTATCTCTCTTCGGTGGCCGAGGCGGCGGGTCTGGGCAATGGACCGGCTGTGAAGGCGCGCATTGATGCGGCGATCCGCAAGGTGCTGACGCGGCAGGCCAGTAACGGTGCCTTCGGCCTGTGGCGCGCCGAAAGCGGTGATTTCTGGCTTGATGCCTATGCCAGCGATTTCCTGTCGCGCGCCCGGGCGCAGGGCTATGCGGTGCCCGATCAGGCCTTTGCCCAGGCGATGGACAATCTGCGCAACCGGATCAACTACGCCCCCGATTTCGACAATGGAGGCGAGGACATTGCCTATGCGCTGATGGTGCTGGCCCGCGAAGGGGCCGCCGCTATGGGCGATCTGCGCTACTATGCGGATGTGAAGGCAGGCGATTTCGCCACCCCGCTGGCGGCGGCGCAGCTGGGCGCTGCGCTGGCGGCCTATGGCGATCAACCCCGCGCCGACCGCATGTTCGGGCGGGCGGCGCAGATGCTGGGCCGCAGCGGCGCAGAAACCCCGGTCTGGCGGGTCGACTACGGCACCCATCGCCGTGATGCCGCCGCGGTCCTGGCGCTGGCAAGTGAGGCCGGAAGCGCAGCGGTCAGTCAGGAATACCTGATGGCCCGGGTGACCGAGGATGGCAGCCGAATGTCAACGCAGGAGGCCGCATGGACCCTGCTGGCGGCGCAGGCGCTGGTCTCCAGCCCCGAAGACAGCGGTCTGCTGGTCAACGGTCAAAGCGTTGCCGGGCCTTTTGTCGAGGTGCTGGATGGCAGCGCGGCAGGCATGGGGAAATCCATTTCAGCAGCTTCGGGACGCAGCACCGAGATCACCCTGACAACCCTTGGCGTGCCCGTAGTCGCTCCCGAGGCGGGCGGCTATGGCTACACGCTGAACCGCAGCTATTACACGCTGGAGGGCGAACCGATCGCGGAGCTGAGCTTTGAAACCGGGGCGCGTTTCGTGACCGTGCTGAGCGTGGTGCCGCATGAAGGCACCGGTGCCCGGCTGATGGTGGATGATCCGCTTCCGGCGGGGTTTGAGATCGACAATCCGAACCTGTTGCGCTCGGGCGATCTGCGCGATCTCGATTGGCTGAAGCTGGATCAGGCAACCCATGCAGAGTTCCGTTCTGACCGCTTCCTGGCAGCGGTAGATATCGGCGGCACCGAAACCGTGACGCTGGCCTATGTCACGCGGGCTGTGACGCCGGGCAGCTTCCACCATCCTGCCGCCTCGGTCGAGGATATGTACCGTCCGGCCTACCGCGCCCGCACCGCCGCCGGCCGCGTGCAGGTCCGGTGACCGGCGGCTGGCGGGCATACTTGCGCGTGCTTACCAAACGGTCAGTGCGCGTTGTCTCTGTCCGTCCTGGTTCCTTTTGGCGCCGCAGCCTGTGGGCTGTGGCGGTCCTGGCGTTGCTGCTGGGCATCGGCTGGCGTCTGTTCGACGACTGGGTCGCCGATACCGAGTTGCCGCTGACCCTTGCCGAAACCTCGGTCGAGGTGCTGGACCATGAGGACCGCCTGCTGCGGGTCTACCCGGTTGGGGATGGCATCTGGCGCATGGCGCTGCAGCTCGATCAGGTGGATCCCCGGTTCACCGAGATGCTGATCGCCTATGAGGACCGCCGATTCTGGTCGCATCCGGGGGTGGATGTTCTGGCACTGATGCGCGCGGGTGGGCAGGCGCTGTGGCATGGCCGGGTGGTATCGGGCGGCTCGACGCTGACGATGCAGCTGGCGCGTCTGCTGGAGGATGGCTCGACCGGGCGCTGGTCCGGCAAGTTGCGGCAGATCCGGGTGGCCTTGGCGCTGGAGCGACGCCTCAGCAAGGCAGAGATCCTGAGGCTCTACCTCACCCATGCGCCCTATGGCGGCAATATCGAAGGGCTGCGGGCCGCCAGTTACGTCTGGCTGGGCAAGGAACCGCGAAGGTTGACGGCAGCAGAGGCGGCGTTGCTGGTGGCGCTGCCGCAATCCCCGGAAAGCCGCCGCCCGGATCGGGCGCCCAAGGCCGCGCGACAAGCACGCGCGAAGGTGCTGTCGCGGATGGTTGCTGATGGTATTCTGGACAGCGAAAGCGCCGAGATCGCAACCAAGGCGCGCCTGCCCCGGCAGATGGCTGCGATGCCCCGGCTGGCACCGCATCTGGCTGACCGCGCCCTGTCCGCAAATCCCGGCGCCCGGCGCCTGTCTCTGACGGTGCAGGCCGATCTGCAGCAGCGGATGGAGCAGCTGGTACAGGCGGCGGCGCGGCGCAGCGGCGCGCGGCTCTCGGCGGCGCTGATGGTAGTGGATCACCAGAGCGGAGAGGTGCTCGCCTCGGTCGGATCCCCCGGGTACGCCGATCAGGGGCGGCAGGGATTTGTCGATATGACACAGGCGCTGCGCTCTCCGGGCTCGACGCTGAAACCGCTGGTCTACGGGTTGGCCTTTGATCGCGGGCTGGTGCACCCCGAGACGCTGATCCATGACGGTCCGGTGGATTTCGACGGCTACGCGCCGCAGAATTTCGACGGTGTCTTTCGTGGCGACTTGCGGGTGCGCGAGGCGTTGCAGCTGTCCCTGAATATCCCGGTGGTAAAGCTGACCCGCGAGCTGGGGGCGGCGCATCTGATGGCGGCCCTGCGCCGGGGCGGTGCCAGCCCCCGATTGCCCGGCGGTGGCAAACCGGGGCTGGCGATCAGCCTTGGCGGGCTTGGCACCTCGCTGCAGGATTTGGTGCAGATCTATACCGGGCTGGCCGCGGGCGGGCAGGGACCGGCGCTGCGGGTGCTGCGGGGGGCGTCGCAGCAGGATCGCCCCCGGATGATATCGGACGTGGCGGCCTGGCAGTTGGGCGATGTGCTGCGCGGGCTGGCGCCGCCACCCGGGGCACGGGCCGGTGTTCTGGCCTATAAGACCGGCACGTCCTATGGCCACCGCGATGCCTGGGCGCTGGGCTGGGACGGGCGCCATGTGATCGGCGTCTGGATGGGCCGGGCGGATGGCACGCCGGTGCCGGGGGCCTTTGGCGGTGATCTGGCAGCGCCGGTGCTGTTCGAGGCCTTTGGTCTGCTGAAACCCGATTTTGACGCGCTGCCACCGCCGCCCGCCGCGACCCTGATCCTGTCGGCGGCGGAATTGCCCGCGCCGCTGCGCCGCTTCCGGGCACGGGACGCGGTATTCGAACCGGCAGAGAATGCGCCGCAGATGCTGTTCCCCCCGAATGGCGCCCGGCTGGCGCTGGAGGGCGGCGGGCTGCCGGTCAAATTGCGCGGCGGCACTGCGCCTTTCGTGGTACTGGCGGATGGAAAACCGGTGCTGCAGGGGCAGCAGGCGCGGGAGTTCGAAATCCCCAGTCCCGGCCTTGGTTTTTCCGATCTGGTGGTGGTTGATGCGGCGGGCCGCTCGGCCCGGGCCGCGATCGAAATCGACTGATAGCAGATCTGCTACTGGGGTCAGCCGCGTCCCTCGCGCAGCCAGCCTGCGGTGATCAGCGCGGCAATAACCAGCAGCACCAGCCAGGCAGGCAGCAGCGGATGCTGTGACACCGACAGGGTTTCATAGGCCTCGCGAGGGGTCAGACCGATCCAGCCACGTCCGGCGGCCGGGCGCCCCTCGCGCACATCGCGCAGGCGCGGCAGACCGTCCTCCAGCCGCAGGATACCGCCCCGCGCTGTGGCGACCACCGGGCGCAGCACCTCGCCGGTGGCGACGGTTTCGCCGAACTCCCGGGGCGCCGCCGGACCCAGCCCGATGACGGCAGAGGCCTCGCCTTCGCTGAGGTGGTACAGGCCGATCTCGGCGCCTGTATAGCTGCCCTGCCAGACACCGGGGGCCCGTTCCTGCAGGTCCAGCACCGTCTCGGACCCATCCGGCGCGGTGATGGTGACGGCGCCGATGCTGTCCTGCAGCGTGCGCCGGGTGATCTGCATCTTCTGGCCGGTGGCCTCGGCGGTCAGAACCTCTTCCTCCAGCTCCGGCTCTTTCATCATCCAGTGGGCCAGGCGGCGCAGCAGTTCCAGCTGCGGCCCGCCGCCTTCATAGCCGCGGCTCCATAGCCAGGCATGATCCGAGGCCAACAGCGCCACGCGTCCCTCGCCTTCGCGGTTCAACACCAGCAGCGGCCGATCCTCGACCCCCTCCATCAGAACATGTCCCTGCGGTTCCTGCAGATCGATCTGGCGCAGCCAGCGGCCCCACGTCCCGTCTGTGCTCTCCCGTTTCAGTCCCGAGGTGACAGGGTGGCGGGCGCCAAGATCGGTGACCTGGGGCAGATAGGGCTGTTCGAAGACCCGCGCCGTGGGGCTGGCGGGCAGGACCGCCGACAGGGGGCTGCGGTAGATGCTGGCGGCGCTGGCGAAATCGGGCCCCGCCGCGATCAGAACGGCGCCGCCCTTGGCCACGTAATCGGCCACATTGTCGAGATAAATCGCAGGCAAGATGCCGCGTCGTTTGTAGCGGTCAAAGATGATCAGATCGAAATCGTCGATCTTTTCCAGAAACAATTCGCGCGTGGGAAAGGCGATGAGGCTCAGCTCATCCACCGGCACCCCGTCCTGCTTTTCCGGTGGGCGCAAAATGGTGAAATGCACCAGGTCCACCGAGCTATCCGATTTCAGCAGGTTGCGCCATGTGCGCCCGCCGGGGTGCGGCTCTCCTGACACCAGCAACACGCGCAGGCGGTCCCGCACGCCGTTGATCTGGATCAGCGCCGTGTTGTTGCGGGCGGTCAGCTCTCCGGCAGCTTCGGGTACCGAGAATTCGATCACGTTGCGCCCGCCATGCGGCAGGGCGATGGGCAGTTCGAAATCGACACCGACCGGCAGGGTGAACCGTTTCGCCTCGGCGCCATCGATCGCAATTTCCAGCGGCGCGGTTGCGGCGGCGTCAGGCGCGGCGCCCTGATCCTCGATCCGCAGCGTCAGGGTGACGGGTTCTCCGATGATGCCAAAGGCGGGCGCGTTGCGCACCACAAGGCGGCGGTCCCAGTCGCTGTCTTTGCCGGTCAGCAACAGGTGCAGCGGCGCAGGCAGCTCGGGGGCCTGATCGGCATCGTGGATCTGACCGTCCGACAGGGCGATAATCCCCGCGATCCGGCCACGCGGCGCATCGGCCAGCGCATCGGAAACCGCCTGCATCAGGGCGGTGCCGCTGTCATCGGCGGCATCCGGCAGGGTGACCCAGCGCGTTTCGGTATTGGGGCGGGCCTCTAGCGCCTGTCTCAGCTCTTCTTCGGCCTCGGCCATCTGCTCGGGCCGGGCAGGCAGGCTCTGGCTGGCGGTTTTATCGGCGACCACCACCACGATATCGCTTAAGGGGGCGGTGTTTTCGTTCTGCACCACTGGCCCAGCGAGCATTGCCAGCAGGCCAAGGGCGGCGCCCGCGCGCAGCAGCCAGCCGCGCATCCGCGCCCAGATGGCCAGCGCAAGGCCCAGCACCGTCACGGCGGTGAGCGCCCAGATCACGGGCCAAGGCAGTAGGGGATCGAACAGGATCGTCTGTGTCATCTCGGCTCCCTATTGCCCCAGCCGTTCCAGCAGCGCCGGAACATGGACCTGATCGGATTTGTAATTGCCCGTCAGCACATGCATCACCAGATTGACGCCAAAGCGCAGCGACAGCTCGCGCTGACGCTCACCGGCATAGCCGCGCCCGACCGGGCGCAGTGGGCGGCCATTGCTGTCCACCGCCCAGGCCGAGGCCCAATCGTTGCCGCCGATCACCACCGGCGTCACCCCGTCGTTAAGCGTGCGGAAGGGGATGCCTTCGTCTTGCTCTGCATCGGGCGGCGCGGCTTCGACCCAAAGCGGGCCGCGCGGATGGCGGCCGGGGAAGTCCTGTAGCAGGTAGAAGGTCCGGGTCAGCACGTGGTCCGGCGGCAGCGGCTCCAGCGGCGGAATATCCAGCCCCAGCGCCAGCTGTTGCAGGCGGCGCGCTTCGGGGCTGGTGGCGCCGACGGCGGCCAGATCGGCGTCGCGGGTGTCAAACAGGATCATGCCACCGCTGCGCAGGTAGGCGTTGAGCCTTGTATAGGCTGCGGCCGAGGGCATTTTCTGATCCGCCGTCACCGGCCAGTAAAGCAGCGGGAAGAACGCCAGCTCGTCCCGTTCCAGATCGACGCTTGCGGGCGTTGATGGCTCGACCGAGGTGCGGAAGAACAGCGTGTCCGACAGGCCCTGCAGACCGGCCCGGGCGATCCGGTCTACCTCTGCATTGCCGGTCAGCACATGCGCCAGGGTCAGCTCGGCGGCCAGCGCGACCGGATCGGCGGCGCCACTTTGCTGCGCTTGGGTCGGACGCGGTGATATCGCACCAAGCGCAAGCGCCGCCGCGAGCAAGGGCACAAGGGCGGTGCTGCGCCGCAGTTGCGCCAGCTGGCCAGAGACCAGCAGGGTCGCCAGCACATCCAGCGCCAGCAGCACAAGGGCCAGCCCCAGCAAGGCACCACCAAGCGGGCGTTCCTGCGCCGTGCTGTAGCCGGAAACCGGAACCGAGGCAGGCCAGGACGCCGCCGTCAGGCTATCGCCCGCGCGCAGCACGTTGCGTGCGAGGGTCTGATTGCCGCCATCATACAGGCCGGGCTGCAGCGCCGGGCCTGCCGGGGCGGCGACCAGATCAGGCCCTTGCACACCGGGCAGGGTGCCTGCCTCACGGCTGCGGCCAAATCCATCCAGCACCGAAACAGGCCGCCAGACGGTGCCTTCCAGGCTGGTTGCCTCGGGCGTGCCGACGGCCGAAGAAACCGCTAGCCGTTCCAGCATCTGCACGAACAGGCCAGAGAGCGGCAGGCTACTCCATTCGGCATTGGCGGTGACATGGAACAGCACCACCTGCCCCTGCCCCAGCGGCTTGCGGGTGACCAGCGGAGTGCCATCGCCAAGGGCGGCGATCACGCGGTCGGCAAGGGATGGGTCCGGCTGGGCCACCACCTGCGCCGAGACGGTGACTTCTTCTGGCGTGCGCAGCCCGGCAAAGGGAGAGTCATCCTCGAAAGGCGCCAACGTCTTTGGCTCACCCCAGCTCATGGCGCCGCCGATGCTGCGTCCGCCAAGGCGCAGACGCACTGGCATCAACGGTTCTTCCTCGCTGCGTGCGGTATCGCTGGCGGCCAGCCGTGGGCCGGCGAAGCGCACCAGCAGCCCGCCTTCCTCGACCCAGTCGATCACCGCCTGTTCCTGCGCCGGGGGCAGGCGGGCGACATCGGCAAGGATGATCACATCGGGATTGGCGGGCAGCAGATCGCTGAGCGCGCCTTCCAGCAGGTCCGCCGTGGGCGCCAGTGCCTGACGGAGGTAGTGCAGCGGCGACAGCAGCGCGAGGCCCTCGTCTTCGCTTTCCGAGGCGATCAGCGCGACCTCGCGGCGGCGCAACCCGTCATCGGCCAGGGCCACGGCCCCGGCGCTGCGCTGGCCTGCCAGTTCAAACCGGGTAATCCGGGCGCGCAACTCGGACGGCAAGGATAGGCGGACGCTTGCGTTTGTGGCGCCTGCATCGAAACGGGCGGTGGCCTGAGCGAGGCTGCGCAGGGTGCCGCCGGGATCGCGGCCCCGGGCCTGCACTAGCATATCCCGTGCCGGGCCAGGCAGGCTGCGCTCCACCGTCAGCTCCAGCGCGCCATCGGCATAGCTAGGCGGTGCCAGCGCAAAGGCGGCGCCGGGCTGCTCCAGCACCTGCAGGGCGCCGCGGTCCGACAGCGCCTCGGTCAGCTGCTCCCGCCCGGGATAGTCCAATCCATCGCTGAACCAGAGCGTGTCAAAGCCTTCTGTGGCTTCACTGATATGTGTGAGCGCGTGATCCACCTGATCGGCAGCCGGTTGCCAGGGATTGGGGGTGAGGCCGGCGACCTGCCGAGCCCAGTCGCTGGCGGCAAGGAACTGTAGCGGTTGCGGATCGCTCAGCCGCAGGACGGCGACGGTGCGGTCGCTGCGCCCGGCCTCCTCCAGCCGCGCGGTGATCTGATCGCGGGTCTCCTCCCAGCCATTAGCCCCGGCCCAGGTGGCATCCAGCACCACCAGCAGCGGTCCGCTGCCGCTGTCGCGTTCTTCCGGGTTCAGCACCGGACCGGCCAGACCGATGATCGCTGCCGCCAGCGCCAGCATCCGCAGCAGCAGCAGCCACCAAGGGGTGCGGTCGGACAGGCTTTCGTCATCGCCAAGGCCCAAGAGCAAGGTCACGGCGGGAAAGGCCTGCCGCCGCGGCGCAGGCGGCACAGCGCGCAGCAACAGCCACAGGATCGGCAGAGCCAGCAGGCCCAGCAGCAGCCAGGGATAGGCAAATCCGATACCGGCAATAAGGGTCATGCGGAGGACCTTTCCAGCGCGTGATAGAGCCACATCAGAGCAGCCTGGGCGCTGTCACCCGTGTGATGCAGACCCAGCCGCCAGCCTGCGGTGCGGCACAGCGCTTCCAGCGCGTCGCGCCGTTCGGCCATGCGGTCCAGATAGCGGTCACGTAGGGCCGAGGCCTTCAGCGTTTCATGCACCAGCCCGCCGGTCATGCTATGAAACCGGGTACGCCCGGCAAAGGGAAAGCTTTCCTCGCTTGGGTCCAGAACCTGCAACAGCACCCCGCGCACGCCGCGGTCGGCGGCCTTGCTCAGCGCCAGTTGCAGTTCGTCAAAGGGGCCAAGGAAATCGGAGATGAACAGGGCGCGGGCATGGGGCACCATGGCGCGGTGCTCGGGGGGTGCGTAATCGGCGTCGTCCTCGCGGTTCAGCATCTCGGCCAGACGCAGGATCTGGGCCTTGCCGCTGCGCGGGGGCAATCTACCGCCAGTGAGGCCCACGCGTTCGCCGCCGCGCAGCATCAGAACCGAGACTGCCAGCGCCAGCAGGCGCGCACGGTCGATCTTTTGCGGCAATTCGGGGCTGGAGGAAAACCGCATCGAGGCGCCAAGATCGGTCCAGACATGCACCGTCTGGGCGATCTGCCATTCCCGTTCGCGCACGAATTGCACATCGCCCCGGGCCGAACGCCGATGGTCGATCATGCGGCGGCTGTCGCCCTGTTGCAGGGGACGGTATTGCCAGAAATCATCGCCAGTTCCGGCGCGCCGCCGCCCGTGTTCCCCCAAAAGGACAGCACCTGCCAGCATCTGCGCATCGACCAGAAGCGGCGGCAGGGCGCTGGCCTCCCCTTCGGCCCGGTGGCGCAGATCTGCGGCCGGGGCGACGGGAGAAGACGCGTCAGAGGCGGCGGGTTGGGTCACGCGGCGGCTCCGGTGCGGGTCAGCTCGGCAGCGGTGCTGTCGATCAGATCGGCTAGGCTGTCACCCCGCGCGCGGGCCGAGAAGTTGAGCTGCATCCGGTGGGTCAGAACCGGCCGGGCCATATCGATTACATCCTCGGCATTGGGCGCCAGCCGAGCCTGCAGCAGGGCGCGGGCGCGCACCGCCAGCATCAGGGCCTGGGCCGCGCGCGGCCCAGGACCCCAGGCGACCGTATCGACGACGCGCTGCGAGGCGCCCGGTTCTTCGGGGCGGAAGGCGCGGACCAGGTCCAGGATCATCTCGACCACCGAGTCGCCCACCGGCATGCGCCGCAGCAGGTTTTGGGCGGCGATCAACTCATCGGCGGTAAAGACCTGATGCGCCTCGGCCTCGCTTGCACCAGTGGTGGCCAGCAGGATGTCCCGCTCGGTCTTGCGGTCGGGGTATTGCACGTCGATCTGGAATAGAAAGCGGTCCAGCTGCGCTTCGGGCAGGGGGTAGGTGCCTTCCTGCTCGATCGGGTTCTGGGTGGCCAGCACGTGAAAGGGCGTACCAAGCAGCCGGTCTTCACCTGCGACGGTCACCGTGCGTTCCTGCATCGCCTGCAGCAGCGCCGATTGGGTCCGGGGGCTGGCGCGGTTGATCTCATCCGCCATCAGGAGCTGACAGAACACCGGCCCTGGCACGAAACGGAAGGCGCGGCTGCCATCGGCGGCGGTGTCCAGCACCTCCGAGCCAAGGATATCCGCCGGCATCAGGTCGGGGGTGAACTGAATCCGGTTGCCATCCAGCCCCATCACCGTCGACAGGGTTTCTACCAGCCGGGTCTTGCCCAGGCCGGGCAGTCCGACCAGCAGTCCGTGACCGCCGCACAAAAGGGTGGCAAGGGTCAGGTCCACGACCCGCTCCTGGCCGATAAAACGGCGGGTGATCGACTCCCGCGCCTGTTGCAGCTTGGCTTCGAGCGCTTCGATGTCGGCCAGCAGATCATCGGGTTCGGACATGACTTTCCTTTCACGGCGCATATATGGTCTTAGTGTATCTCGCCCAACGGAAATGGCAAAAACAATGAGCGGACAAAACATCGTGACACCGACAGCCGACGGCATAGCAGCCGCAGCCACTGCGGCCAAGAAAGGCAAGGGATTGCCGCCGGTCCACTTGTGGAACCCGCCGTTTTGCGGCGATCTGGACATGCGCATCGCCCGGGACGGGACGTGGTTCTACCTTGGCACCCCCATCGGCAGGTTTGAGCTGGTGCGGCTTTTTTCATCAATCCTGAAACGCGAAGGCGACAAGTATTTCCTGGTGACGCCGGTCGAAAAAGTCGGAATCACCGTCGATGATGCGCCTTTCTTGGCAGTCGATTTCGAAGCCTCTGGCGCGGGAGAGGATCAGGTGCTGTCCTTCACCACCCATGTCGGCGACAGCGCCGTGGCGGGGCCGGATCATCCGATCCGGGTGGTGCGGGATCCCGAGACTGGCGAGCCGTCGCCTTACGTGATGATCCGGGCCGGGCTTGAGGCGCTGATCGATCGCAAGAGCTTTTACCGGCTGGTCGAACTGGGTAGCCATCATGACGGGTGGTTCGGCCTGTGGTCATCTGGGGAATTCTTCCCGGTCATCCCATCGGCAGAGCTGGATCAAGGCTGAAACCGCCCCAGAACTCCCGCCTTTCCGGCGCGTCGCAGGGAGCGAATTAAGCTATCGTTAGCAGGTTCTGGCATTTTGGGTAAAATAGAGTCGATTTTGTGGCAATATTGTGGCGGTTGCGTTTAATGCACCGTTTTCCCGCCCTTGGCGCCGAGTCTGCGAGGCCTTAAATCTGCGGCAAACGACAGGAGCTCCGATGCCAAGGTTTGCCGCAAATATCTCAATGCTCTTTGCTGAGTTGCCCTATCTTGAACGGTTCGCAGCGGCGGCTCGGGCCGGGTTCGACGCGGTTGAGATCCTGTTTCCCTATGAACTGGCGGCCAAGGAAACCCAGCGGGCGCTGGTGTCGAACGGGCTGGAACTGTTGCTGATGAACGCGCCGCCGCCGAATTACACTGGCGGTATGCCCGGCTATGCGGCGCTGCCGGGCGGCGGGGAACGGTATCAGCGCGATATCCGCCGGGTGCTGCGCTACGCCGAGATCCTGCGCCCCGGCGCCATTCACATCATGGCCGGTTATGCGACGGGGGATCTGGCGAAACAGACCTTCATCCAGAACCTGCAGTGGGCCGCTGATCGCGCGCCGACGCAGCAGTTCACCATCGAACCGCTGAATGTCGGGGACCAGCCGAACTACTTCCTGAACGACTACAATCTGGCGGCCGAGGTTCTGCAGGCGGTGAACCGCCCGAACGTGGGGCTGCAGTACGATGCCTATCACGCCCAGATGATCCACGGCGATGCGCTGAAGGTCTGGGAGACCTTCAAGGAGCATGTGGTGCACGTGCAGATCGGCGCCGCACCTGGGCGCTGTGAGCCGGGCACCGGTCCCGTCGACTTCGAAGAGCTTTTCGCAGCCATCGACGACAGCGGCTACAAGGGTTGGGTCAGCGCGGAATACACCCCTTCGACCCTGCGCACCGAAGACAGTCTCGGCTGGATGCTCTGAGCGTTTTTTGACCAGAATTCTCCAGGTGCGTTCACGCGGGATTACGATCCCGCGCCCCGGTCTGGCAATTGGTTGCTCCCTGCCACATATTCCTGCCGGAATGTGAACAAGGAGTCTTCCATGCTGCCCGCCCGTTTCGCGCCTGTTCTGTTTGGCTTCCTGTTGTCCGGGATCATGTCGGGCATCGTGATTATGGTGGCAACGCTCAGGACGCGCGGTTTCAGCGCGCAGGCCTTTGATACCTGGCTGACCTCCTGGCTCTATAGCTGGCCAGTGGCCTTCTGCGTGGTGCTGGTGGTGGCGCCGCTGGTGCGGCGCTTTGTGAACGGGCTTGTTAAACAGGGCTAGGGGGTGACCACGCATATCGGGCGGCATGGCTGGACGGGGCGGCGAAAATCCTCCAGACCTGTGGCCCACGTCCTTTGTTGCTGCAAGGTGCCCTGCCTATGATGTCTTCCCCGCCCTCTGCCTCCGTTCAGCAGGATCCCACCATCGCCGACTTTCTGGCCAAGCAGGGAGAGGCGGATGCAACCCTGTTGCCCTTGCCCGGCGATGCTTCGGCGCGGCGGTATATGCGGCTGGACGGGCGCGGCAGGATGCTGATGCAGGATCCGAGTGATCCGGCGGGGTTTGCCGGTTTCGTGTCTCTCGCTCGGCATCTGACAGAACTGGGCCTGAGCGCGCCGCAGGTCTATGGCGCCGATCCGGACACCGGCCTGGCCCTGATCGAAGATTTCGGTACCCAGACCTATAGCGTGCAGCTGGCTGCCGGGCGAGACGAGAGCATGCTCTATGCCCTCGCGGTGGATGCTCTGTTGCACCTGCACCATCATCCGCAGGCCGCATCGGTGCAGGTGCCAGCGTATGATCTGGCGACCTTGCTGGAGGAATTGTCGATCTTCTCCCACTGGTTCGCGCCGACGCTGCGCCCGGACATCGACCCGGAGGCGTTCGACGCGGAGTTCCGCGATCTGTGGCGGGAGCCGCTGACCCTGTCGCTGTCTGGTCCGCGCACATTGGTGCTGCGCGATTTTCACGTCGACAACCTGATGGAGCTCAGCGACCGCGACGGAGTGCGCCGCTGCGGACTGCTGGATTTTCAGGACGGCGTGACCGGTCCTGCGGAATACGATCTTGTATCGCTATTGCAGGATGCGCGCCGCGATCTGGAACCGGGGTTGGACCAGGCAATGCTGAACCGCTACATCGCCGCCGCGCCGGAGGCCGCCGGTGGCGCTGATGCGATCACCCGGCGCTATCACCTGCTGGGAGCGCAGCGCCATACCCGCATTGCCGGTGTGTTCCTGCGCCTGCATCAGCGCGACGGCAAACCCGGCTACCTGCACTTCCTGCCCCGCGTCTTGCGCCAGATGCAGGTGGGGCTGGATGCTGCCGGGCTGACCGAAGTGATCGCATATCTGGATCAGACGCTGCCGGGTTGGCGTGGTGCAGGTCCGGCGCTGGCAAAGGCTGGATAAGCGCCCCGGATCAGGGTGCCGGATCGGCCCGCGACAGGGTTTCTGATACGCTGTGCAGGTGGGTCTTCATTGCCTCTGCCGCGCGCGTTTCGTCGCCTTCGATGATCGCACTCGCCAGCGCCTGGTGCTGCTGCGCCAGCATCTCGAACACCGCGCCAGAGTAGGTTTCGGCGCGCGGGCGGATCCAGCTGGCCTCCTGACGCACGCTGCGGATCGCCTCGTACATGGTCAGGAACAGCGCGTTATGCGCCATTTCCGCGATCTTGTAGTGAAAGATATCATCTGCCGCATCATAGCTGCGCTGATCTTCTGCGGATTGGGTGGCGGCTGCGATCTGGGCGAATTGCGTGCGCTCCTGCGGGGTGGCGCGGGTCGCGGCCAGCGCCGCAAGGCGGGGTTCCAGTGACAGGCGCACCTCGATCACCTCGGCCGGAGTCACCCGCCGCGCCAGCGGTTTCAGGCGTGCGGCATCGGTGGCCGGGGGCGGCAGCACAAATGTGCCCTGCCCCCGGCGCCGGAAGATGGTGCCATCGGCGGCCAGCAGATCGAGCACCCGCCGCAGCCGCGCCCTGCTGATACCGTGGCGCTGGGCCAGCTCCCGTTCGGGCGGCAGGCGGCCATTCTTCAGCGGCGCGCCTTCGGCGATCTCCCGGCGCAGACGCGCAGCGATCTCGGTATCCGAAGGCGGGGCAGGGGGCGGTGTCATGGCAGGATCAGCCTCTGTTCAGCCTCGGATCAACCCAGAAACAGGTCTTTGAACATCCGGGCGGAGGTAATCAGCAGGAACAGCCCAAAGGACAGGCGCAGCCCCCGGCGCGGGATGCTATGGGCCAGTTTGACACCAACCCGGGCAAAGGTCGTGCTGAGCGGGATGATCACCGCCGCAAGCAGAAGGTTCACATAGCCGAGCGAGAAGGGCGGGAGACCTTCGGAGCCGAAACCGGTCGCCATGTAGATCAGCGCGCCCGGCACCCCGATAATAAAGCCGATTGCGGCAGAGGTGCCCACGGCCTTGCGGATGTCATAGCCAAGGAAGTTCAGCATCGGTACGCAAACGGTGCCGCCGCCGATACCCATCATCGCCGAAATCGACCCGGCCACGACGCCAAGCCCGGCCCAGACCGGTTTGGAAAAGCTGCGCGGAGTGTCGCTGTCTTGCGCCTTGCGCAGGATCATGTCGAGCGCGACGATCACCGCCACCGTGGCAAAGACCGCGATCAGCACCTGCCCCGAAACGATACCGCCCAGCACGCCGCCGATGACCACGCCCACAAGGATCGACGGTGCCCAGAGCCGCAGCAACGCCATGTCGATGGCGCCTTTCTTGTAGTGGCCATAGCCGGAGGACAGCGAGGTGAAGACGATGGTCGACAGCGAGGTGCCCACCGCCACCTGCATGGTCAGCGCGGGTTCCATTCCGGTCAGCGACAGGGCGAAGTAAAGCGCGGGCACGATGACGATTCCGCCGCCAACGCCAAGAAGGCCGGCAAGGACACCACCGATGATGCCAGAGCCGGCTGCAACGGCGACCAGAGGGAGGAGGGTTTCGAGTTCAAACATGAGAGATCGTCTTTCTGGTGGTGAACGCTACAGGGCGGGTGCTGTCGGAAGTCCGGCCGCGCGCCCGTCATCATATGGCAAGATGAGGGTCGCAACCAATTCTAAATTGGTTGCGATACATCGCGGAACGGGCCCCGGCTGTCAAGGCCGGTGCTCTCGGTCCCTTGTTTTGTCGGTGGGTGTTCTGGAGCTCAGCCTGCCAGTTGCCGCGCGGCGCGGGCCAGTTCGGTGATCCCGGCCCAGTCGCCCGCCTCGATCAGGTCTGCCGGGGCGACCCAGCTGCCCCCGGCGCAGACCACATTGGGCAGCGACAGGTAGGTGCTGGCATTGCCCGGGCTGACGCCGCCGGTGGGGCAGAAGGAGATCTGCGGCAGCGGCGCGCCGATGGCTTTCAGCGCGGGCGCCCCGCCCGAGGCTTCGGCGGGGAAGAATTTCAGCATGTCATAGCCGCGCTCCAGCAGGCGCATCGCTTCGGAGGCGGTGGCGGCGCCGGGCAGCATCGGCAGGCCTGCGGCCTCACAGGCGTCCAGAAGCTGATCGGTGGCGCCGGGCGAGACGCCAAATTGCGCGCCAGCCTCGACCGCCGCTGCAACGTCATCGGGGGTGACCAATGTGCCTGCGCCGACCACGCCACCGGGCACCTTTGCCATCTCGCGGATGACATCAAGGGCCGCTGGGGTGCGCAGGGTGACTTCCAGCGCGGGCAGCCCGCCTGCCACCAGCGCCTCGGCCAGCGGGCGGGCGTGGGCGGCGTCATGCACCACCAGAACCGGAACGATAGGTGCCATCTGGCAGATCTCGCGGGTGCGGGCGCTGGCCGCCTTTGGTGAAATTGACATGGGATCAGTCTCCGAAAACGCTGGCGCCGGTATCGGCGGATGTGACGGCCTGGCGGAACAGGGAAAACAGCTCGCGCCCGGTGCCGTGCTGATAGGCAGACAGATCCGCCGTAGCGGCCTGGCGGTCCAGCGCGCCGGGGGTGAGCACGTCGAGCGTGCCCGTGGTGGCATCGAGCCGCAGCACATCGCCGTCCCTGATCTTGGCGATGGGGCCGCCGTCCAGCGCCTCAGGCACCACGTGGATGGCGGCAGGCACCTTGCCCGAAGCCCCGGACATGCGCCCGTCGGTGACCAGCGCCACCTTGTGCCCCTTGCCCTGCAAAATGCCCAGCATCGGCGTCAGGCTGTGCAGTTCCGGCATACCGTTCGCCTTGGGGCCCTGGAAGCGCACAACGACGATCACATCGCCGGTGAACTCGCCTGCCTTGAAGGCGGCCTTGGCCTCCTCTTGATCGTGGAAGACGCGAGCGGGGGCCTCGATCACGTGGTGTTCCTCGGCCACGGCGGAGACCTTGATCACCGCTGTGCCCAGGCAGCCGGTCAGACGTTTCAGACCGCCGGTCTGCTGGAACGGAGCCTTTGCCGGGCGCAGGATCGCGTCGTTCAGCGATGTTTTGGTGCCGGGGCGGAAGGTCAGGCCATCCTCGGTCAGGAAGGGTTCCTGCGTATACTGTTCCAGCCCGGCGCCGGCGATGGTCTTGGTGTCGGGATGCAGGAAGCCCGCGTTCAGCAGTTCCCCGATCATATAGCCTAGCCCGCCCGCCGCGTGAAAATGGTTCACGTCGGCCAGACCGTTGGGATAGACCCGCGCCAGGAGCGGCACCACATCCGACAGATCCGCAAAGTCCTGCCAGTCGAGGATCACTCCTCCGGCGCGGGCCATGGCGATCAGATGGATCAGCAGGTTGGTCGACCCACCGGTGGCCATCAGCCCGACGATGCCGTTGGCATAGGCCTTTTCGTCCAGCACATCGCAGACCGGCGTGTAGCTGTTGCCAAGCGCGCTGAGCGACAGCGCCCGTTTTGCGCCCTCCACCGTCAGCGCCTCGCGCAGGGGGGTGCCGGGATTGACGAAGGAGGAGCCGGGCAGGTGCAGCCCCATGAACTCCATCAGCATCTGGTTGGTGTTGGCGGTGCCGTAGAAGGTGCAGGTGCCGGGGCCGTGGTAGGCGGCCATCTCGGCCTTCAGAAGTTCATCGCGGCCGATCTCTCCGGCGGCGTACTTCTGGCGGATCTTGGCCTTGTCGTCATTCGCCAGCCCGCTGGTCATCGGCCCGGCAGGCAGGAACACTGCAGGAAGATGGCCGAATGTCTGTGCGCCGATCACCAGACCCGGCACGATCTTGTCGCAGACGCCAAGATAGACCGCCGCATCAAACACATTGTGGCTCAGCGCGACGCCGGTCGCGAGCGCAATGGTGTCGCGGGAAAACAGGCTCAGCTCCATGCCTGCCTCGCCCTGGGTGACGCCATCGCACATGGCAGGCACGCCGCCCGCGACCTGCGCGGTGCCCCCGCTGGCGCGGACCGCATCGCGGATCAGCGTGGGGTAGGTTTCAAACGGCTGATGCGCCGACAGCATATCGTTATAGGCGGTGACGATCCCGAGATGTCCGGCGCTGCCACTGGCCAGCGTGCCCTGATCCGAACCGGTCGCCGCATAGGCATGGGCCTGACCGGAACAGGACAGATGTGCCCGCGCCGGACCCTTGCCTTGTGCCGCGCGCATCCGCGCCAGATAGGCGCTGCGGGTCTCCGCGCTGCGGGCGATGATCCGTTCGGTGACCTCTTTAAGTGTCTGGTTCAAGCTCATGTCAGATGCCTTTCGAATGGCTTGCGCGGGGCGGGCTGTGGGGCGGTGGCGTCGGGGACGTCAATCTCCGATACTACGCCATCGGCGCCCGTCCCGGTGCATCAGCAGCAGCGAATCCTCGGGGCCGGAGCCACCCTGATCATAGCGCTGCGGCACGGTTTCGCTGTCGGCCCAGCTGGCGATGATCGGATCGGCCCAGGCCCAGGCAGCTTCGACCTCGTCCCCGCGCATGAACAGGGTCTGGTTGCCGCGGATCACATCCATGATCAGCCGCTCATAAGCGTCCTGCGGGCGGCCCGCATCGGGCAGGCTGTCGGCAAAGGTCATATCGAGGTTGGCGCCAGTCAGGCGCATGCCGCCGGGGCCGGGATCCTTGATGGTGGTGCGCAGGGTGATGCCTTCATCCGGTTGCAGGCGGATCACCAGCACGTTGCCGTGCACCCCTGCGGCGCCTTCGAAGATATTATGCGGCGGGTCGCGGAAATAGACAGCGATTTCGGAAACGCGTTCGCGCAGGCATTTGCCGGTGCGCAGGTAAAAGGGCGTTCCGGCCCAACGCCAGTTCGCCACCTGCACCTTCATCGCGATGAAGCTTTCGGTGGTGCTGTCGGGATTGCCCGCATGCTCGCGGTAGCTGTCGCCGTTGCGGCCGCGATACTGGCCGCGGGCGATATCATCCGGGGCCACCGGGTCCAGCGCTTCGATCACCTTGACTTTTTCATCGCGCACCGCGTTCGGGGTGAAGCGCGCTGGCGGCTCCATCGCGGTGAGGCACAGCAGCTGCATCAGGTGGTTCTGCACCATGTCCCGCATGGCACCGGACCTGTCGTAATATTCGCCGCGCCCTTCGACCCCGATGCTTTCGGCGACGGTGATCTGCACGTGGTCGATATGGGAGGAATTCCATAGCGGTTCGAACAGGGAGTTGGCAAAGCGCAGCGCCATCAGGTTCTGCACGGTTTCCTTGCCCAGATAATGGTCGATCCGGTAGATCTGGTCTTCCTGAAAATGCGCCCGCAGCGCCTGGTTCAGCTCCCGCGCTGAGGCCAGATCGTGACCAAAGGGTTTTTCCAGCACGATGCGGCTCTCGGCTGTGACCATACCGCTTGCGCTGAGCCGGTCTGCGATATCGGTGAATAGGCTGGGGGCGACCGACAGGTAGAAGGCGCGGGTGACATCGGCGCGCAGGTGCTGGCCCAGATCGGCCCAGCCGCCATCACCGCGCGCGTCCACCGCGACATAATCCAGAAGCTTGATAAAGGCGGCGATATCCGCCTCGTTGGTTTCGCCGGGCTGGCCAAATTCGCGGATCGCGGCGGCGGTCAGCTCCTGAAACTCGGGCCGGTCCAGATCGGCGCGCGAAGAGCCGATGATGCGGGTATCGTCGCTGAACTGGCCGATCTGGAAGCGGTGAAACAGGCTTGGCAGGATCTTGCGGCGGGCCAGATCACCGGTGGCACCAAACAGGACCAGGTCGAACGGCTGAACGGGGATAACGCGGGAAACCATGTGTCTGTCAGATCCTTGCAGCGGGTCGGGTTGATGTCGGACCGGTCTTCAGGTCAGTTTTGCCAGCAGGCCCCGGGTCGAGCCGTCCTTGCCGGTGGGGTCGGCGCCGTCGAGAATCGGCATCAGGCTGAGCGCCAGTTCCTTGCCCAGTTCCACGCCCCATTGATCAAAGGAGTTGATCCCCCAGATCGCGCCTTCGGTGAAGACCCGGTGTTCAAAGAGGGCGATGATCTGCCCCAGCACAAAGGGCGTCAGCCGGGGGTAGGCAATGGTGACCGACGGGCGGTTGCCGGGAAAGGTCAGATGCACTGTCATCCGTTTGAGCTCGGCGCCTTCGAAGCCACGTTCGGCGGCCAGTTGGCGCGCCTCCTCCGGGCTGCGGCCGCGCATCAGCGCCTCGGATTGGGCCAGACAATTGGCCACCAGCATCCGGTGCTGATGGGCAAGCTCGGGCTCGTGCCCTTCGGCTGCGATCAGGAATTCTGCAGGCACCACGCGGGTGCCCTGATGCAGCAGCTGATAGAAGGCGTGTTGGCCGTTGGTCCCGGGCTCGCCCCAGACCACGGGCCCAGAGTGGCGGGTCAGCGGTTCGCCATCAAGGGTCACACCCTTGCCGTTGCTTTCCATGTCGAGCTGCTGAAGATAGGCGGGCAGGCGCGACAGGCGCTGATCATAGGGCAGCACCGCGCGGCTGTCATAGCCGCAGATATTGTTGTGCCAGATCCCGATCAGTCCAAGCAGGACCGGCAGGTTTTGCGCTAGCGGGGCAGTCTGAAAATGCGCATCCATGGCTGCGGCGCCGCTCAGAAGGGCGCGGAAATTGTCAGGGCCCACGGCAATCAGGATCGGCAGGCCGACCGGCCCCCACATGGAGTAGCGCCCGCCAACCCAATCGGCAAAGCCAAACACACGCTCGGGCGGGATGCCGAACGCGGCGGTCTTGTCCTGCGCCGAGGAGACTGCCGCCAGATGCGCGGTGGCGCCATCCCCCAGGGCCGCGCGCAGCCATCTGAGCGCGGTTTCGGCATTGGCCATGGTTTCGGTGGTGGTGAAGGTCTTGGAGGCGATGACGATCAGCGTCGTTTCAGGATCGAGATCCTTCAGCGTATCCGCAATATGCGCGCCATCGACGTTGGAGACGAAATGGCAGCGCGGACCATCGTGATAGGGCGCAAGGGCCAGCGTCGCCATCACCGGACCAAGGTCGGAGCCGCCGATGCCGATGTTGACCACATCGGTAAAGGCCGCGCCTGTCGCGGTTTTCGTCGCGCCGCTGCGCAGGCCCCCGGCAAAGGCTTCCATGCGGCGCAGAGTGTCCTGCACCTGAGGCATCACGTCTACGCCATCCACCAGGATCTTCTGATCCGCGGGTGCGCGCAGGGCGGTGTGCAGAACGGCCCGGCCCTCGGTCGCGTTGATCCGCTCGCCGCGGAACATGGCGTCGATATGATCCGGCAGACCGGTTTCCTTTGCCAGCGCGATCAGCAGCGACAGGGCCGTTTGGTCCAGTGCCGTCTTGGAATAGTCGAGGAGAAGGTCATCACTGTCGGCAGAGAAAGCATCGAACCGGTCCGCGTCATCGAACAGCGAAAGCAACGGCGTATTGGCGGTTTCGGCTCTGTGTCGGGCCAGCTGTGCCCAGATATCACTCATTCCAACAGGTTCCTTGCAAGTGGTCTGATTAGAGTCTGATCTTGTTCCCGGCGCGGTCCTGGCATATGCGAATTGCACAAATCGTTAGCGCTAACGTTGATAGTCGTAAATATGTCCGCACGCAATAGGTTCGGAGGGGTTATCTCAGGCCACCGTGGCTGCGTCAATTCGGCAGATTGGATCGGTCTCTTTGTGTTGCAGGTGGCGCGGCGGATGCTCCCGCCTGCTGCGGGGTATTCTTGAATACCTCCTCGCAGTTGGGCCGGGCGCCGCGCAAAAGCGCGGCGCCCGGCCCAAGACGGAACGCGCCTTTTTCAAAGGCGAGGTCAGGCGCGGGAGCTTCTGTCCTGCGCGCCCGGATCATGCGGTTTCTTGCAACAGCAGCGGTGACTGGACGCCGCCGATGCTGCACAGATGCGCGACGATATCCGCCACGCCCTTGTCATGGCGCAGGCTGGCAAAGACGAAGGGCAACGCCCCCCGCATCCGTGCGGCGTCTCGTTCCATCACCTCAAGCGAGGCCCCCACATAGGGCGCAAGGTCGGTCTTGTTGATCACCAAGAGGTCCGAGCGGGTGATGGCGGGGCCGCCCTTGCGAGGGATTTCCTCGCCTGCGGCCACATCGATCACATAAAGCGTCACATCGGCCAGCTCGGGGCTGAAGGTCGCCGACAGATTGTCGCCGCCGCTCTCGATCAGCACGATCTCCAGATCCGCGTGGCGCTCTTGCATTTCGGCGACGGCGGCCAGGTTGATCGAGGCATCCTCGCGGATCGCCGTATGTGGGCAACCGCCGGTTTCGACGCCGATCACCCGGTCCTGCGGCAGCACCTGCATGCGCATCAGTGCCTCGGCGTCTTCCTGCGTGTAGATGTCATTGGTGATCACCCCGATCGAGTGATGCGGCGACAGCGCGCGCGCCAGCTGCGCCGTCAGCGTGGTTTTTCCCGCGCCGACCGGGCCGCCGATGCCAACGCGCAAAGGTCCGTTGAAACTGCTCATGAGCGGAAGATCCTTGAGTATTGGGTTTCATGGGTCATCGAGGCGATGTCCGAGGCGAAGCTGGCCCCGGCCAGCGCCGCCAGATCCGTCTCGTAGGCGTTTTGTGCGGCCTCCCGGATCAGCGGGCCGAGATCCGTCAGGATCTGCTGGCCTTGCAGCTGGCCCACTGGCAACAGCCGCTGCCCGGCCGCCACAAGGTTCGAGACAAAGGCATGCACGAACATATGCGCCGTCAGTTCCAGCGACAGCCCGTGCAGGCGCGCCGCACGGCCAATGGCGCTGGGATAGGTGAGGACAGGCAGGGTATCGCCCCAGACACCGGATGTGGTCTGGCAAAAGGCACGCCCCTGATTGAGGCTTTCGGCCAGGCGTTCGCGCGACGGAGCAAAGGCCCGCGCCTGCATGTCCACCTCGGACAGGGCCACATCATCCGCTGCGCGGTAAGCAGCTGATAGAATGATCGGATCGCTGCGCCCGCTGCCGTAGAGCAGCAGATCGCCCAGCCAGTCCGCCAGTCCGGTCCCATCGGTAACCTGTCCGGTGGTGCAGGCAGCCTCCAGCCCGTGCGAATAGGCAAAAGCGCCCACCGGGTAGGCCGGGGAGAGCCACTGCATCAGAAGGACGGCGCCGGGTTCAATGCTCATGGGACTGCCCGCCTGCGTGATCGTGGCCATGGGAATGGCTGTGCCCGTGATCATGCTCATGCCCGTGGCTGTGATCGTGGGAATGTCCATGATCATGCGTATGACCGTGATCGTGAGAATGGGTGCGCCCGTGCCCATAGGCGCCGCCTTCGGGCGTGAAGGGCTCTTCAACCTCGCGCACATTGGCGCCAAGGCGTTCCAGCATGGCGCGGATGACGTGATCGCGCTGAATCAGCAGGCGCTCGGGCTGGATCTGACAGGGGGTGTGGCGGTTGCCGATATGCCAGGCAAGCCGGACCAATTCCGCGCCGCTCGTGTTGCCTGCTGTCACTTCCAGCAGCGCCTCGGGGGCGGCGGTGACGGCGATCTCGCCGCCGTCTTCGAGAATCAGAACCCCGCCGTGATCCAGAGAGGTCGTCTGCGGCAGGTCCACCAGCAGCCGGGCACCGGTTTCGGTGCTCAGAACCTTGCGGCGCAGGAACCGCGCTTCGTAATCCAGAACCACCCGGTCCCGGGGTTCTGGCTGATGGCTGTGGCCGTGATACTGGCGGGCGATCAGGCTGGGCAGCTGCGCGGGGGCGGTCATGACAGCCCCCGGCGCGGCGATTGGAGACCGGCGGTGCCGGGAATCAGATGTAGTAGACGTCCGAGAAGACGTGATGAACGATCTTGTCGCGGGTCAGGCCACGCTCGGCCAGATCGGCATCGCTCATGGCCATCAGGCGCTGAACTTTCTGGCTGCGGGTGTTGGCTTCGCCCAGCGCGATCATCACGCGACCAAAGGCGACGAAGGGTGCTGCCAGAATCGCCAGAACGGATTTCTCGCTGGCGGAGGCAGTGGTGTGTTGTGCGGCATATGCCATTGGAGGTCACTCCTTTTTGAGTTGTGATCTCCTCCCAGTGACACCCAAGGTAGGGCATGAATGCTGACCTAGCTAGGCCCCAGTTGGAATGGCTGCCATGCGCTCTGTGCAACGTTCTGAAAATGCTCATTTTTTGCGCTCCTTAGTACAAAAAGTAGCGTTGTGCCATCGGCAGCTCGGTTGCGGGGGCGCAGGTCAGCAATTCGCCGTCGGCGCGCACTTCGTAGGTCTCCGGGTTCACCTCGATCTTTGGCGTGGCCGCGTTGAGCCGCAGATCGGATTTGCCGATATCGCGGGTGCCGGTGACGGCAACGGTCTGCTTTGCCAGTCCCAGCTTTTCGCGCAGCCCGCTGGCCTGGGCGGCTTCGGACACAAAGGTCACGGCGGAGTTTTCCACTGACCGCCCATAGGCGCCCCACATGGGCCGCGAATAGACCGGCTGCGGTGTCGGGATCGAGGCGTTGGGATCGCCCATCTGGGCGCAGACGATGGTGCCTGCCATCAGCACCATCTCAGGCTTCACCCCAAAGAACGCTGGGTTCCACAGCACCAGATCGGCGCGCTTGCCTTCCTCGATGCTGCCGATTTCGTGGCTGATCCCATGGGCGATGGCCGGGTTGATGGTGTATTTGGCGATATAGCGGCGGACGCGGAAATTGTCGTTGTCGCCGGTCTCCTCGGGCAGGCGGCCGCGCTGTTTCTTCATCTTGTCGGCGGTCTGCCAGGTGCGGATCAGCACCTCACCCACCCGGCCCATGGCCTGGCTGTCGGAGGCGATGATCGAAAAGGCGCCCATGTCGTGCAGGATATCCTCGGCGGCGATGGTTTCGCGGCGGATGCGGCTTTCGGCAAAGGCGACGTCTTCGGGGATGGATTTGTCGAGGTGGTGACAGACCATCAGCATGTCGAGGTGTTCTTCGATGGTGTTGACGGTGAAGGGCCGGGTCGGATTGGTCGAAGAGGGCAGCACATGCTCTTCGCCGCAGATCTTGATGATATCCGGCGCATGGCCTCCGCCGGCGCCTTCAGTGTGGAAGGCGTGGATCGTACGGCCCTTCATGGCGGCGACGGTATGTTCGACGAAACCGGACTCGTTCAGCGTATCGGTGTGGATCATCACCTGCACATCCATGGCATCTGCCACGCCAAGGCAGCAATCGATGGCGGCCGGCGTGGTGCCCCAGTCCTCGTGCAGTTTCAGGGCGCAGGCCCCGGCCAGCACCTGTTCTTCCAGCGCCGCGGGCTGCGAGGCGTTGCCCTTGCCCGCAAAGGCCAGATTCATCGGAAAGGCATCCGCAGCCTGCATCATGCGGCCCAGGTGCCAGGCACCGGGGGTGCAGGTGGTGGCCAATGTCCCGTGGGCCGGCCCGGTGCCGCCGCCGAGCATTGTGGTGAGGCCGGAATGCAGCGCGTCTTCGATCTGCTGCGGGCAGATGTAATGGATATGGCTGTCAAAGCCGCCCGCCGTCAGGATCCGCCCTTCGCCTGCGATCACCTCGGTGCCGGGGCCGACGATGATATCGACGCCGGGCTGGGTGTCCGGATTGCCGGCCTTGCCGATCTTGTGAATACGCCCGTCCCGCAGGCCGACGTCGGCCTTGTAGATGCCGGTGTGATCGACGATCAGCGCATTGGTGATCACCGTGTCCACGGCGCCTGCCGCGCGGGTGGCCTGGGATTGTCCCATGCCGTCGCGGATCACCTTGCCGCCGCCGAATTTCACCTCTTCCCCATAGCGGGGGGCATTCTCGCCCGCGTTTTCGGTGATCAGGTCACGCTCCACCTCGATGATCAGGTCGGTATCGGCAAGCCGCAGCCGGTCCCCGGTGGTGGGGCCATACATGGCGGCATAATCGGCGCGAGAAAGTTTTGCGGGCATGATGGGTGTTCCTATCCGGTCGGGTGGTCACGCGCTGCGGTGACTCGGTTAATCTCGTATCTCAGGAGCTGACGGGACTGCCCGGTCGCAAGGCCGGGTCGCGCCCGACCCTCCCCACGGGAGGGCGCGTTTGCGACGTTTCGGACAGCGCGAGACCTGCGATGTGACGCGCGGGAGCAGGAATAGGCGGGTGAAGCAGCGCCCACCCAGGGTCAGCCGAGGCCCTTCCTCCTGCATCACAGATCCCCCATGATCTCTTGGTTGAAACCATAGATCCGGCGCGCACCGCTGATCGGGATCAGTGCCACGTCGCGGCGCTGGCCCGGTTCGAACCGCACGGCGGTGCCGGCAGCGATATCCAGACGCATGCCCCGGGCCGCGGTACGGTCAAAGTCCAGCGCCGGATTGGTTTCGGCGAAATGGTAGTGGCTGCCGACCTGCACCGGGCGGTCGCCGGTATTGGCAACCATCAGCGTCACCGCCTCGGCGCCATCGTTCAGGGTCAGCTCCCCCGCCGCAGGAAACAGCTCTCCGGGGATCATTTGCGCGACCGCACGTAGGCCAGAGCGGCAGCGCCGCCAACGGTGAGTGCGGCCAGGATCACGGGCAGCCAGCTTTCCGAGCCGTGCGGATGCAGGTGTGCCCCTCCATGGGCCAGAGCCGGACCAGCGGTGAGCGCGATGGCGGATGCGAGAGCGGGCAGGTGTTTCATGCTGTTTCTCCTGTCGGGTGTTATCGGATCGGGTTGTGGACGGTCACCAGCTTGGTGCCATCGGGAAAGGTTGCTTCGACCTGAACCTCGTGGATCATTTCGGGCACGCCCTCCATGCATTGATCGCGTGAGACGACGGCGGCGCCGGCCTCCATCATCTCGGCAACCGGGCGCCCGTCGCGGGCCCCTTCGACCACCGCATCGGTGATCAGGGCGATGGCTTCGGGGTGGTTCAGCTTGACGCCGCGCGCCAGGCGCTTGCGGGCAACTTCGGCGGCCATGGCCACCAGCAGCTTGTCTTTTTCACGGGGGGTCAGGTTCATCGGCTCACAGTCTCTCTGTCACAGTCTCCAGGCACGCGGCAGGCCATCGGGCAGCAAGCGGTCCAGAATGGGAACAAGGGTTTGGCGCAGGTCGAAGCCATCCGCTGCCAGCAGCCGCAGCACCAGCAGATCCTTGGCCAGCAGCGACACGCCACCGGTGCCCGGCAGCATCGCGCGCAGCGGCTCCAGCCAGCTTTCGGCGCGGGGATGGGCCAGGACCAGCGCTGCCATGGCGCGGGCGCCCCCGGCCACGGCAGGGCGGTCCAGGGTGGCGGCGATGTCATCGCGCAGCTCGACCCCGTCATAATAGATCATCTGCCCGTCGCGGCGGATCTCTACCCGGTCGCTGAACCGGGCCGAGGTCAGCGCCTCGCCCATGGCGATGCGGCCAAAGACGACGGGTTCGACCATCAGAAACCGGGCGTCGGCGGCCAGATCCACGCGCAGGCGGCGGGCAAAGCGGCTGCCGTTGAACAGGATGGTTTCCTGCGGCAGCCAGTTGAGGCGCGCGCCTGCGGCGACCTCAAGTCGGGTTTCCATGCGTCCGGTCTCGCCGGGCTGGGCGCGATAAGCGCGTTCGGCGGCCTGGGTGGTGACCGTCAGGCGGCTGTTGTCCAGCGCGGCGGCCGCAACCGAGAACCGATCACCGCCGGTGATTCCGCCTGCCGTATTGACCATCACCGCCTCGGGGTGCGGGCGGCCCTGCGGAAACAGCAGCTTCATCGCCCCGGCCTGATGCAGATCCTTCAGGCGCACCGCACCGTCCTTGTGGTGGACCGAGACCCGCGCGCGGCCCACGGCGCGTGGCTGCGCGGTCGGAACCGGGGTGGCGGTCTGGCGCGATATGATGGCGGCCTCGGTGATCTTTGACACTCCCTGACGCATGGCGGAACGCTGTCGTCTGCCCCAAAGAGTGCGCTTTGCCGGGCGCAATGACCATTTTGCAGGCGCTAAAAGGGCGGAGCGCCAGCATTCAGGATCAAAAAATGGGCGATCCCGCAAAAGGTCGCCTGCTTTTTGTGCATTTGGGGATTCCGCAGGGATGCGCCGCGGCTAGCGTTTGCCAAGTTTGCCGCGGTGCAGAAACCTGAGTGAGGCCGAGGCGCAAGACCTGCATCGGCTGTGGGAGTGTGGCGGCCATACGAATTGGACCTCGGTTAGACCGCCACACGATTTGCAACAACAGTTGCGGGGCTGACCTAGTGCTGCCGCCCTTCTTTCGCAAGGGAAGAGATGGCACGGGCCTGACCCTGTCTGGAGGGAAGTATGAGTTTCTTGAATAAAACTGCGGCCAGCGTGCTGGCACTGGGCCTGAGCGCAAGCGCCGGTCTTGCTGAGGATTGCACCATCAAGGTGGGCGTTCTGCACTCGCTGTCCGGCACCATGGCGATTTCCGAAACCACGCTGAAGGACACCATGCTGATGCTGGTGGCCGATCAAAACGAAAAAGGCGGCCTTCTGGGTTGCGAACTGGAAGCAGTCGTTGTTGACCCAGCTTCCGACTGGCCGCTGTTTGCCGAAAAGGCGCGCGAGCTGCTGACCGTGCATGATGTGGACGTGATTTTTGGCAACTGGACCTCCGTGAGCCGTAAATCCGTCCTGCCCGTCATCGAAGAGCTGAACGGCCTGCTGTTCTACCCGGTCCAGTACGAGGGCGAGGAAAGCTCGAAAAACGTCTTTTACACCGGCGCTGCGCCGAACCAGCAGGCGATCCCGGCCACGGACTATTTCCTTGAGGAACTGGGCGTCGAGAAATTCGCGCTGCTGGGCACCGACTATGTCTACCCGCGCACGACCAACAACATCCTTGAAAGCTATCTCAAGGGCAAAGGCATCGCCGACAGCGATATCTTCGTGAACTATACGCCCTTTGGCCATTCCGACTGGTCCAAGATCGTCGCCGACGTGGTGGCGCTTGGCGCCGACGGTAAAAAGGTCGGTGTGATCTCCACCATCAACGGCGACGCCAACATCGGTTTCTACAAGGAACTGGCAGCGGCAGGCATTTCCGCCGATGACATCCCGGTCGTGGCCTTCTCGGTGGGTGAGGAAGAACTCTCGGGTCTGGATACCTCGAACCTGGTCGGCCACCTTGCGGCCTGGAACTACTTCCAGTCGGCGGACACCGAAGCCAACGAAGCCTTCGTCGCCAAGTGGAAAGAGCTGATGGGCGAAGAGCGCGTCACCAATGACCCGATGGAAGCGCATTATATCGGCTTTAACATGTGGGCGAACGCCGTGACCGAAGCAGGCAGCGCTGATGTCGATGCCGTGCGCGCCGCCATGTACGGGCAGGAATTCCCGAACCTGACCGGCGGCACCGCCGTGATGCTGCCGAACCACCATCTGGCCAAGCCGGTGCTGATCGGTGAAATCCAGGAGGACGGCCAGTTCGACATCATCTCCGCCACCGATCCGGTGCCGGGCGATGCATGGACCGACTTCCTGCCGGAATCGGCGGTTCTGAAGTCCGACTGGAAGGATCTGGGCTGCGGTATGTACAACACCGAAACCGAGACCTGCGTTCAGACGCTTTCGAACTACTGATCTTCTTACCCTTGAAGACAGAGTCGCGGCGGGGGCCCTTGTTGGGTTCCCGCCGCGGCAGACGCGCCGCGCGGCCTGCCCATGTGGGTCACGCAAGGCGGATCTTTCAGAGCGGATCTCAACGATATGAAACGACTATTCCTTGCGTGCCTCGCGCTGTTCTGCGCGTGTCAGATCGCCCTTGCCCAGACCCCGGCGGGGGACGGGCCGCTGCAGCAGCTGCTGCAGGAAAACCGGGCGCTGATCGAGAAAAGTTCCCGCACCTCCATCGGACCGGTGATCGCCGCGATCGCCGACAGTGGCCTGCCGCAGGCCCGCGGGTTCCTGGAGGCCTGGCAGAACAAGGACATCTGGCAACGCAAAGAGGACGGTTTGTTCTTCGTGGGCGAGGAAGTCGCCAAACGGACCTATGCCCTCAGCAGCCCGGATGACGGCACTCTTGCCGGAGAATATCCCAAGAAAGAATTGAAACAGCTGAAACCCAACAGTGGCGTGCGGGCGCTGATCGCCACCGCGCTGGTGCAGTTCCAACTGAGCGACCCTGACCCTGCCACCCGCGCCGAGGGACTGCTGGCCATCGAACGCGCCCCCGGCGCCGATCTGCTGGCGCCGCTGCGCGCCTCGATCCCGGGGGAGGAGGATCCGGCGCTGAAGGCCCGCAAGACTCGGCTGGAGCGGCTTTTGACCATCGCCTATGGTGCCGATGAGGCAGAGCGGATCGACGCGATCAAAGGTGTCTCAAACGATCTCAGCGTCGATGTGCGCGCCGCCCTCAATCCGCTGGTGGCGGTTACTGTGGAGGTTGCCGAGGAGCTGCCCGAGGACCGCAATATCACCCGCACCCTGACGCCCGGCGAAGATGGTATATCCCGCAACGACGCCTATGACATGTTGGTTACCGCTGGCCACGTGCCCGCGCGCACCACTGCCGATGCCCTGCGCCAGACCCTCGCCGAGCATATCGAGGGTGGACGCGTCGCGGGCGTGCCGCTGGCGCAGCTGTCAAACGAGATGATCCGGCAAAAGGTATACGACAGCCTCGCCTCGGACGGGAAGGTGGACCCTTTCGTGGGCGAAGAGACGATTACCATCGCCCTCAGCCATTATGTGTTCTTTGAAACCTACGCCGAACCCTCTGCCGCCGTGACCGATGCCGCCGAACAGGCGCTGGAGACGATCGGCACCAAGGTTGCGCTCAACCAGGCGGTGGATCTGGGGCTGGATGCGGTCTCGCTCGCCTCGATCTATTTCCTTGCGGCTATCGGGCTTGCCATCACATTTGGCCTGATGGGGGTCATCAACATGGCCCATGGCGAGTTCATCATGATGGGCGCCTACACGGGTTATGTGGTGCAGCAGATCATTCCCAATCATACGGTTTCGATCCTTGTCGCCATCCCGCTGGCTTTTGCGGTGACATTTGCCGCCGGTGTCGCGATGGAGCGGCTGGTGATCCGGCATCTCTATAACCGCCCGCTTGAGACCCTGCTGGCGACCTTCGGGATTTCCATCGCTTTGCAGCAGCTGGCCAAGAACATTTTCGGCACGCAGGCCCGCCCCTTGACGGCGCCCGGTTGGCTAGATGGGGCCTGGATGATCAACGACGTGGTGTCGATCAGCTATATCCGCATCGCGATCTTCGTACTGGCGCTGATCTTTCTGGCGCTGTTCCTCTTCATCATGCGGCGCACGCGGCTGGGGCTTGAGACCCGCGCGGTGACGCAGAACCCGCGCATGGCGTCGTCGATGGGGATCAATCCGGGACGGGTGAACATGCTGACCTTTGGTCTGGGATCGGGCATTGCCGGGATCGCGGGTGTCGCCATTGGGTTGTTCGCCAAGGTCACGTCGGAACTTGGACAGGATTACATCGTGCAAAGCTTCATGACCGTGGTCGTGGGCGGTGTCGGCAATATCTTCGGCACCCTGGCCGGTGCGGCGATGATCGGCTCCCTGCAAAAGGGGATCGAGTGGCTGAACCCATCCAACACGCTGGCGGCGCAGACCTACATGATCATCTTCATCATCATCTTCATTCAGTTCCGCCCACGAGGGATCATCGCCCTCAAGGGCCGCGCGGCGGGGGATTGACCCATGCGACAGTCATTCATTGCAAAGAACCCTTCGGTTCTGGTCTTCCTGTCTATCCTCGCGCTGTTCACCCTCTTGGTGACTGTGTTTGCCGAAGGGCCGGGGGCTGGGCTGATCCCGACGAGTTTTGTGAAAACACTGGGCAAGACCCTGTGCCTGTGTCTGATCGCCATCGCGATGGATCTGATCTGGGGCTACACCGGTATCCTTTCGCTGGGCCATTTCGCCTTCTTCGGGCTTGGTGGCTACATGATCGGCATGTGGCTGATGTATGAACGCACCCGCCTGATCGTCACCGAGGCGCTGGCGCAGGGCGACATCCCCCCGACCGAGGCCGAGGTGGTCGATGGCATCGGCAGCCAGATCTTCGGCGTGGTCGGCAGCAGCGAATTCCCCGTGGTCTGGATGTTCGCCGACAGTCTGGTGCTGCAACTGATGCTGGTGGTGCTGGTGCCGGGCATTCTGGCGGCCATCTTTGGCTGGCTCGCCTTCCGCAGCCGGGTCACGGGTGTCTATCTCTCGATCCTGACGCAGGCGATGACGCTGGCGCTGGCGCTTTACCTCTTTCAGAACGATTCCGGCCTGCGCGGCAACAATGGTCTGTCGGGCCTGCAAAACCTGCCGGGTGTCGAGGCACCGCAGGCAGAGGTCTCGATGTGGTTCTTCTGGGCCTCGGCGCTGGCACTGGGTCTTGGCTATATGCTGGCGGCCTGGGTGGTCTCGGGCAAGTTCGGATCGGTCATTCGCGGCATCCGCGACAACGAGGCCCGCGTGCGTTTCCTTGGCTACCCGGTTGAGACCTTCAAACTGGCGGTGTTCACCCTCACTGCCTGCATCGCCGCCATCGCGGGCGCGCTTTATTATCCGCAGGCGGGCATCATCAACCCGGCGGAAATGGCCCCCGTTGCCTCGATCTATCTGGCGGTCTGGGTCGCCATCGGCGGGCGCGGGCGGCTTTACGGCGCGGTGATCGGTGCGGCCTTCGTTTCGCTTGTGTCCACATGGTTCACCGGCGGGCAGGCGCCTGACATTCCGCTGGGATTCTACACCATCAAATGGGTCGACTGGTGGCAGGTGATCCTAGGCCTCTCCTTCGTTCTGGTGACGCTGTTCGCGCCCAAGGGCATCGGCGGCCTCTTTGACCTCTTGCAGCGAAAGGACCGGACATGAGCACCCTTCTCGAAGTCTCCGGCGTCTCCGTCAGCTTTGACGGGTTCAAGGCGATCAACAACCTGTCGTTCCAGATCGCCGAGGCCGAGCTGCGCGCGGTGATCGGTCCCAACGGCGCGGGCAAGACCACCTTCATGGATATCGTCACCGGCAAGACAAAACCGGACGAGGGCCGGGTGATCTGGGGCGAGAAATCCCTGTCCCTTCTCGATATGGACGAGGCGCAGATCGCGCGGCAGGGGATCGGGCGCAAGTTCCAGAAACCCACGGTGTTCGAGGACCAGTCGGTGCGCGACAACCTGATGATGGCCCTGAAAAAGGACCGCTGGGTGATCGCGGTGCTGCTGTTTCGCGCCTCAGACGCCGACACTGCGCGGGTCGAGGAACTGGCGGCAGAGGTTGGCCTTGCGGACCAGCTGGACCGGATCGCCGGAGAGCTGTCCCACGGCCAGAAGCAGTGGCTCGAGATCGGCATGCTTCTGGCGCAGGAGCCGCGGCTTTTGTTGGTGGATGAACCGGCGGCGGGCATGACGCCGGAGGAACGCGAACATACCACTGATCTGCTGGTGGAGGCGGCCAAGACCCGCGCCGTGGTCGTCGTCGAACACGATATGGAGTTCGTGCGGCGCCTCAATTGCAAGGTCACGGTGCTGCACGAGGGCGCGGTGCTGGCCGAAGGGGGATTGGATCACGTGACCTCCGATCCCGAAGTCATCGATGTTTATCTGGGGCGCTGAGCGATGCTGGATCTGAAAGATATCACCCTCCACTATGGCCGCAGCCGCATCCTGAATGGCATTTCCATGCAGGCCGATCTGGGCGAGGTCACCTGCGTGATGGGCTGCAATGGCGTCGGCAAGACCAGCCTGATGAAGGCGGTCACCGGCACCCACCCGCGGTCGGGCGGCACCATGACGTTTGACGGGCAGGAAATCGGCGTGGTGCCTGCGCATCAACTGGCGCGTGCGGGCATCGCCTATGTACCGCAGGGGCGCGATATCTTCCCGCTTCTGACGGTGAAGGAGAACCTTGAGACGGGCTTTGCCTGTCTGCCGAAGGAAGAGCATTTCATCCCTGACCACATTTATGAGCTGTTCCCGATCCTGAAGGATTTCCTGGCCCGGCGCGGTGGCGACCTGTCCGGCGGGCAGCAACAGCAGCTGGCCATTGCCCGGGCCCTGATCACCAAGCCGAAACTCTTGGTGCTCGACGAGCCGACCGAGGGTATCCAGCCCAATATCATCAAGCAGATCGGCGAGGTCATCAAACTCCTGCGCACGCAGGGCGACATGGCGATCATCCTGGTCGAGCAGTTCTTCGATTTCGCCTATGAGCTGGCCGACCGCTTCGTGGTCCTGCGCCGGGGCGAGGTGGTGCTGGAGGGCCGCAAGGGCGCGGTCGAGCGTGACGCCCTTCTGGAGGGGGTTTCGGTCTGACCTGTTCTTGGCGGGGCCTTGCTCTCAGGCGAAAACCGGCGCCTTTCGCGCCTGTGGCAGCAGGAAGGGCATGCCGACGGGTGGGGTGGTATTGACCGGCACCGGGCAGCCATAAACCTCAGCCAGCGCCTGATCCGTCAGCACCTCTGCCGGGGAACCCGTGGCCGCGATGCGGCCGGCCTGCATCAGCACCACGTGATCGGCGAACATGGCGGTGAGGTTCAGATCGTGCATTACTGCAACCACGCCGCCGCCCTGCGCCGCATAGCGCCGCGCCAGATCCATCACCGTGAACTGATGGCCGATATCAAGGCTCGCCACCGGTTCATCCAGGATCAGCCAGCGCGGGGTGCCATCGACCACTGGCTGCCAGACCTGCGTCAGAACGCGGGCCAGTTGCACGCGCTGCTGCTCGCCCCCTGACAGGTCCTGATAATACCGTCCGGCAAACCCTCCCAGATCCACCGCTTCCAGCGCCTGCATCGGCAGGTCGGTTTCGCCCGCCGACAGACCGGCGCTGAGCCCCAGCCGCACGATCTCCAGCACGGTAAAGGGAAAGGCGATGCTGGTGCTTTGCGGCTGTACCGCGCGGATCGCGGCCAGCTCCCAGGGTTTCAGTGTGGTGGTGTCCTGCCCATTGAGCAGCACCCGGCCTGTATGCGCGATCTCGCCTGTCATGGCGCGCAGAAGCGTGGTCTTGCCCGAGCCATTGGGGCCGACGATGGCGGTGACGCGTCCCGGTTCAGCGGCAAAATCCACCCCGTGCAGGATGGTGCGGCTTCCCAGCTTTACGGTGATGTCAAAGGCTTGCATGTCTCTGTCCAATCAAAGTCCCAAACCCGCGCGACGTTTCAGCAGGATCCACAGAAAGACCGGCGCGCCAAGGACGGCGGTGACGATCCCGATGGGTAGCTCTGCCGGGGCGATGATCACCCGCGCGATCATGTCGGCGGCCAATAGAAGCGTGGCCCCCAGAAGGGCGGCATTGGGTAAAAGCGGATGGTGATCCGGCCCGGTGGCAAGGCGCAACAGATGCGGCACCACGATGCCGATGAAGCCGATACCACCCGATACCGCCACAGCAGCGCCGGTGGCGCCGGCGACAGCCATGATCGCGATATTCTTCACCCGCTGCACAGGGATGCCGATGTGCCCGGCGGCGGCCTCTCCCAGCGCCAGCCCGTTGAGACCGCGCGCAAGGAAGGGCGCCGCACACAGGGCCAGTGCGATCACTGGCAGGGCCGCCAGCACCTTGGTCCAGGTGGCCCCCGCAAGCGACCCCATGCCCCAGAAGGTCAGATCGCGCAGCTGGTTGTCATCGGCCATGTAGACCAGGATGCCAGACAGTGCTCCGGCCAGCGCGCCAAGGGCGATACCGGCCAGCAGCATGGTTGCAACCGAGGTCTGCCCGCCGCGCGTTGCGGTGCGATAGAGGATCAGTGTCGATCCCCAGCCGCCAAAGAAGGCCGCGACCGGCACCAGACCATTGCCCAATGTGTCGCGCAAGGACACCGGCAGCATACTGCCCAGCACGATGGCGGTGATCGCGGCCAGACCCGCACCGGCGCTGACGCCGACGATACCGGGATCGGCCAGCGGATTGCGGAAGAGCCCCTGCATCACCGCGCCGGAGACCGCCAGCGCAGCCCCCACGAGGATGCCAAGGCACAGGCGCGGCAGGCGGATGTCGAACAGGATGATCCGGTCCAGTTGTGACAGCTCGCGCCCCGCGATCAGATTCCCAATGGCGGACCAGACCGACGTGCCCGCTGCGCCAAAGGTCAGAGAGCTCACCGAAGTGACCAGCAGCAGAGCCACGAGCGCCAGCGTCAGCCGCCGGGCCTGATGGCGACGGTCCACCGGCGCCCCGGTGGACCGACCCTGAGCCTGACCTCGGTTCTGGGTTGTCGCCTCTGCTGCCAGTCTCATTTCGCGTGAGCCTCGTAGAAGGCTTCTGACAGGGTCCGGATCGTGTCAGCGGTGCGCGGGCCAAACCCCAGCAGGGATTGCCCGTCCATGCGCACCAGCCGTCCGTTCTGTGCCGCTGGTGTGGGGATCAGCGCAGGCAGGCTGGCCAGCTGCTCCATCGCGACGCCGTGGTCGCCGCCCCGGTCCATTGCCAGAATCACATCCGGGGCGGTGGCGGAAACCGCTTCATCCGTCATCGGTTTGTAGCCCTCGAAGGCGTCGATGGCGTTGATGCCGCCCGACAGGCGGATGATGCCATCGGCGGCGGTGTTGCGACCTCCGGCCATGATCCGCCCGCCTTGCGTGGACAGCACGAACAGCACCCGCACCGGCGCTTCGCCTGCGCGCGCCTGCGCCTCTGCATGGGCCGTCTCCAGGTCGGGGGCAATGTCACCCAGCAGGGCCTTGGCCTTGTCCTCGGCGCCAAGGGCGGCGGCCACGGTTTCGATCTTCGTGATCACGCCAGCAGGTGAGTAGACCTCGGGCACCTCGGCATAGGCGATGTCGGCCTGTTTCAGCACATCCAGCGTTTCCACCGGACCGGCCCCGGCGCTGGCGATGATCAGATCGGGCGATACCGACAGGACACCTTCGGGAGACAGGGCACGGGCATAACCGATATTGGGCAGCGCCTCGGCCTCTGCCGGGTAGCTGGAGGTGCTGTCGCGGGCCACCAGACGATGGCCTTCACCCAGAGCATAGACGATCTCGGTGACCGATCCGCCGACGCTGACAACGCGTTCTGCCGGGGCGGCGCAGGCTATCTGCCCGGCAAGAGTGCCGAGCAGGAACAGGCCAACGCCTTTGGAAAGACGGGAGAGCAGAGACATCACGCGGTCTCCGGCTCTGCCGGGGTTTCAGCCTGGAGCGAGGGAAGCGCGGCAACAATTGCATCCCATGCCGGGCGGCTGTCGTTGTCGTCGGTGCGGCGGCCAAAGACCTGGAACAGGATGGTGCCATTGGCATCAAAGGCCTCATAAGACACTGCATCGCCCCGCTTGGTCGGCTTGTTGACGGCCCAGACCTCGGCCACGTGATCAAGGCGCAGGTGCAGATCGAAACCGGGGTCGAGGATGTTCTGCCAGGGCCCCATTTCGCGCAGGTTCCGGACCGGGCCGCCATGGATTTCGATGCAGCCGCGGTTGCCGACAAAGATCATCACTTCGATCTCCTGCTCGCGCACGGCTTCCAGCATCGGGGTGACGGTGTCTGTCGGCAGCTTGCGGGCCAGAGGCTCCCCGGCGATGCGATAGGCACCCAGACGGTTCATCTTCAGTTTCGAGCACAGGCGCAGGAACTGGTGCGTATCGGTCATCTTGGCCCATTCGGCGCGCAGGACCTCGACCTTGTCCGGGTCGGATTTGGCACCCTCGGGCGGGGTACGGGGCGCGACTTCCAGCGTGTCGGATTGTTCCGGCAGCGCCAGATCGGCGACGATCCGGTCCCAGGCCGCCAGGTCGGAGGCTTCGCGCAAGTGGATCTTGTGCACCGCGTCACCGGCGGCATCAAAGAACTGCAGCGAGCGGGTGGTGCCGTTTTTGCCTTCACGTTCCACCGCAAAGGCAGTGACGAAATGGCGCGGGAACAGGCGCAGGTCGATTTCCTCGGTCAGCACCAGAGAGGCGTGAACGCCACCCTGATAGTGGCTGTAACGCCCGACCTTTTCGATCACGCAGGAATCGTTTCGGGTCAGCGCCATGACCTCGCCCAACTCTTCCAGCCGGGGAAAGACGACATCGGGGTTTGCTTCAATGCGGGTCACACCCGCGCCACTGAAGGCGGCGACAAGCTGCGCCTCGGTGATGTTGAACTTGTCGGCAAAATCGCGGTCGCGCAGCTGCGCATGGTCAGCACGTTCGGCGCGGATCTGCTCTGCGGAGACAGGAGTCGGAGTGGTCATGTCGGGCCCTTTCGGAGGCGGTCTGCATATCGTTTGGAAAGGGCTGGCTGTGGCTGCCGGTCGGGGCAGATCACGCTGGCGGCTGAGGGATCAGCGGGTCGGAATTTATGTTGACTGTTTTTATCATCTTTACTAACAGGCTCAAGCGGAATTTTGAATTTCGCCAAAGATCAATCCTGAAATACCGTGCCAGCCCCCACGCAAGCCTTCGGTTCGAATACGAATAGATGCGAAGGAAAATGTGATGGGCAAACAGCGTATGTCTATGCGGCTGTTGGGGACGGTGTCAGTGCTGGGGCTGACAATGAACGCGGGCGCGCAGGCGCAGGATCTGCCGCTGGATCTGCAGGGCGAGGGGTTTCTCGGCACTGTTGAACTGGGGCAGGGCAAGCGCGAGGTGCAGACCGCAACCGCGACGCCGCAGACCGTGATTACCCAGGACGAGCTGAACGATAGGCAGGCCGGATCCGTGGCTGAGCTGATCGATTCGGTACCCGGTGTCACGCTGGTGAATGGCAGCCGTCCGCAGGGATCGGGCCTCAATATCCGCGGTTTTGGCGCCACCAGCAGCTATGGCACCGACCAGAAGGTGCAGATCATGATCGACGGCGCCTCCACCGGGTCAGAGGAGCTTTACCGGATCGGCACGCAGCTGTTCACCGATCCCGAGCTCTACAAACGCGTGTCGGTGATCCGGGGCACCATCGGCAGTTTCGCATACGGCTCGGGCATTATCGGCGGCGTGGTACAGCTTGATACAAAGGATGCGGCGGATTTCACCGGCGGTGAGATCGGTCTGCGCTTCCGCCAGACCATCGGCGCCTCGAGCAATGCAAAGGGCTTCGTGACGTCCTCCATTCTGGCCTGGCAACCCACCGAACGGCTGGAGGTCCTGTTCAATTACACCCTGCGCGATGTCGATGCCTATAAGGACGGAAACGGGCAGGTCGTGCCCAATACCGAAAGTCGCATGCCCTCCTATCTGGGCAAGGTGAAATACAGCTTTGGTGACAATGGCGATCATTCGATCACCGCCTCCTACAACTATTCCGAAACGGATGAAAAAGACGTCCCCTACGATACTTTTGGCACCACCGGCGGCTCCTTTGGCAACGTCGACCGCAAGGTCAGCAACGAGGTCGCCGGGCTGCGCTATCGCTGGAACCCGGTTGGCAACGATCTGATCGATCTGGACGTTAACCTGACCCGCTCGACCCAGCATATCGATACCGCCTATGTGCCCGGTTCCAGCCCGCTGGAGGGCACCTCTTCGGGGCCAAGCGTCATCGCCCTGGCCGATGCGGATCAGGATTACGAGATCACCAAGCTGACCGCGAAGAACAGCATGTATTTCGTGACCGGCATGGCAACGCACGATCTGCGGCTTGGGGTCGAGGTGATGCAGCGTGAACGTCTGAACGCGCCCTCGGCGCCCGGCGGCACTGACCGGCGTGTGGCCTTGTTCGCGGTGGATGACATCGGCATCGGCGATCACTGGACCATCACCCCGGCCATGCGGTTTGAAACCCAGGATATCGAGGCCCACGACGGATCCTCGTCCTATGACAACTCGGCACTGATGGGCGGGCTGTCGGCGCGCTATGAATTCGCTTCGGGCTGGGCGTTATTTGGCAGCGGCGCCTATACCGAGAACTTGCCGATCATCGATGATCTTGGCACGCCGCGCTACATGACCCAGCCGGAGCGGTCCCATACCTTTGAATTGGGCGCCTCCTATACCTCCAGCAGCGTGTTTACGGCGGGCGATGCCCTGCAGGCCAAGGTGAACCTGTTCAAAGGCAAGCTTTGGGACATCACCTCTTACGTGGACAGCAATTTCAACCCGATCCGCGAAGTGAACAGCGAAGGCATTGAGATCGAAGCCACCTATAGCATGGAAAACGGTTTTTATGCCGATTTCAACGCGGCGGTCGGTGAATACACCGCGGTTTCGGCGGGCGGGGCCAGCGGCGTCTGGCGCAACACCCCGGCCGACAGCGCCCGCCTGACCCTGGGCAAGCGGATCGGCGAGGCCTGGGAGCTGAGCTGGGAACTGGTCGGCAGCAAATCCTTCACCGACTACAACGGCGATCTGATCAAGGGGTATGGCGTCAGCAACCTGCGCGCCACCTACCGGGTGCAGACAGGCGCGCTGAGCGGCGCCGAGGTGCGGCTTGGCGTCGAAAACGCCTTTGACAGGGTCTACACGCCCGCGCTGGCGACCCGCACCGCACCGGGGCGCAACATCAAGCTGACCCTGGCGAAAACCTTCTGACCCAACGGAGATTGAAGAGGTTCCATATGGTACGCGTAAACAGGAAATGGGTGGCCCCGGCAGCAGTTCTGCTGGCGGGGCTGGGCAGCATGGCACGGGCCGCAGACCCGGCCGTGTCGATCGAGCTGAGCACGGCAGAGCAGGTCGGTGAGGCCTGCCTTCTGTCATTTGTGGCGCAGAGCGACCATGCGCAGGACATCGGTCAGGCGGTCTATGAGACCGTCCTGTTCGATGCAAAAGGACAGGTGGCGCGGCTGACATTGCTGGATTTCCAGGACCTGCCTGCGGGGCGGATGCGGGTGCGCCAGTTCCAGTTTCCCTATGCCTGCGACGCCATCAGCCGGGTGCTGATCAACGGTGCCACCACCTGCACCGGCGGCGCTGATCTGCCAGAGGCCGCCTGCAGCCGGGGCATCACGCTCAGCAGCCGCACCGATCAGGAGTTGCTGGGATGATGTGGCTTCACGATGCGCTGCTTGGCGTTCTGGATCTGGGCGGGCCGGTGGTTCTTCTGCTGCTCTGCGTATCGGTGCTGACAGCGGCTTTGGTGCTTTACAAGATCTGGCAGTACCGCACTGCGCGGGTGGGTCGCCACGCCCATCTGTCTGCGGCTGTCACCGCCTGGGACCATGGCGACCATGACGCCGCCCTGCGGCAGCTGGAAAGCAGCCGCTCCTACCTTGCGCCAGTGTTCCGCCTCGCGCTGGCGGCCGGTCCGGGCACCGCGGCGGATGCGGCCCTGTCCGACCGTGCCGATGCCGAGGCGGAGGATTGCTTTGCCCGGCTCGAACGGGGGCTTGGGGCGCTTGATATGGTGTCGCAACTGGCGCCGCTGATGGGGCTTTTCGGCACCGTGATCGGCATGATCGAAGCCTTCCAGAAATTGCAGACCGCAGGCTCTTCGGTGGATCCGGCGCTGCTGGCCGGTGGCATCTGGGTGGCGCTCCTGACCACGGCGGCGGGGCTTGCCGTGGCGATGCCGACCTCGCTGGTGCTGAGCTGGCTGACGGCGCGGATGCAACGCGAACGGGTCTTTGCCAACCGTGCCTTGCGGGTGCTGTTCTGTCCCTCCGAACAGGCTGAGGCTTCTCATGGCGGTTAAGCTGCAGGGACAACGGCGCAGACGTCTTTCGATGACCTCGCTTATCGACGTGATCTTTCTGCTGCTGCTGTTTTTCATGCTGACCTCGACCTTCTCCAAATACGGCGAGGTGGAGCTGATGGCGGCCGGTCAGGGCACCAAGGCCCAGGACCGGCAGAAGCTGTTTGTGACCCTTGGCGCCGAACGTCTGATGCTGAACGGGCAACAGGCGGATCTAGCCCGCATTGCCGATCTGGTGCGGCTGCAGCCGCAGGACGGCGGCGGCCATCTGGTGCTAATCAGCCCCGATGACACGGCCAGCGCGCAGCGGCTGGTGGATCTTCTGACCGCCCTGCGGCAGGTCGAGGGACTGCAAACGGTGGTGCTGGGCTGATGCGGATCACGCGGCATATCCAGAGCGAGCGCGAGCCGACCATCGCGCTGATCAATATCGTCTTTCTGATGCTGGTTTTCTTCATGATCGCAGGCACCCTGGCGCCGCCGCTGGACCGCGATGTGACGCTGATCAAGACCGCCGATCTGGAGGGCAGCGCGCCGCCGGATACATTAGTGATTCACGCCGACGGACGGCTTAGCTATCGGGGCGCTCCGGTAGCAGATGCGGCATCATTTGTTGCTGACCTGCCCGAGGAACAGCGCGCCGCGCTGCGGGTGGTGCCGGACCGGGACCTACCGGCGAAGAAACTGGTGTCCATCGGCAATGATCTGCGGGCGGCAGGCGCCAAGCGCGTCATCCTGATGTCGGAACGGGTGCTGCAATGAGCCGGGTGCCCCAGTCCCGCCTCGCCGCGCTTCTGGCGCTGACCATGGCCGCCGTGGCCCATGCTGGTGCAGTGGTGTTCACCGATACCGCGCCGGTCGAGCAGGCAGGTGGTGAAACTGCGCTGGCTGCCGAAGGCAGCGCCTTTGCCAATCTCGCCGTGGGGGTGGAGGCACCGCAGCCCGCCGCCGTGATGCCGGAGCAGCCCCGCGCCGCGCAACAGACGCCCGAGGCGGCCCAGCCGGTGGAGACGCCACAGGTGCAGCGACAGGCGCAATCCCCCATGTTAGAGCCTGTTTTTGTCCCTGTTGTCACCGCCGCGCAGACACCGGGCATCGAGGTCACGCCGCCGCAGGTGCAAAGCGATCCCATACCGCTCAAGGCTGTAACACCGACACCGCCGACGACTGCTCTGCCGCCCACCCAGCCAGCGGTGCAGCAGGCGGCAAAACCTATGGAAGCTGTTGAACAGGAACCGGTTGAACAGGCTGAGGCACCACAGTCTCCTATGGAGCAGGCGCCTCCGGTCGAACAGTCGTTGAAGCCAAGGTCCCGCCCGCTGCGCCCTCCGCAGATGGCAAAGGCAGAGCCGGTGCGCACCCCTCCTGAGCCGACAACGCCAAGCGCGCAACCGCGCGGCAACGCCAACGCGACCCGCGGTGTCGCAGAGGGCGCTGCGAAACAGCCGGGCGGGCAATCGCGCCAGGCGGGCGGCAAGGCCCGACAGCAGGGCAATGCGGCGGCGAGCAACTATCCCGGGCAGATCCTGCGCCGGATCGAGAGGGCCAAGCGCCGTGCCAATGTGCGGGGCGAGGCAGTGGTTTCCTTCCGGATCGCGCCCAGCGGCGCGCTGGCGCAGGTCGCCATTGCCCGCAGTTCCGGCTCGGGGCGGCTTGATGATATCGCGCTGGCGCAGGTGCGCCGGGCGGCGCCCTTTCCGCCGCCGCCTGCGGGTGCGCGCACCAGTTTTACCGTGCGGATCAAGGGCAAGTGACAAAGGGGCGCGGGGGGATTTGATCAAAACACCCCGGCGCCGATTGCTGCGTCCGGAGGGCTGGGCTACACAGGCGCAACAGCGACAAGAACAGGAGCCGCCATGACCCCGCTTTCAGGCCTCAAAGTGGTTGAACTCGCCCGTATTCTGGCTGGCCCCTGGATTGGCCAGTCTTTGGCGGATCTGGGCGCCGAGGTGATCAAGGTCGAAAGCGAGGCAGGCGATGATACCCGCCACTGGGGCCCTCCGTTCATCGAGCGGGATGAGGACAAGACGGCGGCCTATTACTATGCGGCCAACCGCGGCAAGGATTGTGTCACCGCAGATTTCCGCACCGAGGAAGGTCGCCAGACAGTCATCGATCTGATCAAGGACGCCGACATCCTGATCGAGAATTTCAAGGTTGGCGGTCTCAAGAAATACGGTCTGGATTACGACAGCCTGAAACAGGTGAACCCGCGGCTGATCTATTGCTCGGTCACCGGTTTCGGGCAGGACGGCCCCTATGCCTCCCGCGCGGGCTATGACTTCCTGCTGCAGGGCATGTCGGGGCTGATGTCGATCACCGGCGATCCCGAGGGGCAGCCGCAGAAAGTCGGCGTCGCCATCACCGATATCGTGACCGGGCTTTACGGTACCATCGGGATCCTTGCAGCGGTGGAGCAGCGCCACACCACCGGCCGGGGGCAGCATCTGGATATGTCGCTGCTCGATTGTGCCACGGCAATGCTGGCCAATCAGGCGATGAACTATCTCGCCACCGGCACCAGCCCGACGCGGCTGGGCAATGATCACCCCAATATCGCGCCCTATCAGGTGATGGCGGTGAAGGATGGCCATATCATTCTGGCGGTGGGCAACGACGGCCAGTTCCAGCGGCTGTGTGATGCGCTGGGCCTGCCGGATCTGAAGGTCGATCCGCGGTTCCTGACCAATCAGCTGCGGGTGGCGAACCGTCAGGAGCTGACCGCGCTGCTGGAAGCGGCCCTGATGCAATGGAGCCAATCTGATCTTCTGGCGGCGCTGGAGGCGGCGACGGTTCCCGCCGGGCCGATCAACACCATCGGCCAGGCCTTTGACGATCCGCAGATCCAGCATCGTGGTATGCAGATCGCGCCTGAAGGGGTGCCGGGCGTGCGGGGGCCATGGAAATTCTCGGATGCCGAATTGGCGCTGGAAAAATCCGCGCCAAAGCTTGCCAAATAAGGACGCGCGAAGGCAGGGTGGCGCCAAACTTTTTTTGAGATTGGATGCCCCCTATGCCCGTGCCCTTTACCCTGATTGAAAACACCTGGATTCCGATGGCTGACGGGCGTCGTCTGGCGGCGCGGATCTGGCTGCCCGAAGGGGAGGGGCCGTTTCCGGCGATCCTGGAATACCTGCCCTATCGCAAACGCGATGGCACCCCGCCGCGGGATGAGACCACCCATACCGTTTTTGCCGGAGAAGGCTACGCCTGCATCCGCGTCGATATCTCGGGCAGCGGCGACAGCGAGGGGCTGTTCGACGATGAATATTCCGAACAGGAGCTGAGCGACGGTGAGGCGGTCCTCACCTGGATCGCGGCGCAACCCTGGAGCAGTGGCAAGGTCGGGATGATCGGTATTTCCTGGGGGGGCTTCAACGGCTTGCAACTGGCCTATCGCCGCCCACCCGAATTGCAGGCAGTGGTCTCGGTCGCGTCCACCGCAGACCGCTATGCCGATGACATCCACTACATGGGGGGATGCCTGCTCAGCGACAATGCTAACTGGGGCAGCCAGATGTTCGCCTATATGACGCGGCCCCTGGATCCCGAGCTGCGCCCCGACTGGCGCGATGCCTGGCTGGAGCGGATCGAGAAGCTGCCCTTCATGTCCGCCGACTGGCTGCGCCACCCGTCCCGCGATGATTTCTGGAAACATGGCTCGGTCTGCGAGGACTGGTCGGCGATCACCGCCCCGGTGCTGGCGATCACTGGCTGGGCGGATGCCTATCTCAATACGCCCGCGATGCTGGCCGCCAACCTGACTGCGCCCACCAAGGCGTTGATGGGTCCGTGGGAGCATCGCTATGCGCATATCTCGAAACTCGATCCGGCGGATTTCCACGGTGAGGTTTTGCGCTGGTTCGATCAGTGGCTGAAGGGCGAGGAAAGCGGCGCCGAGGCGCTGCCCGACTACCGTGTCTACATGCAGGAGCATTTCGGCCCCACCAAGGAAAACAAGCCCCGCAAGGGCCGCTGGGTGGCCGAGCAGAACTGGCCCTCGCCCAATGTCAGCGAACGGGTGGTTTATCTTTCGACAGGCAGTCTGACAGACACTGCAGGCAGCGGGGAGTGCAGGATTTCTAACCCTGCAACCGTCGGTGAGGCGGGGGGGTATTTCTGTCCAGGCATGCGGTTCGACAATGAACTCGCCGGTGATCAGGCGGGGGATGATGTGCTGTCGACCTGTTTCGACACCGCGCCGCTGGAAGATGAGTTGCAGATCCTTGGCCGCCCGCGCGTGCGCATCGCCTTTACCGTCGATCGCCCGGTTGCACAGATCGTCGGGCGCCTGTGCGATGTGGCGCCGGATGGTTCCTCGCAGCGGATCAGCTATCGCCCTTTCAACCTGACACATCTGAATGGCCATGACGCGCCAGAGCCGCTGGTGCCGGGGCAACGCTACGAGGTAGAGTTCCCCTTGAACGAATGCGCCCATGCGCTGCGTCCCGGTCATGTGCTGCGGCTGGCGCTCTCGACCTCTTACTGGCCCATCGTCTGGCCCGCGCCCGAGGCGGCAGAGATCATGCTGGACCTGAAGGACTGCGCCCTGATCCTGCCAGAGCGAAAGGTGAGCGAGGAAATCCCGCCTGAGGCCCCCGGCCCCGCGCAGCCCTATCCGACCCTGGGCGGCAGGCAGCTGCGCGCGCCTTCGGGCACGTCAGAGACCAAGGCGCTTCCGGATGGTACGCTGGTGCTGGATACCTTTGACGACTACGGCGAGGCGGTGAACCCGCATAACGGCATGCAGGTGGGCAGCCATGTGTCGATGCACTATGCGATCCACCCTGATGATCCGGCCACGGCGACCTTCAAATCCGACTGGCGCTTTACCTTTGCGCGCGGCGACTGGCAGGTGGCGATCGACACGGAAAACAGGATGACCTGCGATGCGCAGAATTTCTACCTCTGGCGGCGCATCCACGCCTATGAGGGCGGTGCATCAGAGCCGGTTCTGGTCAAGGAATGGTCCGAGACCGTACCGCGCGGCTGCCTGTAACGGCAGCCGTCAGCGCGGCGTTCAGAAGTCGAGGCCGAGGTCCAGAGTCGGCGCCGAATGGGTCAGCGCGCCGGAGGAGATGTAATCAACTCCGGTGGCGGCGACCTCGGCAATGCGCTCCAGCTTCATGTTGCCGGATGCCTCGGTCACCAGATGGCCGCGCGCCATCTTGACGGCCTCTGCCAGCGTCGGCGTGTCCATGTTGTCGAGCAGGACCACATCCGCGCCGCCGGTCTTCAGCACCTCTTCGAGCTGGGACAGCGTGTCGACCTCGATCTCCACCTTCATCATGTGGCTGACGCTGGCCTTTGCGGCCTCCAGCACGGCAGTAATGCCTCCGGCGGCAGCGATGTGGTTGTCCTTGATCAGGATCGCATCCGACAGGCCAAAGCGGTGGTTGTAGCCACCGCCGTGCAAAACCGCCTGCTTTTCCGCGATGCGCAGGCCCGGCGTGGTCTTGCGGGTGCAGGTGATGCGGGTGTCCGTTCCAGTTGTTTCGCGCACGAAACAATGGGTCAGTGTTGCGATCCCAGTTAGCCGTCCCGCGAAATTCAGCGCCACCCGTTCCCCCGACAGGATCGAGGCAGCCGAGCCTTCGATGGTCATCAGCGTATCGCCGGGTTTGCAGGGGCTTCCGTCTGGCAGCAGGGTTTCCACCTTCAGTCCCGCATCCACCAGATGAAAGGCGATGCGGGCGATCTGCATCCCCGACACGATGCCTGTTTCGCGGGCGTTCAGCCGGGCGGAATAGGTCACATCCGCCGGGATCACCGCGCGGGTGGTTATATCGCCGTTCTGGCCCAGATCCTCGTGCAGGGCGGCGCGCACCATCGGTTCCAGGATCAGGTCGGGCAGGGTGGCGAAGGCGGTACTCATGTGGGCTCCTTTGCGCTCTCGCCCGCGATCCGGTCGCGCAGGGCAAGGGCCTCGGTCAGGGTGATATGGGTGCGATGGGCCTGTGCGGGATCGGCCTCGGGGAAATCATCGCGGTAATGCCCGCCCCGGCTTTCGCGGCGCATCAGGGCGGCGGCGGCGATCAGGGTGGCGGTGGCGCACATGTTGACGAAGGGTTCATCCTTCGCGTTCTCTGCCTCCAGCCGGGCAATGGTGACAAGCGCCGTCTTGAGGCCGTCCTCGGTGCGACGTACGCCGACATTGGCGGTCATGGTCTCCCGCAGGGTCTGAACGGCGCTGGGATCTGTTTCGTGACCATCCGGGGCAAAGGTGATCGCGACCTCCGACAGATCGCCCTTTTGCGGCAGATCCTTCATATCGGCCGCGGCGGTGCGGGCAAAGACCAGTGCCTCCAGCAATCCATTGGAGGCCAGCCGGTTGGCACCGTGCAACCCGGTCGAGGAAGCTTCGCCGCAGACCCACAAATGGCCAAGGCTGGCACGCCCCTGCATGTCGGTGTCCACCCCGCCCATGTGGTAGTGGGCGGCGACGGCCACGGGGATCGGCTGGGTCACAGGGTCGATCCCGGCGCGGGCGCAGGTTTCGGCGACGGTGGGAAAGCGGGTTGCAACCTCGGCGCCAAGGGCCTGCCGGGTGTCCAGAACCGGTCGGCGCCCGGCTTGGGTCTCGGCAAAGATGGCGCGGGCCACGATATCGCGCGGGGCCAGCTCGGCGTCCGGGTGGACCGTCAGCATGAAGCGTTCGCCCTTGTTGTTCAGGAGCACTGCGCCATCGCCGCGCAGGGCCTCGGTCGCCAAGGGCGCCGGGTCTTCACCGATATCAAAGGCGGTGGGGTGGAATTGCACGAATTCAGGGTCGGCGATACGCACGCCCGCGCGGGCGGCAAGACCGATAACCTGCCCACGAATGCGGGGCGGGTTGGTCGTATGGGCATAAAGCCCGCCCGAGCCGCCCCCGGCCAGAAGAACGCCGGGGCAAGTGATCAGGACGGGATCCGACGGCGCATCGGCCTGCGAGATCCAGACTCCGGTAACGGTATCGCCGTCTACCTCCAGCCGGACGGCCTGGGTGTTCTCCAGCACCTGCACCGAAGGGGCGGCGCGCACGGCGGCGATCAGGGTTTCCATGATCTGCGCCCCGGCCCGGTCGCCCTTCACGCGCACCACGCGGGCGGCGGAATGGGCGGCTTCGCGGCTCATCACGTAGTTGCCCGCGGCGTCGCGGTCAAAGGGCGTGCCAAGATCGGTCAGGTCGAGGATATGCTCGCGCGCAACGCGGGTGACCATGGCGGCCACCTTTGGATCGACAGTGCCCGCGCCAGCGGTCCGGGTATCGGCGGCATGGGCTTCGGGGCTGTCGCTTTGATCCATGGCGGCGGCAACACCGCCCTGCGCCCAGGCAGAACTTGCACCCTGACCAACCGTTTCAGGAGAGATCATCAGCACTGGCCGCGGCGCCAGTTCCAGCGCCGCGTAAAGCGCGCCCAGACCGGCGCCGACGATGACGATGCGGCCGGTGTCAATGCGCCCGGTGCTGGCCTCTGTCACCGGTCAGATGCCCAGTTTCTGGCTGAGATCGATCATCCGCTGCACTGCAAGCCGCGCCTTGTCCGCGACCTGAGGGTCAACCTCGACCGGTTCGGACATGGTGTGCAGCGACCACAGGATTTTCTCCAGCGTGATCATCTTCATGTAGGGGCACATGTTGCAGGGGCCGACGAAATCCACCTCGGGCAGCTCATCCGCGATGTTCGAGGCCATCGAACATTCGGTGATCAGCATCGCCTTTTCCGGTTTTTCGTCCGTCACATATTTGATGATGCCGCTGGTGGAGCCGGAGAAATCCGCCTCGGCCACCACATCGGGGGGGCATTCGGGGTGGGCGATCAGTCGGGTGCCGGGGTTCCACTCGCGGAATTCGCGCAGGTCCTTGGCGGTGTATTGTTCGTGCACGATGCAGGAACCGTCCCACCAGACGATATTCTTCTGCGGCACCTGGTTCGCCACGTTCTGCGCCAGGTATTTGTCCGGCGTCATGATGACGGTGTCGCTGTCCATCGCGGCGACGATCTGCGCTGCATTGGAGGAGGTGCAGCAGATGTCGGAGGCGGCTTTCACCTCGGCGGTGGTGTTCACGTAAGTTACAACCGGCGCGCCGGGATATTTGCGGCGCATCTCTTCCACGCCCGCGGCGGTGATGCTTTCGGCCAGCGAACAGCCTGCCGCCATATCGGGCATCAGCACGGTTTTCTCAGGAGAAAGGATCTTGGAGGTCTCGGCCATGAAATGCACGCCGCATTGCACGATCACATCCGCTTCGACGCGGGCGGCTTCGATGGCCAGCTGCAGGCTGTCGCCGACGAAATCCGCAACGCCGTGATAGATCTCCGGCGTCATGTAGTTGTGGGCCAAAATGACCGCGCCGCGTTCTTTCTTCAGCGCGTTGATCGCCGCGACATAGGGCGCATAGCGCGCCCAGTCGACCGGGTTCACCACGCGGTCCATGGTCTGGTACAGATCTGACATCTGTTCGGCCAGATCGGGGTTGGGCGCCAGATCATAGGTGCTGGCGAGTTGATCGCGCATGGTTTGCAGATCGAACATGGCATTTCCTCGAAAACGCGCCCTTGCGGAACTGTGGTGGGCACTTTGGGTCGGTCTTCTTTCACGTTCACATGCCGCGCGCAAGTAATGGTGCGAAAAGGCCGCAGGCTGGTCGCTGCTGCGCCGGGGCTGCTGTTGGGGTGGCCGGAAGGCCAAGAATCTCTTGCTCCGCGGGTTTGTAAACCCGGCGATAGAAGATCTGTTCCCCGGATCAAGCGCGGGCGTTGGGCATCTTTCTGTCCGGCGATGCGCAGTCACTCATCGATATAGTGGACAAATTGTCCTTTTTCAGGGGCGGCTGCATTTTTTTCTGTTTCGGGGTGCTTTCCTGTGTTTTGACACTGGGGAAAGCTGAGGGAAACAGGCCTGTAACCCTAAGCCATCGGGGGGAAAATCAAGCGTCATGTCTGATCTGTGGGACGGTCTGAGCCAGGCGTTCTGGCTGGTGGTGATGCTGGATCCTGATCTGGTCGAGATCACTTTGCGCTCTCTCAGGGTCACTTTGACCGCCCTTGCCATCGCCTCTGCCATCGCCTTGCCATTGGCGGCCTTGCTGGCTGTCCGCCGGTTTCGCCTGCGCCGTCCGACGATTGCGGTGCTCAATGCGCTGATGGGGCTGCCGCCGGTGGTGGTCGGCCTGATTGTCTATGTCTTCCTGTCGCGGTCCGGGCCGCTGGGGGTGCTGGGGCTGTTGTTCACGCCCTCGGCGATGGTGATCGCTCAGGTGATCATCATCGTGCCGCTGGTGGCCTCGATCGCGCATCAGTCCCTGCGCGAGCTGTGGAGCGATTACCACGATCTGCTGATTTCACTGAATACCACCCAGGGTCAGCGGATCCGGGCGTTGTTGTGGGATGGGCGGCGGGCGCTGCTGACAGCGGCGCTGGCCGGGTTTGGCCGGGCCATCGGAGAAGTCGGCGCCATCATGGTGGTCGGCGGCAATATCGACCATGCCACCCGGGTGCTGACCACCGCGATCGCGCTGGAAACCGGCAAGGGGGAATTTGCAATGGCTCTGGGCCTTGGCTTTGTGCTGATTGGCATGGCGATTGCCGTCAACCTGTCGATCCACTGGATTGGCCATACCGAACGCGGGGGACGCTGGTGATGCAGATGTTCCCGCTGACCGTGGATCAGGGCGTGGTGCGCAGGCGTGGCAAGGTGCTGGTTGGCCCGGTGGACCTGACGCTGGAAGGCGTGGGAGCGACTATCGTGGTGGGGCCGAACGGAGCCGGCAAGACCTCGTTTCTGAAAATGCTGCACGGTGTCGTACGTCTCAATGGCGGTAGCCTGACCTGGGCTTGCCCCAGGGCGGAGGCGGAAAAGCGTCAGGCCTTTGTGTTTCAGACACCGGTGATGATGCGCCGGTCCGTGGTGGAAAACATCGCCTACCCCCTGCGCCTGATCGGGGTACCACGCAAGGAGGCCCGAGCCCGTGCTGCGGACTGGGCGCGGCGGATCGATCTGGGCGATGCGCTGGAGCGGCCCGCGGTGCTGCTTTCGGGTGGTGAGCGGCAAAAGCTGGCGCTGGCCCGGGCGCTGATCCGGGATCCGGAAGTGCTGTTTCTGGACGAACCCTGCGCCTCGCTTGATGGACGGGCGACGCGGGAAATCGAAGAGATCCTGACCGAGGCGGCCCAAAGCGGCACTCGCCTGATCATGTCGACCCACAACATGGGTCAGGCGCAGCGGCTGGCGGATGAGGTGATCCTCATCATTGGCGGCCGCATTCACGAGTTCGCTCCGGCCGAAGCGTTTTTTGCCGGGCCTCAAACCCCGCAGGGGCAAGCATTCTTGAGAGGAGATATAGTAGAATGAAACATCTGGTGTTGGGCGTTGTCGCCTCGGCCGTCATGGCCACCGCATCCTTTGCCGAAGAGATGAAGATGGCGGTGACCACCTCGTTCCACAATTCCGGCCTGGCAGAGATCCTGCTGCCGGAGATCAAGAAGGATCTGGATCTGGACGTGCAGCTTCTGGTCGTTGGCACCGGTCAGGCGATCCGCCTGGGCGAAGCGGGCGATGTGGATGCGATCCTGGTGCATTCGAAAAAGGCCGAAGAGCGTTTTCTCGCTGGGGGTAACGGCACCCATCGCCGCGAGATCATGTACAATGATTTCGTCTTTATCGGACCCAAGACCGATGGCGCCGGGATTGCGGATGCGGAAACCGCAGTTGATGCCCTGCAGAAGGTTGCAGGTGCAGAGGCGCTGTTTGTCAGTCGCGGCGATGACAGTGGCACCCACAAGAAAGAGCTGAGCCTCTGGGCGGCTGCCGGTCTGGACGCCGGGAGCTTTGGCGACTGGTACCGCGCAGTGGGGGCTGGCATGGGGTCGGCGCTCAACACGGCAGCGGGGATGAATGCTTATATCATGGCCGACCGTGCCAGCTGGCTGAACTTTGGCAACAAGGGGGATCTGGCGCTATTGTTCTCGGGTGATCCGGTGCTGTTCAACCAATACGCCTATCTGCCGGTGAACCCGGAGAAACACACGCATGCCAAGAACGATCTGGCGATGAAGCTGGAAGGCTGGCTGGTGTCGGACAAGGCCAAGGCGTTGATCAACGATTACAAGATCAACGGTGAGACCCTGTTCGTGTTCAACGCCAAACAGTAAGTCTTGCGTGAGCCACGGCGCGGGGATCTCCCGCCCGTGGCGCCGCATTTGAAAATGCGTTGTCCCGGTTGGGCCAGGCGCCGCGCTTTGCGCGGCGCTTTTCCTTTGCTGAGAGGCGCCTCAGGGGCAGGTTTGCCCTGATGCGCCATATCGAGTGTCCAGTCCGCCAACTCCGCCTCAAGGGTGAACCGTGCATGCGCACGGCCGCTTGCGCGGCCCTTGACCCGGATTTGGCGAACGGCTTTTCGGCAGGTAGCGCTGGGCCCAACGGGAAAGGGCCATCGTCAGAAGTGCTTTGATGGGCGAGAGCTTTCTATTCGTCGCCGCCGACGGTCAGGGTCACCCTGTCGCCTGCAAACCAGGTGCGGCCGTATTCGATGGGGATACCCTTTGCGTCTACGTTGATGCCCGTGGTGCGCAGGATCGGGGCGCCTTCGGGGACGCGCAGGTGCAGCGCCTGTGTTGCTGTCGCCTGGCGGGCGGTGATGCGGGTCTCGCTGCGGGTATAGTCTTCGATGCCGCAGCGTTGCAGCGCGGCAGTGACGGATTGTGTCTCTTCCAGCGCCGTGAGCATCTCGGGGAACCGTTTGGCTGGAAAGATGCTTTGGAACAGGGCAATCGGCTGCCCATCTGCCAGCGACAACCCGTCGTAGACATGCACCGGATCGCCGGGGGGCAGCGCCAGCGCGGCGGCTTCGCCAGCGGAGGCTGCGCGGGTTTCGGTGGTCAGGATCTGTTTCGCCGGTGTCTGCCCGCCTTTCGAGATGTTCTGGTGAAAACGCACCCGTTTGCCAATCGGGTAATCCGTCGGTTTGGCGGCAACAAACACCCCGGCGCCGCGCCGTGCATGCACCAGACCTCCTGCGGCCATTTCCGCCAGAGCGCGGCGCACCGTGTGGCGGTTAACGCCGAACCGCGCCGCCAGCTGCGCCTCTGCTGGTAGCTTGTCGCCGGTATCATAGCGCCCCTGGGCGATATCGTCGGTCAATGTGCCTGCGATGGATTTCCAGACCGGGGTTCGGGCCATGTCATCAAACTTTCACAAGGATTGGCTTGCGCCCTTGCAGGCGAGTCACCTATGATTTGTCTAGTTGTATAGTTTATGTAGACAACCCGGCCAAGAGGCTTTGACACGATGAACACCACAATTTCCGCAGAGGATCGCACAAGAGATCGCAAGGCCTGGATGGGTCTTCTGGCCTCGGCTGACGATGCCCGGCTTGACGAGCTTTGGCGCGCCTTTGATCATGAGCCTGCCTTTGACTGGCTGCGCGCGCCTGAGGCGGGCGGCGTGATGGTCCGGGGCCGTATGGGCGGCAGCGGCGCGCCCTTCAACCTCGGTGAGATGACCGTCACCCGCTGCGCCCTGTCGCTGGCCGATGGCACGGTTGGCCACGGCTACGTGCAGGGCCGGTCCAAGGCCAAGGCCGAGATGGCCGCCAAGATCGACGCATTGATGCAGACCGATGCGGCCGAGGCGTTGCGCGCGACGGTTCTGACCCCGCTGGAGCAAGAGCGGGCGTCCGCCAAAGAGGCGCGTGCCTCAAAGGCGGCTGCGACCAAGGTCGATTTCTTCACCATGGTGCGGGGAGAGGACTGATGAACCAGATGACGGACAACACGGTCTATGCGGGTGGGTTTGCCAACCCGCCAGTCGCCTCGGCCCATGCCTTTCGTGCGGCGATGAATGCGATGGCGCGGCCCGGCACGGTGCAAAAGATCACGGGCGCTATCCCGCCCGAGGGGATTTCCCATGCGGCGGGCAGCCTGCTGCTGACGCTTTGCGATCCCGAAACCGGCGTCTTTCTGGCGCCTGATGTGGACAGCGCGGCCCTGCGTGGCTGGCTGACCTTCCATACCGGCGCGCCGATTGTCAGTGCGGAGCAGGCGGATTTTGCCCTTGGCGGCTGGGACGCCCTTGTGCCACTGGACCGCTTTCCCATCGGAACGGCGGAGTACCCGGACCGCTCGACCACCCTGATTGTCGAGGTCGCGGGATTTGATGCGCCCAATGCCACGCTCAGCGGTCCCGGTATCAAGGACACGGCGCAGATGGCCCTACCGGATCCGGTGGCCTGTGCGGGCAATGCGATGCTTTATCCGCTCGGCGTCGATTTCTTTTTCACCACTGGCTCTCAGGTGGCGGCGCTGCCGCGCTCGACCCAGATCCGTGCGGAGGCCTGAGCCATGTATGTAGCCGTAAAGGGTGGCGAGCGCGCCATCGACAATGCCCATGCCTGGCTGGCGGAGGAGCGTCGCGGCGATGCTTCGGTAGCCGAGTTGTCACTGGCGCAGATCCGCGAACAGCTGGCTCTGGCGGTGAACCGGGTGATGGCCGAAGGATCGCTGTTCGATCCCGATCTGGCGGCGCTGGCGATCAAACAGTCGCGCGGCGATCTGATCGAGGCGATATTTCTGATCCGCGCCTATCGCACCACCCTGCCGCGCTTTGGCTATACGCTGCCGGTGGACACCGGCGCTATGGCCTGCGACCGGCGGATTTCGGCGACCTTCAAGGATGCGCCGGGCGGGCAGGTGCTGGGGCCGACCTTCGACTACACGCATCGCTTGCTCGACTTCAAACTGGCCGCCGAGGGCGAGGTGCCGGAAGCCCCCGCTGCAACGCCCCGGACCGAACCGACGCCCCATATCACCGAGTTCCTGCAAGGCGAGGGCATCATCGAGCGTGAACCGAGCTCAGAGGCCCAGCCCGGAGACCTGACGCGCGAACCGATGGCCTTTCCCGCTGACCGATCGGTCAGGCTGCAATCGCTGACGCGCGGGGATGAGGGGTTCATCCTTGGCATGGCTTACTCCACCCAGCGCGGATATGCGCGCAACCACGCTTTTGTTGGTGAATTGCGCATCGGCACCGTGGCGGTGGAGATGGAGATCCCGGAGCTGGGATTTGCCATCGAGATCGGCGAGGTGGAGTTGACCGAGTGCGAGACGGTGAACCAGTTCAAAGGCTCCAAGACCGTGCCGCCGCAGTTCACCCGTGGCTATGGTCTGGTGTTCGGCCAGTCAGAGCGAAAATCCATCGCCATGGCGCTGGTGGATCGCGCGCTGCGCTGGAAGGAGTTGGGCGAGGACAATCTGGGCGCTGCCGCGCAGGACGAGGAATTCGTGCTGAGCCATAGCGACAATATCCAGGCGACCGGGTTCCTCGAACATATCAAGCTGCCCCATTACGTCGATTTCCAGTCCGAACTGGAACTGGTGCGCAAGCTGCGCCGTGAAGCCGCCGAGGCGGTGGAGCAGATGGCTGCACGGGAGGCGGCGGAATGAGCGCCGTGCAACACAGGACCGAATTGAAGGAGATTGTACCGGGGAAATTGCTTGCAAGGCGCGGCGATTCAATCCCCACCGCCTCCGTCCCCTCCATCTCCGCCTCCACCGTCCGAGTGCCACTCACCTCCGGGGGAATCCGGGTGAGTGTCCGATCGACATTCCCGGCCTTTATGGTCAATCCAGACCCAGGTTCCACCGTCATCTTGGCGAAGTGTTTTTCTTCTTCGGGAGGATCGTCGGAAATCCCAGATGCTGTACGCCACACTGAGGGTCAGCACTGTTGCCAAGAAGATGACCGCGCCCATTTTGAAACCTCGTCAGGAAATGGAGAAAACCATGTCTGACTATAACTTTGCATACCTCGACGAGCAGACCAAGCGGATGATCCGCCGGGCGATCCTCAAAGGTCTTGCCGTGCCGGGCTATCAGGTGCCCTTTGCCAGCCGCGAAATGCCCATGCCCTATGGCTGGGGCACCGGCGGCGTGCAGGTCTCGGCGGCGACGCTGACGCCCGAGGATACCTTCAAGGTGATCGATCAGGGCGCCGATGACACCACCAACGCGGTGTCGATCCGCAAGTTCTTTGAACGCACCGCAGGCGTCGCCACCACCGAGGAAACCGAAAAGGCGAGCGTTATCCAGACCCGCCACCGCATCCCCGAGGCGGAGCTGAGTGAGGATCAGATCCTTGTCTATCAGGTGCCGATCCCGGAGCCTTTGCGCTTTCTTGAGCCGCGCGAGACCGAGACTCGCAAGATGCACGCCCTGCAAGAATATGGTCTCATGCATGTGAAACTTTACGAGGACATCAGCCAGCACGGCGCTATCGCGACCTCCTATGCATATCCGGTGAAGGTGTCGGATCGCTACGTGATGGACCCCTCGCCGATCCCGAAATTCGACAACCCCAAGATGGAGATGGCGGCGATCCAGCTGTTCGGTGCAGGCCGCGAGCAGCGCATCTACGCGGTGCCACCCTACACAAAGGTCGTGAGCCTCGATTTCGAGGATTATCCTTTCGAGGCCAGCAAGGCCGATCATCCCTGCGACCTTTGTGCGGCAGAGGACAGCTATCTCGACGAGGTGATCCTCGATGATGCGGGCAACCGGATGTTTGTCTGCTCGGACACCGACTACTGCCGTTCGCGGCGCGAGGCAGGCCATGTGGGCCGCCTGGGAGAGGAGGCCGCGGCATGACCCCTTTGCTGCAAGTGAAAGACGTCGCCAAGATGTATGGAGCGCGGATCGGCTGCACGGATGTGAGCTTTGATCTTTACCCTGGTGAGGTGATGGGCATCGTCGGCGAAAGCGGCTCGGGCAAGTCCACCCTATTGAACTGCCTTGCCGGGCACCTTGCGCCGGATCGGGGAGAGGTCGTGTTTGACACCCGCGCTGACGGGCCGGTGGATACGGTCACCATGTCGGAACCCGCGCGGCGGATGCTGGGGCGTACCGACTGGGCCTTTGTCCACCAGCACGCCCGCGATGGCTTGCGCATGTCGGTCTCAGCCGGTGGCAACATCGGTGAGCGGTTGATGGCCGTTGGCGACCGTCACTATGGTGGTATCCGCGCCCGCGCCGCCGACTGGCTGGGCCGGGTGGAGATTTCCGATGCCCGCATCGACGACCGCCCCTCGGCCTTTTCCGGCGGCATGCAGCAGCGGCTCCAGATCGCCCGCAACCTGGTGACCGGGCCAAGGCTGGTGTTCATGGATGAACCTACCGGCGGCCTCGATGTCTCGGTGCAGGCGCGTCTGCTGGATCTGTTGCGGGGCCTCGTGCGCGAGATGGGGCTCAGCGCCATTATCGTCACCCACGATCTGGCGGTGGTGCGGCTTCTGGCGGACCGGCTGATGGTAATGAAGGACGGTCACGTGGTGGAAACGGGTCTCACCGATCAGGTGCTGGACGATCCGCAACATGGCTATACGCAGCTGCTGGTCTCCAGCGTGTTGCAGGCGTGAGGGTAAAGTGATGATCGAACTCCAAAACGTCAGCAAAAGCTTCACCCTGCACAATCAGGGCAGCGCGGTGATCCCGGTGATGGAGGGAGCAACGCTTTCCGTCAAACCCGGCGAATGCGTCGGGCTGGTGGGGGCCTCGGGGGCCGGGAAATCGACCCTGATGCGGCTCATTTACGGCAACTACCTCGCAGCCAGCGGCAGCATTCTGGTGGGCGGCACCGACGTGGCACAGGCCGAGCCACGCGAGATCCTTGAGTTGCGCCGCAAGACGCTGGGCTATGTCAGCCAGTTCCTGCGTGTGGTGCCGCGTGTGCCCGCGCTGGATGTGGTGGCAGAGCCACTGCTTTCGGTGGGCACCCCCATTGAAGAGGCACGCGAAAAGGCGGCGCAGCTCTTGACGGGCCTAAATATCCCGGACCGGCTCTGGAGCCTCAGCCCCACGACCTTCTCCGGCGGGGAGCAGCAGCGGGTGAATATCGCGCGCGGTTTTGCCTATGACTATCCGGCGCTTTTGCTGGATGAACCAACCGCCAGCCTTGATGCGCAGAACCGGGCCACGGTGCTGGGCCTTATCGAAGGGGCCAAGGCGCGCGGCGCGGCCATTGTCGGGATCTTCCATGACGAGGCCGCGCGCGAACAGGTCTGCGACCGCTTCGTCGATGTTTCGGGTTTTACCCCAAGGGCCGCCGCATGAGCATGGGTGCGCAAAAGGGGCCGGTGATTGCCGTTGTCGGCCCCTCAGGCGTGGGCAAGGACAGCCTGATGGAGGGGCTGCGGCAGGCCGATCCCGGCATAAAATTGATGCGCCGCGTGATCACCCGCGCGCCCGAGGCCGGGGGGGAGGATTACACCCCGGTGACCGAAGCCGCGTTTCTGGATCTGGCAGGCAAGGGCGCCTTTGCCCTCCATTGGCCTGCCCATGGGCTGCACTATGGCATCCCCAAAGAGATCGAGTCTCTGCGCGTCGGGGCTACGGCCGTTCTGGTGAACCTTTCGCGCGGGGTGCTGCTGGAGGCGCAGGACGCCTTTGACGATTTCCGCATCCTGTCCGTCACCGCCCGCCCCGAGGTGCTCGCCGCCCGTCTGGCGGCGCGCGGGCGCGAGGATGCCGCCGAGGTGCAGCGTCGGCTTGCCCGCGCGGTGAAACCGCTGCCTGCGGGGCTGGCCGAGGTGCACGAGATTGACAACAGCGGCGATCTCAGCGCGGCGGTGACCACCGCGCTGAGAGTCCTTCAGCCGGTCAGGGTGTAGCGGTGGATCAGGTGAAACTTCCCCTCAGCGTCCTCGCCCATCAGCGCCAGATCCTTGATCACGAAGGGCGCTGGCACCAGCGGCATCAGATGCGCCTGCAATGCAGCCTCAACGCCGGGCAGCTCGGGCTTGGGCAATTTGCCGGTCAGGGTGATGTGAAACCGGAACTGATCCAGCACGTAAGGGTAGCCCCAGTTCAGGAGGTTCTGCTCCTGTTCGGGGCTGAGCCCGTTCGCACGACGGCGGGCAAGCTCCGCCTCGGGCCCGGGGGCGCGAAAGGCGTCCAGTTCCGTGACACAGGCCGCCGCCAGCGCATTGAGCGCTCTTTCATCGCCCAAGGGGCGCAGCGCCAGGAACCGGCCCAGCCGCGCCAGCTGCAACCCGTCCAGCGCGACAGGCGCCTGTGTGGCGGCCAGCGTGGCGCAGGCAGCCTCCAGATCGGCCAGGGAACACCCCTCCGCCAGCCGCATCGGCGGCTTCATGGTTGCATGCAGGCCATATTTGCGCGGCGTCGCGGTGATCGCGGCAACGTCCAGCCCTTCGATCTCCGGGTGCGCCACATCGGCCCCGACCTCCATGTCCCAGCCCAGCCAGCTGGCCCCAAACTGGCTCCAATCCGCCCCATGGGGCGGCGCAAAATAGATCGCGTATCGCGTGAATGTCACTTTGGCCTCCTAAACGTGGCCTTCTCCATAGCTCGAAAGATGTGAAATCCAGATGACACAAGAGATGATCCTTGCCAATGCCACCCTTGTCCTGCCCGGCGAAACCCGCACCGGCAGCATCAAGATCACAGATGGGGAAATCACGGATATTGCCGGAGGCACCGGTGTTCCGGCGGGCGCAGTGGATTGCGGCGGCGATTTTGTCAGCCCCGGCCTGATCGAGCTGCACACCGACAATCTGGAACGTCACATCCAGCCCCGTCCCAAGGTGGACTGGCCCCATGCCGCCGCGATCATCGCTCATGATGCGGAGCTGGCGGGCACCGGGATCACCACGGTCTTTGACGCATTGCGGGTCGGTTCGATCAAGAGCAAGGAGGCGCGATATGGTCAATACGCCCGTAGTCTTGCCTCTGAACTCTTGGAGTTGCGCGGCAAGGATGCGCTGAAGATCAGCCATTTCCTGCACCTGCGGGCCGAGGTCTGTTCGGAGACACTAGTGGACGAGCTGAACGAGTTCACGGATGAGGACCGCGTCGGTCTGGTCTCGCTGATGGACCACACGCCGGGGCAGCGCCAGTTCCGCGATATCTCGAAACTCGAGGCCTATGTGAAGGGCAAGCATGGCTTCGATGATGATGCCTTCCTGCAGCATGTCGCCAACCTCAAGACCATGCGCGACACCTATGGCGACCTGCACGAGGTCGAGGCGGTAAAGGCCGCGCAGCGGTTTGGCGCGGTGCTGGCCAGCCATGACGACACCACCGAGGATCAGGTGGCGGTCTCGGCCGGTCACGGTATCCGTCTGGCCGAGTTCCCCACCACGGTGGAGGCCGCCCGTGCCTGCCATGCTCATGACATCCAGGTGATGATGGGGGCGCCGAATCTGATCCGCGGCGGCTCGCATTCGGGCAATGTGGCGGCGCAGGAGCTGGCCGAGCTGGACCTTCTGGATATCGTGTCGTCCGATTATGTGCCGGCGGCGCTCTTGCTGGCAGCGGCGCGTCTGGGAGAGATCTGGGGCGACATGGCGCGGGGGCTCGCCACCGTCACCAGCGCCCCGGCCAAGGCGGTTGGCCTTGAGGATCGCGGGCTGCTGGAGATCGGCAAACGCGCGGATCTGATCCGCTTTGCCATGCGTGCTGGTGTGCCTGCGCTGCAGGGAGTCTATTCCCGGGGCCAGCGGGTGGCCTGAAAAACAACTCAGATTCATGCATAAAGGCCCCGGCGCAAAGCGCATCGGGGCCTTTCGTTTCCTAATATGTCGTTGGGCGGCGCGTCAGGCGCGGTAGAACATGTAGCGGCCTTCGGGGATGCCTTCTGGGCCGTCCAGCTCCTCAAAACCCACCAGAGGCTGGCCCGAGACGATGATACCGCCCGGCGCCATGACGGAGGCGATGACCGGCGACATGGTGGCGGCCTCGGCGACGTCCTTTTCCTTGACGCCAAAGCCGAAATCATAGTGCGCCAGCACGATCTTGTGGCCCTCAGTCGCAAGGCGCTGCAGCATCGGCTCGGCTTCGCCTTGCAGGAAATCCTTTTCGGGCGGCACGCAGGAAGGGTGGCATTGCAGCACCCGGTCGATCACCCAGATACGGCGATCCGGCAGGATCTCGCGCAGGTGGTCATAGGTGCGTCCGTTGCCCAACCCCATGTCCAGCGCGTCGCCGGGAACATCCGTGATCTGCTCAGCGGCCCAGTTCAGCCCGTCCCGTTGCGCGGTCAGGCGGCGCAGCATCGAATCCAGTCGGCTCATTCAGGAAATCCTTTCGTCATAGGTCCAGGCCATGGCGGGCCCGGCCAGAAGACGTGCAATCAAAGTTTCGGTAAACCCCCAGATCCGGTCGTCATGCACCAGATGGTGGGTCAGGATGCCATAGGGTTCGCGGGTGTCGGCGCGGCCCTGACGGCGGTCTTTCAGCTGCGATGCGACCTGCGCGATCAGCTGCGCCTCGGGCAGCAATGACCGGCTGCCCTTCCAGTCGATCGGGTCCAGATGCGTGTTGATCTGCACCAGACCCGGCGCGGCCTTGGTCCGGGAGCGCAGGGTAAAGGTCGACAGGGCGCAATAGCCAAGACCCGCCATCCAGGGCAGGATCTCGGGCGCGATGCGGTTCCAGGGCGGCACGAACATTGGGCGCAGGCCGGATCCGAAAAAGCTCTTCAGCCGCTCCAACCCGGCTTCGGCCTCGCCCAGCATATCCTGCACCGGACGGTGGGCGCCGAACTCGGCCTTTTTCTCGCCCTCCGGGGCGTGGCTTTTATGAGCCCAGCCATGCACCACGGGGATCAGATCAGTCGTGTTCTGCATATGCGCGGCCAGTTCCGGCTGGGCGTCCCGTGGGATGATCGCCAGATGCACCGGCAGACCCAGCCGCTGCGCGGTTTCGGTCAGCTGCTGTAGTTGCGGCGTGACCTCGGTGGCGTCATCATCGCGCCACCACAGGGGGAGCTGCAATCCGGCCTGCTGCCAGGCCTCAAGCTCCTGATCCAGCGCGCTCCAATCCGGGGTGATTGCCGGGGTCATCGACGGTCTCCTGCCAGTTCGGCAGCAATCTCTACCGTTCTGGCGGCGCCGTCAAACCGGAAGCGGTCGGTGGCGCGCGGCGCCTCGGCCATCACGCCTTTCACCGCCTGTACCAGCGCGCTTGGCGTCAGATCGGCGGTCTTCAGCACGGCGATGCCACTTAGCGGTGCAAGGCTCTCGGCGCGCAGGGATTGCTCCACTTCCTTGCCCGCATCAAAGGGCACAAGAACGGCGGGGCTACCCGCCTGCAGCAGGTCCAGCGCGGTGTTGTAGCCGCACATGCTGACCGAGGCGGCGGCGTGGCACAGCATCTGACGGAAATCGGGGCGGGCGGCTTCGATGATGGCGCGGGAGGTTTTGGCAGTGAACCGCGCGATCCGTTCTGCCGCGTCGCTGCCGCCGACCAAAAGCCGCCACGTGATATCGGGCGACTGCTGCGCGGCCTCCAGCGCGGTGTCATATAGAGCATCGCCAACGCTGCCGCCGCCGGCGCTGACCAGCACCTCACCCGCGCCTGCCTGTTGGGGGTGCGGAAGGGCGGCTGGAGGCGCCACGTAACCGGTATAGCGCAGCTTGCCCGCCAGCATCTCCGAGACCGGCCAGCTGATATCCAGCCGGGTGGCGGCGGGGTCGGAATGCACCAGCACTGCATCGTAGAACTCCGCGATCACCGCGTCTGCCTCTACCGCCTTTTTGGGCTTGGAGGGCGGGGCCAGGATATCGCGGATCGAGGCCAGCACTACGGGCCGGTGCGGCAGGGCGTGGGCGGCCTTCAGCAGTGACAGAAACTCTCCCTTCAGGCTGCGGCGGCCAAAGGGGTAAAGCTCAGTGATCAGCACATCGGGCTGCATTTCGCGCAGGGCGTCGCTCAAGGCCTGTTGCCGGGCGTTGTGATAGGCGTCATCCGCCACGGTGCCCTCGGCTGTCAGAAGCCGGGTGAAATCCACCCCGTCCGAGCGCAGCGGAGGCAGTTGCACCAGATCCAGCCCCGCAAGGCTCAGCTGCGGTGCCGGAAATCCACCCGAGGCCACGCGGACCTGATGGCCTGCCGCCGCAAAGGCCCGGCCCAGCGTCAGCGCCCGTGACAGATGGCCGGTGCCCAGTAGATGGGTGACTGCGATCAGGACCCTCATTGCGGCTCTTTCGGGATCAGGCGGATGGGATCCGGCTGCGGGCGCAGGGCGTCGCCGTCGATCTCCACCACGAAGAGGCGGTTGCGTTTGATCCGGAAGGGCGCCGGACCGTCGAAGTCCCAGCCATAAGCGCGCGCCAGGATCATCCGCATGATCCCGATATGGCAGACCGCGACCGTGTCCCGGGTGAGGCGTTGCAGCCAGGGCGCGATACGTTCCCAGACCTCGGCCGGGGTCTCGCCGCCGGGGGGGCGGTAGTCCCAGCCCCAGTGCTCGATATCGCGAAAGCCGCTTTTCGGGTCGGCCTTGAGGTCGATCCCGCGCAGACCTTCCCAGTCGCCCCAGTCCATTTCAATCAGCTCGGGCGCCGTTTGGGGATCACGCCCGGCCACCAGTTTCGCGGTTTCGGCGGCGCGCAGCAGCGGGCTGGACCACAGATCCGCCGCATCCCAGGGCGCTGGCAATGCCTGCGCGGTCAGCTCGCTGCGGGCGGTATCATCCAGCGCAATATCGCTGCGGCCCTGAATGCGGCCCGCGCGGTTCCAGTCGGTATGTCCATGGCGCAAAAGGGCAAGACGGATCATGGATGGGCCTCCATCAGCGGGGCCACGGCGGCCCAGAAACGGGCGCTTGCGGCGGGGGCAAGGTGGGTTGTGGCAATCATCTGGCGCGCCTCGGCGCTGCGGCGGGTGCGCAGATCGGGATCGGTCAGCAGGGCGTTGATCTGCTCTGCCAGCGCCTCTGGCCCCTCTTCCGGTGCCGGGTATGCGGCAGGGGTGAGCACGTCGCGCATGCCGGGACGATCCTGCGCCACCACGGGCAGGCCGTGCGCCTGTGCCTCAAGATAGGCCATGCCGAAGGCCTCGTTGACGCCAGGCCAGAAGAACAGGCTGGCGCGCCCATAGGCAGCTGTCAGGCCGTCGCGATCCAGCTGTCCCAGAAACTGCACACGGTCGCCAAAGGGCGCCATCATCGCCTCGACCTCGGCCCGGGCGGGGCCATCGCCTGCGATCTCAAGCTGCCAGTCGCCCTCAAGATGGCTGAGCGTTTCCGCAATGATACGATACGACGACAGCTTGTCCCCCGCGCGCATCATGCCGACGCTGAGCATGGGACCGTCCAGCGTCGATGGCTCCGGCAGTTCGCGTTGCGGCAGGAAGGGCGGCAGATGCACCAGCGCCTGGCTGCCAAAGCGCTCGCGCTCCAGCGTGATCAGGTCGTTGGCAGTGAAATAGAAGATGGTATCGGCCGCATCGGCAGCGTCATGGGCGGCCTTGGCAAACCCGGCCCAGGGGCCCGTCAGGCGGCTGGTGGCGCGGGTGCTTTCGATCTGCACATAGGGAATGGAACGGGCGTGGGCCACGGCAGGCCCGATCAGGTCCGGTGCCTTGTAGTAGTTGTGGTAGGTTACCCAGAGATCCACGGGCGGCATCTCGTCCAGCAGGCGACGAACCTCTTGCCGGGCGGTCTCTTGCAGGTCGTTCTGCCGCTGCGCATCGCCTGTCTTGTCATAGATGCGCAGCTCGCTAACCAGATCGACGCGGGCGCCGCCTGCGGCAATCACATCCATCAGGTTGCGGGCCACTTCCCGGTCGCCCGAGGGCACCGGGCTGCGCGGCGATTTCATCGGCGCATAAAAGGCGATGTGTTTGCCGTTGCCGCTGGTCATGCGCCATTCAGCATGGCGTTGAGCCGTTCGGAAAGGCGGGCAATGCCCGGATCCATGCCAAAGTCACGGCGCAGGCGCTGGAGCGCGGCTTCGGCCATGGCGGCGGTCTTCTCTGGATCCTCGGCCATCTTGCAGATGGCGCCTGCCAGCGCTGCGGGCGCATCATCGCTGAGCAGACCATGGGTGCCGCTGTCGATGAATTCGGGGATGGCAGAGACGGGCGTCGACAGGATCGGCAGCCGCTGCGAGGCGGCTTCCATCAGCACGTTCGGCAGCCCGTCGCGGTCACCATCTGCAGCAACGCGGCTGGGCAGGACGAAGATATCGCTCTGGCGCATCGCCTCGATCACCTCGGGCTGGTCGCAGGCACCGCGCCAGGTGATGCGATCAGCAACGCCCGCGTCCTCGGCGATGCCCTGCAACAGATCGCCAAGGCCGCCACCGCCGATATGGGTCCAGTGCCAGTCCAGATCCTTGGGCAGCAGTGCCAGCGCGGCGATCAGCCGGTCAAATCCCTTTTTCTCGACCAGGCGGCCCACGGACATCAGGTACAGCGGATCGCTGGCCTTGCGCCAGATGCGCTCGGGCGGGGCGGGAAAGCGGCTGAGGTCGAGGCCGTGATAGATCAGATCGATGCGGGCGGGATCGTCCGACATCTCTTGCAGGTGTTTGGCGCCGAATGCGGTGCAGGTGGCGCCGAATGTGGCGCCGTGATCGTTGCTGGACAGTTTTTCACGGATCTCCCAGTCGGGCGAGGTCCAGATGTCCTTGGCATGGGCGGAAAAGCTCCACGGCAGGCCACGCATGATCGCCGCATAGCGCGCCACCGAGGACGGCGTGTGTAGGAAATGGGCATAAAGCCCCAGAACCGCGTCCGGCATTTCAGTGGCCAGCACGCAGGCTTGGCCAAAGCGGCGGATGCGGTTGCGGCTGGGGTCGCGGCGCAAGTCGGCGCGCCAGATCCGCCGGGCCTCGGCGTAGCCCGGCAGCTTTTGCGCCGTCTCGCGGGCGCGCCAGACGCGCTCCGGCTCCTGAAAGAGGTATTCGGGAAGGTAGTTCACCTGCGCCTGCAAGCGGTCGTGCAGCGGGTGGCGTTTGACATCGGTGGGATGGCGCAGGGACCAGATCTCGAAACTGTGGCCCGCGGCCTCCAACGCGACAAGTTCTTGCGCGATAAAGGTCTCGGACAGGCGCGGCCAGCCCTTGACCAGCACCGCAAGCGGTGGCCGGTTTGTGGTCATTCGGTTGCCTTTCGCGGCGCGTCCTGCAGCAGGGCGCTCACCCGGTGGGTGACATAATCGAGCCCGTCGAGGAACCCTTCGCCAAAAGCGGCAGAGGGGGGGTTTTGATCCTTCAACGCGTCTATCGCGCGGATCATCGCCTCGGGGGTCCAGCCATCGCGGTCTTCGTCCAGCATGGAAACAAGGCCCAGTTCCTCGGCGCGGCTGGCGCGGATCCACTGTTCCAGACGCGGCGTGGTACGGGGCACGATTACCGCAGGTTTGTCAAAGGACAGGACCTCGCAGAAGGTGTTGTAGCCGCCCATGCAAACCACGCCGCAGGCGCCTGCAAACAGCGTTTCGATCCGGCTTTCGAAACCAACGCTGGTGACGCGGCCATCCAGCGCGGCAACGCGGGCCTCAAACGCCTCGCGGGTTTCTCCGGACAGGAAGGGGCCATAGACCAGCACGGCACGCGGGCTGAGGTTTGGGTCCCGTTCATAGGCCGAAAGCACCAGATCCACCATCATCGCCCCGTCGCCACCACCGCCGGGGGTGATCAGGATATAGGGCTGTTCGGGCGGCTCACCGATCTGGCCCAGATCGCGGCGCAGGTAGCCGGTCCAGTGCATGCGGGCGCGGGCCTCGGGCGACAGATCCAGCCCCTGCGTGGGGTCATAGACCGAGCTGAGGCCATAGACCCAGATTTCGTCGTAAAACTGTTCGGTCACCGGAACCGCGTTCTTGCGTTCCCATTCGGCGGCCAGCACCTCGGGTTCGTCCAGAACATCGCGCAGGCCCAGCACCAGCTTGCAATGGCCACGGCTGCGCAGGCACTCCAGCGCGGGCATCAGCTCGCCGCGGAAACCGGTTGGCTCCTTGTCGACGATCAGCACGTCGGGATCGTATTGCTGCGCCATGGAGCGGATCAACCCGGCGCGCATCTCGGTGGTTTCCTCGATGCTCATACCCATGGTGCGCGAAGCATAGCTGCCGTCGGAGCGTTTGATCACCCCGGGCAGGCGCATGTGATCGACCCGGCTGGGAAAGGCAAACCGCCCGGCAACCGGTGAACCGGTCAGGATCAGCGCCGACGCAGAAGGATCGGCGGCGGTAATCGCCCCGGCAAGCGCCCGCGATCTGCGCAGGTGGCCCAGCCCGAAGGTGTCATGACTGTAGAGCATGACCCGGGGGCTGCGGGCGCCGTTTTCCCTGTCGGCGGTGGAGCTTGTCTGATCTTTCATTGGGTCGCCTGAACAGGTGTATTATCAGGGTGGTGCAATAGGCAGGCGCCGAAATCAAGGGCGATCGGCCTTTGCGGTCCCGATTGCGCAACAAATGGCAGCTAAAGCCCCGCGCGTCACCGCCATGTGCCAAAATCGTTCCGCTGTTGTTGCAGTAGGGCAATTGCGCCGACTGGGGGCGCTGGCTAGTCTGGTTTGAACTGTCCTGAGGATTTCAGACCATGAACTTCATTCCCATCCGGCGGCTTCTCCCGGGGTTATTTGCCCTGTTTCTTTTGTGTGCGCTGGTCATCGGGACTGCGGGCACAGGACATGCGCAGACGGCGGCTGACAACGGCGAGGATCCGATTGCCCGGGCCATCGAGCTGGCTGCCGAAAGCGGCGTTGATGTGATCATCGTCGACAGCGGCGGCGCCCGCGCGCAGGACGGGGCTGCGGAACAGGCCATCAGCGAACACGATGCCAAGATGGAAGGTGCATCGATGCTGATGAAAGCCCAGTCGGAGATGGATATCTTCCGGGCCGAATTGCGCAGTCGTTTGGAGGCGCTGCCCTATTCCATCTTTGAGATGAAATACATCCTGCGCCAGACCAGCCCCGATGGCCGGATCGCCACCTATGCGGAAATCCTGTTCTGGAGCCTCCTGTTCCTGTTTCTGGGGCGCTGGGTCACCGTTGAGCTCTACGGCAAGAGATTTGCGCTGCACCACGTGGTGGCCCGCACCAAGGAAAAGCCCGAAGGCTATCGCGAGAAAATGCCGTTTTTGTTCTTTCGCTTCCTGCTGGGCGTCGGGGGAACGATCTTTTCGATGGGGATCGCTCTGCTGGGATCCTATCTTGTGCTGGGTTCCTCAGGCAATTCGTCGGTGCGGCTGACGGTGCTGGCGATCTATACCGCCTTTTTCCTGTCCCGGACCATATCGGACCTGTGGCGCATGGTGCTGTCGCCCTACCTTAGCCAGTACCGGATACCGGCATTTTCCGACCGGGATGCCAAACGGCTTTATATCTGGGCTTCGGTGCTGGCGACCTATGATATTTCGACCCTCGTCTTTGCCGCCTGGGTCGGGGATTTCGGGCTGACTTACAACGTCTATGCCATCGTCTATGGCGGGTTGGCGCTTTTGGGGATTGTCGGCAATCTGGCGCTTGTCGCCTTTAACGCCGGGGCCATCAGCCGCGCCATCCGTGCGGGTCGCGATGCTGAGGAATGCTCCTGGCTGGTGCGGCTGCTGTCGGTGGCTTGGGCGCCTGCGGTCGTGGCCTATATCGTCTTTGGCTGGCTTCAGCTGGCCTTTGATCTGGTGCTGGAGCGGGAGATGTCGATCCCGCTGATGGCGGGCACCTATATGGTGCTGACCTCAATCCTGGTGGTCTATGGGATCATCAACTACGGGATCGAAGTCTATGCCTACAGGCGGCGTCTTCCCGCGCAAATGGTTCAGCCAGAGGACAGCGATGCGCAAGACGCCGATGGCCCTGACGGGGAGGCTGAAGAAGTAGATGAGGCGGCCGCCGCTTCGATGCGAAAGCGCCACCCGATTGCCACCTATGAGGATCTGGCGCGCAGGGTTGCCGGGGTTCTGGCCTTTGTCGGCGGGGCGCTGGCGCTGATCTACGTGTGGAACCCGGACATCGACTGGACTGACAATTCGGCCATCGACCGGATCTTTGACATCGTGGTGATCCTGTTCCTCGGCTATATCATCTACAGCGTCTCGCGGATCTGGATCGACAGCAAGATCGACGAGGAAGTCGGCGATATGCCCGAGAGCGAGCTGGGCGATGAAGGCGGCGCAGGCGGGGCCAGTCGGCTTGCCACGCTGCTGCCGCTGTTCCGGGGCGCCATTCTGGCGGTGGTCGTGGTGTCGATTGCTCTGATCCTGCTGATGCAACTGGGGATCAACGTCAGTCCGCTGTTCGCTGGTGCAGGCGTTGTCGGTCTGGCGGTGGGCTTTGGCTCACAGACGCTGGTGCGGGATATCTTTTCCGGCGCCTTCTTTCTGGTCGATGATGCCTTTCGCAAGGGTGAGTATATCGACATCGGCGACGTGAAAGGCACGGTCGAGAAGATCTCGGTCCGGTCCTTCCAGTTGCGCCACCATCTGGGCGCGCTGCACACCATTCCCTTTGGCGAAATCCGGGTGCTGACCAACTATTCCCGCGACTGGGTGATGATGAAGCTGCCCTTGCGGGTGACCTATGACACCGATGTGGAAAAGGTCCGCAAGCTGATCAAGAAACTGGGGCAGGAGCTGTTGGACGATCCGGTCATTGGCGACAATTTCATCCAGCCGCTGAAATCCCAGGGTGTCATCGAGATGCAGGATTCGGCGATGATCATCCGGGTGAAATTCATGACCAAACCGGGCGATCAGTGGCTGGTGCGCAAGAAGGTCTACGAGGAAATCCGCCAGCTGTTCGCACGTGAAGGCATCAAGTTCGCTCATCGCGAGGTCACGGTGCGCCTTGCGGAGGATCAGAACGAGAACCTGACCCCGCAGCAAAAGGAGGCGGCGGCGGGGGCCGTGCAGGCGGCGATTGATGCCGATCTTCTGGACGCCGATGAGGGCAGGGGCGGCGACGACCGATAGGTCTGTGCTGCATAAATTCTGAAATTCGCGGTGCGTGAGAACGGGGCGCTCCCGCCCCCGCGCCTGAGCGCCTCTGCGCTCCGCCTGGGGGTGGGCCGGGCGCCGTGCAGGGGCACGGCGCGGGCGGTCTGCCGTTCTTGAGGGAGATGCCAGATGGCTAAGGGTCAGCTGGTCCAGACCGGCTCGGAAGAGCCGCATTTGTCTGCAGGTAGGTCCCAGCGCATGCCGGTCTCTCCCAGCGCAAGCGGCGGTTTCAGGCGCAGACCCGGTCCCCATCCGGAATGTTCGCGGGAAGGTGCATAATCCTGCGCCTCGGCCTGGGTGATGGAGGGGCCACCCTGCGATGGGCGCAGGCTGGCAAGCAGCTCGGCGGTGCGGGCCAGGGACAGCCGTGCCTGCGGGGTTTTACCGGTCTCGGTGGCCCGGCTGAGGGCGGAAATCACCGCCGCAGCCAGAAGATAGCCGGTGGCGTGATCCAGTGCTTGCACCGGCAGCGGGGTCGGTTTCTCTGCGCCTGCCCAGATCCGGCCTGCATCGGCGATGCCCGCACTCATCTGTACCAGACTGTCAAAGCCGCGGCGGCGCACCCAGGGGCCGGTCCAGCCATAGGCGTTGAGCGTTGACTCAATCCGGTTTGGGGCGATCCGGTCGCGGGTTGCCTGATCATAGCCAAGACCTGCAAGGGCGCCGGGGCGGTAGCCGTGCACCAGCACATCGGCTTTGGCCAACAGCGTCTCGAAACGGCGCCGGTCCGGGTCCTTGCGCAGATCGAGCATGGCCATGCGCTTGCCCAGCGAAATATCCGGTATCACCCCCGGCTCATCCCAGCCGGGCGGGTCGATCCGCAGCACCTCGGCGCCAAATCCGGCCAGCGTCCGGGTGGCAATCGGCCCGGCCAGGACCCGGGTCAGATCCAGCACCTTCAGTCCGGCCAGCGGCCGTGCCTCGCTTGCTTCAGGACGCGCACGCGGAGAGACGTCGCGGGGGGCGGTCCATTGTACCAACGGTTCCGAGCCGACTGCCTGTCCCTGCGGGTGCGACAGCCACAGCTCGCGGCTGCGCATGGTGGCCGACACGCCTCCGGCAGCGACGATCTCGCGCTCCAGCAGGTCGCCGTCCCATTTGCTGACGGCCGTGCGCACCGCCTCGGGCGTGCCTTCGCAGCCGAGCACCTGAAGCGCGGCGGCGCGGTGATGGGGCAGGTTGGTGTGCAGGCGGATCCAGCCATCGGCGCAGGGATAGTCCCCGGCAATCGGATCCCAAAGCGATGGCATCTCCCAGCCTGCGGGGCGAAAACTGTAGCCGAACCACAGCGCCGCCAAACGCTGATCCACGGTGACTTCGGGCGCGCGGGGCGCAAGACCTGCCACCTTCATGTAGCGGGCCAGTTCCACGCCGACGGCAGCAACAGAGGCAGTGGCTAGCCCGGTCACCGCAAAGGCACTGGGCCTGTGCCCGCTGCCAGTGATGGCATAGCTTGCGGGATCGGGAAGGGCGGCAAGCAGGGTCATTGTTGATAGGGGTCCAGACTGTCGCGCAAGCCGTCACCAAGGAAGTTGAAGGCCAGCACTACCACCACGATGGGCAGCATGGGAATGGCGGTCCACCAGTAGATCTCGATATTGGCGAGGTTCTGCGCATCGTTCAGCATCACGCCCCAACTGACCGCAGGCGCGCGCAGACCCAGGCCCAGAAAGGAAAGCGCGGTTTCGCCCAGGATCATCGCCGGGATCGACAGGGTTGCCGAGGCGATGAGGTGGCTCATGAAATTCGGCAAGAGATGCTTGCGGATCACCCGGCCCGATGTGGCGCCCATCATTTCGGCGGCGCGCACGTATTCCTCTTCGCGCAAGGACAGGAACTTGGCCCGCACCGAGCGCGCAAGGCCGGGCCAGTCCAATATGCCAAGGATCACCGAGATGATGAAGAAGACCGCCACCGGAGACCAGTTCGAGGGCACGGCTGCTGAGAGCGCAAGCCACAGAGGCAGCTCCGGCAGGCTGCGCAGGATCTCGATCACCCGGTTGATCACCCAGTCGATCCGGCCACCGAAATAGCCCGCAATAGAGCCGAAAAAGATGCCTAGAACGAAGGAGACCGTGATCCCGATCAGACCGACGGTCAGCGACAGCTGCGCGCCATAAAGGATGCGGCTGAAGACATCGCGGCCCAGCCGGTCCGAGCCCCAAAGGAACAGCGGCACATCGGCGCCGGGCGCGCAGACCAGATGGGTGTCGGCCGGGATCAGCCCGGCGATATCGTAGGAGCTGCCTTCGCAGAAGAATTTCAGCCGCAGCGGGTTGTCCAGATCCGGTTTGAACTCCCACTGGAAGGTTTCCAGGTTCGCCTCAGAGGTCATCGGGTAGATGAAGGGGCCGAGGAACTCGCCCTCGTGGAAGAGATTAATCTCCTGCGGCGGCGCATAGAGATGCTCGCTGTGACGTTCGTTCGGGCCATAGGGCGCGACAAAGCCGACAAAGGGCAGCATCAGATAGCAGAACAGCAGGAAGGCACCGGAGATCAGGCCCAACCGGTGCGTCTTGAACTTGCGCCAGATCAGCACCCAGTTCGGGGCATCCAGATCCTTGCGCTCCAGCTCGCGCAGGGACTGTTCGGCATCATAGGGGGCATCGTCGACATAGCGACCGTCAGGCAGCTTGCTCATGCGTCACGCCCCTCATAGCGGATGCGCGGATCCAGAAGGACCAGCAGCACGTCCGAAATCATCGTGCCGATCAGGGTCAGCAGGGCGACGAACATCAGAATGAAGGCCGACAGGAACATGTCCTGCGATTTCAGCGCCTGCAGCAGATCCGGCCCGATGGTCTGCAGTCCCAGAACCACCGAAACCAGAACCGATCCCGACACCATTGAGGGCAGCAGGTTGCCGATGTCTGCAACAAAGGGATTGAAGGCCACCCGCAGCGGATATTTCGCCAGCATCCGCGATGGCGCCATGCCCTTGGCAATCGCGGTTTCCACATAGGGTTTGCCCAGTTCGTCCAGCATATTGGCGCGCAACCGCTGCATCATCGCCGAAGCGCCCGAGGTGCCGATGACAAAGGTTGGAACGATCAGGTGAATGAGGATCGATTTCACCTTGTCCCAGCTCATCGGTTCACCCTCGTAGATGGGATCCATCAGCCCGCCGATGGGCAGGTCGAACCAGCGATGGCCGTAGTAGAACAGGATCAGCGCCAGGAGGAAGTTCGGCGTCGCCAGACCGAGGTAACCGACAAAGGCCGAGGTGTAATCCACCCAGGTGCGCGAGCGCGCCGCGGCCAGAACTCCCAGCGGGAGGGCCACCATATAGACAAAGAGAACCGCTGCGAGATTGACGAGAACCGTCAGCCACAGGCTGTCACCGACGATTTCGGCCACCGGGCGGTCGAATTCAAAGGACCAGCCGAAATTGCCCTGAATGAGGCCTGAGAAGCCGTGCGGGCCTGGCATGAAGCCAGCCCAGATGAAATACTGCTGCCACATGGGCTTATCGAGCGCGTATTCCGTGCGCAGGAACTCTGCCTTGGCCACGCCTGCGGTCTGACCGCTGGCACGCAGCTCGGCGATCTGGTTGGACAGATAATCGCCGGGTGGCAGGTTGATGATCACGAAGATCAGCACCGACACCACCCAAAGCGTCAGCAGCATGGTGCCGAAGCGGTATATGGCGTAGCGCAGGATTTCCATCAGCCCTGACCATCCTCGAAGAAGAACTCATCCATGCGGTGGACGCCAAAATGAGCGCCGGGGTCCCAGGCCCAGATGCCGCGTTCTGGCACGTTGCGCAGGCGGTTTGATACCACCACGGGCTGCGGCGCCTCGGCCACAAGGCCAATGCCGTAGACCTGCTCGGAATGGATTTTCAGCATTTCTTTCCAGGCGGCGACCCGCTCCGCTTCGGTGGTGGCGATCCGCCAGTCATGTGCCAGCTCCATCAGGCGCTGGGCGGGTTCCATATCGGGCGCTTCGCCGACCTCTCCGCCGGTCTGGTAATATTGCCCCCATTTCGGCCAGGCCAGAAAGACCTGATCGGTTGGCGCCAGATAGGCGGGCGAGGTATAGGGCTGCGGCAGGCCGTTGTCCCAGCCGTACCAGACCGAGGCCGCAGTGGTGCCTGAGAACACCCGGTTGCGCAGGATGTCGCGATCGAGCGGACGCATCACCAGCTTGACCCCCACGTCGCGCCAATCATCGGTGATGATCTGCAGGGCGTTTTCGACTTCCTGCCGCTCTCCGGCGGTTTCCACGATCAGCTCCATCGGACGCCCGTCGGGCAGTTGGCGGATGCCATAGCCATCCTTTTCGGTCAGCCCGGCCTCATCCAGCAGCTGATTGGCCAGATCGGGATCGAACTGCGCCCAGGCTTCGCGCAGGGCGGGATCGAAGAAGGGGCTTTTTTCCAGCACGGTCATGGCGCCGGGCTTGGCCAGTTTGAAATAGAGCGATTTGTTGATGGCGGCGCGGTTGATGGCGACCGACAGGGCGCGGCGCACCCGGACATCGCGCAGCAGTTTGCGCCAGACAGGATCGTTTACGTTGAGGTTCGGATAGATCGCGATCTGCGAGGCGGTGCCGGTGCCCCAGAGGAAGGTCCTGTAGTTGCCGCCGTCGGCTTCGCCCTTGCGCAGGATCGGAATGTCGCGAAAACCCAGACCACGCGCCTGAAGGTCTGCCTCTCCGGCGTTGGCTTTGGCAGCCACCAGCCCGCCCGAGACGATCTCCATTTCCACCGTGTCGATATAGGGCAGCTGTACGCCCTTGGCATCGATCCGGTGGTAATAGGGGTTGCGCACGAACAAGTGGCGGATCTTCTTGCCCGCCGTCGCGTTCATCCACGGCTGCAGGGTGGGCAGCTCGTGATTGTCGAACTTGTACATATTGTCGTATTTGTTGTGCAGCGCCGCCCAGCTTTTGACGCGGGCGTAATCCACTTCCTCGGCCAGTTTGGCCGGGTCGGCGTAATCGGCGTGGAACTGCTTCAGATAGGCTGAGGGCCGGTAGATGAAGGGCGGGCGCGCCTGCGCCAGATGGTGCAAAAAGCTGGGGTTCGGGTTCTGCCATTCAAAGACGACGGTGGTCTCATCTGGGAATGTGACCTCGGGCAGCTCACCCTCGGCACGCAGAAATTCCGGCGGCCCGGCCGGGCTCAGCAGCGGATTGTTGGCAATGTCCTTCCACCAGTATTCGAAATCCGCCGAGGTGAAGGGAGACCCGTCAGACCAGCGGTGCCCGGGGCGCAAGTGCAAGGTAAAGCGCTTGTTGTCCTCTTCCTCATAGCCCAGCAGGATATCCGATTGCAGTTTGTAATCCGCGTCATAGCCGACCAGCCGCGCGTAGCCATAGACCACCATCTGGCGGATGTCTTTCGACCGGGTCACCATGGTGTTGAGCGCACCGCCCTGCACGCCAAAGGCACGGCCCTTGGCCTCCAGATTGACCACAAGCGGCGCATCCGGCAGGCGCTCTGCCGCCTTGGGCAGGTTGCCAGAGGCGACCTCCTGATCCCAGAAGGCGCTTTCCTGCGGGGTGGGCAGCGTGCCTGCCAGCGCGGCGAGCGGTGCCAGCAGTGCGGCCAGCGCGATGGCCAGTACGGGTTTCAGGGCGGTTCGTTTTGTCGCGGGTTTCGGGGCGTTATACATGGCAACGTACCTTATGTCCGGGTTCCAGGATGACCAGAGGCGGGGCCTCGGCTCCTGTGAATCTGAAATGTTCGGGCCAGCTGTCCGGCGCGCCGGCGCCTTGCGAAACCAGATCCAGATTGATCGGGCGCCCGATATCGGGTTCCGGCTGCGCTGCGATCAGCGCCTTGGTGTAGGGGTGCTGCGGGTTGTGGAACAGCGTCTGCGGTGGAGCCTGCTCGACGATCAGCCCGCGCCGCATCACCGCGACCTCATCGGCGATCCGCGCCACCACCGCCAGATCGTGGCTGATAAAGAGATAGGACAGCCCTTGCTGTTCCTGAATGTTTTCCAAGAGCCGTAGGATCTGTTCCTGCACCGACACATCCAGAGCCGAGGTCGGCTCGTCGCAGACGATCAGCGAGGGGTCGAGCATCAGCGCACGGGCAATCGACAGGCGCTGGCGCTGGCCGCCGGAAAAGGCATGCGGATAGCGTTGCAGCATCTCGGGGCCAAGGCCGACGGTCTTCAGCATCTTTGCTGCCTTGTCGCGGCGGTCGGCGGGGGTGCCGATACCGTGGATCTCTAGTGGCTCGGTCATGGTGTCCGCGATGCGCATGCGCGGGCTGAGCGAGGAATAGGGATCCTGAAACACCATCTGCGCCTCGCGCTGAAACGCGGTGCGGGCGGCGCGGTCCATCTGTTGAACCTTGACGATCTCGCCATCCGGATCGGGGCGGAACAGAACCTCGCCGCCGGGATCCGGCGGTTCGGCGCCAAGCGCGATGCGGGCGGCGGTGGTCTTGCCAGAGCCGCTTTCGCCGACGATGGCCAGCGTCTTGCCGCGTGGCAGTTTCAGATCGACGCCGCGACAGGCGTGTATAAGAGTGGGGGCAGCCCAGCCCTTTCCGGCGCGCAGGGTGTAGGTCTTGGACACCGATTTCAGCTCAAGGATCAGATCTTCCTTGGGCTCTGGCGGCACAGCCTGCGTGGCGGCGGGGATTTTGGGCGCGGCGTTGATCAGCGCCCGGGTATATGCATGCGCGGGTGCCGAAAGGATCGGTGCAGCAGGACCAGCTTCCATTACCCGGCCCTTGTGCATGACCACCACCTCTTCGGCCATATTGGCAACGACACCCAGATCGTGGGTCACAAGGATCATCGCCATGCCGGTGTCGCGCTGCAATTCCTTCATCAGGCCCAAAACCTGTGCCTGCGTTGTCACGTCCAGCGCCGTGGTCGGCTCATCCGCGATCAGAAGATCGGGTTTTGCCACCATCGCCATGGCAATCATCGCCCGCTGGCGCATGCCCCCGGACAGCTCAAAGGGGTACGAGTCATAGGTGCGTTGCGGCTCGGGAAAACCGACCCGTTCGAAACACTCCAGAACTTCCTTGCGGGCGGCGGCTTCGCTTTTGCCTTCGTGCAGCCATAAAACTTCGGAGACCTGGTTGCCGATCCGGTGCAACGGCGACAAAGAGCGCATCGGCTCCTGAAAGATCATCGCGATCCGGTTGCCGCGCACATCCCGCATGCGCCGTTCGCCAAGGCGGCTCAGCTCCAGCGGCGCGTCGCCGCCGTGGAGGGTGATGCGGCCAGAACGGATCTGGGCGGCACGTGGCAGAATGCGCAGCACGGCGCGGCAGGTGATCGTCTTGCCGGAACCACTTTCCCCGACCAGCGCCAGGGTGCCGCCGGGGGCAACGTCAAAACTAACATCGCGCACGACAGCTTCATCCCGGCCAAAGCCGATGCTGAGGCCCTCGACTGACAACAGCGGCGCCATTCAGTTCAACCCGTCTGAGGTCCGGTGATGTCTCTTCATGATCTTCCCGTTTCCCTGTTTTTTCCCCCACCATCGCGCGGCCTGCGGGCACTAGTCAAACCCCATTCGCAGATAGCAGCTCCAGATGCGGGAAATATGACGCGCCGGTGGGGTCTTTACGCAATTGTGAAGGCGCTCAGGCCGTTTTCGCTATTCGCTACACATTTGCGTAAAAGTCTGACACATCTGCACGGGATTGGCCGCCGCGCGGCCATGGCGTGCAAGGAGACCGTAACATGATCACCCGTCTGGACCTTTTTATCGATCGCATGGTGTCCCAGCGTGCCTGTCTGGATTACGCCATTGCCGAAACCGCTGGTATGAGCGGCCCGGTCTTTGAGCTGGGGCTTGGGAACGGGCGCACCTACCACCACATGAAGCACAATATCAACGGCCGGGATATCTATGTCTTCGAACGCGCTGTTGCCTCGCATCCTGACAGCACCCCGCCCGAGGAACTGACGATCCTTGGCGATGTGCGTGAAACGCTACCGGCAGCCGTGGAACGGTTCGGTGCGACCGCCAGTCTGATCCACGCGGATCTAGGCGGTCACAACCGCGCCAAGAACGATGCCTTTGCCCGGCTGGTGTCGCCGCTCATCGAACCGCTGCTGGCGGTGGGCGGCATGATGGTGTCCTCGGACCGGATGTATTTTGACAGCTTGCGCGAAATGCCCCTGCCGCCGGACGCGGTCGAGGGGCGCTGCTTCATCTACCGCCGCGACGCCTGATCCGCGCGACGCTCCGTCATGCTGGCCTCACGTGCTGCCCTGCCCCTAGGCTGGCGGTAACAGAGGGAGGCTGCCATGATTTTCTACGATTGCTCCACCGCGCCGAACCCGCGTCGGGCGCGGATGTTTCTTGCGGAGAAGGGGCTGAGCCCTGAAACCCATGACATTTCCATCGCCAAGGGAGAGCAGCTGGACGCGACCTTTCTGGCGGTGAACCCGCGCGCGACGATCCCGGTTCTGGTCACCGATACGGGCACTGTCCTGACCGAAAACCTTGGCATTGCCGCCTATCTGGAGGCGGCGCATCCGGAACCGCCGTTGATGGGACGCGACGCCGATGAAAAAGGGCTGGTGCTGATGTGGAACTCCATCGTCGAACAGCAGGGCGGCGCCCCCGTGGCCGAGGTGTTGCGCAACACTCACCCGGCGTTTGAAAACCGCGCCATTCCCGGCCCCGATCACTATGCCCAGATCCCTGAGCTGGCCGAACGGGGACAGGCGCGGACTGCGCGGTTCTTTGATCTCTTGGAAGAGCGCCTGCAGGACAGCCCCTTCCTTGCCACTGATCATTTCACGCTGGCGGATATCTCGGCCTTCGTCTTTGTCGACTTTGCTCGCGTGATCAAGATGCGCGTGCCCGAAGCCAACACGGCCACGCTGGCCTGGCAAGAGGCCATTCGGGAGCGTCCAAGTTCGCAGTTGTAGGCCGGGAGGGCAGAGGAGGAGGTCTCGCGCAGCGATGGCACGTCCTGACAGCCCGATTTGGGAGCCAATATCAGGATTTAGTCACGCGCTACTTGCCCTTAATTCGGGCTTGAAAGGCGTCAAATTCCGTTTCGGCGACGCGATAGCTTTGCTTGGTCATTTTCGGTGCTGCAAGCGCCTCATAAAATCGTTGTGCGCCACCGTTGGTGCCGTCTGTGGCCCAGTCAAAACGGGTGCAGCCCTCGCGACGTGCCACATCGATGAGGGCGGATAACAATGCTTTTCCAACACCCTTTTGTCGTACGGTCGGAGAAACAAACAGCTCTTTCATGACCAGTGATATGCCCGGGCCGGCCGGGAAGCTTAGTCCCCATGTGGCCAACCCGACGGGCTGGGTGCCATCAAAGGCCAGATGGCACGCCATGTGCCTTTCGGCGCGGAGCAGTGCAAGCACCCGCTCTTCTTGATCATGGGTGGCAGGGGCAATCTGGTAATACGCGAGGCAGGCCCGGTGAAGAGTACGGAACGCCTCTGCATCTTCTGCCCTGAACGCTCGGACTGTCACGCTCATTGGTTTTTCTCCAAGGCAATCGGGCGGGTAGTCTCGTTTCCCTTGCGGTGGCAGATGGCATGACGGCGGATGTTCTCGCGGCATCTCACTGTGCAGCCATTGCTCATTTCATGTCACCTTAGAAACCGTCTCAGCGTGAAGGCTCGCATACATAATGCGGGTGCTCAATGACCGTTCGTTCGCGGGCGGTGCGGGCCCGCGCGATGGACTGACACGATTTCGAGAGTCCAGGTGCCCTGGCCTTAAAATGAGACAAATGTCGCAACACCGTCAAATGCGGTGGACAAGGCGCGGTGGGCGCCGCAGGATGTTTGGTGCCCTGATTGGCGCACGTCACGAGGTGTTCTGTCCATGCCCCCCAAACCGATCCTGCACCGGGATGATCCCACCGCCGAACCCCTGACCGGCAACGTCAAGGTTACCCGGGCCGACTGGCTGAATGTGGCGATGGATGTGCTGATCAGCCACGGGGTTGAGCAGGTCAAGGTGCTGGCCCTGGCCGAGCGCATGGGCGTGTCGCGCTCCTCCTTCTACTGGTATTTCAAATCGCGGCAGGATCTGCTGGATGCGCTGTTGCAGACGTGGGAGCAGACCAACACCGCCGCGATGGTTGCCCAGACCGAAGCCCCTGCCGCCGCGATCACGGGTGCGGTGCTGAACGTCTTTCACTGCATTGCCAACCCGGATCTGTTCAATACCGCGCTCGATTTCGCGGTGCGGGACTGGGCGCGGCGCTCGGGCAAGGTGCGCAGCCTGCTGGACCGTTCCGATGCACGGCGGGTGAAAGCGCTCAGCGACATGTTCTCCCGCTATGGCTATCCGGAGCTGGAGGCAAAGACCCGGGCCAAGGTTCTTTACTACATGCAGCTTGGCTATGACATGGCGGAGCCGAACGAGAGCCATAAGGAACGGTTGCAGATGACGCCTCATTACCTGCGGGTCTTCACAGGCAAAGAACCCCTGCCGGAGGAGCTGGAAGAATTCGCCGTCTACACGGAAAGATACTGGGACGTCTGAGACGACCGGGTCTGGCAACCATCGCCTAGGCGGGGCTGGGCACAGGCGGCTGACAAATCTCCCAAAACCGGAAAAGAGAGGTCAGCAGCGTCTTCAGCTCGGCCGCACCTTGGGGCTTGATGAAATATCCGCTGACATTGTGCTTATAAGCCTCGGCAATGTCCGCGTGATTGTCTGATGTGGTGAACATGAAGACGATCTGATCTGCCGTGTCCGGGTTGGCGCGCAGGGCGCTCAGAAAATCATGGCCGTTCATGCGCGGCATATTGATATCCAGCAGGATAAGGAACGGGCTTTCGATTGATATCCCCGGGGCTGTGCCCGCCAGGATATCCAGTGCTTCGACGCCGTCACGCGCCCGCACGACGGTTGCCGGAAGATCAAGCCGTTTCAAAGTACGTTCCAGGATCATCGCATCCAGGTCGCTGTCTTCGACCAGAAGGATGTTCATTTCAGTTGGCATACAGGCAGGCCCTTTCCGAACCGTCTGGTGTGCGTGTCCCGGCACTGCTTGGCCGGTTTCCCAAGGCGCGTTGCGTCCTTATCGGAACGAAGTCACCCATCGTTCGAAAATTATGCATTTCTGTGGCTACTTTTACAATTGCCAATCCGGCACTGGCCGCAATCGGTCGCACTGTGCAGCCCGATGGGAGAGGCGTTTTCAATCCGGGGCAGCGGAAAGCGGTGCTGGATAAGCAAGAGTTTTGGATCAAAAAAGGGCGCGCTGCGCAGAGGTAGGCGCGCCCTTGATCGGGAGAGACGGCACTCAGAGCTGGCCGAGCTGTTGGTCGACCTCTTGGCGCACCTTGGCGGCGGCCTCCATGCGGACTGGGCCATAGCCCCGGATCTCCATCGGTGCTGCCAGGATGTCGGCGCAGGTGTCGTGCCGGTCCGCGCCATAGGCACGTGCGACCTTGGTCATCGCCGCCTCGTACCAGTCCAGAAGGTCGCGGTGCAGGCGGGCCTCGGCGTGATAGCCAAAGGGGTTGAACGCGCTGCCACGCAGGCCCTTGGCCTTGGCCATCACCGACAGAGCCGGGCGTAGCCAGGCGCCAAAGGCGCTTTTCTTCGGGCGGCCCCGGCTGTCCTTGCCGCGCGCCAGCAGAGGCGGCGCGAGATGGTATTTGACTGAATAGTTGCCGTCGAATTCCGACGCGATCTGCTCCTTGAAACTGTCTGCGGTCAGCAGGCGGGCGACCTCATATTCATCCTTATAGGCCATCAGTTTGAACAGGGATTTGGCGGCGCGTGTGACCAGATCATCCTGCACGTCGGCTGGCAGGGCGCTGCGCAGGCGGTCCAGCGTGGCGCGATAGCGGGCAGCGTAATTGGCATCCTGATACTCGGTCAGGAAGGCCGCGCGGTGGTCGATCATCTGCTCCAGCGTTTCGGTCTCTTCCGGGGTTTCGTCGTAGAACTGGCTGACAAGGCCGGGGTCCACCGCCATGGCGCGCCCGATGGCAAAGGCGAGGTGGTTCTTGTCGATGGCCACGCCGTTGAGTTCGATCGCCTGATTGAGTGCTGCACCGCTGACCGGCACCAGCCCCTTTTGCCAGGCAAAGCCCAGCATCATCACATTGGCCAGAACCGCATCGCCCAAGAGCGCCTCGGCCGCCTCATTGGCGTTGAAGCCCGACAGGTTCTCGGCCCCGACCACCGCTTCGATCTCCTTTTCGCGCAGGCCTGTCATCAGGTCGGCGTCGCGGCGCAGCACCAGATCGCCCGTTGGCATCTCGGCGCGGTTCAGCACCACCTTGGTGCCCGCGCGATAATGGGCCGACGCCTTGGGGGCGGAGGAGACCACCACATCGCAGCCAATGACCGCATCTGCGGCGGCCTGATCGATACGCACCTGGTTCAGCGTTTCGGGCGCGTTCGACAGGCGGATATAGCTGAGGACGGTGCCGAATTTCTGCGCAAAGCCGGTGAAGTCCAGCACGCTCGACCCCTTGCCTTCAAGGTGCGCGGCCATGGTGATCAGCGCGCCGACGGTGACAACGCCTGTGCCGCCCACCCCGGTGACGAGCAGATCGAACGGCTCGGCGAGGGAGGGAAGGTCCGGGGCGGGCAGGCGGGCCGCCAACTGGTCTGCATCGAGACCGGCAGGCTGCTTCTTGCGCCGCTCGCCACCTTCAACGGTGACAAAGCTGGGGCAAAAGCCGTTGAGACAGGAGAAATCCTTGTTGCAGGAGGAGAGGTTGATCTTGCGCTTGCGCCCAAAGGGCGTCTCTTTCGGCTCTACACTCAGGCAGTTGGATTCCAACGAGCAATCGCCGCAGCCTTCGCAGACCAGATCGTTGATGAAAGCGAATTTCTTCGGGTCTTCCATCTTACCGCGCTTGCGGCGGCGGCGTTTCTCGGTGGCGCAGGTTTGTTCATAGATCAGGACGGTGACGCCGGGTATTTCACGCAGTTCACGCTGTACCGCGTCCATTTCTTCCCGGTCGTGGAACGATGTGCCTGCCGGAAAATCGGCGCGGCTGAACTTACCGATGTCGTCGGACACCAGTGCGATCCGGTCCACCCCTTCGGCGCGGCAGGTCTGGGCGATGCCCGAAACGCTGACCGGCCCGTCCACCGGCTGACCACCGGTCATGGCGACCGCATCGTTATAGAGGATCTTGTAGGTGATATTGGTTTTCGCCGCGACCGCCTGCCGGATCGCAAGGCTGCCCGAGTGATACCAGGTGCCCTCGCCCAGGTTCTGGAACACGTGCTTGTTCCCGTTGAACTGCGAGGCAACGGCCCAGGGCACACCTTCGCCGCCCATCTGGGCATAGCCTGCGGTTTCGCGGTCCATCCAGCTGGCCATGACGTGGCAGCCGATGCCGGAGAATGCCTTGGAGCCCTCGGGCAGCTTGGTCGAGGTGTTGTGCGGGCAGCCCGAGCAGAAATAGGGCGTGCGGGTGGCGCCGGGCACGTTGATCAGTTTGGGGGGCTCAGCGGTCAGCGCGGCGGCCTTGGCGGGCAGGTTCTCTTCGGGGAAGAAGGCATCAAGCCGCGCGGCCACGATGGGTGCCAATTGCAGCGGGCTGAGTTCCCCGGTCCATGGGATCAGCGGCTCGCCCGCGCTGTCGTATTTGCCGACCATTTTCTTGGGCTTGTCGCCAGGCCAGTCGTAGAAATATTCCTTGAACTGGCTTTCGATGATGCCGCGCTTTTCCTCGACGACCAGTACCTCTTCCTTGCCGTTCACAAAGCGCAGCGCCTCGGGGCGGGCCAGCGGCCAGACCATGCCGACCTTGTAGATGTCGATGCCCAGTCGGCGGCAGGCGGTCTCGTCCAGACCCAGAAGGCGCAGCGCCTCCATCAGATCAAGGTGCCCCTTGCCGGTGGTCACGAAACCGAACTTGGCGTCCTCGACGTCGTAGATGCGGCGGTCGATCGGGTTGGCTTCTGCAAAGGCGCGCACCGCCTTGATCTTGGCCTGGATCCGGGTCTCGATCTCGGGCGAGGGAAGATCAGCGCGGCGGATGTGCAGCCCGCCGGGGTAGGGCGGCAGCTCGGGCAGAACAAATTCACGGTCCGGCTGCAATTCCACGGACCGCGCGCTTTCGACGGTTTCCGACACGGCCTTGAAGCCGACCCAGGTGCCGGAATAGCGCGACAGGGCAAAGCCGTATTCGCCAAATGTCAGGAATTCGGAGACATCCGCCGGGTTCAGCACCGGCATGAACCAGGCCATGAAGGCGACGTCCGACTGGTGCGGCATCGAGGAGCTGACGCAGCCGTGGTCGTCGCCCGCAACCACCAGCACGCCGCCCTTTTCGGACGATCCATAGGCGTTGCCATGCTTCAGTGCATCGCCAGAACGGTCGACGCCCGGCCCCTTGCCGTACCACATGGAAAAGACGCCCTCGACCTCGCAATGGGGATCCAGAACCGCCTGCTGCGCGCCCAGAACGGCGGTGGCGCCCAGATCCTCGTTCACGGCGGGCATGAATTTGACCTTGGCCTCTTCCATCCGCTTGCGTGAGCGCCAGAATTCCAGATCGACGGCGCCAAGGGGCGAGCCGCGATAGCCCGAAACGAAACCGGCGGTGTTCATTCCGGCGTTCTGATCGCGGCGGGACTGGTCCAGCATGATCCGCGCCAACGCCTGCGTGCCGGTGAGGAACACGCGGCCCTTGGTCATCTCGTAACGGTCATCGAGCTGGTAGCTGCGGAAGTCGTGGCTCAGCTTGGTCATCGGGGAGTCCTCGCGCGGGTAGTCTGTGATCGGGAAAGGATAATCCATTTGAGGCGGAAAATTTTGCCGCATCTACTGGCGTTTTGGCAATTTGTGGATAAATTGACCGATGTTGATCGCTATTATGAACTGGATAACCGTTGCAATGAAGTTGGACGACCGCGACCGCCGTATATTGACCCTGTTGCAGGAGGATTCGCGTATTTCCAATGCGGATCTGGCCGAGGCTGTGGGCATGTCTCCTTCTGCCCTGTGGCGGCGGGTGCGTGCGCTGGAAGAAGCGGGTGTGATCGAACGCTATGGCGCGGTGGTGAATGCGGCGGCCATGGGGCTTGGCTTTCACGCCATGGTGCATGTGCAGCTGACACGGCATGATCCGGAAAAGCTGAAGGAGTTCATCCGCGCGGTTGAGAACAATTCGCTGGTGCAGGAGTGTTTTGCGACCACCGGCCAGTCGGATTATCACCTGCGGGTTCTGGCGCCGGATCTGGAGGCCTATAACCGGTTCCTGGAAGAGTTCCTGTTCCGCCTGCCTGCGGTGGCCAGCGCCCAGACCAACGTGGTGCTGCGCACGATCAAGCGGGACAGGCCGGTTGTCCCTTAGGCGGGTTGTGCCCTAGGTCGCGTATTTCAGCCAGGCGGCGGCCATGGCGATATAGGTCAGCTGGTGCAGCGCCTGATCGGTACCGGCAGCGCGCCAGAAAGCCGCCTGTTGCGGCGTCAGTTTCTTGCTGTCGGAATAGCGCGCCTTGCAGTAGTCGATGTTGAAATGCACGATCCATTCCAGCACGCAGGTGATCAGGATGAACAGGACGGGCGCGCCCATCAGCACGAAGACCAGAATGGAACCCAGCGTGTGAACTCCGGCATGCTGCGCACGACCGCTGTGCAGGTATTCGCCGCGCCCCGACAGCATCTTTGGTGTCTGCAGAAAGAAATCTGCGAACATATGTTTGACCTGCATCAGGCAGAGCAGCAGCAATAATGTTCCGGTATGCTCCGGCAAAACAGTCCCCTGTCATCTATACTGTCCGGGAACCTTACGTTTTTTTGCCGCCATGGCAAATGCTGCGTGCCCTTGTGCCGTGACGACAGGCCAAAAAGGGCTTTGGTGCAGTTGCCATTGCCTGTCACAGGTAAACCGCGCTAGGCATATGTTGTACCGAATTTCAGACGCCTATCCGGAGCTGTCTCATAGAACGTTCTTTGTTCCGTTTTATCTGGAAGTATTCCAAACGTGATCAGCTCGTGCTTCTGGTGGTCACGGCCTGCCTGTTTCCGCTTTTGTACCTGACACTGGAACTGCCCAAGCGTATCATCAACGATGCCATTGGTGCCGAGACCGACACGATTGCGGTGTTGGGGTATTCCTTCGACAAGCTGACTTTCCTGTGGATCCTTTGCGTGGCCTTTCTGGTGTCGGTGCTGATGCACGGTCTGCTGAAAATGCGCATCAACACCATGAAGGGGGTTCTGGCCGAACGGATGCTGCGCCGGTTCCGCTATCAGCTGATCGCCCGCGTTTTGCGGTTCCCGCAGCCCTATTTCGAACGGGTCAGCCAGGGCGAACTGGTGTCGATGGTGACATCGGAATCCGAGCCGATGGGCGGTCTGATGGGCGATGCCGTCAGCCAGCCGGTGTTGCAGGCCGGGCAGATGCTGACCATCCTCTATTTCCTGTTTGTGCAAAGCTTCTGGTTCGGTCTGGCCGCCGTGGCACTGATCCCGCTTCAGGGCTGGTTGATCCCGATGCTGCAGCGGCGCATCAACCTTCTGAACAAGGAGCGCATCAAAGAGGTGCGGGCGCTGGCCTCGGAAATCGGCGAAAGCGCAGCAGGTGCCGCCACGCTGCGCATCAATGGCGGCTGGCGCTACCGGATGGCGGTGATCACCGACCGGCTGGGGCGGCTTTATGATATCCGTTTCGATATCTACCAGAAAAAATTCTTCATGAAGTTCCTCAACAACTTCATCACCCAGCTGACGCCATTCTTCTTTTACGCCGTGGGCGGCTTCCTGGTGCTGCAGGGTAAGGTGTCGCTGGGCGCGCTGGTGGCGGCGCTGGCGGCGTACAAGGATATCGCCTCGCCCTGGAAGGAACTGCTGACCTATTACAACCAGACGCAGGACATGTCGCTGCGCTGGGAGGTGATCCTGGAGCGTTTCGCGCCGCCGGGCATGGTCGATGAAGCGCTGATGACCGGCGAACCTGACGATATTCCACGCCTCAAGGGCGATATCGAGCTGAAAGACGTCAGCGTGCGCGACGCCGATGGCAATCTCGTGCTAGAGGATCTTACCGCCACGCTGCCTGCGGGGAAGGTCATCGGCATTGCCGCCCCGTCCGAGGAAGACCGCCGCGCCATGGCCGAATTGCTGACCCGTGAAGTGCTGCCTGCGGCGGGCGCCGTGACGGTCGCAACCTTTGATCTGCGCGAGGTGCATCAGGCCATCGTTGCTTCGCGCATCGGTCATGCGACCTCGCGGCCGGTGTTGTTCCGGGGCTCTTTCGGGGACAACGTCATGATGCCGATGCGGCAGCGCCCGCAGGGTGAGGCCCGAGACATGTTGCAGCTGGATGCGGCGTTGAGGGCGGGCAACAGCCCCGACCCCTACGATGCGGCCTGGCTGGACCCATCGCTTGCGGGTTTTTCGACCGAGGCGGAATTGCGCGACTGGTGGGTGCAGCTGGTGTCGGGCATCGGCACCGATACCGCCCTGTTCCGGCGCGGCATGGACCAGAAATTCGACAGCAACGCGCATCCTCGCCTGACCGCCAGCCTGATCGAGCTGCGCCCCAAGGTGCAGGCGGCCATTGAAAAGGCTGGACTGGAGGCGCAAGCGCATTTCTTTGCACCAGACCGCTATAACCCGGCGCTGCCGGTAGCGGAAAACCTGCTGTATGCCACCCTGCGCGAGCCGATCACCGAAGCGGTGCTGAAACGCCACGTCAATTTTCTGGACCGGCTGCGCGAGCTGAAGCTGGACACCGACCTTGTGACGCTGACGCAGGACGTGGTGGACATGCTGCGGCAGATCTTTGGTATCGATGGTACCGGCCACCCGCTGTTCCGCAAACTGGGGCTGGAACCGTCGGCCTATGAGGCGGCGCTGGCGCTGGTGGACAAGACCCGCAGCAAGGGCGTCGATGCGCTGGACCGGGACGAGCTGGCACAGATGCTGATCGTGCCCTTCAGCATCTCGGCCGAGCAGATCGGCCCGGCCTTCAGTCAGGAAATGCAGGACCGCATCCTGCAGTTCCGCCGCAGCCACGCGGACGAGCTGATGGAAACGCTTGAGGACATCTTTGTCCGTATCGACGACAGCAGCTTTGCCCCGGGTCTGACGGTGATGGAGAACGCCATGTTCGGCAAAATCTCCGACACTGCGGGCGCCCGAGGCGACGAGCTGCGCAAGCTGGTGTCGGACGTGCTGGTGGAAAATGGCACCCGCAACATGGTGGTCGAACTGATCTTTGATCTGCCGGTCGCGCTGGGCGGGCAGGGCCTGCCTGCCAGTTTTGCCGAACCGCTGGCCTTTGCCCGGGCGACGATCAAACGGCCCGATATCCTGATCCTGGAATCGGCGCTGGCGAGTTACGATCTGGAAACCCGCGTTTCGGTGCACAAGAACCTGCGCAAGCTGTTGCCGGAGACGACGCTGGTCTATCTCGACAGCGATTTCGAACGCTCCGAAGTCTTCGATGTTTTCTACCAGTTGCGCCAGGGGCGGCTGGTCAGCGACCAGATGCAGGAGGCCGCCGTGGCCGACAGCGCCGCCAGCCAGGATCTGGCGCGCAAACTGCGGGCGCTGGAACAATCCGAGCTTTTCTCAGGTCTCAACCGGCGCCAGCTGCGGCTGCTGGCCTTTGGCGCGCGCTGGTACGAGGCCAAGGCGGGCGATGCGGTCTTTTTGAAAGACGACGATGCCAGCGACGGTGCCTATATGATCACCGAAGGCGAAGCGGGGCTATTCCTGCCACAGGATGGCGAAGAGGACCGGTTGATTGCCACGGTTGGACCGGGACGGCTGGTCGGGGAACTGGGGCTGATCCGCAAGGAGCCCCGTGCGCTCAGCATGATCGCGCAGACGGATCTGACCTGTCTGCGTATCGGCGAGGAAGAGTTCCTCGCCGTGGTGGAAAACGACGCCGCGACGGCCTTTAAGCTGTTGCAGGTGGTGGCCGGCTACGTGTCGAGCTGATCTGACGAAGACAACCAACAAGACGGGAAGAATAGAATGAAACTGCTGCGATATCGCGTGGGAGACACTGTGCGTCCGGGGATGCTGGCGGCCGATGGAACGGTCCGCGATCTGTCGGATCATGTAGAGGATATCACAGGCGCAACCCTGGATGATGCCGCGCTGGCGAAGCTGGCGGCACTGGATGTGGCGGCCCTGCCAGTGGTCGAAGGCGATCTGGATCTGGCACCCTGCGTCGGCGGCGTCGGCAAGTTCCTCTGCATCGGTCTCAACTATTCGGACCACGCCGAAGAGGCCGGAATGCCGATCCCCGAACATCCGATCCTATTCATGAAAGCGACCTCGGCCATTGTCGGCCCCAATGACGATGTGGTGCTGCCGCGCGGCTCGGTCGCTGGCGACTGGGAGGTCGAACTGGGCGTGGTGATCGGAAAGACAGCCAAATACGTGAGCGAAGAAGACGCGCTGGATTATGTGGCCGGGTATTGCGTGGTCAACGATGTGTCCGAGCGGGATTTCCAGATCAAGCTGACCGGCCAATGGACCAAGGGCAAAAGCTGCGACACCTTTGGTCCCATCGGTCCCTGGCTGGTGAGCCGGGACGAGGTTGCCGATCCGCAGAACCTGTCGCTGTCCTGTGATGTGAACGGTCAGCGCATGCAAAGTGGCACCACCGGCAAGATGATATTCTCGGTGGCGGAAATTATTGCCCACCTCAGTCAGTTGATGACCCTGCATCCGGGCGATGTGATCGCGACAGGCACCCCGCCGGGCGTCGGCATGGGGATCAAGCCTGATCCGATCTATCTGAAACCGGGTGACGTGATGGAGCTGGAAATCGAAGGTCTGGGCCGTCAACGGCAGACCGTGCGTGCGGACGACTGATCCGGGCGTTCTGAGAAACCATCATTGAAAAGCAGGCGGGGCACTCCCGCCTGGTTTCGGCCATTCAGGGAATACCCTGTGCCAGTTGGGCGTGGCGCGGCGAAGCCGCGCCACGCCCAAAGCGTGTTTGGGGCTTTGCCGCAGGCAAGGGACCTGACTGCACGGGAGCACCCGCGTTCTTGTCGAACGGGGTCAGGTGCCGTAGGTCTCAAACCCAGCGGGTTTGATCCGGTGTAGTCTTGGAATGGAGACGTCTGTGGGCCGCTCGGTGCCGGGCGCAGTGGGTGCTTATTCCGGGCCGCAGAACTGGCGGTAGAGCAGCGCGATGATCTCTTCGGTGTTCCGGTCCTTCAGGGAATAGAAGATCGTCTTGCCGTCGCGGCGGGTTTCGACCAGCCCCTCGTCGCGCAGTCGCGCCAGCATCTGGCTGACGGCGGCCTGACGCATATTCAGCAGCGCTTCCAATTCGCCTACGGATTTCTCACCCGTGCCGAGATGGCACAGGATCATCAACCGCCCTTCATGGGCCAGCGTCTTAAGGAAAGACGCGGCATCGGCGGCGCGCTGGGCCATGTCGATCGGGGTATCCGGCGACATCGTATCGGGATGCTGAATGGTCACGTGTCCGGGGTCCTGCGATAAATGATGGACCGTATAATGCCCCATTTTGTCCCTGTTGCACAAGCCATCGATGAAACAGAGTCACTCGGGCAGCGGCGGGGCGCCTCCGGCAAAGGAATTTCCCTTGGCATAGTCGCAGGGCGCCTCTTGCATGTTGAGGTGCAGATCATCACCGGTAAAGGGATTGGCGCGGGCCAGGTCCTCGTCCACCTCAATGCCCAGACCGGGGGCCTCGGGCGGGCGGATGAAGCCCTCTTCGACGCGGATCGCGCTTTTGATCAGGGCGTCGTGAAAGGGAGTTTCGATGGTTTCGGCCATCAGGATATTCGGAATCGAGGCCGCCAGATGGATATTCGCGGCCCATTCTACCGGCCCAGCATAAAGATGCGGCGCCATCTGCGCGTTGAAGGCCTCGGCGATGGCGGCAACCTTCTTCATCTCCCAGATGCCGCCGGCCCGTCCCAGCGCCGGTTGCAGGATCTCGGCAGCGCCCGCACGCAACACCGCGCCAAACTCGGCCTTGGTGGTCAGCCGCTCGCCGGTGGCAACCGGGATGCGCACCTGCCGGGCGACGCGGGCCATGTCCTCGATATTGTCGGGGGGCGTGGGTTCTTCGAACCACAGCGGCGAATAGGGCTCCAGCGCCTGGCCCAGCCGTACGGCGCCTGCGGTCGAGAACTGGCCATGGGTGCCGAACAGCAGGTCGGCGCGATCGCCGACCGCCTCCCGGATCGCCTTGCAAAAGGCGACCGACTGGCTGATGTCGCGCATCGCGGGCATATGGCCGCCGCGCATCGTATAGGGGCCTGCGGGGTCAAATTTCACCGCCGTATAGCCCCTCAGCACCATTTCGGTGGCGCTTTCGGCGGCCATATCGGGCGAGGTCCAGAAGGCGGCGATGTCGTGATGGGGCAGCGGATAAAGATAGGTATAGGCGCGGATGCGATCGTTCATCCGCCCCCCGAGCAGTGCGTGCACCGGGCGGTCCCTGTCCTTGCCCAGAATGTCCCAGCAGGCGATTTCCAAGCCGGAAAAGGCACCCATGACCGTCAGGTCGGGACGCTGGGTAAAACCCGAGGAATAGGCGCGGCGGAACATCAGCTCGATGTTTTCCGGATTCTCGCCCGCCATATGCCGGTCAAAGACATCGCGGATCACATGGGTCATGGCGTCCGGCCCGATCGAGGCGGCATAGCATTCGCCCCAGCCGGTGATCCCGGTGTCGGTGGTCACTTTAACGAGGATCCAGTAGCGCCCGCCCCAACCCGGGGAAGGCGGTGCGGTGACGATGATGTCGAGGTTCTGCAGCTTCATGGGAGGACTCCTTTGGGCTGCGGCAGCCGTTAGTGGTTGAAGAGGATGACGTTGCGCCGGGCTGAGCCGGTCTTGGTATCGGCGATGGCCTCGTTGATCTGGTCAAGGCGCCAGCGGCCGGAGATCAGCTCGTCCAGTTTGAGCCGCCCCTGATCGTAAAGGTCGATCATCCAGGGGATATCGCGCTGGATCACCACATCGCCCATCTTGGAGCCGACCATGCCCTGACCGATGGCGGCCATTACGACGGGCTCGTATTCCGCCTTTTGGCCGGAATGCGGCATGCCGATCATCACCGCCTTGCCGCCCCTTCCCAGATAGCGCACGGCCTGATCATAGGCGGGGATGGCGCCTACAGTGACCAGCACCGCATCGGCCCCCTTGCCGCCAAGCGCTTTGTAGGCGGCCCGCCAGGGTGAGGCCTGGCTGGCGAGCACCCCGTGGGTGGCGCCGAATTCCTTGGCAACCTCCAGCTTTTCCTCGCTCATGTCGACGGCGACAATGCGGCGGGCGCCTGCGATACGGGCGCCCTGAATGGCGTTGAGGCCAACGCCGCCAGCGCCGATTACCACCACGTCCTGCCCAGGGCGCAGACCGGCGGCATTAACCGCGGCACCAACGCCGGTGATCACCCCGCAGGAAATCAGCGAGGCGACATCCTTGGCCATGGTGTCGGGGATCTTCACGATCTGGCGCTGATCGACCACCACCTTTTCTGCGAAGGCACCGCAAGCCATGGCTTGTTCCAGCGGGCCGCCATCGGCGGTGGTGAGGGGGCCGTTTTTAACCCCGTCATAGGGCGTTTCGCAGATCGTTGGCTTGCCGCCTGCGCAGCTGGGGCAGGTGCCGCAGGCGCGAATCAGGGTGACGACAACGCAGTCCCCCTCTTCAAATCCGTTGACGCCGCCGCCAACCGCGGTGATCGTTCCGGCCGCCTCGTGGCCATAGACGGCAGGCAGGTGACCGCCCCAGGCACCTTCGGCATAGGAAATATCGCTGTGGCAGATGGCCACCGCATCCAGCGTCACCTCGACCTCGCCCATGCGCGGGGCGGCCAGCTGAATCTCCTCGATGACAAGCGGACTGCCGAAGGCGTGGCAGACGGCGGCTTTGATGGTTTGCATGGTGCGTTCTCCCCGTTGGCCCGTGTTTTTTAGACCGTGCATTTTCCGCACGGTGACCCGGACAGTTGATTGTCGCAAGAGGAGAGTTGAAGGGGAGATTGCGCGTTTACGTGGGGGAACGGCTGGCGCGCAAGAACAGCAGACACCCACCCAGCATCAGCACCAGCGCCAGCAGGAACGGCGCCCCCGGCAGGTAGATGGCGGTCTCGGCGCGGGTGAAATGGGCAAAGGTCAGCGTCATCATCATCGGAGAGATGATCATCGACAGGGCGTGTACGGCGGTCATCACCCCCTGTAGCTCCCCCTGTTGGTTGTCGTCCACCGCGCGGGACATGATCCCCTGCAATGCGGGCTGCACCACCGCGCCAAGGGCCGAGACCGGGATCAGCGCAAGCGCCAGCGACCCGCTGGTGATGAAGGCGAGAATGCCAAAGGCGACAAAGTCGAAGATCTGCCCCCAAAGCACGGTGCGTCGCTCGCCGAACCAGCGAACGCAGTGGCGCAAAAGCCAGCCCTGCACCAGCGCCATCGAGACGCCGTAGATGGCCAGTGACACGCCGATGACCCTGGTGTCCCAGCCAAACCGTTCGGCGGTGAAATAGGACCAGATCGACGGGTAAACGTAGATCGCCACGGAATAGAGGAAATAGACCCACAGAAGGTTGGCAATACCAGGAATGCGGGCCATGGCGCGAAAGGCGCCAAAGGGGTTGGCGCGGCGCCAGTCAAAGGCGCGGCGGGTCTTGTCGGTGACCGTTTCCCGCATCACGAACCAGCCAAGGGCAAAGTTCAGCGCTGACAGGGCGGCGGCCGCATAGAACGGTGCCCGGGTGCCCATCTCGCCAAGCAGACCACCGATCAGCGGACCCAGCACGAAACCAGCGCCAAAGCCCGCGCCCAAGAGGCCAAAATTCGCAGCCTTTTCATGCGGTTTCGAGATATCGGCGATATAGGCACCTGCGGTGGAGTGGGTGGCGGCGGTGATGCCGCCGATGATGCGTCCGGCCAGCAGCAGCCACAAGGACCCGGCCAATGCCATCACCAGATAATCCAGCGCCATCACGAATAGCGACACCAGCAGCACGGGACGGCGGCCAATGGCATCTGACAAGGAGCCCAGTACCGGGCTGAACAGGAATTGCATCACCGCAAAGACGGTGCTGAGAACGCCGCCCCAGATCGCCGCATCCGCCAGCGATCCGCCCTGCACCTCGACAATCAGGCTGGGCATGATCGGCATGATCAGACCGATGCCCATGGCGTCGATCATCACGGTCAGCAGAACAAAGACCAGCGGCAGGCGCATCAGAAGGGCACCGCCCCGCGTCTGTTGTGCCTGCGTTTCATGAACGCGGGCACAGCCTCTGCCAAACCGTCTTTCCCGCGCCGCATCCTGATGTCTCTTTGCCGGTTAATTCTGGCCGCAGATTTCGGCGGCTTTTTCGGCAAAACGCAAGGCTTCCGCCGGGGCATGTCCCAGTTGCCGGGCAGGATCAAACAGCGCCTCAGTATCCAGATCGGCAAAGGTGCGCGCTGTAAGGATGCTAAGCGGTGTTGCGGTCTCGTTGGCCTCCAGGCAGAGCTTTTTGACGGCGGCCTGCGCCTCCGGTCGGGGCATTGTGGCGGCGAGGGCAAAGCTCAGCGCCTCGGCGTGGATCATGTCCAGACCGCTGGCGAGCGCTGCGCCCATGGCATCGGCGTTGGGGGTGATCCCGGCGCTCAGATCCTTGGCCATGGCGGCGGCGCTTGCGGCGCCCAGCACGATCTGTGGCAGGCACATCCATTCGGTGAACCAGGCGGCACCGTCGCGCTGATGCTGCTGCATGGCGGCGCCGTGCAGGACCGAGAGAAGCCCCGATCCCTGCCGCGCCAGCGCCACCAGCGCCGAGGGCGCAACCGGGTTCTGTTTCTGCGGCATGGTCGATGAGGCCCCGGCGCCGCCAAGGCGGATTTCCTGAATGCCGGTCTGCACCAGCGCGATGCAATCCTCACCCATCTTGCCAAGCGCCAGATTGACCCGCACCAGCCAGTCAGTGAGGCGAAGCACCGGGGTGCGGTCGCTGTGCCAGCTGCGTCCGGGATCGCCCAGAGACAGACCTTCGGCCAGGGCAGTGCGGATCTGCGGCGCCTCGGGCCCCAGCGCCCCGGCGGTTCCGGCAGCACCAGAGAGTGAGACCAGCAGGCAGGACTGGCGCAAGGCGGGCAGCTCTTCAAGAAGCGCGATCAGTGGCGCGCCCCAGGCGGAGACCACGGCGCCAAAACTGGTCGGGGTGGCATGCTGGCCATAGGTGCGGGCAGGCATCGGTAGCCCGGCATGGTCTTTGGCCAGCCGGGCCAGCGCCGTCAGTGCTGCTTTCAAATCGATTTCAACCGCCGTCAGAACCTGCCGCAGCCGCAGCATCAGGCCGGTGTCCATGATATCCTGCGAGGTGGCACCCCAATGCACGTATTGCGCATGTTCCGGCGCGTTCATCTCGCTGCGCAGGGCGGCGACCAGCGCGGGCACCGGCACGCCGTTCTGTCCGGTGGCCTTGCGCAGCGCACCGGGGTCCAAAGCGACTTCCATCACCGCTCGCTGGATGGCGGCGGCGCTGTCGGCGGGGATCACGCCCGCCGCGCCCTGCGCCTTGGCCAGCGCACCCTCGACCAGCAGCATGGCGCGGATTTCGGCGCTGTCGCTGAACAGGCGCGCAGCATCGCCCGCCGGGAAAAGATCGCCATAAAGCTGGCTGTCAAAGACCGATCCGGCCATGTCAGAGATCCTTTTCGATCTGGGTGAGCAGATCCGCCAGCGCATCCGGCGCGGCGAAGAACGGGGAATGAGAGGTCTGCATCACATGTACGCGGCTCTTGGGCCAGTCCTTGACCATATCGGCCTGATATTCCGGCGGAATGGTCTGGTCATTTGCACAGCGGATATAGGCCTTTGGCGTACCGTCCCAGTTGGCGCCAAGGGTCAGCGGCGTGTCCTGCGGGCGGATCGCCTGCGGGCAAAGACGTTCCAATGCGTAATCCACCGCCTCTTGCGGGCAATCGTGGTAGAACAGGCGCGGCACCTCGGCCGGGTCAACCGTGTAGCTGTTGCTGGCTTCGTCCTTGATCGCCGCATGGGCCAGCGTCTGGCGCGGGCCGCGCTTGCGCATGTCGATCATGGAAAGGCCCGAGACTGGCACATAGGCGCAGAGATAGATCAGCCCGCGCAGGCGGCTGGGGTCCTTTTCTGCGGCGGCCGAGATCGGAAAACCCGCCCAGGAATGGCCCAGCACGATGGTGTCCGGCCCGGCGGCCATCAGGATCGCCTCAGCGGTTTCCTCCAGCGTGACACTGGTCAGGTCGCGCCCGTCGTTGTGGCCGGGCAGGTCGATGGCGCGGGCGGTATGGCCGCGCGCCTCCAGCGCCGGGATCAGGTCGCGCCAGCACCAGGCGCCGTGGCAGGATCCGTGGATCAGCAGAAAGTCAGCCAATGTGTCCGATCTCCTTGAGGAAGGTGGTCAGCCGTTCGGTGTATTCATCGGGCTTTTCGACGCAAGGGATGTGGCCCGCGCGGCGGATCAGGTGGAATTGCGATCCGGGGATCAGATCGACGGTTTCGCGCACCAGATCGGGCGGGGTAGAGCCATCCTCGGCCCCGGCAAAGCCAAGGCAGGGGAGGCGCAAGCCGCTGGTGGGGGTGTAGAAATCGGTGCCCGCGATGGCGGCGCAGCAACCTGCGTAACCGGCGCGCGATTGCTGCACCAGCATGTTGCGCCAGAGGGTGAGTTCGGGTGTGGCGCGGAAATCCTTGCCGAACCAGCGCTCCATCACGTTGTCCGCCAGCGCCTCGATGCCCTGTTCCTCGACCGCCTTGATCCGTTCCTGCCACATCTCGGCGGTGCCGATCTTGGCGGCGGTGTTCGACAGTACCAGCGCGCGCACCTGATCGAGCCGTTTTACGGCCAGCCCCTGTGCGATCATGCCGCCGATAGAGAGACCGACAAAGACGCAGTCGCGCACATTGAGATGATCCAGGAGCCGCTCGGCATCGCGTACCAGCGCCCCCATGGAATAGGGAGCGGGCGGAACGGTGGACAGACCATGCCCGCGCTTGTCATAGCGGATCACCTTCAGACCCGCAGGCAGGCGTTCGACCACCGCGTCCCAGACCCTGAGGTCGGTGCCCAGAGAGTTGGCAAAAACGATGGGCGCGCCGTCCGGATCGCCGTCGACACGGTAGTGCAGCTGGACATCGCCCAGATCCGCGATTTGCATGATATCTCTCCCCGTCACGTTTGCGGCGCACCATATCCGCGAAGGCACGGGAAGGTAAAGCAAAGGTCGGGGAGGGACGGGTGCCGCCTTAGGCGTGCTGCTCCAGTGCGCGGATGAACATCGCGGGATCCACATTGCCGCCGGTGGCCACGGCGATCACCGCATCGCCTTGGATCTCATCCCCGTGGAACAGTGCCGCGGCAAGGGCAGCAGCGCCGCCCGGCTCGACAACGATCTTCAGCCGCAGGAAGGCCAGCGCCATGGCGCGCAGGGCTTCATCCTCGGTGATGACAATGCCGGGGCCGCAAAGGCGCGACAGGATGGGAAAGGTGATTTCCCCCGGCGCAGGCGTCAGGATGGCATCGCAGATGGAGCCGGAGGTGGCGGGATTGCTTTCGACTTGCCCGCTTGAGAGCGACCGGGCCACGTCGTCAAAGCCTTCGGGTTCGGCGGGACGTACCCGCAGACCGGGCGCGCGGGCCTCCAGCGCCAGCGCCACGCCGCCGGTCAGACCGCCGCCACCGCAGCAGACCAGCACATCGCCCGAGGTGACGCCTTCGGCAGCGGCCTGCTCTGCGATCTCCAGACCAACGGTGCCCTGACCGGCGATCACCTGCGGGTCGTCATAGGGTTTGACCAGCGTCAGGCCGCGGGTCTTCTCGTAATGCGCGCCGATCTCTTCGCGGCTTTCGCCTGCACGGTCATAAAGCACCACCTCGGCGCCAAGGGCGCGGGTGTTGTCGATCTTCAGCTGCGGCGCGTCAGAGGGCATGATGATCACGGCAGGGACGCCATGGGCCTGCGCGGCGGCTGCGACACCCTGCGCATGATTGCCACTGGAATAGGCCAGCACGCCACGTTTGCGGGTGTCCTCGTCCATTGCCGAGAGCGCTGCCCAGCCGCCCCGGAACTTGAACGATCCAGTGTGTTGCAGGCATTCGGGTTTGACCAGCAGGCGACGGCCCGCAACCTCGTCGAGGAAGGGCGAGGAGAGCAGCGGTGTCTTGCGGGCGTGGCCATCAAGCCGCTGGGCAGCGGCTTCGATCATGGAAATGGAAGTCATCAAATCTGGTCCAATACGGAATGAATAAGGGTGAGGGCAGCCGGTTCGTCCAGAAACGGGACATGGCCGCGATTGTCCAGCTCTACCGCCTGCAGGGCAGGCAGGCGGCGCTGCATTTCAAGATAGGTCTCATGGCTCAGCACATCGGAATTGGCGCCCCGGATTGCGCCGCAGGGCAGCCCCTCGAGCGCCATGAACAGCGGCCAAAGATCGGGGGGCGGGCCAGCCTTGGCCTGCTCCAGCAGCGCATCGCGCAGGCGTGGATCATAGCGCAAGGCAAGGCCATCCGGCGTTTCGTCGTAGAAGACTTCGACCTCCTCGCGCCAGCGGGCGGGCGGCACGTCGGGGAAGGCGGGTGCCATCAAAGCCGCCAGAGTTTGCGCAGCCTTATCATAGGTTTTTGCAGCGGGGCGGCGACCGACGTATTCCATGATGCGGGCAATGCCACCTTGAGGGATTTCCGGTCCCACATCGTTCAGCACCACGGCGCTAAGGCGGTCCTTTGCGGTGGCGGCCAGCACCATGGCCACCATTCCCCCACGTGAGGTGCCGAGGATCGCGGCCTGTTCCAGGCCTAAGTGATCCATCAGTTCGGTCACATCCTGCGCCTCGCGCATGACGTTGTAATTGGCGATCTTAGGGTCGGGGTCCGATTGCCCGCGCCCGCGCGCATCCAGCGTGATCATCCGGTAGCGTGCGCCATGCGGTGCGAAATAGCGGAAGTCCTGCCCATCGCGGGTAAGGCCCGGCAAGCAGATCAGCGGCAGGGCCTTACCCTGCGCGCTGTCGGTGTAGTGGAGCGACAGCCCATCCGAAGTGGTGAAATTTGGCATCGGTGCGATGTGCTCCTTTGGGATTGAGGGGATCAGCCCTTGGCGATGTCCGGGATCGTGGTGAGATCATTCAGCACGTGCTGCGGCGTCCAGGGCAGGCGGTCCATCGGTTCTCCGGCGCGGTTGACCCAGACGGTTTCGAAGCCGTAACCGCTGGCCGCCGCCGCGTCCCAGCCGTTGGAGGAGACGAAGAGCACCTCGGACGATGCGCAGTCAAAGCGTTTGCCGACCAGATCGTAGACGCTGGAATGCGGCTTGAAGACGCCGACGCTTTCGACCGACAGGAGATCGTCCAGAACCGCGCCCACTCCGGCGGATTGCACGCATCCTTCAAGCATCCCGGGCGAGCCGTTGGACAGGATGGCCGTGTTGAAACCGGCCTCTTTCAGCGCTGTGAGCATGGCGGGCACCTCGGGGTAGGCTTGAAGTTCCCAGTAGAGCGCCAGCAGACGCTCGCGCAGGGCGTCATCTCCGGCCAGACCGGCGGCCTCCAGCGACCAGTCCAGCCCGTTCTGGGTGACCTCCCAGAAATCGGTATGGGCGCCTGTCACCGCACGCAGCCAGGTATATTGGATCTGCTTCTGGCGCCAGTTGGCGGCCAGAGTTGCCCAAGTGCCCTGAAGCTGCGGGAAGTCCGGCTCGGCCGCGGCCTGCCGGGCGGCGGCGGCAACATCGAACAGGGTGCCATAGGCGTCGAATACACAGGTGGTGATGGGCATGGGGTCCTCCGTTGCCGCGACTTTGTCATAGGAGGCAGCTTGGAACAAAGCGGGAAGTTGTACCTGTCACAATTGCGCGAGGGTGCCCGGATGGCGGTCAAATATTGTCTCTGCTGCGGTCCGGGCCGTGGGTTTACATCACAAACAGGTCCTGTAGGGTCCGGCCCTTTAGATTCTGAACACGAACTGGAGGTCACATGACCGAGGTAAAGAATGGCGACACCGTGCGCATCCACTACACGGGCCGACTGACGGATGGGACCGTTTTTGACAGCTCCGAAGGGCGTGATCCGCTGGAGTTCACCGTTGGCGCCGGTCACGTGATCGGCGGCATGGATGCCGGTCTGCCGGGCATGGTCGCGGGCGACAAGAAGACGCTCGAGATCGCCTGTGATGACGCATACGGTCCGTCCAACCCTGACGCACGTCAGGCGATCCCGCGCGAAGGTATTCCGGATGACATCCCGCTGGAGCCGGGCACGCAGCTGCAGATGCAGACCCCGGAAGGCCAGGTCCTGCCGGTAACCGTGGTCGAAGCGGACGAAGCGACGGTTACGCTTGATGCCAACCATCCGCTGGCGGGCAAGGATTTGATTTTCGATATCGAGCTGGTGTCGATCAACTGATCTGCGAATTATTCTGCAAGGCGGGGTTCTCCCGCCCGAAAAGGCCGGATCCCAGATCCGGCCTTTTCCGTTGGGCCCGTTCCGTCGGAGTGGCGCCGCTGCGCGGCGCGAAGGACGGCTGAGAGGCGCCAAAGGGAGGGCTTTGCCCCTCCTTTGGGCGCCAGAGCCAGTTTGTGTGCGGCCAGAGCCGCCTCAAGGGCAAGCCGCACCTAGGGTGCGGCGGCTGCGCCGCCCTTGACCCGGCTCCGGCCAAAGGGGGGATGGGCGTTTCGCTTTCTCTACTTGCATGGGCATGAAACTGCGGCTTTGCTGGCCGAGGGGCAAAACAGGGAGACATATGGCATGGCTGCAACGGAGCTTATCCGGGCACTGAACCTTGAGGTGCCGATCTTTCAGGCGCCGATGGCGGGGGTCAGCTCTCCTGCCATGGCGGCGGCGGTCAGCAATGCAGGCGGGCTTGGCGCGCTGGGCATCGGCGCCTCTGGAGTGGCGCAAGCGCGGGAGATGATCCGCCAGACGCGGGCGCTGACTGCGCGGCCATTCAACGTCAATGTTTTCTGCCACCGGCCCGCTGTGCCGGATCCGGCGCGGGAGGCGGCCTGGCTGGATCTGCTCGCCCCGGTCTTTGCCCGGTTCGATGCGGAGGCGCCAGCGGCCTTGAGCGAAATATATACCAGCTTTGTGGTGGACAGGGACATGCAGGAGATGCTGCTGGCAGAGCGCCCGGCGGTGGTCAGCTTTCATTTCGGCCTGCCTGCGCTGGATGTGATCCTGGCACTGAAAGAGGCGGGTATCTTTCTGATGGCGAGCGCCACATCGTTGGCGGAGGCGCGTGCGATCCGCGACGCCGGGGTGCAGGCGGTGGTGGCGCAGGGCTGGGAAGCGGGCGGCCATCGCGGCATCTTCGACCCCGCAGCCCCGGATGAAAGGTTGAGTTCCCTTGATCTGACGCGGCTGCTGGTGGCGGAGGTTGACCGGCCGGTGGTGACAGCAGGCGGGCTGATGACGGGGGGCGATATCGCAGCGGCACTGCGTTTGGGAGCCTCGGCGGCGCAGCTGGGCACCGCCTTCATCGATTGTAGCGAAAGCCTGGCAGATGGTGCGTACCGCGCCCGGCTGCATTCGAAAGCGGCGGAGGCCACCCAGATGACATCGGCGATTTCAGGCCGCCCGGCCCGTTGCCTCGCCAACGATTTCACCGCATGGGCGGCAGAGCACTCAGACGCGGCTGTTCCGGACTATCCGATCGCCTATGATGCGGGAAAGGCGCTGAATGCGGAGGCTAACTCGGCCGGGGCCTCCGGGTTTGGCGCGCAATGGGCAGGCCAAGGCGCGCCGCGCGCCCGCAGCGGTTCGGCGTCGGATATCATGGCAGCGCTGATTGCCGAATGGCGGGTGGCCACGGCATAGTTCAGCAGGGGCGAAACAGAGCGCGGTCCGCGCGCCGGTGTAACGAGCAGATGGAGGGTATGAGATGAGCACGCGAATGGAGGATCTGCTGGCCCGGATGCGGGAGCTGCAGGACGAGCTGGAGGATGAAATCGCCGACAAGCGCGCCGCGTTTCAGTACAAGCTGGAGAACGGCCGCATCGTCTGGGAGGAAGAGGCCCGCCGTCGTCACCGGGCTTTGCGGGTGCGCTGGCTACGCTTTCTTGCCTACACACGGCCGATGGTGCTGATCACCGCCCCTTTCATCTATGCGCTGATCGTGCCCTTCGTGCTGCTGGACCTCTTCGTGCTTGTCTATCAGGCCGCCTGTTTCCCGGTTTACGGTATCCCAAAGGTGCCGAGGCGCGATTTTATCCGGATGGACCGGCACCATCTGGCCTATCTCAACGGGGTGCAGAAACTGAATTGCATCTACTGCGGGTATTGCAACGGGGTGATCGCCTGGGTGCGTGAAGTTGCCAGCCGCACCGAAGCCTATTGGTGCCCGATCAAGCATGCCGCGCGGGTTGCAGGGGCCCACGCGCGCTATGCCGAGTTTTCCGAATTCGGAGATGGCGAGGGGTTCGAGGCAGGATTGGCGCGCTCCCGCCGTAAGGTTCAAGAGAAGGATGGCCCGGACGAGGCTGACGGAGGGTGAGCCGTTTGGGATCGCGCCTGCCATAAAAGAAAAACGGGCGTCCGGTGAGGGCGCCCGTTTTTCCATTGTGAAGGATGCAGCTTGTGGGAACCTTAGAGGTTTTCCTGCTGCGGCATACCAAGGATATGAAAGCCACCATCGACACGGATGACCTCACCCGTTGTATAGGCGCCCGCATCCGAGGCCAGATAGACGGCGGTGCCGCCCACAGCTTCAAGCGTTGCGTTTGACCGCAAGGGCGCGTTCTGTTCGGTGTGCTTGTAGGTCTTGCGCGCCCCGCCAATAGCGGCGCCGGCGAGGGTCTTCATCGGGCCGGGCGAGATCGCGTTGACGCGGATGCCATCGGGGCCAAGGTCATTGGCCAGATAACGGGTGGCGCTTTCCAATGCGGCCTTGGCAACGCCCATCACGTTGTAGTTCGGGGTCACCCGGTTGGAGCCGCCATAGGTCAGCGTCAGCAAGGTGCCACCGTTCTCCTCCATCATCGGATAGGCGCGGCGCGCCACCTCGATGAAGGAATAGGCGGAGATATCCATGGAGTTCTTGAAGTTCGCGCGGCTGGTGTTGATGAACCGGCCGGTCAGCTCTGTCTTGTCCGAATAGGCAATCGCGTGCACCACAAAATCGATCGTCGGCCAGCGCGCTGCGAGCTGTTCGAATGCGGTGTCGAGCGAGGCATCGTCGGTCACATCCACATCAACCATGAAATCGCTGCCGACAGAGGCCGCGAGCGGTTCCAGCCGCTTGCCAAAGGCTTCACCCTGATAGGTGAAGGCCAGCTCGGCTCCGGCCTCGTGCATCGCCTTGGCGATGCCCCAGGCGATGGAACGTTCGTTGGCCACGCCCATGATCAGGCCCCGTTTGCCGGTCAAAACTCCAGACATGACGCGCTTATCCCTTGTACTTGCTCAGAACCATGGAGCCGTTAGTGCCCCCAAACCCAAAACTGTTGGTCATCACGCTGTCCAGACCGGCGTTCTCCACATAGGAGGTGGCGATTTCGCCCTCTTCGATGCCTTCGGACAGGGTTTCGACGTTGATCGACGGGGTGATGAAATCGTTTTCCAGCATCAGAAGGCAGAAGATCGCCTCCATCGCTCCGGCAGCCCCCTGGGCGTGGCCTGTCATCGACTTGGTCGAGGAAATCGGCGGCACCTGGCCTGCGCCAAAGACGCGGCGGGCGGCTTCGACTTCGCCAAGGTCGCCAACCGGGGTCGAGGTGCCATGGGCGTTGATATAGGAGACCTTGCGGCCCTCGGGCAGGGTGGACAGGGCCAGACGCATGGCGCGCTCGCCGCCTTCACCGCTGGGGGCCACCATGTCGTGCCCGTCCGAGGTAGCAGCAAAACCGGTGACCTCGGCATAGATCTTGGCACCGCGCGCCAGCGCGTGATCGAGATCTTCCAGCACCACGATGCCGCCGCCGCCGGTGATCACGAAACCATCGCGGTTCTGGTCAAAGGCGCGCGAGGCCTTTTCGGGCGTGTCATTGTATTTCGAGGACATCGCGCCCATCGCGTCGAACAGGCAGGACAGGGTCCAGTCCAGCTCTTCGGCGCCACCGGCGAACATCACGTCCTGCTTGCCCATCATGATCTGCTCGGCGGCGCTGCCGATGCAGTGCAGCGAAGTGGAGCAGGCCGAGGTGATGGAATAGTTGATGCCCTTGATCTTGAACGCGGTCGACAGGTTCGCGGAGATCGTGGAGGACATGCATTTCGGAACCGCGAAAGGCCCGATCCGCTTGGTCGCGCCGGTTTTCAGAACGGTCTGATGCGCGGCCAGCAGGGACGAGGTCGACGGTCCGCCGGACCCTGCAATGAGACCGGTGCGGTCGTTGACGATCTGATCTTCGGAAAGGCCGGAATCAGCGATCGCCTGTTGCATGGCGATATGGGCATAGGCAGCCCCTGGCCCCATGAAGCGCAGGGTGCGCTTGTCCACATGTTCGGCAGGATCGATTTTCAGCGTGCCGGCCACCTGGCTGCGAAAGCCGTGTTCGGCCATTTCAGGGCTGGCTACGATACCGGATTTCCCGGCCTTGAGCGATGCAAGAACCTCTTCGGCTGTGTTGCCGATCGAGGAGACGATGCCAAGACCGGTGACGACGACGCGACGCATAGGTGCACTCCCTTAATAGCTTTTGTCTTACTAGGCCGTGCAGGGCATGGGTGCAAGATGGGTTGGGGGGGGTGAGCGAGAGCAAGAACCAGATCTTAGCGAGGCCGGTGCCGGGTAAGTTCCTTAAACAGTCTAACGGTGTTGCGGGACATTCCGCCATCACTGGAGCGTTTCATGGTCGGATCCTACAGACAAAATCGCGGCCAGTGCCGTATCAACACTCTTTGATGCGTCCGACAGAAAGTCCAAGAGATCAATCGTTGCTGCACGTACGCGCCGCTTGCCTTGGTTAAGCTTGGAAGTCATTCTAGGTATTGATGTTATTGATTCCTGAAAACTGGAGACTTGTCCGTGAACGGTGTTCAAAACTGATTTAATAGAGGTAAGTTCGCGAGTAAGTCCTGTTATATCCTGCTGGTTGCTCAGACCATCCTGGCTTGAGATCAGGATCGCATGTTGCATTCCGCTTATGGCTGAGGAAAAGTAACGCCTCGCATCCGGAATGCGAGTGTCAAGAACCCCCGCATACCGCTGCATTTCGTTTGCTGTTTCCTCTATTATTGCTTTGGCCACCCTCTGATCTCTGCGAGCGTCTCCGGTGGATTGCAGATTTTCTATTTCACTTGTTTTGTCTGTTAAGTGAAGGCCAAATGCCTCAGTTTCTTGGGCCATAGTATTCAGCGTGTCTGTGAAGTTATCGAGTGCCTCAAAAACAATTTCGGATAAATCAAACAGGCCAATGTCTTCATCGAACAAAATTGGCTCACTTTCGGAGTTCGCCGTATCCGAAATGCCGTTCTTTTCGGTGGTCTCAGGAGCGTTGGGTGAGTTTTCAATCGCGTCGGCGTGAGCAAGGCGATCTATTGCTTGCGTCAGTGCGGCTACTACGAGAGTCTTTAAGCTATCGTGGCTGTCAAAGTCACTGTAGATTCCGAGGCTGCTGATTTTCTCCTTGAACTCAGCTACCTTCAAAAACTGTTCTGCTTCTATGGGAGCTTCTGATTTTCTCGGGTCTTTGAAGTACATTAAAATTTCTGGACCGTTTTTTCCGTTCTTTTTTCTGCCGTAGGCGTTAAAGAACTCTTCTTCCGTTCCTGACTTGTATTTCTCGGTTTCTCTCCCGAAACGGCTGCACAGTATTCCGATGAATATGTCATATTCATCGCCGACTTGAGTGTTGATTATTTCTTGTGGGTGATTTCCAATTTGTGAAACCACGTTTTGTTCCCAGCGGATAGGCCTAAGTAAAAATCCTGATTTTAAGCCGGTAACTTGGTTGACTAGATCCAAGGCATCCTGAACTACGTCGCGTTCCGCAGAAACATCAGATGGGGAGGAGATAAATACTTCGTAAATTTTTATGTCTTTTGCCATATTTCACCTTATGGTATAGTGATGATTCTTTTTAAGTGGTCGTCTCGACATTCACAAGTCACACCGACGTTGGGACGTATTCAGGGCGGCTGTGTCAACGCTCAGAGTGTCGCTTCTGCTCGTCTTACCGGTGTCTGGGTTTTGTATTTGGTTGTGGCCTTCCGGTCCCCAAGCTGGCTGAGCGTGTACTTTTCCAAAAAAAAGAGGCCCCGCGGGGCCTCCTGATCGTCTAACCTGATTGTGACTGGGGTCAGCCGTCGCGGGCCTCAGCCCTCGCTCAGAACCACCCGCATGTCCTTGACCTGATAGATCTCTTCGCCATCGGCCTCCACCGTGCCGTCGGCAACGCCCATGGTCAGGCGGCGGGTCTGCATCGCCTTTTTGAAATCCACCTTGTAGGTCAGCATCTTGCGGTCGGGGCGGACCATGCCGGTTAGCTTCACTTCGCCGACGCCCACGGCCATGCCCCGGCCCTTCCAGCCGCGCCAGCCGAGGTTAAAGCCGGTGAGCTGCCACAACCCGTCCAGACCCAGACAACCGGGCATGATCGGGTTGCCGGGGAAGTGGCATTCGAAGAACCACAGGTCCGGGGTGATGTCGAATTCCGCAAGGATGTGGCCCTTGCCGTGGCTGCCGCCGTCGGCGCTCACTTCGGTGATGCGGTCCATCATCAGCATCGGCGGCGCGGGCAGCTGGGCATTGCCCGGGCCGAACAGCTCGCCTCGGGCGCATTTCAGCAAATCTTCTTTGTCAAAGCTGCTCGGGTAGTCGGCCATGCTGGCGGTGCTCCTGCTGAGGTGTCTGTTTTCAATCTGGCCTCCTGTAGCATCGGCCCTGCGGGTCCTGCAAGGGTTCTGCATCTGTCCCGTCCATGTGCTGCCCATGTGCTGCGGGGGCTTTGCGCGGGGCGCGGTGCAAGACGCCGCAGGGGAATCCATTTGAAAATCCCCCCCCGTTGCCCCTATATATACGGTCAGCAACGCGAGGCAGGATCTGCACATGACGCCAAACAGCGAAGATCTGGCAACCAACTGGCTGGGACAGGCCGGTCTGCGCCCGACCCGGCAACGGGTGGCGCTGGCTGAACTGCTGGTCGGGGATGGCAAGCATCGCCATGTCACCGCCGAAAGCCTGTTCGAAGCCGCCAAGGACAAGGGCGCGGCCGTGTCGCTGGCCACCGTCTACAACACGTTGCGCGCCTTTTGCGAGGCGGGCGTGCTGCAGGAGATCACGGTGGACGGGTCGAAAAGCTATTTCGACACCAACACCCATGACCACCCGCATTACTACTGGGAGCAGGAAGGCCGCGTCAGCGATGCGCCCTCGGATCAGCTGGTGATCCAGAGCCTGCCCGAGGCGCCCGAAGGCATGGAGATCGCATCGGTCGATGTGGTGGTCCGCCTGCGCAAGAAGGCCGATCACGGCTGATCGTCTGATTCTCTTTCCGTAGCGTCCTTTTTGAATGCCTGCGTCAGCGCAGGCATCGCCCGCGCGGTGAGCGAGTTCGGCGCCGGGTCTGCGTGGCAGGTCAGCACGACTGGCTCCACCGCCTGCGGCGCGGCCAGCGGGCGGGCGATCAGTGGCAGTCCTTCATAGCTGTGATCCGATTGCGGCAGGCTGTAGGCCAGCCCGATGCCTTCGCCGCTGGCGGCTAGGCTGCGCAAAAGTTCCAGAGAGGCGGCGCGATGGGCGATGGCGGGCACCAGCCCTGCGCCGCGAAACAGCCGCATCATATGAGCAATCGACAAGCCTTCGCGCGACAGGATCAGCGGCTGGCTCGCGAGGTCGTCAAGGCTGACCTCAGCCCGGGCGGCCAGCGCATGATCCGGCGGCATCAGCGCCTGTGGCGTGACGCGATAAAGCTCCTGCCGGGTGAAGCTGGAATCAAGCCCCAGATCCCAGGTCAGCGCCAGATCGCAGGCGCCGGACAGCTGCGCTGCGATCAGATCCTCGAAATCGCTCTCCAACAGGTCCAGCTCCACCCCCGGCAGGGTCTGGCGCAGCACCCGCAGGGCGCGCGGCAGCAGAAAAGGCGCAAGATCACGGAAACATCCGAGCACCAGCCGTCCCTGCGGTGCAGCACCGGTGCCCGCGTGTTCCAGCCGCGCGGCCTCCGACAACAGCGCCTCGGCTGCGGTGACAAACTCGCGCCCTTGCGGCGTCAGTGCCAGCGCCGCGCCTTTTCTGCGCAGGAACAATACCCGGCCCAGATGTGCCTCGATCCGGGCCAGCGCGGCGGACAGGGCGGGCTGGCTGACATGCAGCGCCGACGCCGCACCCGACAGGCTGCCGTGGCGGGCGATGGCGGTGACATATTCATAGTGGCGCAGAGTGAGGTATAACATGTTCCGAAGGGTATATTAGAAAGATATGATTTGAAATTATGTTCTAGCCAGATCAACTTTGCCAGCAGCAAGACGTCCAATAAGGGAGACGAAAGATGGTGCATCCGCTGATCACCGAAGAGCAGGTCGAAGCCTACCAGCGCGACGGGGTGGTGATGATCAAGGGCCTGTTCAAGGATCAGGTCGATCTGCTGCGAAAGGGGGTAGAGGCCAATATGGCAGAGCCGGGCCCCTATGCGTCCAACAACGAAAAGAAGGGCCAGACCGGGCGTTTCTTTGACGACTACTGCAACTGGACACGGATTTCCGAGTTTGACGAAGCGATCAAGGCCTCGCCAGTGGCCGAGGTTGCGGCCGATCTGATGCGCTCTGACCGGGTGCAGATGTTCCACGATCACGTGCTGGTCAAGGAACCGGGCACCTCGATGGCCACGCCCTGGCACCAGGATGGCCCCTATTACTTTGTCGAGGGCCAGCAGACGATCAGCTTCTGGTCGCCGCTGGATCCCGTGCGGGAGGCGTCGCTGCGCTGCGTCGCCGGATCGCATGCCTGGGAAAAGGAAGTGCTGCCCACCCGCTGGGTCTCGGAAGAGGGGTTCTTTGCCGACGAGGGCCAGTACATGCCGGTGCCCGATCCCGATGCCGAAGGCATGCGGGTCATGGAGTGGGAGATGGAGCCCGGCGACGCCGTTGCCTTCAACTATCGCACGCTGCATGGCGCGCGCGGTAATACCGCAGATCAGCGCCGCCGTGCCTTTTCCCTGCGGCTGGTGGGCGACGATGCACGTTATGTCGAACGCCCCGGCCCGACCTCACCGCCGTTTCCGGGGCATGACATGCAGCCGGGCCAGCGCCTGCGCGAGGATTGGTTCCCGGTGCTGTTGCAGCGGTAGCAAGACTGGCCCCGACCTATCGCGGGACAGGGCAATCCGTTTTCGACTTGGGACGATAGCCGGGATCGATGGGGTAGAAATCGTTTCGGCGGTAGCTCCACGCCATGAAACCTCCATCAACGATAGCAATGGCATGGCGGGGTGCCCAAGGGCTGTAGATGGCCGTTCGAACAGATGACCACAGGCTGCGCGTTTCCAGGCAGGTCGCGCCAAGTTCAGTCGCGCGCTTAGCTATCCGGGTTTGCACCTCACTGTTCATGAGCCAAAGGCTGACGAGAGTCGCCATTGAGATTGGGGCCACCAGAGCGACATGGGCCAGATCAAGCGCCTTGGTCTTGACGCCAATGACGAGCAAGACAGCACTGACACCTCCTGTTGCGAGCCAGGTCAGTGTCGTTGCGCCCAGCGGCAGGTTCAGTTCCCGGGCGGTTTCAAGATGGAAGGATGCAGAGAACAGCCAATAGGGTGGGAACAAAAGGCCAAGAAACGCCCCAAACGCACCCAATTGCAGTGCGCCCCATAGGGCCGAGAGCAGGCTGAATTGCAGCATGAAGGATGCGGATAATGGAAGAGCGGACTTCCTGCGCCGGGCACGCACGTAGGCAATGATGGGCCAGCCCCACCAGAGGGCGATAATGAGCACACCTAAAATGAGCAAACCTAAAATGGCTGGCAGAGCCAGTATCACCTCGGTCAATTACGTGTCCTCAGAACCACTGCCCCGGCTCCATCAACCCCAGATCCAGCAACTGGCGCGAATGCCATTCGAACGGGGTGGAATTGTGCCAGCGGAAGCTGTGGATATCGAACGAAGAGCCGGGATTGCGTTTCAGCGCCTTGGCGGTGCGGAAGGAACAGATGGCTGCCGTCAGGTTGTGATGCCAGGGGCAGGAATAGGTGTTGTATTCGTCGATATTGAAAGTGTGGTTCGGCTGTAACTCCAGGTCGGGTCTGGCCCGGAACAGAGAGATCCGGTCGATCTTGCGGCTGGCCTGCGGGATGTGTTCCTCGTGGCGCCAGCGCACACCGCCGAAAAAGTCGAGCTGTCGCTCCTCGGGGCTGCTTTTGGCGCCAATGTAGCGGGACTGCGCATAGTACCCCGACTTATCCAGGTAGGCATTGGCCAGCGACACGGCGTTGGGATGAGCCTCAAGATCACCTGCATAGAGGTCGATCACATAGGTCAGCATCGCCGCGCGCTTTTCCTCTGTGTGAAAGGTCAGCATTTCCGCGACAGTCCGCGTTTCGCAAAACGGGAAGAACAGGTATTCCGCGTTGTAGCAGTAGTAGAGCCAGCATCCGGGGCTTGCGGTGCGGATCACCTTGTTGATTGCGGCAAAGACGGTTTCGGGCACGCTGCAGTCAAACGGCACCCGGTGCACCCGGTTTTTCACATCCCCCGGCAGGTCAAAGGCATCGGGGATCAGGGCGATCACCTCGGCAAAGCCGCTTTGCAGGTGGTGGCGCAGGGTGGTGCCGATTTCCACGTCATCTTCGAAAAAGATCAGCGCGACGGGCCCCTTGATCAGCAGCGCCGACTGCTGCTCAAGAAAATCGTCGAGGGAAGAATACATCACGGCGGTCTGCTCCTGCCTTTCTGGCATTTGCTCCCAAAATCGGGTAAGTGCGCCTGCATTGCAAGCGGCGTCATTTCCCAGTATGGCAGGCCGCTGATCCCTATGTCCGGCTGGAAGGCAACGAACCCATGAGCGCCCCCAAGAAGCTGTTTATCAAGACCTACGGCTGTCAGATGAATGTCTATGACAGCGAACGCATGGCCGAGGCGCTGGGCGGGCAGGGCTATGTCGAGACGAAATCGGCGGATGATGCCGACATGATCCTGCTGAACACCTGCCACATCCGGGAAAAGGCCGCCGAAAAGGTCTATTCCGAGCTGGGCCGGTTCAAGGGGCTGAAGGCGGAAAAACCGGATCTGAAGATCGGCGTTGCGGGCTGCGTTGCGCAGGCCGAGGGCGAAGAGATCATGCGCCGTCAGCCGCTGGTCGATCTGGTGGTCGGACCGCAAAGCTATCACCGCCTGCCAGAGATGGAGAGCAAGGCGCGCGCGGGGGAGAAGGTGCTCGACACCGATTTCCCCGAAGAAGACAAATTCGAAAAGCTCAAGAACCGCCCCAAGGCCAAACGTGGCCCGACGGCCTTCCTGACAGTGCAGGAGGGCTGCGACAAGTTCTGCGCCTTCTGCGTGGTGCCCTATACCCGTGGTGCCGAAGTCTCCCGCCCCGTGTCCCGCATCATCGGTGAGGCGCAGGAACTGGTGGAGCGCGGCGTGCGCGAGATCACGCTGCTGGGTCAGAACGTCAACGCCTACCACGGCGAGGGGCCGAATGGCGCCGACTGGACCCTGGCGCAGCTGATCTGGGAGCTGGACAAGATTGACGGGCTGGAGCGCATCCGCTTTACCACCTCGCATCCGAACGACATGATGGATGACCTGATCGAGGCGCATGGCACCTGCAAAAAGCTGATGCCTTATCTGCACTTGCCCGTGCAGGCCGGATCGGACCGGATCCTGAAACGGATGAACCGCAGCCATACCGCCGAAAGCTATATCCGCCTGATCGAACGCATTCGCGCCGCGCGGCCGGATATCCTGATCTCGGGCGATTTCATCGTTGGCTTCCCGGAAGAGACCGAAGAGGACTTTCAGGCCACGCTCGACCTGATCGAGGAAGTGAAATACGGCACCGCCTATTCCTTCAAATACTCGACCCGTCCGGGCACCCCGGCGGCCGAGCGCGCGCAGGTAGAAGCTGCGGTGGCGGATGAACGCCTGCAGCGGCTGCAGGCCCTGCTGACCCGCCAGCAGCGCGAGGTGCAGGACAGCATGGTCGGGCGTGAGGTTGGCGTGTTGTTCGAAAAGGCGGGCCGTCTGCCCGGGCAGATGGTGGGCAAATCCGACTATCTGCACGCGGTCCATGTGGCCGATTGCGACCGCGCCATCGGCGATCTGGCGCGGGTGCGCATCGTGTCCTCGGGGGCAAATTCGCTGGCCGGTGAACTGATCGGCTGACCATTTCCTCGGGCCTCTGCAGCCTTTCATCACCTCGCTCCTTTGGCGCGGGGTGAGTCTTTATTGCATCCATTTTGTGGACAGTTTTAAGAAATTTGTTTGAGTGTTGGGGAAATCCGCATAGTTTTGGGAAAAAATAGGCTCCGCCAAGGGGCAATAGGCTGAAAAGTTGTGTAGTTTATTGTTTATACATGGATTGATGCTGTTACCGTGAGGCTTAACGCTCGTGGTGGCATGCTCCCGGGGGGACTTAGGTGAAGGATATCTGGTTGTGCTGAATTTCAAGTTGAGAAAAGCAGGCGCTTTGCTGGCCGCTGCCACGGTCGCATTCAGTCTGGCAGGGGCGTCTGTTCAGGCGCAGGATACGCAGACACGCACTGTTGTCGGGGAACGCTATGTGCCGACCATCTGGGTTGATCCGGATGGCTGTGAACATTGGGTGATGGACGATGGCGCCGAAGGTTACATGACACCGCATGTCACACCGGACGGCAAACCTGTGTGTCGTCCCGGTCTGCTGTGCGGTATGATGCCGACGGATCAGTTCTTTGCCACGGACAAGCATTTCATCAACGCGGCAGGCCGCAAGCGCCTGACGGAATTCTTCCAGAAGACAAAACCGAGCACACGGTATTTCGTGATTGCCGGTCACACCGACAGCCGCGCCTCGGATGAATACAATATCGGCCTGTCGCAACGCCGGGCCAATGCGGTGGCTCAGGTCGCACGATCTGCCGGTGCGCGGGTTGGTGATATCCGCGCCTACGGCGAACGTGATCCGCGCGTTCCCAATACCAGCGCGGCCAATATGGCGCAGAACCGTCGCGTCGAAATCTATTGTGTGCGCTAAGGGGGATTACAGCATGACCATTCTCAAAGGGGCCGCTGCTCTGTGCCTTGCGCTTTCGGTTGCTGCGTGTACCGATGTCACCGACAAGACTCGCGACCAGAACATTTTTGACGGCAAAAGCGGCGATCTTTCGCAGCTGACTGCCGGTATCTGGGTCGATCCGCAGGGCTGTGAACACTGGATCATCGATGACGGTGTCGAAGGCTATGCCGACCTGCGCCGTACGCCGGATGGCAAACCGGTCTGTAACAGCGAATTGCCGCGTAATGTGGCGACTGGCCCGTTCAAGTCCGGTTCCACCTATGGCGACCCGCTGTAAGCGCATCAAACGATTTTAAGAACAATGCAGCCGCCCGTCTCTGGGCGGCTGTTTTCTTTTGCCGTTCTGACCCCGTCCGTATTGTGTCAGCCCATTTTTGTTTCAACCGTGTGAATTTTGCCGGGCTGCGCTTGCACCGGGCGCGCGGCAGAGGCACATTGAAGGAAACCGCAAGCCAGAGGAATAGAGATTGGTCACCAGCGCCCCGCCGTCGTCGTCCCACCCCCATCCCGACACCGCACATGAAGTGCTGCTGGAATTTCCTGACAATCGCCTGCTGATCGACCTCTGTGGGGAATACGACCGCAATATCGCCGATATCGAACAGAAGCTGGGCGTGCAGATCCTGCGCCGGGGCAATCTTTTGTCGGTGATGGGCGAGGAAGCAAGCCGCGAACAGGCCGCAGCGGTTCTGACTGCGCTCTATGATCGGCTGGAAACAGGCCGTAGCGTAGAAAGCGCCGATGTGGATCGCGAATTGCGCATGGGGCCGTCGGATCAGACCGATCCGGGCGGCCAGTTGGAAATGTTCAGTGGCGGCAAGGTCGAAATCAAGACCCGCAAGAAGCTGGTGGAGCCGCGCACCGACGCGCAGAAGGCCTATGTGCAGGCCCTATATGAACACGAGCTGGCATTCGGCATCGGCCCGGCCGGCACCGGCAAGACCTATCTGGCTGTCGCGGTCGGGGTCAGCATGTTCATCACTGGACAGGTGGACAAGATCATCCTCTGCCGTCCTGCTGTTGAGGCGGGCGAACGGCTCGGCTTCTTGCCTGGCACCCAGGAGGAAAAGGTCGATCCCTATATGCAGCCGCTTTATGACGCGCTGAATGACTTCCTGCCCGGCAAGCAACTGGCCAAGCTGAAGGAAGAGAAGACGATCGAGATCGCGCCGCTGGCATTTATGCGGGGGCGCACGCTTTCGAATGCCTTTGTGGTGCTGGACGAGGCGCAGAACGCCACCACCATGCAGATGAAGATGTTCCTGACCCGCCTTGGCGAAGGTTCGCGCATGGTGATCACCGGCGACCGCAGCCAGGTCGACCTGCCGCGCGGCGTGCCGTCTGGCTTGGCGGATGCGGAGCGCTTGCTGAGCAGCATTCCCAAGATCAGTTTCAACTATTTCACCGCCCGCGATGTGGTGCGTCACCCACTGGTGGCGGCGATCATCGAAGCCTATGACGCGGATGTTCCGGCAATCTGATCCCGGCGCCCTGCGCCGGGTCCGTGATGTCGGACCCCAGCGGATATGTGAAAGCGACAGATGACATTAGAGATTTACACCGAAGACAGCCGCTGGGATGCGGTTGCGCTTGAGGCGCTGGCGGAGCGGTCCATCGGCGCTGCGCTTGCGCATTTTGATCTGGAGGCCGAGGAGTGCGAGATTTCCCTGCTGGCCTGCGACGATGCGCGCATCGCGGATCTGAACGCAGAATTCCGTGAAAAGCCGACCCCGACCAATGTGCTCAGCTGGCCAGCCGAGGAACTCTCTGCTGAGGAGCCGGGTGGCGCGCCCTTGCCGCCAGAGACTGATTTTACGGGCGAGATTTCGCTGGGTGACATTGCCATTGCCTATGAAACCTGCGCCCGTGAGGCTGAGGAAGCGGGCAAACCGCTGGCAGATCACCTCTGTCATCTGCTTGTTCACGGAGTGTTGCATCTTTTGGGTTACGATCACATTCGCGACCCCGACGCCACACTTATGGAGGGGCTGGAGGTCGAGATACTTGGCAAACTGGGTATCGATAACCCATATACGGTAAATGGAAGCCCCTGAACGGGGCATATTGGATAGGATAAATGGGCGACATAGAAGGCAGTTCTAACGCAGCGCATGGCGCGCTGCATATGAAGAGTGAGGCCATAGAGGCCACGGAACACGCGGAAAAGACCGGACTGTTGGGGCGTATTTTCGGCTCCCTGTCGGCCTCTGCCACGACGGAGGAACAGGAAGAGCAGCAAGACGCTGTCTCCGAGGTTCAGCCACATGGCATGATCAATCTGCGCCGGATGCGGGTTGAAGACGTTGCTATCCCCTCGGCCGAGATCGTGGCCGTCCCCGTGACAATCGAAAGCGACGATCTGGTGCAGGTATTCCGCGACAGCGGCTTTACCCGAGTCCCGGTTTACGAGGGCACGCTGGACACGCCGCTTGGCTTTGCTCACCTCAAGGATTTTGCCCTGACCCATGGGTTCAACTGCGGGGCGGAGCCGTTCAATCTGCGCGAGATGCTGCGCCCGCTGCTGTTTGTGCCACCGTCCATGCCCATCGGGGTGCTTCTGGCCAAGATGCAGGCCGAACGTCGGCACATGGCGCTGGTGATCGACGAATATGGCGGTGTTGATGGTCTGGTGACCATCGAAGACCTCATTGAGCAGGTCATCGGTGAGATCGAGGACGAACACGACACCGGCGAGGATCAGACCTGGTTTCGGGAAAAATCTGGCTGCTATATCGCCCAGGCCCGCACGCCACTGGATGAATTTGAGGCCGAGATCGGCCAGTCGCTGACCAATCACGACGATGTCGACGAAGAAGAGATCGACACGCTGGGTGGACTGGTCTTCATGCTGTCGGGCCGGGTGCCCGCCCGCGGTGAGGTGATCGTGCACCCGGACGGGCCTGAGTTCGAAATCATGGATGCCGATCCCCGTCGGATCAAACGGCTGCGGGTACTGGTGCCCAACGCTGCGGAATGACGAAGGTTTCCGGTCTGCGCAGCAGGTTGGGGCGGCTAGCACCCCATTTGCCAGTCCTTGCGCTGGCCTTTGGCTTTGGCGCGCTCATGTCGCTGGCGCTGGCCCCCAATCAGATGCTCTGGACCGTGCCAATTGCACTGGCGGTGATTGGCGCCTTTGCCCTGCGGGCGCAGACGTCCTGGTCTGGCGCCATGTTGGGCTGGGCCTTTGGGCTTGGGTATTTCGCTTTTGGCCTGTCGTGGATCGTTGAACCCTTTCAGGTGGATGCGCAGCGGCACGCCTGGATGGCGCCCTTTGCCCTTGTGTTTCTGGCCGGTGGTCTGGCGCTGTTCTGGGGCGCCGCCTTTGCCGGGGCCGTGCGGTGGAGCAGGGGGGCGGCGCGGGTCACCCTGCTGATTGCCTTCTGGAGCCTTGCAGAATTTGCCCGCGCCTATCTTCTGACGGGGTTTCCCTGGGCCGCTTTCGGACAGTTCTGGATTGATACGCCCGCAGCGCAGCTGCTGCCGTGGATTGGCCCGCAGGGGCTGGCGGTGCTGACGCTTGCCGCGTTTCTACCGCTGGCGCTGCTGCGCTCTAGCCCCGCGCGGGCGGTCCTGCCCGGTGGTGCGCTTGTGGCTCTGGTGGCGCTGCTGCCGTCTCCTCCCGAGGTCGAACTGACGGATCACAGGGTGCGCTTGGTGCAGCCCAATGCGCCGCAGCACCAGAAATGGCACCCGGATCTGCGGTGGGATTTCGTGCGCCGCGCCATGGGTTTTAACGCCCAAGGCCCGCGTCCTGATATGATCATCTGGCCGGAAACCGCGGTGCCGCAGTTGTTGAACTATGCCGGCAATACGCTGGAGGCGATCCTTGAGCAGGCGCCGGGCGTGCCGCTCTTGCTGGGGATCCAGCGCGAAGAAGGCGGCGCCTATTTCAATTCGGCTGCTCTGATCAGCGCCGATGGTTCTGCCGGGCAGATCTATGACAAGGCACATCTGGTGCCGTTCGGGGAATACGTGCCCTTTGGCGATCTGATGGCGCGGTTCGGATTCCATGGATTGGCCTCTCAGGCCGGTGCGGGCTATGCTGCGGGACCCGGCGCGCGGCTGATGGATCTGCCTATCGGCAAGGCATTGCCGCTGATCTGTTACGAGGCAGTCTTCCCGCAGGATGTGAACGCCGCCCCCGATCGCCCGGACATGTTGGTGCAGATCACCAATGATGCCTGGTTCGGCACTCGTTCGGGGCCCTATCAGCATCTGGTGCAGGCGCGGATGCGGGCCGCAGAGCAGGGGCTGCCGATGCTGCGCGCCGCCAATACCGGTATTTCCGGCGTGATTGACCCCTATGGGCGCCTTGGCCCGTCGCTGCCCTTGGGGGAGGCTGGCTATGTGGATGTGATCCTGCCCGCGGCGCTTCCCGCGACCCCTTACAGCGGCACCGGGGACTGGCCGGTGCTGATCCTGCTGCTGGGGCTGGCAGGTGCGGCGCTGCGCCGCGGCGGAAATATGCAGGCGCGTTCATAGCTGCTCAACCTCTGGCCGGTAAAAGCATTGACGACAACCGTCTTCCCACGTAGGTAGTTTCGGTTCCTCCCACAACGGCTTCCTGGCGTGGCGAGGCGAAACCAAATGGAGCACTTTTCATGACCCGCAAGCACTATATTTTCACTTCGGAATCCGTTTCCGAGGGCCACCCGGATAAGGTCTGTGACCGGATTTCCGATGCCGTTCTGGACGCCTTTCTGGCGGAAGAGCCAGAAGCGCGTGTCGCGGCAGAGACCTTTGCCACAACCAATCGCGTTGTGATCGGGGGCGAGGTGGGTCTGTCCGACCAGGACAAACTGCACGATTACATGGGCAAGATCGACGAGATCGCCCGCGCCTGCATCAAGGACATCGGCTACGAGCAGGACAAGTTCCACCACGAGACCGTGGAAATCACCAACCTGCTGCATGAACAGTCCGCTCATATCGCGCAGGGTGTCGATTCGGCCGAGAACAAGGACGAAGGTGCTGGCGACCAAGGCATCATGTTCGGCTTTGCCACCAATGAAACCGACGCGCTGATGCCCGCGCCGATCCAGTTCAGCCACGCGATTCTGCGCCGCCTTGCCGAAGTGCGCAAGAACGGCACCGAACCTGCACTGGGTCCCGATGCCAAATCGCAGCTGTCCATCAATTATGAGAACGGCAAGCCGGTGGGCGTCAACTCGCTGGTGCTGTCGACCCAGCATCTGGACGAGTCGCTGACATCCGACGATATCCGCCAGATCGTGGAACCCTATATCCGCGAGACCCTGCCCGAGGGCTGGCTGACCGCAGAAACCATCTGGCACGTAAACCCGACCGGCAAGTTCGTGATCGGCGGCCCCGATGGCGATGCCGGCCTCACCGGCCGCAAGATCATCGTCGACACCTATGGCGGTGCGGCCCCGCATGGCGGCGGCGCTTTCTCGGGCAAGGATCCGACCAAGGTTGACCGTTCGGCGGCCTATGCTGCGCGCTATCTGGCCAAGAACGTCGTTGCCGCTGGGATGGCCGACAAATGCACCATCCAGCTGTCTTATGCGATTGGCGTGTCTCAGCCGTTGTCGATCTATGCTGACACCCACGGCACCGGCGACGTCGCGCCTGAGGCGATTGAAAAAGCCATTGGTCAGGTGATGGATCTCAGCCCGCGCGGCATCCGCTCGCATCTGGGCCTCAACAAGCCGATCTATCAGCGCACCGCAGCCTATGGTCACTTTGGCCGCGAACCCGATGCCGATGGCGGCTTCAGCTGGGAACGCACTGATCTGGTCGAGGCGCTGAAAAAGGCCGTCTGATCCGGTCAGGCAGTGTATTGCAAAACGGGGGCGGGCCACGGGGCCTGCCCCTTTTTTGATCCGCGACTGGTGTAGGGCGCAGGGCTTGAGCTACGCGCCGGGGCCGAACTAGTCTTTTCCGGCGGGGAATGCCCTTCGCGCAAAGGAAGCCATGTCCATATGAACCGTTCATCCCTGCCTATATTCTCGCTGCTTTGCCTTGTGATGCTGGCATTGCCGTTACACCTGCTGGCCAGGGAGCCCCTGCCGCAGAAATTTCGCATCGACGGCGAGGCCTTGGTGTTTGACACCGAAACCGACATCACCGGCGCGGCGTCCGAGATCACCCCCGAGGACATCGACGCCTTTCGCAGCATCCTGGCAGACAACCCGCAGGTCACCGAGGTGCGGCTGAACAGTGGTGGCGGCAGTGTCTATGCCGGGGCCGAGATCGCATGGATCGTCATGGACCATGGGCTGAATACTTCGGTCGATGGCGAATGTGTCAGCGCCTGTGTCGATATCTTCCTGGCCGGGCAGCGGCGGCGCATGATGCTGGGGTCCAAGATCGGGTTTCATCAGCGCAGTTGGGCGCCGGAAGCGGTGCAAAGTTATTATCGGGAATGGCGCGATGACGAAGATTGGGCCACCCCTTTTGAATTCGGCTCCTGGATCTATCAGGACACTCAGGAGGAAATCTACGAACAGCTGACCTATCTGGTATCGCGCGGGGTCGATCCGGCCTTTGCGATTGAAACCATGCGGGTGCGCCCCAATGCCGAATGGTACCCGTCCCGCTTGCGACTGGTGGCTGCCGGAGTGTTGCGGGAACAGGCGCCGCAGGATCAGTAGCACCGGGACAGCTCTCTTGACCCGCAGGGCGGCTTGCGGCAGATGGACGCCCAGCATTCGCCCGCCTGCGCCTGTTAATGGCGAAACGCAAGATCGGGCGTCGAAACACCGGCAATGAAAAGGCCCGTCCGATGTCTGATGACAAGAAAACCAGCTCTGCCAGCCACCCGGCGCGGACCGATGCGGCCGACAAACACGCCAGCGGCGCGCCCTGGCGCAATTTCTATGGCCGTTTCAGCGGCAAGACCCTGAAGGACAGCCAGCGACGTTATCTGGACGAGGACCTCGGGGCGCTGTCGCCCGGGGCCGTGGGCTGGGATGAAAACCCGGAGCGCAATCCGCTGGATCTGCAGGCGCTGTTTGGCGGTCGCGATGTCTGGCTCGAGGTCGGCTTTGGTGGCGGCGAACATCTGGTACATCAGGCCCAGAACAACCCAGGAGTCGGCATCATCGGTGCCGAACCCTTTATCAACGGGGTGGCCATGCTGCTGGGCAAGATCCGTAAGGCAAATGCGGATAATATCGCGGTGCATCCCGGCGATGCGCGCGATCTGATGGATGTGCTGCCCGAAGCGTCGATTTCGCGCGCCTTCCTGCTCTATCCCGATCCCTGGCCTAAGAAACGCCATCATCGCCGCCGTTTTGTGACCCAGGAACATTTGGAGCCGCTGGCCCGCTGCCTGAAACCCGGCGCGATTTTCCGGGTGGCGACGGATATTCCTGATTACGTCCGCCAGACCCTGGAAGAAGTGCCAAAAGCGGGCTTTGAATGGCTGGCCGAGCGCCCTGCCGACTGGCGCGAGCCCTGGGACGACTGGATTTCTACCCGATACGAGCAAAAGGCCCTGCGAGAGGGGCGCACGCCGCATTACCTGACCTTCCGCCGCCTTGGCTGATATCGGGGTGATATGGGCGTGATCTTGCGCTGATCGGCGCTGGACCGGATCACGGCAATTCGTTACCGATAGCGGAAACAAAAGCATTCGCGACACTCTGACAAAGGAAGCCTTCATGTCCGGACACGGTACGCCTACCCCGATGATCTCTCACCGTGCCGACCCGCTGGCAGGCGTGGCCAAGGTGCCGGGCGACAAGTCGATTTCGCACCGGTCCCTGATCCTTGGCGCCATGGCCGTGGGCGAAACCCGGATTTCGGGACTTTTGGAGGGCGAGGACGTGCTGGACACGGCCAAGGCGATGCAGGCCTTCGGGGCCGAGGTCATCAACCATGGCGGCGGAAAGTGGTCGGTCTTTGGTGTCGGTGTCGGCGGTTTTGCCGAGCCGGACAATGTGATCGACTGTGGCAATTCCGGCACCGGCGTGCGGCTGATCATGGGCACTATGGCGACCTCGCCGATTTCCGTGACCTTCACCGGCGATGCCAGCCTCAACAAACGCCCGATGGCGCGGGTGACCGATCCGCTGGCCCTGTTCGGCGCGCAGGCGGTGGGCCGCTCTGGCGGGCGGCTGCCGATGACCATCGTCGGGGCGGCGGATCCGGTGCCGGTGCGCTATGTGGTGCCGGTGCCCTCGGCGCAGGTGAAATCGGCTGTTCTGCTGGCAGGGCTCAACGCGCCGGGGCAGACCGTGGTGATCGAGAAGGAAGCCACCCGCGATCATACCGAGCGGATGCTTGAAGGGTTCGGCGCCGAGATTACCACCGAAGAGACGGAAGAGGGCCGGGTCATCACCCTCACTGGTCGGCCCGAGCTGAAACCGCAGGTGATCGCGGTGCCGCGCGATCCATCCTCCGCCGCCTTCCCGGTTTGCGCGGCGCTGATCACGCCCGGATCGGACGTGCTGGTGCCAGGTATTGGCCTCAACCCGACCCGCGCGGGACTGTTCACGACCCTGCGCGAGATGGGCGCGGACCTCACTTATGAAAACGAGCGGGTCGAGGGCGGTGAGCCGGTTGCCGATCTGCGGGCGCGCTACTCCCCCTCCATGCAGGGGATCGAGGTGCCGCCTGAACGCGCCGCCTCGATGATCGATGAATACCCGGTGCTCTCCGTCGTTGCCTCCTTTGCACGGGGCGAGACGATGATGGCGGGCGTCAAAGAGCTGCGCGTCAAGGAAAGCGACCGGATCGACGCCATGGCGCGGGGCCTGCGGGCCAATGGCGTTGCCGTCCGTGAAGGCGACGATTGGTGGGCTGTGATGGGCCTTGGCCCCGAAGGCGTACCCGGCGGCGGCACCTGCGAGAGTTTCCTTGATCACCGGATCGCCATGTCCTTCATGGTGATGGGCATGGCGGCGCAAAACCCGGTCTCCGTTGATGATGGCGGCCCGATTGCGACCTCCTTCCCGATCTTCGAGCCGCTGATGACCGCGCTTGGCGCCAAGTTCACCCACGCTTGAGATTTCGGAGCGCTTTGCAACATGACCACCCGTTTCACCATCGCCATCGACGGCCCGGCAGCAGCGGGCAAAGGCACGATCTCCAAAGCGGTCGCCGCGCATTTCGGTTTTGCCCATCTGGACACGGGCCTGTTGTACCGGGCTGTCGGGGCGCGGGTGTTGGCTGGCGATAAACCACTTGAGGCCGCGCAGTCTCTGGTCGCTGCCGATCTGGAGGCCGAGGGGCTGCGCACGGCCGAGGTGGCCCAGGCCGCATCGAAAGTGGCGGTGATCGCCGAGGTCCGTCAGGCCCTAGTAGATTTCCAGCGCAGCTTTGCCCGCCGGGCCGGGGGCGCGGTGCTGGACGGGCGCGACATCGGCACGGTGATCTGCCCGGATGCCGAGGCGAAACTCTTTGTCACCGCCAGCGCCGAGGTCCGCGCCCGCCGCCGGTTCCTGGAGCTGAGCGAAAACGGATCGGACAGCGATTACGACACCGTTCTGGCTGATGTGAAGGCCCGGGACGAACGCGACATGAACCGCAGCGAGGCGCCGCTGAAGCCTGCGGATGATGCGGTGGTGATCGACACCAGCGATCTGAGCATCGAAGCCGCTATCGCGGCGGCCATTGCTGCGATCAAGGACCGGCAAGGCTGACCGGAAACGGGGGAGGCGGCGGCTGTTTCCACCGCCAATAGCCGGGGCGCATCCTTGTCGTGACAGGGATGCCGAGTCCATTTCCCCTTGCCAGCAAGGGGGAATCTGCTTATACGGCCCCTGTCGAAAGAGATGCGAAAACGCACCACGGACAGTCTGAGCAGGGTCGGGGCAACC